>NZ_NPMN01000016.1 GCF_002266425.1 Tissierella sp. P1
CAAGTTAAAAAACTTGTTGCTTTGTTTTTTATTATCTCCATTTATAATCTAATCTAATTAATTCTTCAGGTCCGCCATATATGGCGAAATCGAGTAAATCCTTTACAATTCTTGTCTGTAATTGGGTATCAAAGGCCCTGCCGAAAGTTCTGCCAAGTGGAAATGGTATATGCATCATTCTTGGAGGTCTAACTTTTTCTGCAACCTTAGGTAAATGCATAATTGATGCTGTCCTTATACCACGAGATTCTATCTCCCGCTGAATCAATCCTACAGATTGATGACATATATATCATCCAGGAGATAATAATACTATATCTACATTATCTCCTACTAATATATCAGCTATTTTAGGAGCAGATTCATTGATTAACAGGTCAACTTTAGGAATATAACCCATAAATCCAAAATGACGAGGAGCTACATCCTTAATATATCTTTCATTCCTTAGATTCCTAAGAATTTCTAAAGGAAATACACAATTAATATCTTTTAAAGCTTCTTTTTTATCATAGTGATCATGGGTAATTGTCAAATCATTAGAATCAACATCTCTAGGAATTAATCTAAAGGTATGATCTCCATTGGTATTAAATGGTTTATCTTTTTTGAGATGAACACCTGCAGTAGTTATAAAGGCTACTTTTGAATCCTTTAAAGTTTTGTTTATCTTCGCTATGGGAGGGGAAGAAGTTATACTGCTTACCATAAACTCTGCAACTTTACCAATTATTTTTTGTTTTAAACTTATATTATCTTTTATCATATGAATCTTTCCTTATATTTTATTTTTAGTTAGCTTTATTTATATATACCTTAATGAAAGAAATATAATCCATTACTTAAATGTCACTAATTACCTATATTTATTATTTAATCCATTTAGTTAAATAAATATATGTTATTATATATTTACATATATAAATAAAAATAGGTTTAAAATAAAATTATTAACTATGAAAGGAGTAAAATATGAATATATTGGTTGTAGATGATGAAAAGGAAATTGCGGACTTAGTAGAGCTGTATTTGAAAAATGAAAACTACAGTGTACATAAATTTTATGATGCAGGAGATGCTTTAAAGTGTATAGAAAGTGTACCCCTTGATCTTGCTATACTTGACGTTATGATGCCAGACATAGATGGATTTACTATTTGCAAAATTATAAGAGAAAAGCACACTTTTCCAGTGATTATGCTGACCGCAAAGGTGGAAGATATGGATAAAATAACAGGTTTAACTATTGGTGCTGATGATTATATCACAAAACCATTTAACCCATTAGAGCTTATAGCAAGAGTTAAGGCTCAGATTAGACGTTATACGAAATATAGCGGAAATGATAAGCAATCAGATAATATAATTGATTTTTCAGGACTTGTTATCAATAGAAAAACTCATGAATGTACTTTATTCGAAAAGCCTCTTAATCTTACTCCTATTGAATTCTCTATCTTATGGCTACTTTGCGAAAATAGAGGCAGGGTCATAAGTTCTGAAGAAATTTTTGAAAAGGTATGGGGTGAGAAATACCTTGATAATAACAATACTGTAATGGTTCATATACGTAGACTCCGTGAAAAAATGAATGAACCATTTAAAATCCTAAATTTATAAAAACAGTATGGGGAGTTGGATATAAAATTGAAAAATAACTATCAAGAATTAAAGATGAAAATTTTATTCCGAATGTTTGTAAATTTAGGAATAGCAGCAATTTTAGGGTTTATTATATTAAAGGTTTTTATTGATGGTATTCTACAAGATCCATTTGCAAGATTTGTTATTAGAACATGTGAAATTTTGGGATTTAGTAATGCTGATGCATATAATATATATCGGCAGGTTTTTAGGAATAATAAAAAAACCTTATTAACTGTAGGATTTATAATGTTAATTATAATTTTCTTTTATTATACACTTTCTAAAGTGACCAGATATTTAAATCAAATAGCAGATGCAGTAGATCGAATTATCGATGAGGATGAAAGTATAATTCTTCTTCCAAATGAACTTAAACCAATGGAGGATAAATTAAATCAAATAAAATTAACATTGAAACAGCGAGAAGCTGAAGCAAAAGAGGCGGAGCAGAGAAAAAATGATCTTGTAGTATATTTAGCACATGATTTGAAAACTCCGCTTACATCGGTTATTGGTTATTTAAATCTACTCCATGATGAGAAACAAATCTCTGAGGAGTTAAGAATGAAATATTTATCTATAGCTCTTGAAAAAGCAGACCGTTTAGAGGATTTGATTAATGAATTTTTTGAAATCACGAGATTTAATATGCAGAATATAATTTTGGAAAAAACTAATGTAAATCTTGCAAGAATGATGGAGCAATTAGTTGATGAAATGTACCCTTTAATGAGTGAGAAAGAACTTCATGTGAAATTAAACTTAATAGATAATATTTCCATTGTTGGTGATAGTGACAAACTTGCTAGGGTATTTGATAATCTACTTAAAAATGCAATTAGTTATAGTTTTATATCCAGTGAAATCAAGATAATTGTGGAAGAAATTATAGAAGGAGTAAATATTAAAATAAAGAATAATGGAAAACCAATTCCTTCACATAAATTGGATGGGATTTTTGAAAAGTTTTATCGCCTTGATACTGCGAGAACATCTAGAACAGGTGGTGCAGGTCTTGGACTTGCCATAGCAAAAGAAATTGTAGAACTTCATGGGGGGCAAATTAAAGTTGAAAGTTGTGAGGAATATACAGAGTTTACTGTATTTCTACCAATTGAAAATAAAGTTAAATATGAAATGTAAGAAAAATTTAAGGTTTTCTAAATATTATATTAATAAATGTAGGTTTCAAACTTGATAAAGTATTATTATCTAGTTTGAAACTTTTTGATTTCAACAGATTAGATAATTTAAATTTATTAAATAGGAGGAATTTTATATGCTCAGAAAGCCAAAGTTAATTTCTTTAACTTTAATATTTAGTATTATTTTTTCATATTTTCTTTCTTCTTCAGTTATCGCTGAAAAAGAGAATATTAGTCACGGGTTTAAAATCATATCGTCAAAGAAGGTTGATGATATAAAATCTACCATAATTACATATGAACATATAAAATCAGGTGCTCAGTTAATTCATATGAAAAACAATGATGATCAAAAATTCTTTTCCATTAATTTTAAAACTCCTCCCACTGATAATACAGGAGTAAACCATATTATAGAACATAGTGTCTTATGCGGATCTAAAAATTATCCTGTTAAACAGCCTATTGTTCAAATGCTTAATAGATCTATGGGTAAACTTATAACTGCATCTACTTCTCAAGATTATACATCCTATACAGCCGATAGTACTAACCAGAAAGACCTTGAGAATTTGATTAATGTTTTTTTAGATGGGATTTTTTATCCTAATATGCTAGAAGAACCCAATATATTTAAGTCAGAAGGATGGAGTTATGAATTGGATTCTAAAGAATCAGACTTTAGAATTAATGGAATTGCATATAATGAAATGAAAAATATGTACTCTGATCCAGGAATTTTATTAATGAAAGCCATAAAAGAATCCTTATTTCCAGATACTTCATACAAATGGGAATCAGGTGGATTTCCCGAAGAAATACCCTCTTTAACAAGAGAGAAATTTATACAGACATATAAAGAGTATTATAAACCATCAAACTCCCTTATTTTCTTATATGGAAATATTGATACAGATAGGATATTAAAGCTTATAAATGATAATTATCTAAGTAAATTTGATAAAGAAAAGATAGATATTTCTATATCTTATCAAAAACCATTTGAACTCCCTAAAACATTTGCAGTAGAATATAGTATTCCAAAAGAATCTGATTCTAAAAATAAGACAAATATATCTTATAATTATGTAGTAAGTAATTTCTCAGATAAAGAAACAGTGATAGGTTTTCAAATTTTAAATGAGCTTTTAATGGGAGATAAATTTTCTCCTTTAAGAAAAGCTCTTGAAGACAGTTCTCTTAGTGACATGGTATTCTCTGATTTTAGAGCTAATGGCATCCAGCCAACTTATGGAATTTATATCAGTGATACAGAAGAAGAAAATAAAGATAAAATTAAAAAGATAATAGATGACACTCTGTTAAAGATAACGCGGGAAGGATTTAAAGAAGAAGATATAAATAAAGTGCTGGATTTCATTGAAAGAAGAATAATATCTAACCCAAATGTTGATCCCTTTTATTTCAGTATGAGAATGACGGAATCATGGGTTTATGGAGAAAAATCACCTAAATTCCTAGAAAACAAGGATGTTTTTGATAAAGTTAAGCAAAAGATAAAAAGTGGTTATCTAGAAAAACTTATTGTAGATTATCTTCTTGAAAATAATCATTCATCTACTGTAATATTAAAACCTGTTAAAGGCCTTGAAGATAAAAATACTATGGAACTTAAAGAAAAACTAGCTAAATATAAGTCAAATTTATCTGATGCAGAAATAAATAGTCTTGTAAATCAAACTAAAGAGTTAAGACAGTGGGCAGATACTCCAGACTCACAGGAAGATTTATCTGAATTACCATATTTATCTAAGGAAGATATAGATATAAAAGTTAGTGATTTTCCCACAGAAGTAAAAGAAATAGACAAAGTAAAAGTTTTATATCATCCTGTTCCTTTAGATGAAGCATCATATATAACTTTTTATTTTGACACAAAGTCTATACCACAGGATAAGTTATCCTATATTAATCTTTTATCTTCAATTCTTAATGATATGGATAATGATATAGTAAGATTCTTTGTACCAAGATTTTACAGTATACCTAATAACTCTAAAATTGGTTTAAATATGCAAGCTTCTTTAGTCAAGCTTTCTAATGAAAATATTTCAAATTCATTAAAATCATTTGGAGAAATAATGAGTTCCATTAATTTTAATGATAAAGATCGTATAAAAAATATTATTCGCGAAGAGAAATTGAATTTAGATATGGATTATAAAGATTACTCTTATATGGAATATATCAGCTGGGATAAAATGAATAGTTATTTAACCGAAAATGACAGATATGTTTCAAAGATAGTAAGTCTTGATTATTATAAATTTATATATGATCTTGATAAAAATTTTGATGAGAGATGGGATGAGACTCAAGAAAATCTTTTAGAATTAAAAAAACATATATTTAATCAAGATACTATGGTAATAAGCTTTTTGGGAGATGCAAAAGGATATAATAGTCTTGTTGAAAATATCCCTAATTTAATAGACAGTATGGATGGTTCAAAATATCCTATAGCAAAATATGAATTTCTTTCTAATAATAAGAATGAGGGTATAATAATGCCTATTAATCTTCAATATGTATTTAAGGGTGGGAATTTTATAGAAGAAGGATATAAATATAGTCCTAAAATGAAAGTTCTTGAGAAAATCATAAGTAGTGAATATCTATGGAATGAAATAAGAGTCAAAAGAGGAGCTTATGGAACTGGAGTTAAAATAAGTGAAGATGGTAAAGTTATATTTTATTCAACTCAAGATCCTAATATAAAAGAGACAATGGAAGTATTTGATGGGGTAGCAGATTTTATAAGAAATTTTAAAGCGACAGAGCAAGAAATGATAAATCATATAATCGGGACTATAACAAATGTTCAAAGTGAGATGAATCCTTTTGGAAAGTTAACTCCTAGTCTAGAAGTTGTTCTTGAGGATGAACTATATTTTTCTGGAGTTACCAAAAATGATATAAGGAGAATGTATGAAGAAATAATAAATACTACAGATGAAGATATAAGAGGTTTTGCCGATATGATAGAAAAAATATTAAAACAAAATTATATATCTGTTGTAGGAGGAGAACAGAAGATAAAAGAAAATAAGAATTTATTTGAAAGTATAAAGACCTTTGAAAACATGATACAATCTAAGTAATAAACTAAAAGTAGTAATATATTATTATAATAATGAAGGAATGGGAGATAAAACAATAATATCTGCCATTCCTTCTAAAAAATTAGTTGACTTTTGGACAAGCAAAGATTAACTAGCTATCAGTTTGATATTGCTGAAGAGTCTTGTCTATTTAAATAAAATATTAGCAATATTCTTGGAGGAAAGACAGATGATATTTAGAAGAATTAGAGCAATTTTTTTGATAATAATATTAATACTTATCTTTTTCAATATATTTCAAAGATTTTCTTTTCTAAAAGGAGATTTTATTTCATCAAAAAAAGTAATAGTTATAGATCCTGGACATGGAGGAAAAGATTCTGGCACTATTAGTGTTAACAACCATTATGAAAAAGATATAAATTTAGAAATAGCTAAAAAATTATATGAAAAACTTATGTCTATGGATTATAAAGTTATTTTAACTAGGGAGACGGATGAATTCGTAGATAACAATTATAGAGCAGATATGGCAAATGAGAAAAAGGCTAGGATATTTGTTAGTATTCATGGCAATGCTATAGAAAATAATAATAGTATAAACGGGATTCAAGTATTATATTACCCAAATAGAAAAAGCACTAATTAATGATTCCAATAATGATGTGCTGGCACAGATTATGTTAGATGAATTAGTAAAAGGTACTGGAGCTACTGACAAAGGTATTATAGGTAGAGAAGATTTAATAGTTTTAAATCAGACTAAAATGCCGGCTATAATAGTTGAATATGGTTTTTTATCCAATGAAAATGAAGAGAAACTTTTGTTAAATGATTCTTATCAAGATAAGGTAGTAGATTCTATAGTAAATGGATTGGAATATTATTTAAGTCTAAATCCAGAAAAATAGAAAAATTAAATTAATGAGTGGTAAAATTAAAAATAAAACTATATATGGAATAACAATGGGGTCATTAGTGATTAATGTCCCTATTGTTTCAATTAAAATACTATTTTTGGCAATCCTTTTATTAAAAAAATCTTAGAGAAACGAAAGAAAAGGTTTACATAGAAATAAATTATATACTATAATATATATGAACTAAAAAATATATATTATATACAGAAAGGATGCTGATACTATTTGAACATGTTGACTCAAAAATTGAAAGAGGTTACATTAGCTGTGTTACCAATTACTATTCTGGTGCTGATTTTGAACTTCACCATAGCTCCAATAGGAGCAAATTTAATGTGGAAGTTTATAGTTGGAGCAATATTTATTATATTTGGTTTAGCAATATTTTTGTTTGGTGCTGAACTAGGAATACAATCTATAGGTACTTTAATGGGTTCATCTCTAACAAGGACTAAAAATATATGGCTAATTATAATATTTGGATTCATTCTTGGATTTTTTATAAATGTTGCAGAACCTGATTTGTTAGTACTGGCAAGACAAGTAAGTGACGTGACTTCTGGAGTATTATCACAGACAAGTATTGTAATTGTAGTTTCAATAGGAGTAGGTGTATTAGTTGCTGTTGGATTATCAAGGATTGTATTTAATATTCCATTACACAAACTTTTAACACTATTATATAGTATAATATTTTTTCTAGTAATCTTATCACCTAAAGAATTTCTAGGAATAGCGTTTGATTCAGGTGGAGCCACAACAGGCTCAATGACAGTACCATTCATTTTGGCACTAGGTTTAGGTGTATCTTCCACTCAGGGGGGAAAAGCATCTGAAGAATCAAGCTTTGGATTAGTTGGTATAGCATCTGCTGGTCCTATGATGCAGTCCTCATAATGAGCCTGTTCTCAGGCATAAAATCTCTAACAGGAAGTTTACCTTATCATTCTGTTAATACAAATGGTATATTAGCTTCCTTCATACATGAAATACCAGTGATATCAATGGAAGTTATAATGGCGATGATTCCATTATTATTCTTATTTTTTATATTTCAAATTATATTTTTTAAACTATCTAAAAAACAACTTTATAAGATTTTAAAAGGTTTGCTTTATACTTTTATAGGCTTTGTATTATTCTTAACTGGAGTAAATGCAGGATTTATGGAGGCAGGATCTGCTATAGGGCATGCTGCTGCATCTCTTGATAAGGACTGGATTGTTATAGCAATAGGCTTTGTTCTCGGATTTGCAGTAATATTTGCAGAACCAGCAGTATATGTATTAAATGAACAGATTGAAGAAGTTACAAGTGGGCATATTAAAAAGAAAGTAATCTTATATACATTATCAATAGGAGTTGCAATTGCGGTATCACTTTCTATGATAAGGATATTAATCCCCAGTATTAAATTATGGCATTTTCTTGTGCCAGGATATCTATTAGCAATAGCATTGTCTTATTTTACACCTAAACTATTTGTAGGTATTGCCTTTGACTCAGGTGGAGTAGCTTCTGGTCCAATGACCGCTACTTTTATATTGGCATTTGCTCAAGGTGTAGCAGAAGCAATAGAGGGTGCGGATGTATTAATGGATGCCTTTGGTGTAATTGCCATGGTAGCATTGACGCCTTTAATTGCTATACAAATATTAGGTCTAATATATGAACGCAAGGCTGGAAAAAAGGAGTTGAACTAAATTGGAACTAGATATGATTAATAAAGAATTAGTTTTATCTGTTGTTATAGTAAACTTAGGCAATGGAAGTAAAATTCTAAAGGAAGCAAAAAAAATTGGTGTAGCAGGAGGGACTATTTTTCTAGGAAGAGGAACAGTTAAAAATCATATTTTAGAAATATTGGGACTTGACGAAGTAAAGAAAGAAATAGTGTTAATGGTTTCAGAAGATAAACTTGAGGATCAGATTCATGAAGTCTTAACTGAAAAATTTCATTTAAATAAACCTAATCATGGAATAATCTTCTCTTTACCTGTAAAGAAGGTTTTAGGTGTAAAAAGTTATGGCAAGTCTGATATGGACCTGAGAATAGGAGGAAAAGATGATATGGAATATGAAGTGATTTTTACTATAGTAGAGAGAGGACTTGGAGAAGAAGTTGTAGATGCTGCTACTTTAGCAGGAGCCAGAGGGGCAACTATTATTAATGCGAGAGGTTCAGGCATACATGAAAATATTATGTTCTTTTCCATGAATATTGAACCGGAGAAAGAAATAGTTATGACAATAGTTGAAAGAGAAAAATCAGATAATATAATAAAGTCTATAAAAGAAGCTATGCATCTTGATGAACCAGGTAAGGGCATAATGTTTGTTATGGATGTTAATAAAACCTCAGGATTATTTAGACACGATAATTTAAATTAAATATTAAAGCTAGTTAGGAAATCTTATATTTTCCTAACTAGCTTTAATATATTTAACCAAGAAATTCGGGCTCCTCAATAATGTCAGATCGCGCTGCCTTTTGAACAATTGTAAAATGAATGTTATTATTACTATGTAAGTCATAGGGATATATTGCACCACAATTTCTGCATTCAATATATTCATTACTATTTAATAATTCTCTATTATCAAATAAAAAGGGTAATGCTTCATCTTTATCACTTAAATTCTTTGTCAAAGGTGTTTCTAATTTGTATGTATATAAATAAGTAGCTTCCCTCTTAATTTCAAAATAGACTCCTTTACATTCGGTACATACTAAATATTCATTAGTATCCATAATTCACATCCCTTTCTAAGATATCAAGATTTAGTTTTAGGTTATTTAATATTATTAACTTTATTGAGATTATATATTACAGAAATAAAGGATAACTATTGACATTGACGTAACGTAAAGGTGTATAGTAAACTTGTAAGGAGGTGAATGAAATGGAATATACAGTGCAAAGGTTGGCTAATCTAGCAGGAATTAGCAGTAGAACACTTAGATATTATGATGAGATAGGAATTCTTAAGCCGGCAAGAATTAATTCATCAGGATATCGAATATATAGTAATAAAGAAGTTGATAGATTACAACAGATATTATTCTATAGAGAATTAGATATGGATTTAGAGAGTATAAAAAAGATAGTGACATCAGTTTCTTTTGACGAATCCTCTGCACTTATACAACATCGTGAAAAACTCCTTCAAAAAAGAAATCAAATAGATTTGTTAATAGCTAATGTAGAGAAGACTATAGCATTAAAAGAAGGGAGAATTAAAATGAGTGATAAAGAAAAGTTTGAAGGTTTTAAACAAAAAATGATTAGTGATAATGAAGAGAGGTTTGGAAAAGAAGCTAGAGAGAAATATGGAGATGAGCAAGTAGATAAATCAAATAAAATGCTAAGAAACATGACTGAAGAACAATATAAAGAGTTACAGAAACTTGGTTCTAATGTGATAGAGACATTAAAATTAGCATATGATACTAAGAATCCAGGAGGAGAACTAGCACAAAAAGCAGTAGATTTACATCGTCAGTGGCTAAGTTATTTCTGGGATTCTTATACTAAAGAAGCACATGCTAATCTTGCTCAAATGTATGTTGAGGATGAAAGATTTAAAGAATATTATGATAAGGAGCAGCCAGGGCTAGCGGAATTTTTAAGAGATGCAGTTTCTATCTATGCTAATATGATTTAAAATAATAAGATGAAAAAAGCGATTATTTAAATTAATCGCTTTTTCTTTTGCAAATTATGGTTAACATATTAGTAAAATATGATAAACTCTATATTATAAATATCTTTATTATTAAATCTAGTATTTTAAAAATAAAAAATATACATCATTAGTTAAGGAGTAGACAAAGATGGAAAAATATATTGAATTTCAAAATGTAAGAAAATTATATCAAATGGGAGAAGTGAAAATAGAAGCTCTATCTGGAGCAAATTTTTCCATTGACAAAGGGGAGTTTGTTGTTATAGCAGGAGCTAGTGGGGCAGGAAAAAGCACAATACTAAATATATTGGGAGGTATGGATACAGCAACATCTGGAAAGGTCGTAGTAGATAAAAGAGAAATAAGTTCTTTTTCAAATAAGGAACTTATAACCTATAGAAGACATGATATAGGTTTTGTATTTCAGTTTTATAATCTAGTTCAAAATTTAACAGCTATTGAAAATGTAGAACTTGCAACTCAAATATGTAATAATCCTTTAAATACAGAAGAAGTATTAGATGCAGTAGGATTAAATGACAGGAAGAAAAACTTTCCTGCCCAGTTATCAGGAGGTGAACAGCAGAGAGTGGCTATTGCACGGGCATTGGCTAAAAACCCGAAGCTACTTTTATGTGATGAACCAACGGGAGCATTAGACTATAATACAGGAAAGTCTATATTAAAACTTCTACAAGATACTTGTAGAGAGAGAGGGATGACCGTAGTCGTGATAACTCATAACTTAGCTATAACTCCAATGGGAGATAAAGTTATAAGAGTTAAAAATGGTATGATAGAAAGTCAAACCATAAATAGCAATCCTATTTCAGTAGAAAGGATTGAATGGTAGTGAAAAAAACTGCACTAACAAAAGATGTTTTAAGGGATATCAAAAAGTCATTAGGTAGATTTATATCTATTGTAGCAATTATAGCTTTGGGAGTGGCATTTTTTTCAGGCGTTAAAATTGCTCCAGAAGATATGGAATATACAGCTGATAAATATTATGATGAGTACAATTTAATGGATATAAGAGTAGTGTCAACTTTAGGTTTAACTAAAGATGATCTAAGTGAAATAAGTAAAATTAAAGGTGTAAAAGAAAGCTTTGGAACCTACACTATTGATGCATTGGCAGAATATAAGGAGAAAGAAGTTGTACTCAGAGTACATGGATTTTCATCGGAACAACAGATAAATGGTGTGAAATTAGTAAAGGGAAGGTTGCCGGAGAAATCTAATGAATGTGTAATTGAAGCAGGGAAAGAGAATTTCTTGAGAGTACCTATAGGCTCTAAAATCAAACTATTTTCTGGAAAAGAAGAACCTTTATCTGATAGTCTAAAAAATACTGAATTTATAGTAGTAGGTGCTGTTCAGACTCCATACTATTTATCCTTCGAAAAAGGCAGCAGTAATATTGGGAATGGGCAAGTAAGAGATTTCATTATGATTCCTCAAGAAAACTTTATATTAGATATATATACAGATATATATATTACTGTGGAAGGTGCCAGGGAACTGAATTCATATAAAGATGAATATTTTGATGTAATCAATCCAATTACAGATAAGGTAAAGGAACTAGCCAAAGATAGAGAACAAATAAGATATAGAGAAATTTTATCAGAGGCAGAAGACAAGATAACAGAAGGTAAAAAAGAATACTTTGATGAAAAAGCTAAAGCTGAAAGAAAAATTAATGGAAGCTTTAGAGGAAATAGAGAATGCTAAAAAAGACATAGGTAATGGTGAAAAAGAACTTAAAGATAATGAAAGGAAGTTTAATTTATCTATTAAAGAAGGTAAAGAAAAGATTGAATTAGCAGAAAAGGAATTATTAATAGGGGAAGAGGAGTACAGAAAAGGGCTCGAAGCTTTTAATGAAAAAAAATCATTAGCTGAAGAAGGTTTCAAAAAAGCTGAAGAAGAAATAAAAAAAGGAGAGGAAAGTATAACTCTATTAGAAGGAAAGATAGCACAAATTAATGATGCTCTAAAAAATCCTTTATTGCCAAAGGAAGAAAAGGAAAAACTAAACATAGATTTACAAACTACATTGGGGATTTTAGCTAAGACGAAAGAAGCTGTAGATAATGGAAAGAAAGATTTGGCTAAAAATAAAAAGGAACTTATAAAAGGTGAGGAAGAACTTAATCAAAGTAAAAATTTATTAGCTTCTTCAAGGGGAAAATTAGAGAATGAAAAGTTAAATCTTATAAAAGGTGAAAAAGAAGGGCTTTTAGAGATTAAAAAGGCTAAAGAAAAATTAGATAAAGGAAAAATAGATTTGGCAAAGGGAGAAAAAGAATATAATGATTCAAAGGAAAAAGTAGACGAAGAATTAAGAAAGGCATGGGAAAAAATTGAGGATGGAGAAAAAGAGATAAAGAAAATTGAAAAGGGGAAATGGTATGTATTAAATAGAAAATCTCATTATTCATATGTAGATTATGGTGGGGCTGCGGATCGTATTGATGCCATATCTAAAGTATTTCCAGTTTTCTTTGCTTTGGTTGCGGCATTAGTATGTTTGACTACTATGACGAGGATGGTAGATGAGCAAAGGATAAATATAGGAACTTTAAAGGCTTTAGGTTATGGGAGATGGGATATAGCCTTTAAATACATCTTTTATGCTTTAGCCGCAACAATATTAGGATGTATAATAGGAATTGGAATAGGATATACATTATTTCCAACTGTTATTTTCAATGCCTATGGAATAATGTATATATTACCATCTATAACTCTTAGATTTAATGTAAGTTTAGCCACTTTTATATCTTTAGGGGCTATAGGATTGACTACTACTACTGCATTTCTTGCTTGTAATAATGAGTTAAGAGAAAATCCAGCATCTCTAATGAGGCCAAAGGCTCCGAAGTTAGGGAAAAGAATACTCCTTGAAAATATACCTTTCATTTGGAACAGATTTAACTTTAGTTATAAAGTAACTATTAGAAATATATTTCGATATAAAAGACGATTTTTTATGACTGTATTTGGAATAGCAGGTTGTACTGCTTTAATGCTTACAGCATTTGGAATAAGAGATTCTATTAAAACTGTAGTAGATAGGCAATATGGAGTGTTATTTACCTATGATATGACTGTAGGATTAGAAACTGAGGGGATAAAACATCTAGAGAATAATGATAAGATAAAGTCTTATGAACTTATTTCAAAGGAAAGTGGAGCTCTAGATTCAGGTAGCTTAAAAAAAGATATATCAATAATTATCCCAAAGGATATAACAAATATAGATAATTTTATTCATTTGCAAAGACGTAAGGATGAAAAGGAAATTGACATAGAAGAAAAGGGAGTGGTAATTACCGAGCAGGTGAGTAAAAGCCTAAATGTAGATATAGGAGATGAAATAACCCTAATTAACAATGAAGATGATAAGGCTAAAGTAAGAATAACTGGGATTACAGAAAACTATACATTTAATTATGTATATTTATCTCCCAATTATTATGATGAAATATTTCAAAAAGAAGTAAAATTCAATGAAGCTATTGGAATTCTATCTGATACTTCTAAAGAATTTGAAGATAAATTATCAAGAGAATTGATAAAAAAAGAAGGCATTTCTAGTGTTAGTTTTAATACTTCAATTAAGGAAAATTTTGAAGATACTATTAAAAGTTTAAACTATGTAGTTTTAGTTATGATTATTTCCGCTGGAGCTTTAGCTTTTGTAGTTTTATATAATTTAACTAATGTCAATATATCTGAAAGAATAAGAGAAATTGCAACTATAAAGGTTTTAGGATTTTATGATAATGAGGTATCAGTATATATCTATAGAGAAAACACAATATTGACTATTATTGGAGCTTTAGCAGGTCTCGTTATGGGAATATTTTTGCATAAGTTTATAATGACAACAGTTGAAATGGAAAATATAATGTTTGGATTAAAATTAGAATTAAAAAGCTATATTTTCTCAATACTATTAACCTTAATTTTTGCAATTCTTGTAAATCTTGCAATGTATTATAAACTTAAGAATGTAGAGATGGTAGAATCATTAAAATCTGTGGATTAGAAATGTTTACTAGGATATAATAAATAAATTAACTGAGAAAGGAGACTATTATGGCAAATTGCAACAATTGTCCATCCAAAAGTTCCTGTTCAAAACCTAAGGATGGCTGTATGATAGAGAACAATCCATTAAATAAGATAAATAAAGTAATAGGTGTAATGAGTGGAAAAGGTGGAGTGGGAAAATCTACTGTATCTGTTTTAATAGCTAAGGAATTGAGGAAAAAAGGGTACAAGGTAGGAATCCTTGATGCTGATATTACAGGGCCAAGTATTCCAAGATTACTTGATATTAAAGATGCAGAGGTAGAATCTACGGAGAATTTTCTTTATCCAGTAGAGACTGAGGATGGGATTAAAGTTATGTCCTTTAATTTACTGATGGAAGATGAAAATCAACCTGTTATATGGAGAGGACCGATTATTTCAACGACTGTTAGACAGTTTTGGACAGATGTATTATGGGAGGAATTAGATTATCTTATTATTGATATGCCACCAGGAACAGGAGATGTAGCATTGACTGTAATGGATTCAATACCAATTAATGGACTGATAATGGTATCAATACCCCAAGATATGGTTTCAATGATAGTAGCAAAGGCAGTAAATATGGCTAGGAAAATGAATATAAGCATAATAGGTGTTATACAAAATATGAGTTATGTCTTATGTCCAAATTGTAATGAAAAGATAAAAATATATGATACAGAAAATATAAATGAATTTTTAGAAGATATGAATCTAAAGCTTCTGGGAGAGATTCCTATGGTCAAGGAAATAAGCAATATTTCTAATAATAGCTACGAAGATTCAGATAAAATTATAGATAAAATTTTTAATCCAATATTGGAAAATATTATAAAATCTATAGAATAAAAACAACAGAAAAGATTAGCCCTTAATGGAAAGATAATAATTATACCATTAAGGGCTTTAGAATTTATATTTTGGAGTTAAACTTTGATAAAAAATAAACTTACAGAATAGTCTAAATATTCGTTTACTTTAATGCTTAAATGTAGTATAATCATTTAAACTCATAAATATAATATAAAAAAATATTAAAGGAGGGATATTATGGACAACAAGGTTAAAAGCCAAGAAGAAAGAGGATCGTGGGGATCAAGTTTTGGTTTTATTATGGCGGCAGCAGGTTCAGCAGTAGGACTAGGCAATTTATGGAAGTTTCCATATTTAGCAGGTAAAAATGGTGGTGCCGTGTTTGTCGTGGTATATCTACTGATAGTTGTATTAGTAGGATTTACTATGATGCTAGGAGAAATGATCATAGGAAGAAAAACAAACCTTGACCCTTATGGAGCATACAAAAAGCTAAATAAAAACTGGGGTTTTCTAGGTTTCATCGGAATTTTAACTGCATTTTTAATTTTGTCTTATTATAGTGTAGTTGGTGGTTGGGTTATTAAATATATTGTTGCAACTTTATTAGGAAGTATAGCATCAGATAAGGCTACATATTTTACTGGATTCACTGGAGCATCTGTAGAGCCTCTAATATATCATGGAATATTTATGTTACTAACTGTAGCCATAGTTTTTAAAGGTATATCCGCGGGAATCGAAAAGGCAAGTAAAGTGATGATGCCAGCATTATTTGTTATGCTTATTATAGTAGCTGTAAGATCTATAACTCTTGATGGAGCCTCAGCAGGACTTTCTTATTATTTAAAGCCTGATTTTAGCAAATTTAATGCAAGGGTTTTAGTTGATGCTTTAGGGCAGGTATTCTTCTCATTATCATTAGGTATGGGCGCGCTGATTACCTATGGTAGTTATCTAAAAGGTGATGAAAATTTAGAGAAAAATGCTTTAATAATACCTGGACTTGATACGGCAGTAGCACTATTAGCAGGTTTTGCTGTTCTTCCAGCAGTGTTTGCTTTTGGATTTGAACCAGGTCAAGGTCCTGGACTTATGTTTGTAACATTGCCGGCAGTATTTGAAGCTATGCCTTTAGGAACCGTATTTGGGGTGATTTTCTTTGTATTAGTCTTCTTTGCAGCTCTTACGTCTTCTATTTCACTGCTAGAAGTAGCTGTATCATATGGAATTGATCAGCGTAAATGGTCTAGGAATAAGGCTGTAACCATATTTGCATCTCTTATGTTTATAATTGGCATATTTGCTTCTTTATCCATGGGGCCTATGGCTGATTTTCATATTCCATTATTCAATAAAGGAGTTTTTGATACTTTAGACTTCTTTACATCTAATATATTAATGCCTGTAGGTGGATTTTTAATGGCAATATTCATAGGATATATTTGGGGTGTAGATGAGGCTATTGCTGAGGTGAAGAAGAGCCCAGGAGTAAGCTTTAAGCTTGAAAAATTCTGGACTATACTCATCAAGTATGTAGCACCAGTCGCCATATTTATAGTATTACTAAGTTCTCTGGGTTTGTTAGATAGATTTTTAGGTAATTAATTTAGATTAGGTATATATAAAAAGCTAGAATAAAAGATCCTCTTGTTCTAGCTTTTATATTTATCTAATTGAAATAAAATAGTTAAACCAATCAAGATATTCTTTATGATGTAGACTATCTTTTAAAAATACAAAATTAAACTCTCTTTCCACATCAAAGTCTTTTAAATCTATTTTTATAAGACTGCCATCACTAAGCTCTCTTTTAACGGCTTCCTTATATAAAAATGTAATTCCTAAATTTTCTATTACTAATTCTTTTATCATGCTCATATTTCCGATTTGAGTTATTTTTTTGAAATTTTTCATTGTAATATTATGTTCATATAAAATCTGTTCAAAAATATCTCTTGTTCCAGAACCTTTCTCTCTAAGGATTAACCGCTCCTCAAAAATATCTTGAAAGGAAATATTTTTGCTTGCAAAAGGATGATTAGGAGAACATACTCCTATAAAAGGTTCAGTAGAAAAAAACATTGAATTATATTCCGACTTATCAAAATGACCTTCTAATATAGCAAAATCGATTTTTCCATCTCGTAATTTTTCTAGCAGAATTTTCGTGTTGCCAACTTCCATTGTAACGTTGATATGTGGAAAATCAGATATTAATTTTATAAGTAAATTAGACATTGTATATTCACCAATAGTTAAAGTTGAACCAAAAGTTATAGGATAATTATTAATTTTAGGAGTGGTCAACATAAGCCTAAGTCTATCAGAACTTGCTTGCATTGCAAGAGTAAAATTATAGAGTATTTTTCCAGCTTCCGTTAATTCTAGACTTTTGCCAGCGTAGTGGAATAACTTTACATTATAATTATCCTCCAAGTATTTAATATGTTGTGATACAGCTGGTTGCGTGATATGCAAAATCTCAGCAGTTTTAGTATAATTTAATACTTTGCATAATGTTAGGAAAGTCTTTAATCTAAAATCAATCATTATATCCTCCATATATAAACTTAACTTATTGATATATAATAAATCATAATTTGATTTTATACTAATGTAGCAATAGAATCAATAGTATAAAATAAAGGGAGGTAAATGATATGAAGTTTATCAAAAAGTATTCAGCAGGAATTTTATTAACAGTTATTCTAGCTTATGTATCAATGTTCATTAGTGATCTTATCCCAGGAAAACTCATTAGTGCAGGGGTTTTTTCTTTACTTTTAGGCATGGCAATTAATCCGATTATATCAAATTATAATATTTTAAATGATGGAATGAGTTTTGTTTCTAAAAAGGTGTTAAGATTAGCTATTATTTTAATGGGCGCAACTCTAAGTTTTTCTCAAGTATTTGAAGTTGGAAAGTATTCGCTAATTGTTATGACATTTACGTTATTTGCTGCATTTGCAGGTGGATATTATTTGGGGAAATTATTTAACATGAATTGGAAGCTTTCTGGGCTTATTTCAGCAGGTACTGGAATATGTGGAGGTTCTGCAGTTGCAGCAATTGCACCCACTATAGATGCAGAGGTAAATGATATCGCCTATGCAATTTCTGCTACCTTTATATTTGATATAGTTATGGTGGTATTATTTCCAATAGCAGGAAGGTATTTTGGAATGAGTAATTTAGGGTATGGATTGTGGACAGGAACTGCTGTAAATGATACATCATCTGTTGTAGCAGCAGGATATGCATTTTCAGATGCAGCTGGAAACTTTTCATTAATAGTTAAACTTACAAGAACATTATCTATAGTACCCGCAGTATTAGTATTCTCATTTATTAACGAGAGATTAAACTCTAAGTATAATATAAGTAGCACGAAAAAAGAGAAAATTGACCTAAAAAAGATATTTCCATGGTTTATTGTGATATTTTTGGTTATGGTTGGCGTAAAAAGTCTAGGGATTATCTCTGCTTCAGCTAGTACTAAAATCTCTACTGTAAGCAAATTTTTTATGGTCATGTCTTTAGGAGCAATTGGATTAAAAACGAACTTTAAAGAAGTATCAAAATCTGGGTTTTTACCAATGTTACATGGCTTTATTATTTCTCTTCTTGTTGTAGTAGTATCATTTATGGTACAAATGTTTATGGGACAGATTTAAATCAATAAACAATTTTTTATATATAAAAAGTAACATAAAAAACTCCTTTATAGAAAAGATATTATAAAGGAGTTTTAATTTAGCTTCTAAAATAACGACAATGGAGGTTATAAAAATGTTATTTAATAATATTATCGAAAAAAGGATTGTTAAAGATGGAGTTCATAGATCTGTATTAGAAATGCCAGCAGATGATTATAATAAGGTATATAATGGACAGTATAGTGAAAAAATAGCCTTAGAGATTATAAATCATCACTTTGAAAGAAGAGGAGATGATGGAAGACCTACTGATATTCAAATTGAGCATGAGGATAATAGTAATATGGTAAAAATTTATGCAAATGTAAATTATTTAGGAAATGATCATACAAGATATGGTAGGAGATAATAAATAATGGTACTCATTAAGTTGAGTACCATTATTTATTAGTATTCATTTGGCGGAATTAAGTATATTCAATTTAGAATAAATATTGTATAATGAAATAATGGTATTATCTAAATATAATACATTTATTTAACATTATATTATCGGAGGTCATAAATGAAGCAATTTTGGAAGGATAAGAAATTCTTAAAGGATATGCTGGTAATAGCAATTCCAATCGCATTACAAAATTTGATAACTTCTTCGCTAAATATGGTGGATACTTTAATGATATCTGAATTAGGTAAATCAAGTATAGCAGCAGTAGGTTTAGCAAATCAACTATTCTTTTTTTACTCTTTAATTATTTTTGGAATTAATAGTGGTTCTTCAATATTTATATCTCAATTTTGGGGTAAAAATGATACAGAAAATATTAAAAGAGTATTAGGGTTAGCAGTGAGTCTAAGTGCCTTATCTGGATTAATTTTTACCATGGTGGCTTTCTTCTGTCCAGAGATAGTTATGAGATTTTTTATTAAGGAAGAAATAGTAGTTAGGCTAGGAAGTGATTATTTACGAATAGTTTCTTTGTCATATATAATTACTGGTATAAGCTTTGCTTTCAGTATAGCATCTAGAAGTATTGGACAGCCTAAAATGCCTATGATTGTTTCAGCTATATCATTTATAACTAATACAATATTTAATTATTTACTTATTTTTGGACATTTTGGTTTTCCGGAATTGGGAGTAAAAGGAGCGGCTTATGGAACATTAATTGCGAGAATCGTTGAAATTAGTTTTATTCTTTATTTTGTATATACAGGTATAAAACCTCTAGCTGCTACTCTAAGGGAATTAACAGATTGGACAAAAGAATTTGTTAACAGATATCTAAAGACTACTTACCCTGTGATAATTAATGAAACATTTTGGGCATTGGGACAAGTTATGTATTCTGCAGCTTATGCTAGAATGGGAGCAGAAGCAACTGCTGCAGTGCAAGTTGCAAGTACTATTCAAAATATTTTTTTTGTAATGGTAAGAGGATTAGCTAATGCTTGTACTGTTATGGTTGGTAATAAAATTGGTGCTGGAGATGAAGAAGAGGCATATAATTATGCAATTCAATTTTTAACTATGTCAACTATAGCAGGATTGGCCTTAGGGGTGATTTTAGGTTTAACACCTGACTTAACTTTAAAATTATTTAGAAATTTGGAATTAGATGTGTACAATTTATCTAGAAAATTATTAATGGTTGCAGGAATATTTTATTTTATAAGAACATTTAATTCTACATTGATTGTAGGAGTCCTCAGAGGTGGAGGGGATACTAGTTTTTCTATGTATCTTGAAATGGGAGCTGTATGGTTAATAGGAGTTCCTTTAGCATTTATTGGAGTTTTATTATTAAAGTTACCTGTTTATATTGTTTTTATATTAGTTTCCTTTGAAGAAATAGTTAAGGCTGTTATAGGTTTACCAAGAGTTAAATCTAAAAAATGGATTAGAAATGTAACATAAAAATGGCCTTTTATAGGCTGTTTTTTATAAGGAATAGGAAATTTCTACTTTTTAATTACATTTCTCCTAATTTAAACTTAGCTTTGAATATGCTCTAAGAAAGGCTTTATTAATATATTAGTGATTTGATAGAAGTACTTCTTACAAAACATGAAATTTGACATTCTATTTTATACATAAGAGTTATGATATATAATATAATTATTGGTATATTTAAAGGAGTGATAGATTAATGTCTAAATATAGAAAAATGTTTCAGATACCATATTATGATGCAGATAAATACAGACGAGCTACGCCTATAGCAATACTTACATATTTGGGTGAGACATCGGGGGCTCATACAGATCATATTGGATTTGGTGTTGATAAGCTACAAGCTCTAAACTATGGCTGGATGCTAAATAGATGGAAGGTTAAAATCCACAGATATCCAAATGTGAAAGAAAATATAACAATTGAGACTTGGACTTCTAGGGTCGATAAATTTTATGCTACTAGAGAATTTATTATATACGATGAAAAAGCTATAGAAATAGGAAGGGCATCTACGGTTTGGATATTTTTAAATATGGAAAAAAAGAGACCTATTAGAGTACCAGTTGAATTTATTGAAGCAATCAATCCCATAGAAGAGAAAACCTTTGATGATTTTTATGATTTCAAAAAAGAGATAAAAATAGAAGAATACATTGATTTTCATGTGAGAAGATCAGATATTGATTACAATAATCATGTAAATAATACTAAATATCTTTCTTGGATGCTGGAAACTATCCCTGAATATATTTATGAAAACTATATGCTAGATGAATTTGAAATTTTGTATAAAAAAGAAACTACCTATGGTAATACCATATTATCTGGAAGTAATGAAATAAATAAATCAGATGATTTACATAAATACTTCCATAATATTTTAGATAAGGATAATAAAGACAACCATTCCATGGGTGTAACTAAGTGGAAAAATATAAATAAATAAGTTAGGTGATATCACCTAACTTATTTATTATCCTTCAAAATCTACTTTTATTATCTTCCCTTTTTCATCTAAGTTCATTTTTGTGATTTTAGTTAATTTTGGTACATTATCAATCTTGGCACATTCTACAAGATGATATATTTTAGAAGTATCTCCTGTTAGTTTATAAACATCTTTTAATAATTTTAGAATTGAATAAGGATGTTCAGGTTCTTTTAGAGTTACAAATGATGTGTTTGGTTTTGCCATGGCTTCACCAATTAATTTTTCAAAATCCAAATTATCTAGGCCCGGAATAAGAAAATATTCAACATCACTATTTAAATCTTCAAACCCTTTTACTTGAACTGATGTAAAACTACCTTTTGCTACTGCCATTAGAGTAGCCATCAATGGTCTTATACCTGCTGATCTATGTCCAGATACAATAACAGATTCTTTTTTAGCAATAGCTTCTTCAATATAGTTACCTTCTGCTTCGGTCATAAATTCTTGTGTTACATACTTTTGAATCATAGAGTTCATTTAAAACGCTCCTTTGTTTATTGAATTTTATTAAATTTGAATAACGATGTAAGAGATATTCACATCATTATAATAACACTAAAGAATAGTAAAATAAAGTTTTGTTATATTTTAGTCAAAACTAAGTGAATTACTCTATATAATTTTGCCCAAATTAATGATAAAATAGGTATACTATATTTAAAATAAAAATTTAATATTAAATGTATTAAGTTTGAGGGGTGCTAATGATGAAAATAAGAATGGAAAAGCAAAAAAATATAGCTCTTATTGCTCATGATAATAAGAAAGATGATCTGATAGATTGGGTAAAAGAAAATAGAGAGATTTTATCAAAACACTTTTTATGTGGTACAGGAACTACTTCCAGGCGAATATCAGATAGTACAGATTTACCAGTGAAAGCTTTTAAATCTGGTCCGTTGGGTGGAGATCAGCAAATAGGAGCTCGTATTGTTGAGGGGAAAATTGATATGGTAATTTTTTTCTGGGATCCCTTGGAAGCTCAGCCTCATGATCCAGATGTGAAAGCCTTACTTCGAATTGCTGTTTTATATGATATACCTATAGCAACCAATAGGTCGTCTGCAGATTATATACTATCTTCACCATTAATGGATGAGGAATATATGAGGGAAATAGTTGATTTTTCCAATTTGAGAATACCAAAATAGTTTGAAAATTTATTATGGTATTAAGACAAATTAAGCTCTAGATTTGTTAAAAAAGATATAAAATGTAGTTGCAATCTATCTTAGAGTGTGTTAAGATTAGGGTGTAGCTTTAATTCGGAAGTAAATAATCAATACACAATAATTTCTACAGGTTCAGAATTTTATCTGCATATAGTAAAGAAATTTTATTGTTGGTATTTTTACAAAGAATTAAAGAAATAAAATTTCGGAGGTATATGCAATGAAAGGTACAGTAAAATGGTTTAATGCAGAAAAAGGATTTGGATTTATTACTACTGAAGAAGGAAACGATGTATTCGCTCACTTCTCACAAATCAACAAAGAAGGATTCAAAACTTTAGAAGAAGGTCAAGAAGTTGAATTCAACGTTGTAGAAGGCGCTAAAGGTCTACAAGCTGAAAACATCACTATTCTATAGTAAATGGATACTCACAACCTCTTAAAGATATATCTTTAAGAGGTTTTATATTATTGAAGATAAAAGATTTATTGATTATTTAGAACAGGGAGATGTATTAAAAATTTAAATAAAAGGAGAATACATATGAGTGAAAAGAGAGTTCTTGCAGTAGTTAATGGTAAAGAGATAACAGAGGATACTGTACTTAGATTCCTTAATGATTTGGGGCCTCAAATGGCAATGCAGTTTCAATCGCCGGAAGGCATTAAAAGGGTAGTAGATGAGTTAGTAAATCAGGAATTAATATATTTGAATGCTCTAGAAAATGGCTTGGATAAAAAAGAAGATTTCACTAAAGAACTAGAAAGGTTGAAAGAGGGATTACTTAAACAATATGCCCTAAATAATATTTTATCTGAAATCACGGTAACAGAGGGAGAGATATTAGATTTTTATAATCAAAACAAAAATAATTTTCATAAACCTGAAACTGTAGTTGCTAGTCATATTTTAGTAGATAATGAAGAAAAAGCTAAAGATATTATAAAAGAGATAAATGAAGGTCTTTCTTTTGAAGACGCTGCGATAAATTATTCATCATGTCCTTCTAAAGAGCAAGGAGGAAACTTAGGTGAATTTACTAAAGGACAAATGGTTCCAGAGTTTGAAACAGCAGCTTTTAATATGGAAGTAGATACTATCTCAGAGCCAGTAAAAACTCAGTTTGGGTATCATATAATCAAATTAACAGCCAAGAATAAAGAAACTATGAGCACATTTGATGAAGTTAAGGCTCAAATAACTGATCAAGTACTTGGAATGAAGCAACAACAAGCTTATTTGGATAAGACAAATGAATTAAAACAAAAATATAAAGTAGTAAATAATATGTAAATATAATAAAGAAAATTATTGTAAAAAACTAAAAAGATTATATGAAAAATCATATTTATAATTGTTATATATTTATATATATGCTATAATGTAAATTGTAGTAAATAAATTATAGAAACAAGTAAGGGAGAGAAGTTGATGTCAGCGTTTGTTCTTAACTAAATCAACTAAATAGTTGAATCTTAAAAAACTTTAACCTAGAAGTGTTTAGGTTTATTTGTTGACGGTTTTTTAAGAGTAAGTTAGGAACACGGAAATCATTAGACCTTATGATATATTGTAAAAACCGTGCTTTTGTACGGTTTTTTTATGCCCAAAATTATTATATATTCTCTTATAGTCATAATAGTAATATACTTTCTTTTAATTACTATTGTTATTTTATAATTAAAGAGGATATTAGTTCTTGGTGTATATTTTAAGTTATAAAAAGGCTGTAGTGACACTTTGTGTTGCTATGGTCTTTTTTGTTGAAGTTTCTATTTTACTTTTAAATATTAGTTTGAATATAACCGTCATGAGTAGTTTCTACCTTAGTCCTGTAGAACTTAATATATTATATGGAGGGTTATAATGATGTTTAATTATATAGAAGAAGTAAATAAAAATATAAAAATAGAAGAAGGAAAAAATGTTATAGAGAACATATTAATAAATATATATTTTAAAGAGGGAATTTCTACTAAAGAATTGGGAAGAAATATGCTTTTACCCATCCCAATAGTTGCTGCCATAAAGAAAGAGTTTATAAAGAGAAAAATACTTATTCAAGATAGAGGAATAAGACTTACTTCAGAAGGGAAAGCGTTTATAGAAGATGAATTGGGATTTAAGAATATAAATAAAAACTTATATATTAAACTATTGACAGAACCGTGGAAAGATCATAAGGAGATTATTGAAATAAGAGAAGAATTAAATATAATTTTTAAAAATCGTCCTCAGGTAGATGTTACTATTGATCAATCAAAGTGTAGTATAGATACAGCAATTAAAAGAGCAGTATTATGTATTAAAAATCATACGTTAATAGGAAAAAAGATTTTATGCATAGGTGATGATGATTTAGTTAGTATAGCTATAGGATTTTTATTGAGAAAGCTTTACAAAACTTCTATAAAATATAAGACTTCCATTACAGTAATGGATATAGATAAAAGGATTATTAACTATATAAATAATATAGCTATAGAAGAAAATCTTCCTATCAAATGTGAATATATAGATTTTAGAAAAGAACTATCAAAAGATTTTAAAAAGCAGTTTGATTGTTTTTTTACAGATCCTCCTTATACTCTTGAGGGAATGAACTTATTTCTTTCAAGGGGAATAGAAGCTTTAAATGATGAAAGTGGACTTTTTATATATCTTTCCTATGCTCATAAATCTCCAGATTTTGAGTTAGATATGCAAAAGAACTTTTTGAAAATGGGTCTTGTAGTTTCAGAGATAATAACTAGATTTAACACCTATGAAGGAGCAGAAATAATTGGTAATATAGGGCAGATGATAATTCTTAAAACCACTAATAATAGTAAAGCATTAGTGGGGAACTCTTATGAAGGAGCTATCTATACTGGAGAACTTAGGGCCACGGCACGTCTATATAAATGTAAAAAATGTGGAGAGATGCTGAAGGTAGGAAGTTTAGAGAAATTTAGAACCATAGAAGAATTAAAGCTGAAAAGATGCTCTAAATGTAATAGCCAAGTTTTTGAGTTGATAGATAAAAGAAGTATTTAAGTATGTTTATATATTTAATATAATTTTATATATTAGAAAGAGCTAGAAACTATAAAGGCTAATAAGATTATAATTAAGATATTATTTAAAATAAATATAAGTTAAAATATTTGAAAATCCATAGGTGCTTTGTGTTGTATGCCTATGGATTTTCTATAAGTATGCCGTATTTTTAGAACTTATTCTAAATAATATAGTATCTTTATTATCAATATAGTTAACAAATGTTATTTTATCAAAATATTGGGAATATATCATACTATATATTAACTCATTAAAATATGGAGGTGTTATTTTGAACTTAAAGAATTTCTCAAAGTATTTTATTAAACAAAAGATGATGCGAACAGTTATTATTTCTTTAATACCTATAATATTTGCATCAATCTATTTTTTCGGATGGAGAACTTTGATACTTTTAGGAATCGTTACAGTTGCTGGAGTAACTACAGAATGGATATTTGAAAAAAAATATAATAGAAAAGTATCAGAGGCAGTATTTGTTAGTTGTATTTTATACACATTGACATTGCCTCCTACTACGCCATATTGGATAGCAGTAACAGGGATTATATTTGGTATTTTATTTGCAAAAGAAGTATTCGGAGGTTTTGGAAAAAATGTTTTTAATCCGGCTTTAGTTGCTAGAGCATTTGTATATGTGTGTTTCCCAACCCCTTTGACTATAGAATGGTCAAAAGCAGCTTTAGGTTTTCCAGGAGGATTAGGTACCTATATAACTGAAGGAGTAGAGGCAGTATCCCAAGCGACGCCTATGCTATTATTTAGAGATACGGGAAAAATAGCCTCTTTAATGGACCTAGTCATTGGAAATGTTTCTGGGTCTATGGGAGAAACATCTGCTGTTTTAATAGTGTTAGCTGGTATTTACTTAATTTATAAGAAGGTTGCTTCTTGGCAAATAATGGCTGGTGTTTTAATCGGATTTACAGGTCTAAGTAGTATCCTCTATGCATTAGGTAATAGTCAGATTCCTAATCCTATTTTTGGTATACTTGCTGGAGGATTATTATTTGGTACTGTATTTATGGCAACGGATCCTATATCAGCTCCGAAGACAAAGGAAGGAAAATGGATATATGGTATTCTTATAGGTATAGTTACTGTAATTATAAGGGGATATGCATTATTTGCTGGTGGTATGATGTTTGCAATACTGATAGCTAATACCTTTGCACCGATAATTGATGAGGGAGTCAATGCTTATAAGAAATACAGAAAAGAATCAAAGGCTAAAAAGGAAGAGGTGGCAATATGAAGAAATCTTTTAGTTTTCCAATAATTTTCATGATTATTATTACTGCTTTTTTCACTTTTATATTAGCTTTTTTAAATTATAGTACTGCTGATAAAATTGCATTTAATCAAGAAATTGAGTTAAGTAGGAAACTTCTATATATTTTTGATATTGAGCCACTATCTGAAAATCCCAATGACATTAATGAAGCTTTTATGGAAAATATAGGCTCTATACCGTTTGGTGATGATTCTATGTACGTATATTATGATAAGAATCAAGAAATCCTAGGATATGCTGTACCCATAAATGGCTCTGGTCTATGGGGAAGTATAGAAGGATATGTTGGAATTTCGGCCGACTATTCAACAATTCTTGGGCTAGATTTTACTTCTCATAGTGAAACACCGGGATTAGGTGGTAGAATATCGGAGGATTGGTATAAAGAACAATTCAGAGGAATTGATATAACAGGATCACAGAATGGAAATTATATTATATATAAGCCAGCGCCTGGAGGAAATGTAGATGCTATAGCTGGTGCAACTTTGACTTCAAAATCTGTGAGTAAATTCTTAAATGAAGACATAGATAATTTCATTAAAGAGAGAAAGGGGGAATAGGAAATGATAGGAGATAGCCCTAAAAAAATATTTAAGATGGGACTATGGGAAGATAATCCAGTACTAGTTCAAATAATAGGCATATGTTCAGCACTAGCTGTAACCAATCTTATGTTAAATTCATTAATTATGGGAGTAGGATTAATTTTTGTCACTGCATTATCATCTTTTACGGTATCATTAATTAGATCATTTACTCCAAAACATATTAGAATGATGGTACAGGTACTTATAATAGCAGCCTATGTAATTATAGTTGATATTTTCTTAAAAGCATATATGCCTGAAATGAGTAAAGCTTTAGGACCTTATGTAGGGTTAATCATTACAAACTGTATAATAATGGGTAGAGCAGAAGCGTATGCACAAAAGAACCCTCCAATACCTTCATTTTTGGATGGAGTAGCCTCGGGATTAGGCTATACCTTAGTTCTATTAACTATAGCATTTTTTAGAGAGTTATTAGGTTTTGGTACGATATTTGGTATTCAAGTATTAGGGGAATGGTGGACACCTTGGACTATTATGATAATGCCGCCAGCCGCCTTTTTTATCCTAGCAGTTATCATTTGGATAACTAAAACTATTCAAGAAAAAGAGAAAAAACAAGATGAGAAGAAAGGTCAGGTGGTTAGCTCATGATAGAACTTAATCCTTTCATCATATTCTTTGCGGCAATATTTACAAATAATATGATATTTAGTAATTTCTTAGGTATGTGTTCATATATAGCGGTTTCAAGGGAAATTCCTACTTCCCTTGGGCTTGGCCAAGCTGTTACATTTGTTCTGGCCTGTACTACAATAATAAATTATCTTATATATCATTATGTTTTGGTGCCATTACATTTAGATTACTTAAGATTTATAGTTTTTATTGTTAGTATAGCAGCATTTGTGCAACTATTAGAGATGATTGTAGAAAGATACCTTCCAAATCTATATTATGCATTGGGTATATTTCTACCATTAATAACTGTTAATTGTGCCATTTTAGGAGTTTCATTATTTATGATAATTCGTAACTATAACTTTCTTCAATCAATTGGTTTTAGCATCGGGTCTGGAATTGGATGGACTTTAGCCATAGTGGCCTTAGCTGGTATACGTAAAAAGATAAAGAAAGGATCTATTCCTAAAGGACTGGAAGGCCCAGGTATAACTTTAATTATTACTGGATTAATGGCATTGGCTTTTATAGGCTTTTCAGGCATAGTCCAAATTCAATAAGGAGGGCAAAAAATATGAATGAAATAATTATAACAACAGCTGCTGTTACAGGTATATCGGCTATATTCGCTTTTTTGCTTACTCTTGCTGATAGAACCATAGGGAACTATGGTGAAGTAAAATTAGTTATAAATGAAGATAAAGAATATACCGTTAATGGAGGATCTTCTCTATTATCCACATTAATTGATGAAAAGATTTTTATTCCCTCTGCTTGCGGAGGGAAGGGAACCTGTGGATATTGTAAAGTAAAAGTTCTTGATGGAGGAGGACCTGTTTTACCAACAGAAACCCCTTTTCTAACAGATGAGGAATTAAAAGACAATGTTAGACTTTCTTGTCAATGTAAGGTAAAACAAAATATTAAAATTCAGATACCGGAAGAGTTATTTAACGTAAAAGAGTATTTTGCAACAGTAGAAGAGATTGAAGATATGACTTCCGTAATTAAGAGATTGAAAATCAAACTACCTGAAGGAGAAGAAATTAATTTTAAACCAGGACAGTTTATTCAGCTTAAAGCACCACTTTATGAAGGTAATGATGAAGAAGTTTATAGAGCTTATTCTATAGCTTCTTCTCCAGGGGATAAGAGTTATATTGAGCTATTTATTGGATATGTGCCTGGAGGAAAATGTACTACTTATGTACACAAATATTTAAAAGTGGGAGATACTGTCCAAATTAATGGTCCTTATGGAGATTTCTATTTCCACGATGATAATGATAGAGAAGTTATATTAGTTGCAGCTGGTACAGGAATTGCACCTATACTTTCTATACTTAAACATATGAAAGAATATAAGATAAATAGAAAGGCAAGATTTTATTTTGGTGCAAAAACTCCAGATGATTTATTTTTACTAGATTATTTTAGGGAATTAGAAGAAAAACTATATGATTTTAAATTTATACCTACTTTATCAAGGATAACAGAAGAACATCACTGGGCTGGAGAAAGAGGTAGAGTTAATAATGCTATAGATAAGTATCTGGATAATTCAGACAATAAAGAAGCTTATCTTTGTGGAAATCCAGGTATGATAGACTCTATGGTGAGTGCTCTTATGGAAAAAGGTTTACCTGAAGAATTAATATATTTTGATAAATTTGATTAAGAGAAATCCAAGGGATTTCTCTTTTTTATGGACTAATATCTTATTTTTTATGATATAATTAAATGGTATATATTATATATACAAAAAATCCTTAGGGGGATAGAGAATGAAACTTGAATTGTTTGACTTTATAGATGAAACTTTAGCACTTATAGAAGAAAGAAAAGAAAGTATAGAAAATGTTGCTAATTCTTTAGAAAAATTTTTTACAGATAGTTTTTTTATAAAGGATCATTTTTTAAATGTCAATTACAGAATTAAATCTCCAGAGAGTTTAAGAGAAAAAATACTTAGGCATAATTTCTACATAAAGTATAAAACACCAGAGAATTTATTAAATAATTTATCTGACTTAATAGGTTTTAGAATTGAATGTAGATTTATTGAAGATGAAAATAAAATTTATAAAGATATTATGAAACTATTTGATATAAAATGTGAAAATGGCTTTTATACAAATCCTTTGAATTCTAATATTATGTTACAATTAGACGAAAAACAACCTCAGAAGCAAAAGAATGGATTTGAAATATATAAAATTGATGGGAAGTATTGTAAAGATGGTACTTGTATCAACTTTGAACTTCAGATAAAATCTTTAGTAAATGTTTTCTGGGGAGAAATTGACCATAGAATACTCTATAAGAATTTTAATTATATGTTAACTGAAGACTTTTTTAGGGATATCATGTCTTCAATAAAAGATAATTTATCTATGATTGATAGGCAGTTAATGCTTGTCTATAATCATCTTAATGGAATGGATGCAAGTAATTCTTTAACAAAAAAAGTACAATTACAAGCATTGTTATCAAAGATTATTCATGATATATATATAGTTAAGATAAGACAGGAAATTGGATTTGTTGTAGATTTTAAAAAGTCTACAGATGTGATTGTAAATTATATATTCATGAAAGGTGGACCTGAGGAATCAGAAAATTATAGTGTGAATTTCCTTCGAATATTAAATAGACTGAATGATATAGGAAAAAATGATATATCCTTTAATAGATATATAAATTTTGAAAGGGAAATTTTTTTCAATGATGATTTTACAAGAAAAATTGGGAGTAGTATCCTAGAAATAATAAATAAAGATTTTAGGTGGAATTTATTTTTTAGGATAATATTTGAAATAGAAGAAGGGAATAATGCAGAAGATTTTGAAGGGTTTATGATATTTATTAGATATAGATTCCATGAGAATTTGATGATGATATTAGAGAATAAAAATATAGAAGAATCTCAAAAAGAAGAAATAGTTACTTGTGTATTGGAGACTATTGCCACTACTTTCTCGAAAGAAGTTGATGTTGATTTCTTAAGTGATTGCAGCATTAAATCTTTGAATTATAATATTGGAAAACTCTTTACAGATATACATTCATTTGATGACTGGATAGAGAGAAAAGAGGGAATATTAGATGTAATATTAAACCATGATTTCTAAAGTATTTGATTTTTTCAAATACTTTTTTTCTTGTTGGGTAAATATATACTATATAGTAGAAAGGAGTTGATATCATGAAGAGTTTTGATAGGGTAAAATCAACTTTAATAAGTATAAGGAAGAGTATCAAAAGATTTCCAATAACAGTAGCAATATCTACAGTTTTGACTATACTTTTAATTTATATGAATGAAAGTCATTTAACTGGAGATGATCAGGAAATATTAGAAAAAATTAATTTAGTAATAGGGCTAGGAATTCCTTTTTCTCTATGTATTGGGTTACTAATAGAGAGGTTTTTTGAAAAGAAAAAAATAATTTCAATATTATTATATAGCATTGGCACTGGAATTTTGATATTATATTATTTTGTATTCATAAAAAATTATGGAATGGTATCTATGTCTAGATATCTAGCGACTATGTTATTTCTAATATTAGCATCTTTGTATATACCAAGGATAGGAAAAAAGAATGATTATGAATATTATGTAATGGATATATGGTCTAGTTTTGCTTTGACTTTTGTATATTCATTTGTTCTATACTTTGGTATAGTAGGAATATTCTTTACTATAGATCAACTTTTCGATGTAAATATCAAGGGAGAATTTTATTACTATATGTTTTTAATAGTATCCTTGATATTTGCAGTATCTTTATTTCTATCTAAATTGCCATCTGCTGATGAAGAATATCATATGACTGAATATACTAAATCCCTAAAGATACTTTTAGTATATATAGTTATTCCTTTAGTGACCGTATATACTGCTATACTCTATGTTTATTTTGGAAAGATACTCATAACGAAAGAATGGCCTAGGGGATTGGTGTCTCATCTAGTATTATGGTACTCAACTTTATCAGTAGGAGTAATATTTTTAATTACTCCAATATTAGAAGAAAATAAGGTTGCAAAATTGTTCAAAGTATTATTTCCTAAGATAATATTACCTGTACTTTTTATGATGTTTATGTCAATCTATCAAAGGATAGCACAATATGGTATAACTGAAAATAGATATTATGTAGTAGTTCTTGGATTATGGATATTGGGAGTAATGTTATATTTTTCATTTAAAAAACCTTTGAGAAATATTGTTATACCTATTAGTTTATCTTTTATTATATTTAGTTCTGTATATGGGCCAATAAGTAGTTTTGCTATTTCAAAATTTAGTCAGAACAAGAGACTTGAGAGTTTACTAGCTAGAAATAATATGTTAAGTAATGGAGAGATAATTAGAAATAGTGAAATAACCTTAGAAGATAAAAGACAAATCAGTAATATAATAAGCTATTTTCATTCAAATCATAAGTTGAAGGATATTAAGGTATTACCAAAGGATTTTGATTTAGACAAGATGGAGACTGTGATGGGATTTAAATATGAGCCTTATTATTCATTTCCATATGAGCAAAATCGATATTTTTATTATGGAACTCATAATGCAGAAGATGCTGTTGATATTAAAGGTTATGATTATTATGTACACATGAATTCATGGAATGAAAATAAAAGAGAAGTTGCTGGATTGATTTTACAATATGATAGATTAAAAAATGCTTTGATTATATCTAAAGACGATAGAATTATATTAGAACAGGATATGATTGAGTTTGTAAAAGATATATATGAAAAACAAGAGGCAAAGGCTACAGATGAAAATAACAATATGATGAATTATGAAGATATGAGTTATGGAGTGGCAGTTCGTAGTGATGTGGAGAATATTGAGATTAAATTTATATTTAATGAAATTAACGGTAGAGTAGATGAAAATAATAATATAGTGATTCAAAGTATAGATTTTATTTTGTTGATTAGTAATAAGTGATATAGTTTTAAAATTGGGTAAGTATAAAGAGAATATTGAAGGGAGATGAGATAAATGTATAAAGAAGAACTAGATATAATTAGCCAGGCTATTCTAAATGAGGTTGAAGGATATGAATTTTATAGAATGGCAGCAAATCAAGCTGGAACAAGTGAAAGTGAAGAAGCATTTTTGGAGTTAGCTAATGAGGAATTAAAACATGTTGAATATTTAAAGGCATTATTTAATAAAATTAAAGATAATAAGGATGATGATATAAAATTAGCTTTAGAAGCAACACCTCCTTCTCCAGATATTTATAATTGGAAGAAGGTTGATAAAGAATATAACTCATTAGCCATGTCTGTTTTTGGTATAGGAATTCAGATGGAGAAATCATCGATAGAATTTTATGAAGCTGCTAAATCAAAAACTAGATTTGATGAAGCTAGAAAACTTTTTGACTTATTGATTAAATGGGAAAAAGTACATCTTGAACAATTTACTGAGCAGTATAATAAGCACAAGACAGACTGGTGGACTAATCAAGGATTTGCTCCATTTTAGTAAATTTTATACAGGGGTTAACCCTGTATTTTTTATGAAATTAGTAGTATAATACTATTGTTATGAAAATACAGTATTATAAAATTATATTGGAGGAAAAATATGAAAGAGATATATTTAGCAGGTGGATGTTTTTGGGGCGTAGAAGAATATATGTCGAGAATAGATGGTATAGTAGAAACCAGAGTAGGCTATGCAAATGGCATTAAAGAAAATCCAACCTATAAAGAAGTATGTACAGGAACTACTGGTCATGCTGAAACGACTTATGTTAAATATGATGAGAGCATTATCTCTTTAGAAGAATTGTTAAATAGATTCTGGCAAATAATAGATCCAACTATACTTAACAGGCAAGGTCCTGATATAGGTAATCAATATAGAACTGGAATTTATTATGTTGATAGTCAGGATATAAATGTTATAAATAAAACTTTAGAAGAACAAAAAAGCTAAATATGATAAATCCATAGTAACAGAGATTATACCATTGAAATCTTTTTATGATGCTGAGGAATATCACCAAGATTATTTAAAGAAGAATCCGGGTGGTTATTGTCATATAGATTTAAGCAGATAGAACTGAATCCCTTAGGGGATTCTTTTAATGTATATTGGAGTTGAGATAATGAAAAGGTTTAAGAAAGTATATATAGAAATAACAAATGTTTGTAATCTTCAATGCTATTTTTGCCCTAAAACTAATAGGCAGCAAAGATTTCTTGGACTTTCTGAATTCTCTTATGTATTAGATGAAATAAGAGAATTTACTGATTACGTTTATTTTCATGTAAAAGGTGAACCTCTTTTACATCCGAATATAGACGAATTTTTAGATATATCCTATGATAAGGAGGTTAAAGTAAATATCACAACAAACGGTACTTTGCTTTCCAAGGTAAAAGAAAAATTAATCCATAAGCCCGCCCTTAGGCAAATTAATATTTCACTACATAGCTTTGATGGAAATAACAATATTAATAGCAAAGAAAAATATCTAGATAATATATTTGAATTTATTGAATTAGCTAAAGAAGATAAATCTTTAATAATAGCATTAAGACTTTGGAATTTGACAGGTGATAATTTATTTAATAAAGAAGTAAATAGAAACAAAGAAATTTTAAATAGAATAGAAACTGAGTTTAAACTGCCATTTAAGATTGAAGATGTGATAAATCCCAAAAGAGGGATTAAGATAGATGATAGAATATATTTAAATCAGGATTCAGAGTTTATATGGCCTGATTTAAAAAATCAAGAGTTTGGTAATAAAGGATATTGTTACGGACTAAGAGATCAAATAGGAATTTTAGTTGATGGTACTGTAATACCTTGCTGCCTAGACGGGGAAGGGAAAATATCGTTAGGCAATATCTTTAAAACAAGATTAAGTGAAATTATATCTGGAGAAAGAGCCACAAGGATCTATAACGGATTTTCTAGGAGAGTAGTTGTTGAAGAAATGTGTAGAAAATGCGGATTCAGAACTCGTTTTAATTGATAACTTTAAGTTAAATATTTAATTATTATACAAAAGGTTGACACAATATATAGAGGTTTGTTAAAATAGAATAACAATATATAGAGTTTCAAGAAGATAAGGGGGATTTTGATTGATTACTAAAATTAGGAAAAGGGATGGTAGAGAAGTTCCTTTTAATATCGAGAAGATTTCTAATGCGATTTTTAAAGCAGCTCGGGCTGCTGGTGGTCATGATTATAATACATCTATGGCTTTGGCCGAAAAGGTTATAGCTGTTGCTGATGAAAAATTTCGAGGTACAGTACCTGGAGTAGAGGATTTACAAGATATTGTTGAAAAAATTCTCATTGAGTCAGGGCATGCTAAAACTGCTAAAGAGTACATATTATATAGAGCAGAAAGAAACAAAGTAAGAGAAATGAATACTAGACTTATGAAGGTTTTTGAAGATTTAACATTTAAGGAAGCTAAGGATGTTGATATAAAAAGAGAAAATGCAAATATAGATGGGGATACACCTATGGGAACTATGCTAAAGTATGGTTCTGAATCTGCTAAGCAATTTTATGACTTATTTGTTCTAAATCCAAATCATTCAAAGGCTCATAAAGAAGGAGATATTCATATACATGATTTAGATTTCCTTACATTAACTACTACTTGTTGTCAGATTGATATAGTGAAATTATTTGATAAAGGTTTTTGTACCGGACATGGTTTTTTGAGAGAGCCAAAAGATATACAATCCTATGCAGCTCTAGCTTGTATTGCCATACAGTCAAATCAAAATGATCAGCATGGAGGGCAATCTATACCTAATTTTGATTATGGGATGGCACCTGGGGTTAGAAAAACTTATATTAAACAATATAGACAAAATTTAAGAAAAGCTATTGAATTATTAGTGGAGGATACAGATTTAGATGATAATTTAGATAATGTATTTAAAATTTTAGAAGAAGAATATAAACTATTACCAACTTTAAGTAGCAGTGAGCAATATAAAGAGAAGGAAGCTGAATATTTAAAAGAATTATTGAGTGATGAAGAGATTGTTGAAAAGATTCAAAAATTTGCCGAGAGAAATAGTTATAGGGATACAGATAAAAGAACTTTTCAAGCTATGGAAGCTTTGATTCATAATTTAAATACTATGCATTCTAGAGCAGGAGCTCAAATTCCGTTTAGTTCCATTAATTATGGAACAGATACATCAGTGGAAGGTAGAATGGTAATTAAAAATTTATTATTGACAACTGAAGAAGGCTTAGGAAATGGAGAGACACCTATATTTCCGATACAAATTTTTAAAGTAAAAGAAGGAATTAATTATAATAAAGAGGATATAAATTATGATTTATTTAAATTAGCATGCAAAGTAAGTTCAAAGAGATTATTTCCAAATTTTTCATTTATAGATGCACCCTTTAATCTCAAGTACTATAAAGAAGGATACCCAGAGACAGAAGTAGCCTATATGGGATGTAGGACTAGAGTTATAGGAAATGTGTATGACCCGTCTAGAGAAATTGTAAATGGTAGGGGAAATCTAAGTTTTACTACTATAAATTTACCAAGATTAGGTCTTGAGAATAAAGGTGATATAGGTAGATTCTATAAAAGATTAGATCAAACCATTGACCTAGTAATAGAACAATTGATAGAAAGATTTGAGATTCAAGCTAGTAAAAAAGTAAGTAATTATCCTTTCCTTATGGGGCAAGGAGTTTGGATTGATTCTGACAAGTTATCAAGAGATGATAAGATAAGAGAAATATTAAAACATGGGACATTATCAATCGGATTCATAGGTTTAGCAGAATGCTTAAAAGCTTTAGTAGGCAGCCATCATGGTGAAAGTAAGGAAGCTCAAGCTCTTGGTTTGGGCATAGTTAAACATATTAGAGATAGGATGGATGATATTAGTAAGCAATATAAGATGAATTTTACTTTGATAGGAACTCCTGCAGAAGGTACAGCAGGTAGGTTCGTTAAAATGGATAGGGAAATATATGGGAATATAGAGGGTGTTACTGCAAGAGAATATTATACAAATAGCTTCCATGTTCCAGTTTACCATAAGATTAAAGCAATAGATAAGATAAATATCGAAGCACCATATCATGAATTAACAAATGCTGGACATATAACTTATGTAGAGTTAGATGGAGATCCTTCTTATAATTTAGATGCATTTGAAAAGATCGTTAGAGCTATGAAAGAGGCCGGCATTGGGTATGGCTCTATTAATCATCCTGTAGATAGAGATCCGGTATGTGGATATACAGGTATCATAGGAGATGTATGTCCTCAATGTGGAAGAGAAGAAGGAACTATTAAATTTGAGAGAATTCGTCGTATAACAGGATATTTAGTAGGTACTCTTGATAGATTTAATGATGCAAAGAAAGCTGAGGAAAGGGACAGAGTAAAACATTTTTCTTGTTCTAATAGATAAGGGGTAGTAGGATGGAGAAAATAAGAATAGCAGGAATAGAAGAGGAATCCATTGTAGATGGTCCAGGGATTAGATTTGTAATATTTACTCAGGGATGTAATCATCAGTGTATTGGCTGCCATAATCCCGAGACACATTCCTTTGATGGAGGAGAACTAGTGGATATAGATAGTATAGTAAATATGATAAAGGAAAATCCGTTACTAGATGGAATTACCATCAGTGGCGGAGAACCTTTTGAGCAATCATTGGAATGTAGTATCTTAGCTAAAAAAGTTAAAGTTTTAGGATTAAGCGTAGTTACCTATACGGGATACACCTTTGAAGAGATACTTCGTAACAAGAAATTTAGAGATTTATTATTACAAACAGATTTATTGATTGATGGTAAGTTTGACATATCTGAAAAATCTATGATGCTACAGTTTAGAGGTTCAACAAATCAAAGAATAATAGATGTAAAAAAATATTTAGGATGATGGGAGGATTAGGAACGACGCAGGTCGTTCTTTTCCTTTTTTAGGATTATTTTTATTGTTAAAACATAATATATTTGATAATATAATGTAAAGAAATGTTTCGAGGGGTGAAATATATGTTTAAATTAGATGCTATTAAGGATATGAATCAAGAGGAAAGATTAAAATATATGCTAATACTTGTAAAAGGGCAACTTAGCTCAGAAAAAGATGATTTAGCTAATATATCTAATGTAACAGGTATAATAATGGCCTGCATAGAGAGATTAAACTGGGCAGGATTTTATATATTGAGGGATGATGAGTTGGTATTAGGACCATTCCAAGGTTTACCTGCTTGTAACAGAATAGCTATAGGTAAAGGAGTTTGTGGAAGAGCAGTAGAAACTAAGGAGTTACAATTAGTATCAGATGTTCATTTATTTCCGGGTCATATTGCATGTGATTCTGCTTCAAATTCAGAACTTGTTGTTCCATTAATAAAAGATAATAAAGTTTATGGAGTACTAGATTTAGATAGTCCGGTAAAAAACAGATTTACTAAGATAGAAGAGGAATATTTTATTAAACTTGTTGAGATATTAAATCAAAATATTGATTGGGATAATATATAGGTTTAACTAAATGAAAGTTTAAACATTATTGACATTGGTAAAAATTATAATACTATATGAAATTAGGGAGAATTTAAATCTTAATAATAATGCAGAAAGGATGATAAAATTGAGAATATTAGAAGGTCTTAAACCAGAACGTGTAATGTATTATTTTGAAGAAATATCTAAAATACCTCGTTGTTCTTACGATGAAAAAAGAATAAGTGACTACTTAGCTAAGATAGGAAATGATTTAGGTTTAGAGGTTATTCAGGATGAGGCATTAAATATAATAATAAAAAAGCCAGCATCTAAGGGTTATGAAAATAGTCCTATCGTGGTGCTACAAGGTCATATGGATATGGTTGGTGAAAAGACTGAGGAGTCAAACCATGATTTTTCAAAAGATCCAATTAAGCTCGAATTAGATGGAGATTATATTGTGTCAAGGGAAACTACTCTTGGGGCTGATAACGGTATTGCAGTAGCCATGGCTTTAGCTATATTAGAGTCAAAAGAAATTTCCCATCCCCAATTAGAAGTACTAATTACATCCAATGAAGAGTCGGGTATGAGTGGAGCGGCAGCATTAGATCCAAATAATATAGAAGGTAAGATTTTAATAAATATTGACTCCGAAGAGGAAGGAACAATTCTAGTTAGTTGTGCAGGCGGAGAAAGAAATATAATAACTATTCCAATAGAGTGGAATAAATTATCTGATAATAAGGAATTATATGAGTTAATAGTCACTGGGTTAAAAGGTGGACATTCAGGAATGGAAATTCATAAAGGTAGAGGAAATGCTAATAAAATAATTGGAAGAATATTAGATGTAATGAATAGAAAAGTAGATATAGATTTATGCTATATAGAAGGCGGATCTAAATCTAATGCTATCCCTAGATATGCAAAGGCTATTATTTCTATTCCAAATGATATTATTGAGGAAACTAAGATTCTAATTTCTAAAATAGAAAAGGATTTAAGGTTTGAATTAAATTCCTCTGATAAAGATATTACACTAGTATTAGAGAAAGCAAAAGAAGATAAAAGCAAAGTGTTTTCTAACGAAACTAAGACTGGAGTAATTACTTCCTTAATGCTTTTACCTAATGGAGTTCAAACTATGAGTATGGATATAGAAGGATTAGTAGAAAGCTCTAACAATGTAGGAGTCATAAAGACTATGGAAAATGATATAACTATTGAATCAGCCATGAGATCCTCAGTAGGGACATTGAAAAACCATATTTCAAATCAAATAAGGTTATTAGCTGAAACTGTTGGAGCACAGTGGAGAGTTCTTCTGCCTATCCAGCTTGGGAATATAATAAAGATTCTTATATAAGAGATATATTCAAAGGAGCATATAAAGAGGTTTATGGAAAGGATATAAATATTGCTGCTATTCATGCAGGTCTTGAATGTGGATTATTCAAAGAAAAATTTGGAGATATGGATATGGTATCCTTTGGTCCAAATATGTACGGAGTACATGCACCTGGAGAAAAACTTAGTATTTCTTCTACAGAAAGGACATACAATCTATTATTGAAAGTATTAGAGAGAATTCAATAATTTTCTAAAATATATATGTACTTCTATAGTTAAATAGGGTATCATTAGCATATAATTAATTAAATATAATTGCAAAGGAGAATGAATATGGATAATAAGAAAGATGAAACTTTTGAATACAATGATGAGCATTGCGGAGGATGTGGATGTGGATGCGACTGTAGTGATGATCATGAATATGAAGATTTTGAGCTTGAAGATATGGATGGAGACGATATAATCTATCTTACTTTAGATGATGATACTGAATTAGAATGCAGTGTTTTAGGTATATTTGAGGTTGAAGATGTTGAATATATTGCCTTGTTACCTTTAGGAGAAGAAGAAGTATTGCTTTATAAATATATTGAGCTTGAAAATGATGAATTTGATCTATTACCAATTGAAGATGAGGAAGAATTTGCAACTGTATCAGAGGCTTTCGAAGCTTTATTTTTAGATGATGAAGATTTTGTAGAATATGAAAACTATGATGAGTTAGAAGACGATAAGGAATAGTCTTATGAGAGCGCTTTGCCATTTTGGCGAAGTGCTTTTATGCAATTTAGGGGGGACAGCAATTGTATAAACTAATAGCAATTGATCTAGATGGAACATTGCTAGATGATAAAAAAGAGATATCAAAAGAAAATTTGGATACTATTAGTGAATTAATTGAAAAAGGATATGAAGTGGTGATAGCCACTGGAAGAAGATATTGGTCTGCAAAGGAATTAACTAAAGGCATAGATAGACATATGACAATTTTGGCTAATAACGGTAACATAGTTAGGAATTCCAAGGACGATAAGATTATATTTGCAAGATACCTTAATATAGAAGACTTTAAGATAATTATTGAAGAAGGAAATAGAAGAAATCTTCATCCTATTATTCATATAGATGGTTATGAAGAAGGGATAGATATAATAATTGAATCTGACAAGGAATATTATAACTATATAGGACAGGATAATAGATTTAAGAAGGTAAACAGTTATTTAGAAATAGAAGACGATAAAATATTAGCAGTAGTTTATGGAGAATCTAAAGACGCACTTTATCCATTTTATGAGTATATAAAGGATAAATATGCTGATTCTTATAACGCTCATATAATGGAGAATATCAAATTCGCAGAAACCATGCTGGAAATAATGAATCCTATTGGAACCAAATGGCTTAGCTTAGTTGAATATGCCAATAAATTAAATATTAAACCTGAAGAAATAATTGCAATTGGTGATGATAATAATGATTTAGAGATGATAAAAAATTCAGGTCTTGGTATAGCAATGAAAAATGGTAGTTTATTGGTAAAATCTGTAGCAGAAATAATTACAGAAAAAGATAATAATGAATCAGGTGTTGCTTTTGAGCTAAAGAGGGTATTAAATATATAAAGAAAGGAGGAAAAAATTGAATCAAATAACAGTATATAATACCTATTCAAAATACTTAAATGATAAATATGGTGAAAAGGTATATAAATTACCTATAAGCTTACCTTTAACTTGTCCAAATAGAGACGGTACTGTTGGTAAGGGAGGATGTATATTTTGTGGAGAAGAGGGAGGTTCTTTTGAGAATCTATCATCTTCAATATCAATAAGAGAGCAATTAATAAGAAATAAAGAATATATTGGCAACAAGTATAAGGCCAAAAAATTTATAGCCTATTTTCAAAATTTTACAAATACTTATTTACCTTTTGAAAATTTTAAAGATTGTATAGATGGGGCTTTAATAGATGATATAGTTGAAATATCTATTTCAACTAGACCAGACTGTATAAATGATAAATATTTAGAATATTTATCTAATGTGAAAAAAGAGTATAATATAGATATAACTATTGAGTTAGGATTGCAAACAGTAAATTATTTGACTTTAAAAAAAATTAATAGGGGTCACACCTTAGGGGAATATATAGATGCAAGCATGAGAATTAAAAAATATAATCTCAGAAACTGCACCCATATAATCTTAAACCTTCCATGGGATAATGATATTGATGTAGTTGAAAATGCAAAAATATTATCGGCTTTAGGTATAGAGGAGATAAAACTTCATGCTCTATATATTGTGGATGGAACTGCTTTAGGAAATTTATATAAGAAAGAAGAAATATCTTTAATATCTAAAGACGAGTATATTGAAAGAGTAATTTTATTTTTAGAACATCTTGATCCTAGTATTATAATTCAAAGAGTTATAGGAAGGGCTCCAGAAGAAAATTCATTATTTGTTAATTGGAATGAATCTTGGTGGAGGATTAGAGATGAGATAGTATCTATTATGGAATCGAGACATTCTAGACAGGGCATCAAGTTTGATTACTTAAATGGAAAAGGAATAAAAAAATTCAAATAATTTGTAAAATAAAAGAGGAAATTCTAAACTTATATAGAATATATAATATAACAAATAAAAGAAAGGTAGAGGTGGTTAGTCATGGTTAAGTTAATTTTAGGTGAAAAAGGTTCTGGTAAAACAAAATGGTTAATTGACAACGCTAACAAGGATATGAAGGAAGGCAATGGTAATATTGCTTTTATTGATGTGGATGACGACCATATATTTACTTTAAATTATAATGTGAGACTAATTAATGCCATGGAATTCAATATATTAGATGTTGAATCATTCTATGGCTTTTTGTGTGGCTTAATTGGAATGGACTATGATGTGGAAAAAATCTATGTAGATAGTATATACAAGATAATAAAATTAGATATTCCAAAACTAGAAAAACTGGTAAGGGATCTAAATATAATATGTGAGAAATTTGAAATGGAGTTCTTTATAAACGTGGATTATACTATAGAGCAAATACCAGATAATTTAAAGGAGTATTGTATAGAATTAGAAGCAGAATATGCAGTATAAGATAAAAGGCAGGAGTGATTCCTGCCTTTTATAAGTACTTATTTTATTTATCTCATACTATTATCGGGTTGGAATGTAGCACAATCAGTTTCTGATGATGATGAAGCGTTTCTTGGACGTATTTCAATTTGACCAGCTGTACAAAGGTCTCCATTTTTATAGTAGTGGCAAGTGTTTACTACACATTTTACTCCTTCAGTAATATTTTCTTTGTGCATAATAATCTCCTTTCAAAAAGTATTTTTCACAATATTAGTTTTTCTAATTTAAAAAAAATTATTCTTTAGAGGAGTTTAAATAAAATATAAAATAGGTTAAAATATTGATATTAGATAGGAAAGGTGATAGAATGTCAAAAAAAGAAAGACTTGATAAGATACTTGCTAATATGGGATATGGTAGTAGAAAAGATGTAAAAAAGTTTATAAAAGATGGTAGAGTGAAGGTAAATAATTCTATTATTTTAGATAATGAATTTAAAGTAAGCCCATACGAAGATGAAATTTTTTTGGGTGATGAAGAGGTTTTATATAGAGAATATATATACATTATGATGAATAAGCCTCAAGGTCTTGTTTCTTCTACAGATGATCCAAGAACTAGAACTGTAATAGATTTACTTCAAAGACAGCACTTAATTTATAAGCCTTTTCCAGTAGGGAGATTAGATAAGGATACAGAAGGATTGTTGATGATAAGCAATGATGGAAAACTGGCCCATGAATTATTATCTCCAAAAAAAGGTGTAAATAAAAAATATTATGTGCAAGTAGACGGATATGTAGAAGATAAATATATTGAAGTCTTTAAAGACGGAGTTACTTTGGATGATGGATATAAAACCTTACCAGCAGATTTAGAGATAATAAATGCTGATATTATATCTAAAGTATATCTAACTATACAAGAAGGTAAATTTCATCAGGTTAAAAGAATGTTTGAAAGTATTGGTATGAAAGTTTTATTTTTAAAGAGAGTTTCCATGGGACCTTTAAATTTAGATGAATCCTTGAGTCCAGGAGAGTATAGAGAACTAACAGAAAACGAGATAAATTTATTAAAAAGTCATATAAATGTGATATAATATAACTAAAAATTAAATTAGATAGGGTGTGTAGTTTGAATTTTTATATAAAAAAAAGGGGCAATTTTGAAACGTTTTTTGATAATAGATCTGCCATAATAGTTAAATTTGAAAACGGAGATATAACAAAAAAACAATTTTTAGAATATAATTATGATTTAGTAATGAAGATGAATTTGAAACCTTTTTTGAGGATAGATAGTTATGAGATGGGAATGTATAATTATCAGTATTATAATGTTTTAGCTAAATATTTTAATATGCTAGCAAAAGAAGTAAAAAATACTAGAAAACATCAAAAATATTATAATTACTATTTAAATAAAGGAAATAATTATTATCATGAAAAAGATAAAGCAGCTCTTAGCTTACTTAAGTACTTAGAATTTAAAGGAGTAGAAGCATATTATATTAATGTTAATTCAAAACTCCTAAGAGATAAGCTTTATGAAATTGTACTTCTTGATTATAAGGAAGCAATATTTCATTCGAAAGCGATTTGGCTATTAGACATACTAAAAAAAGAAGGAGTATTTATAGAAGAGAAAAAAGTATCTTTAATAGATGAGTATATTAATGAAACCTATTAAATTAAAAGCTTTTATTAAAGTATTATAGATAGTTTTCTTGGAATCTTACTGAAGTTAAATTCTTTTTATAAGATGAAAACTTTAAAATGGACTATAAAAAATAAAAGTCTTCATAAAAAGACTTTTATTTTTATCCGCAATTAATTTTACTATATCTTCTACTGAACTGCCAATCTTAATATCATAATCACCAGATTTCAATTTAGTATCCAGTTTTAATTCTTGAGCTTTTTGAACAAAATCAGTTTTACTAACAAGACCATTTGATTCTAGAATGCTTCCGATTTTAGATGGCAAAGAGCCAGATGGTATGGTAATTTTAACAACTTTACCATCATTAGAATCTTCTACACTATCATTAGAATCTTGAGGAGGATTTTCCACCTTGGTATTGCCTTCATTGTTATCTTTAGGCTCATTATCTTGATTTTCGTCATTGGGTTCTTCAATATCTTGATCTTCATTATCTATTGAAGAATCAGGTTTCTTATCTTCATTATCTTCAATAACAACATCATTCTTAGGTGGTACATCTAGTGCATCCTTTGCAAATAGAAGGTCAAGTCTCCAACCTATGACAAGAACTACAATGCCTATAATGCCAATCATTATTATGTAGTCTATTGAATCATATAGCATGTCCTTTATTCCTTCAAGAAAATTTTTCATATCTTCACCTCTCTAAAGAACTTTTGTAAAAATTTAGGTTTTAATTCCAGAATAGTGTATAATATAATTATAACATAAGATTTTAGAAAAGGTGAGAAAACTTTGAGAGAAATAATAGTAGATAAAAATGAAAGTGAACAGAGACTAGATAGATTTTTAAAGAAATACTTAGCAGAAGCACCTCAAGGATTTGTATATAAGATGATCAGAAAGAAGAATATAAAGGTGAATGATGCTAAGGCTCAACCAGAAACTACCATTTATGAAGGTGATAGAATTCAACTTTATTTATCAGAGGAAACCATAGATAAATTTATTGCAATAAAAGGAGAAATAAAATCAAAGTTAGTGCCTAATATTATATACGAAGATGATAATATCATATTGATAAATAAACCAGTAGGGATACTATCTCATGGTGCATCTAAAGAATTTGAAGAAAATATAGTAGATAGTATGATTTCTTACTTGATTGAAAAGGGTGATTTTATACCTAGAGTTCAGAAGACTTTTACTCCTTCTATATGTAATAGATTAGATAGAAATACTTCTGGTATAATAATAGGAGCTAAGAACTACCAGTCATTAAAAGCTATAAATGAAGCGATAAAAGAGGGAAAAGTAAGAAGGTTTTATAAAACCATAGTTAAAGGAAATATAAGAAAAGAATTTACAGCTGAAGGTTATCTATCAAAGGACGAAGATAAAAACAAAGTAGCAGTTCATGAAGATGATTACGAAGGTTCAAAAAAAATCACAACTGTTATAAAACCATTGAAAAATAAAAATGGATACTCTTTACTTGAAATTGAGTTAATTACAGGAAGAACTCATCAGATAAGAGGACATCTATCTTCATTAGGCTATCCAGTAATTGGAGATAGAAAATATGGGGATAGGGAAATTAATAGAAAGTTTAATAAAGAATATTCTTTAGATAATCAATGGCTCCATGGATATAAAGTAGAATTCAATGGACTATATGATGAATTTGAGTATTTAAACCATAAGGTTTTTATTGGTGACTTGACTGGAAAAGCAGAAGAGATAGAAAGAGATTTATTTGAGTAATTATTGGGGGTGTAAAGATGACTTACAAACTTAAATTACATGTAGAAGGAATGGGAGAATTATTAGTAGAAAAGGGAGCGACTTTGAGAGATGTGGCTAGAAAAGTTTTTAAGGAAGACTATAAGAAATATTTAGGTGCTAAAGTGAATAATGAAGTTTTCAATTTAGGCAAAATAGTTGAAGAAGATATGAATATAATTTTTCTGGATATTAATGATGTGGATGGATATAGAATATATACTAAAACTATATCTGCTGTATTTATAATGGCATGCAAAGAATTATTTCCTGAAAGGGCTGTAAGAATAGAACATTTCTTAGGTGAAGGACTTTATGTGACTTTTGAAAAAAGTTATTCAATAACTTTTAAAGAAGTAGAACAAATACAAGAAAAAATGAAAGAAATAGTTCAAGATGATCTTCCAATACTACGTGAGAAAATGTCTAAAGATAAGGCTATAAAACTTTTTAAAGAATATAATTACTATGATAAGATAAGACTTTTTAACACTTTAGACAGAGAGGAAGTAGATGTATATAATATAGGAGACCATAGAGATACATATCACGGTTTTTTAGCTCCATCCACAGGATATGTAGAGATTTTCAAGCTTAAATACTATTATCCAGGAGTTTTAATTATGTTTCCTAGTATGAACTCTAATTATCAAATACCTGAATTTAAGGAACTCAAGAAATTATCTAAGGTATTTAAGGAAGCAAATGATTGGGGAGATATACTGGATTTAGCATATGTAGGTTCTTTAAATGAAAAGATTATAGATGGTGGTATAGCTGAGGTAATCAGAATATCTGAGGCACTTCATGAAAAAAAGATTGCCAATATTGCAGATAGAATTTGTGAGGATGAAGACATTCATCTGATTTTAATAGCAGGACCATCTTCTTCGGGAAAAACCACTTTTTCAAAAAGATTAGAGGTTCAATTAAAGGTAAATGGAAAAAGACCAGTATCTATTTCTGTAGATGATTACTTTGTTGACAGGGAAAAAACACCATTAAATGAAGATGGTACTTATGATTTTGAAAATATTAATGCAATAGATTTAGATAAGTTAAATGAAGATTTGGTAAAATTAATTGAGGGAGAAGAAGTTGAGCTACCTAAGTTTAATTTTATTACAGGTAAACGTGAGAAATCAGGGAAAATAGTTAAAGTAGATAAGGATCATCCTATAATTGTTGAAGGGATTCATAGTTTAAATCCTAAAATGACTAGTTATATTCCAGAAAAAAATAAATATAAGATTTATATTTCAGCTTTGACTCAGCTTAATATAGATGCACATAATCGTATTCCTACGACTGATACAAGGCTTATTAGAAGAATCGTTAGAGATATAAAATATAGAGGAAATGATGCCATCCGTACTTTGGAATTGTGGTCTGGAGTAAGGAAAGGAGAAGAAAGATATATTTTCCCATTCCAAGAAGAAGCTGATATAATGTTTGATTCCACCTTGGTTTATGAGTTAGCAGTTCTTAAAAAGCATATAAAGCCACTTTTAGAAGAAATAAATAGTGCTAGTATTTATTATGGAGAAGCAAAAAAATTACTTAAATTCTTAGAATATTTTAGAGATATTGAAGATGAAAGCATAATACCACAAAACTCTATTCTAAGAGAGTTCATAGGAAAAACTTATTTTGATGTTCACTAGATGAGGGGGATAAAATGGAAGATTTATTATCAAAGATTATTGAAAAAAATAGATATTTAATATCCAAAGGGGCAGTAGCAGATTATATACCAGCATTATCTAAAGTTAATCCTAATAACATAGGGGTTTGCCTTATGGATGTTGATGGAAATATTTATAAGGCTGGAAACTATGATGTAAAATTTACTATTCAAAGTATATCTAAAATCATGAGTCTCATGTTAGCTTTAATAGATAATGGTGAGGATAAGGTATTTAAAAAAATCGATTATGAGCCTACTGAAGAGCCTTTTAATACATTATTTAAACTAGATTTTCCTCATACGGTGAAACCTTCCAATCCAATGATAAATTCAGGTGCCATAGTTACAACATCTTTGATCAAAGGTAAGGGAGAAGAACGTTTTAATAGGCTGTTAAATTTTATTAGAACAGTGACAGAGAATTCAAGTATATCCTATAACGAAGAAGTATATTTATCGGAAAAGGATACAGGGCATAAGAACAGAGCTATGGCTTATCTTATGAGGGCTAGGGGATTTATAGATGGCGATGTAGAAGAAATATTAGATGTATATTTTAAACAATGTTCTATAGAAATAACAACAGTTGATATTGCTAAGATAGGACTATTTTTAGCTAATAGGTGTAAGCTGCTTGAACAGAGTATTAAAGTATGTGATGCTAGAATAGCGTCAATAGTAACAGCAATAATGGCTACATGTGGCATGTATAATTTTAGTGGGGAATATGCTGCAACAGTAGGAATCCCATCAAAGAGTGGGGTAGGTGGAGGTATATTAGGAACAATACCATATAAAATGGGTATTGGTGTATTTAGTCCAACATTAGACCAATATGGTAATTCCATAGTTGGATATGGAATTATGAGAGATCTATCTAAAGAATTAAATTTAAATATATTTTAGAGAGATAGATGGAGGGACAAAATCCCTCCATTTGATTTTATTTATTGTTTTCATACTTATTGTAAATAAGGTGAAACTATAATAAAATTAATATAACATAAGAAAAGGTGATTGCATGAGGCTGAAAGTAATAACATTTATATTATTAATATCCGTTATCTTTATAGGAGGTTGCAAGCAAGAAAATTTAAATTTAGATGAATCAGATATAGAGATACCTAACAATAATAATGAAGAAGTAGTGGACTCTATAGAAGATAAAGTTAAATCTATGTCCCTAGAGGAAAAAATAGGCCAGCTAATGATTGTTGGTTTTGACGGAATAGGTATTAATGAAGAAATTGTTAGATCTATTGAAGATTTTAAGGTTGGAGGATTTATATTATTTGCAAGGAATATAGTAGATGAGAATCAAACTCTAAAACTCCTTAATGACATTAAGGATGCAAATACCAATAATGATATACCTTTATTTTTATCTATTGATGAAGAGGGGGGAAAAGTCAGTAGATTACCTAAGTCATTTGCAAAGTTACCAGAGGCTATGAAAATAGGAAAGAAAAATGACAAAGACATTTCTTATAGAACTGGTAATATATTGGGTCAGAGGGTCAGTGCTTTAGGTTTCAATGTAAATTTTGCACCCGTGTTAGATATTAATTCTAATCCTAAGAATCCAGTAATCGGAAATCGAGCTTTTGGTACTACCATAGATCAAGTAGTCAATAATGGGTTAGAGGTAATGAATGGTATACGTGATATAGGAGTAATTCCTGCTGTGAAGCATTTTCCAGGGCATGGAGATACTGAGGTAGACTCACATGTGAAATTACCCCGAGTGGATAAAACTATAGAAGAGTTAAAAACATTTGAACTGATACCATTTATTGAAGCTATTAAAGAAAATGTAGATATGGTAATGGTAGCTCATATACTATATCCAGAGATAGATAAAGAATATCCTGCTACTATGTCTTCAAGGATAATTGAAGGCGTTCTAAGAGAGGAATTAAACTATGATGGAGTAATAGTATCTGACGATATGACTATGGGTGCAATAGTGCAGAATTATACATTAGAGGACGGAGTATTATCATTTATTAAGGCAGGAGGAGATATAGCTTTAGTCTGTCACGGAAAAGATAACCAGGGAAAAGTATTTGAAAAAATAAAAGAAGCTATAGAAACTGGAGAGATAAGTCAGGAAGATATAGATGAGAAAGTTTATAGAATTTTAAAGCTTAAAGAAAAGTATAAATTAGAAGATAAGGAGACTGACAAGATAAGCCTAAAAATATTAAATCATGATACTATAGAACTAATTGAAGAGATTAATAAATAGCCATATAAAAGGGGTGTCCTAAATGGAAAATTATTTAAAGCTTAGAGATGGCATAGAATTATTCTACAGGAAAGATGTTGTAGAATCACCTAAAGCAATAGTACTTATTAATCATGGATTCGCAGAGCATTTAGTAAGATATGATTATATTACACAAAGCCTAAATTATGAAGGATATAGTGTATATCGATATGATTTAAGAGGACATGGGAGAACTAAATCTATACTGGGTCATGTAAATTCTTATGAGGACTTTATATTAGATTGTGATGAAATGGTAGAGTTAATTAAGAGGGAAAACAATGATTTGTCTATTTTTATGCTTGGACACAGTATGGGTGGATTTATTACATGTCTATATGGATTAAACTATCCTAATAAACTAAAGGGACAAATATTTTCAGGTGCTGCAGTTAATACCTTACCAAAGGCTCAAGGATATAGGTCATATTTATATGAGTTTTTGAATTTATTTGTAAAAAAAATGAGAATAAAAAGCCCTATAACAAAAGATATCTGCAGGGATGAAAATGTTGTGACAGATTATACAAAAGATCCTCTAATATTAAAAGATGCCACATTAAATTTCTATGTACAATTTTTAGTAAAAGGAAGGAAGTATATTAACAAAAATATTCAAAGGTATAACTATCCATGTCTAATTCTTCACGGAGGAGCAGATAAAATAGTACCTAAAGAAGTAGCTATATATCTTTACAGTAGCATATCATCGAAGGATAAAGAGATAAAGATATATGATGATCTATATCATGAGATCTTAAATGAAAAAGAAAAAAGCCAAGTAATGGATAATATAATATCTTGGTTAAATCATAGGGGGTAATACATTGTTGATCGGAATAGTTTTTTTATCAATAAGTATATTTATTTATATAAAAGAAAACTACGATATAGATAATGTGGGGGAAGAAAGAGTTTTTAGCAAGAAAAAAGACATTGTTGAAGATGGAAATTACAGATATAGGATACTAATAAGTATCTTCTCCTTAGTACTAGGAATATTTAGAATTCTAAGTTCAATTATATATTAAGGTGGATTTTTTATGATGAAAAAAATAATAAAATTTATAATATTAATTTCAATAATATTAATACCTAATATTGTATTTGCAGAGGACGTAAATTCTATTCTATTAATAGTTGACGAACTTTCAATAGAAACGATAGAAGAATTATATTTAGAACAATATAGTATTGGTTTTGTAAATTTAAAGACTAGGCCACCCTATTCAGAAGAGGGATTATTCTTATCTATAAATACAGGAAGAAAGCTAAGTATAAAGAATTTTGGGAAAAAGGATAAAAAGATAGATTATTTAAGTGATATTTTGAAAAAAGAAAATGTTTCATATATCGGAGAAGGAAAAGGTAATCTTATAATTGGAAATAGAGAGGGGATAGTTGATTATAGTGAGGATTCTATAATATATAGTTTAAATTGGCTAGTAGAAAAAACTGACAATTTACTAAATAAATCAGATGTATTAGTATTAGAATATGATCTGAAACAAGGGCATAATAGAATAGAGATTTTAAATCAATATTTAAATCATTATAAAAATGAGCAAATAATTGTTTTGCCTAAAGCTGTAGCGACGGAAGATAAATATTTGTTGAATAAATATCTTGTTCCAATTATTCATATTAATAAGGGAAACCACGGTTTATTGACAAGTTCATCTACTAAAAGAGAAGGATTTATTGCATTGGAAGACATTTCAGCTCAGATAAAGGAGACATATGGTTATAAAAAGAAAATTGATATAGGAAAACCTTTTAAATCCATAGAATCAGATAATCCTAAGAAAGAGATTGAAGATATATACAAAAAGAATATGAATTTATTGATTGCTGCATACCTCTTTCATGGACTTATCTATTTTGTTCAAGTATTACTTGGAGTATGGATATTAAAAGCTAAAAAAATAGAGAAGTGGTTATATACTATTTATTCCTTTGTATCTACAAATATTTTCACATCACTATTACTTGGATTGTTTGAATTTCATAAAAATATTTTTATCTATTTAATCATTAATTTATTAATTTCTTATTTAATTACTAGACTTATTATAAAAAGAAAACTAGATTTAGTGAAGCTAATAAGTATATTCACTTATGCTTTAGTAGTTTTTGGGACTTGTTTATATCCAAAGATGATTTATAATTCATATATTGGATTTAATAATTTAGTATATGGAGCTAGGTATTATGGATTAAATAATGGAATCATGGGAGTATTATTAGTTACTTCTATATTGAGTTTTTTTAGCATAACAAAATCAATAGAAAGTGATAATTTAAAAAGATTTATTGGATTATTTATTTTTATAATTAATATGATAACATTATCTACATACTTTGGAGCTAATACTGGTGGATTTATAACATCTGTTGTATTATTTGGACTTATGATTTATAGATTATTTTTCTCTAATAAAGAAATAAGGAGATATTTATTTTTATTCTTTTTAATAGGAATATTTATATTTAGTTTAAATATAATATTTGATGATTTCACAGGAGAGAATACCCATGCATTTGGATTTTTCTATAGATTAAAGGAAAACGGAATCAGTGAATTGATATCCTTGGCATCCTTTAAGGCTAAGGAACTCTTTAAATTAACAATATTACCACCATTCTCTATAGTATTGATTTTTCAGGCTATTATACTTAATAAATTAAGAAGAATTATAAGAGATACTAAAGAAATAAAAGAAGAAGCAATGATAATTTTCATCACTTCTTTAGTTGGCTTTGCATTAAATGATACGGGAGTTATAACACTTATTTATATGATTCATTATCTAGTCTTAGATATAATAAGCAATAGATTAAAGATTGAATAATAGTTATTCTTTTATGTCAAGCTTTGATATAATGATTATTGCTAAAATCGAGGAAATAGCTGCTATACTTAGGACAAGTTTAAATCCGCCTAAGGTATAGATAAGAGGGCCTATTATACTGTAAAATGTTATAGTAAGAGCATTTACAGTATAGAATAAACTCATAAAGGTTCCTCTTTTTTCTGGGATAATTTCAGATGCCAATGCTTGGTAGGAAGTCCATCCTCCGTCTAATCCAAAAGAAAATAATGTTACAAAACTCAATACCAGTGGCAAAGAACTAAAATATGTAATAGGTATTATAGCTAACACCATTAAAACAAATAAACCTTTGGATAATTTATATTTCCCCAACTTATCAGAAAAAATGGCTGAAAAAAGAATGCCAGCAATAGTCCCGAGGGCTATGAATGTGTACGCAATACCAATATTTACTTGAGAAAGATTAAAATTGTTTGAGAGGTAGATGCTCAAGTAATTCAGTATTAGAGATGGAGCGGTTAGTAATAAAAATACAGTAAGAAGCATCTTTTTAGCTATAGGATTTTTTAGTAAAGATAAAAATTCTTTCTTATCTACTTTTACATCATGAGATTTTTTAGTTTCAGGCAAATTAATTAAAAGTATTAGAGAAAGTGTGCCTACAATAGCTAATGGAATATATATTATAGCTAAATTGTTATATTTACTAACTAAATAGGTAGCATAAATTGGGCTAAAAAGTATGGCTGAGCCAAAGGCAGTCCTGAGTAGTCCGGAAGCTTTCCCACGATTTTCATAAGATATAAATTCAGATATGTAAGATAGGTTTGTTCCACTTATAGAAAAATATGCAAATCCGATGAAGATTCTTGCAAAAGCAAATATATATGACGATCTTGCGAATCCGCCAATAGTAGAACCAATAATAAATAATATTAAAGATATAACTAGACTTTTTTTCTTACCATATTTATCTGCGAAAACACCTAGATAAGGAACGAGAAATCCAACAGCAGAATAGCCCAAGTTAAAAAGCATTACCATACCTTCATTAATGGAAAAATGCTTTGCTAGGAAAGGGGCAAGTGGTCCAATTACACCCATTTCTATAGCTATTATTATTTGAATTAAAAATGTAGTTGAAAACATTAGAATACTATTCATTTTGACCTCCAATTTGTAGTTGTTAATTAATATATAATATAATACAATTGAAAAAAAAGCAAAACTATTATATAATATTCGTGACTCGAAATATTATACTATAAAGGTTAAGGGGGAGTGATTATTTGCTTAGAAGATTTATATCTTATTACAAGCCACACAAAAGATTGTTTTTTATAGATATGTTTTTTGCATTGCTTATATCTATATCTGATCTTGTTTTTCCAGTCTTCACTAGAAAAATGATAAATGAAATTATACCAGAGGGCAGAATGGATCTTCTTGTAAGATGGACGATTATAATGACTATTTTATTTGTCCTTAGATATATAAGTAACTATATAGTTTCTTATTGGGGACATTTGCTGGGAGTTAGAATTGAACATGATATGAGAAGAGATATATTTACTCATCTGCAGTCGTTACCTTTCAGTTACTATGACAATAATAAAACGGGTCACATAATGTCTAGAATAGTCAATGATTTAAGAGACATAACAGAACTTGCTCATCATGGTCCAGAAGATTTATTTATATCTTTGGTAATGTTGTTAGGTTCATTCATTGTACTGATTAGAATTGAATGGAAACTTACTTTAGTATTATTTTCTGCTATACCTATTATAATATGGTTTGTTATATCTAAAAGAAATAGAATGTCAAATTCTTTTAGAGAGGTAAGAAAGAAAATTGCAAATGTAAATTCTCAACTTGAAAATAGTATTTCAGGGGTTAGAGTTGCAAAATCATTTACTAATGAAGATTATGAGATTGAAAAGTTTAATGAAGGGAATCTTAGTTTTAGTAATGCTAGAAAAGAATCATATAAAGTTATGGCTGAGTTTGCATCAGGAATAGGAATAATGTCAAGTATTCTTAATCTGTTGGTGATAAGCCTTGGAGGATACTTTGTATATAAAGATATAATTAATATAGGAGACCTTTTTTCCTTTACACTCTACGTCAATTTCTTTATGCAGCCAATTAGGAGGCTATCTGAATTCTCACAACAACTTCAAGATGGTATGACAGGCTTCGAGAGATTCGTTGAGATCATGGATATAGAACCAGATATTATCGATAGAGAAAATGCAATGGAACTAAAAGACGTTAAAGGAGATATAGAATTTAATAATGTATCCTTTAGTTATAACAATGGTAAGAATACAATTCTTTCTAATATGAATTTGTCTATTGATGCAGGAAAAACTGTAGCTTTGGTTGGTCCATCAGGTGCAGGCAAGACTACTTTATGCCATCTTATTCCGCGATTCTATGAAATAGAAGAGGGAGAAATTCTATTAGATAATATAGATATTAGAGATATAAAAATTAAAGATTTGAGAAAAAAAATAGGACTTGTTCAACAAGATGTATTTTTATTTACAGGTACCATTCGTGATAATATAATATATGGTGATCCAGAAGCCAGCGATGAAGATGTTATAGAAGCTGCTAAGAAAGCAAGTATACACGATTTTATCATATCTTTACCAGAGGGATATGATACCTTTATAGGTGAAAAGGGCGTTAAGTTATCTGGAGGTCAAAAACAAAGGATTTCAATTGCAAGATTATTTTTAAAGAATCCTCCTATATTGGTATTAGACGAAGCCACATCTGCACTAGATAATGAAACTGAGATAATGATCCAAAAATCTTTAGAGGATTTGTCTAAGGGAAGAACTACATTAGTAATTGCTCATAGATTGTCAACAATAAAAAATGCAGATGAGATTCTAGTGTTAACTGCAGATGGAATCGCAGAGCAAGGAAGCCATGAAAATTTAATAGAAAAAGATGGTTTATATGCTAAGCTATATAAATCTCAATTTAAGGATTTAATGCAAGAATAAGTATCAAAAGCACCTCCCTTATCATATTATATTAGAGGAATATAAAGGGGAGGTGTTTTTATGCATTATGATTATCCAGAACTATATTACAGAATCTATCCTAAGGTTATATCAGCAGTGAATGAGCATTTAGATGATAATTGTTCTATGGAAAAGATTACAAGAGAACAAATGGAAAAGATGGTGGATGATATATATATAAAAATGGTACATGAATATCCAGAAATACATGAAGATCCATATGAAAGAAAGTATAGAGGGAGGGTTAGGGCAGAACAAAGACCATTTTTTGGAAGAAGCAGAATTACTAGGGATTTAATAACAATTTTACTAATCTCTGAATTATTCAGGAGAAACAGAAGCTTTTTTCCACTATAATAAATAGGCTGAAAACAGCCTATTTTAGTTTGAATATTGATTTTCTGGAAATATATATACATAAGAATAGATAATGTAAAATCTTTGTAACTATTTATTAATTTGTTTGTAACCAATAGAATTAATATTTATAATATGCTAGAATTAAACATAAGACAGAAAAGGATATAGGGGGGACATAAATGAAAAAACATAAAAAATCCTTTATTATAAAGAAAAGGTATATTTTTTTGCTTGCTATTATATTTTTTTTAATTTGGCAGTATATCAGTAAAGATTTTTTGCAATTCAACTAATGCAGTTGCAGCCGTTAGTGTAGCAGACACTTTAAATATAATGGGCCCAAACAATCCCGTTAGTATAGTTTTGGATGGGGAAATTAGACAAATTGAGGAAGAAAGATTGAGAGCAGAGGCAGAAAGAATAGCAGAAGAAAAGAGAATAGCAGAAGAGAAAAGAATTGCAGAAGAAAAGAGAATTAAAGAAGAAAAAACTAAAACGGAGGAACAAAAAATAGTAAATGAAGAAGCAAAAAAGGGGAAAATTGCTTATTTAACTTTTGATGATGGACCATCAAAGCAAATTACACCTGCAATTTTAGATATATTGGCTGATTATGATATCAAAGCTACATTTTTTATTTTAGGAAAAATGGCTAATATGAATCAAGATGTCCTAAAGAGAGTTTACGAAGAAGGTCATTCTATTGGACATCATTCTTATAGTCATAAATATAGTTATATATATAAAAATATTGATAACTTCTTAGGTGAGATTAATTCTACAGATAAAGTATTGAAAGAAGTTTTGGGAGAGGACTTTGAAACGAAATTACTAAGATTGCCAGGAGGGTCCTTTGAAAAACATAAACAAAAATTTTTAAAAGCAGCTACGGATAAAGGATATAAAAATTATAATTGGAATGCATTAAATGGCGATGCAGAAGGAATAGATTTACCAAAAAATAAATTAATAAATAGATTGAAGGCTACAGCAAAGGGAAAAAAAGAAATCATTATATTAATGCATGATTCTGATTCCAAAAAAACAACCGTTGAGGCTTTACCTGAAATAATTGATTATCTTATAGAAGAAGGATATGAATTTAGAGTACTGGATCAAGATTAAAATTAAGGATGTGATTTTTAATGAGTAAATCAATTCTTGTAGTAGAAGATGAATCATCTATAAGGAAGTTTGTAAGAATAAACCTTGAAAGGAATGGTTTCAAGGTACTGGAAGCAGGAAGTGGAGAAGAGGGAATAGAGATTGCAAGAAATGAAAAAGTGGATATAGTTATTTTAAATCTTATGTTACCAGGAATTGATGGTTTTGAAGTATGCAAAGTTCTACGAGAAGAGTTACCAAACTTAGGTATAATAATGTTAACTGCTAAATCTCAGGATGTAGATAAGATTATGGGGTTGGAGTATGGAACTGATGATTATATGACCAAGCCTTTTAATCCTACAGAGTTAATTTTAAGAGTAAAATCTTTAACGAGAAGAATAGAATCGTCAGAAAATATAAATGAAGACACTATATTGGTTTCTGAACCTTTTAAAATAGATACCTACTCCCGTAAGTTTTATAAAGAAAATTGTGAAATAGAGCTTACTCCTACTGAATATGCTATAGCCAAACTTTTTGTGGAAAATTCGGGAAAAGCTTTCAAAAGGGATGAAATATTAAACTTGGTATGGGGTTATGATTTTGTAGGTGATTCTAAAATTGTAGACGTAAATATTAGAAGACTTAGATCTAAGATAGAAGATGATTCTAGTAATCCCAATTTTATTGAAACTGTTTGGGGAATAGGATATAGATGGAAGATTAGAAGCTAGAATTTTGGCAAATTAACATTAGGTTAAGATTAGAGGAATGATTAATGAGAAAAAGTATAAAGACTAGATTAGTTAAAAGTTTCATGCTGATTATTATTATAACCGTGGTTATTTTAGAGGTTGTATTAATAAATGGTATGAAAGACTATTATTATAAAAATATTGAGGATATACTTAGCAATCAGATAGAGTTTTCTATAGACTATTATTTACGATATTTTTCTTTAGATAGATTAGAAGATATAGTCATAGACGATATAGATGTATTCTGGCAACATACAACAGCACAGGTTCAGATACTTAACTCTGATGGAAAACTCATAATGGATTCTTTAGGGGTTACAAATGATAATTCAAACTTATATCCAGATATAAAAAAGGCAATAAATGGAGAAAAAGGAGTTTGGGTAGGAAATGTAAACTATTATAATAGTCCAGTAATGTCTGTTTCAGCAGCAATAAAAGATCAAGATAGAGTCATAGGAATTATCAGATTTATTACTTCTCTCAAGGAAACTAATGGAGTAATAAGATTTATTTCTTTTTTGTTGCTAGGTATGGGTGTTATAGTCGTTTTTATTTCTGGTATGGTAAGTGTTTTTCTTGCTAATTCTATAATACGGCCACTTCAGGAGGTAACGAGAGTTGCAGAAAAAATGGCTGATGGACAATTAAAAGTGAGAAGTGATATTGAACTAGAAGATGAAATTGGTAGACTATCAGATACGCTAAACTATATGGCAGAGGAATTGGTTAAGAAAGAACAGATTAAGAATGATTTTATATCTTCGGTATCACATGAACTTCGTACTCCACTTACATCTATAAAGGGGTGGGCAGCTACATTAAAATGTGAAGATTTTGGTGGAAATGAAATTATGTTAGATGGACTTGAAATCATTGAAAAAGAAAGTGATAGACTAAGTATTATGGTAGAAGAACTTTTAGATTTTTCTAGATTTGTTTCTGGAAGGATAAAGCTGGAAAATGATGAATTTCAGATAAAAGATACAATTGAAATGATAGGAAAACAACTAACACCTAGAGCAGTAAATAATAGGATTGAATTTATTATAAATATAGATCAAAGTCTTGGATATATGCTTGGAGATGAAAATAGAATAAAGCAGGTACTCATCAATCTATTAGATAATGCTTTTAAATTTACATCTGAAGATGGAAAAGTTATTTTAAATGCATATAAAGAAAATGATATTTTAGTATTAGAAGTAAAAGATAATGGAGTTGGTATATCTGAAGAAGATTTGCCAAAGGTGAAGGAAAAGTTTTACAAAGGGAAAAACAGTAAATCTCATAGTGGCATCGGATTATCTATTTGTGATGAAATTGTTAAGCTTCATAATGGCACCATGGAAATATTATCTAATATAAACGAAGGAACTAGAGTAATAGTAAGATTGCCATTGAGGGAGGTCAGCTAATGAGAAAAGTATATTTAATTATATCTATTATAATATTATTCATTTTTTCGACTTCCTGTAGTATTAATAAATTTGAGACTAAGGATAGAATAAAGGCTCCAGAAAATAATCTGCCTCCTATACAGGGTAAATGGATTATAGAGAAAGCTATCGATAGTCCTTATAAAAAAGGAAGCATAGGAGATTCAGAGTCTTTAATTAATAAGGAGGCTTTGTTTCATAAATCTGCTACAGTAATAGGTGAAGATTATGTAGAAGAGCCTACCTATAAACTAAAGAATGTGAAACTTGCCGATTACTTATTGTATAAATATAAAGTGTCTCCTGAAGAATTAAATCTCTCTGAAGAGGAAGCTGAGATAATAACTATATTAGGTAATAATCAATATTATGAGTTTATTAGATATAGTGATAATGAAATGATTACCTTCGTTGAAGATAGATTTTACTTTTTAAAGAAAAGTGTTGATCAAATAAGTAAAGAAGAAATTGATAGATATATAAATATTGAGAAAAGTATTATGAGAATTTCCAATGCGGAAGAAGTAGATATATTACGTTCTGGAATTCTTCTAGGGATAAAGTCTTATTCCTATGATGAAGTGAATCAAACTGATGGATGGAAATATAAGACCATTTGGATCAGAACCAACAATCGTAATATAGCTTCTGCATATGAAATGAATAATTTATTAGTGCCTAGAAAAAAAGGTTTTTGGTTTGTAGAGGTGAAAAGAGAGGATATAGATAATTCTGTAAATGATAAGATTAGAGCAACGCAAAAAGGAAAATTTAAAGAGGGATTTCTTGATGATTCGGCTTCACTTCTTATAACAGCTTCCTTAAATCCTAAGGCAAAAGGGTTATATCCATCTATACTTAAAAATATTTTATATATTGGTAATGATTATATTTCTACAGAATTAATTGATTTATCAAATGACAAAAGAACTTTACAGGTTTACCCAATTGATTATTTAAACGATGAAAAAGGAATTAAAGTTTCAGATATAATTGGTGAGGAAGGGCTAAGGGTTTTTAAAGAAGGTGCTCAAAGTATAGTTAAAACTAATTCTAATATACTTTTAAATGAAGAGAGTTTTGGATTAGCGAGAAGAAATGGATATTGGATTATGAAGGGCCGAATAAATTATCAGAGTGAAGGTGAAGAATTTTATAAGGATTATAATATAAAGACAATTCCTCCTAAGGAATTAGTAAATTATGATGAGTTGGCCATACCATGGAATGTTATAAAATCTAAAGTGCCTGAAGCTATAGATGCTTATACCTCACCCAATGAAGATATAATTATTATTGTAACAAGAAATAATTTATTAATATATTCAATTAATAATCATGAAATATCTCAAAAGGAATTAGGAAGGATTAAAATAGATAACTCAGAAACCATTATAATGGCAGAATGGGCTACAGGTAGATATACTATGCTATGGGAAGAGGAATTTTTAAAGAATGAAGCTGAGGCGGTAGAATACTAATATAGAGATGGGGGATGAATCATGAAAGAATTAATCGTTCACTTAGAATTCGCAAAAATATTAGGAGTGTTTGCATTAGGAGCAATAGTTATTACTTTTATAACCTATCTTATTTCTAAAAAAAATAGGGCTATAAAATATATTCCAGGATTCATCCTGATTTTAATAGGAATATATAATCTATTTTATGTAGGTGTAGATTCTTCAACATTGGGGGATGTTAATAGATTATTGGTCGTTGTAACTACAATGATTGCTGGATTTATTGGATTATCCACAGGGCTTATTATTGGGATATTTAAAAAGGGCAGAGAATAAATTTATATATACCAAACATCTTTACAAGATGCAGATACAGCTATAGCTCCAGCATCTAGACTAGAATCTAAATCATATTTATCCGTAATTAAACCACTGGCGATTACGGATATTTTTGTTTCTTTAATAACCTTTTTTATTATTTTTGGCATTATTCCAGGAAGTATTTCAATAGCATTTGGTCGTGTTTTTTTTATGGAGGATATGGAATTTTCTAGAGAACATGAGTTAGGTATAAATAATCTTTGTATAGTGAATACCCCCATATCCTTACTTAATTTCACTAAATTGTTCTTTTCTGTTATTATTCCGTCAGGAGATATATTTTTAATTATATATTCCAAACCCCAAGTATCTTTGGAAAAACCATCTATAGAGTCTATATGTATATATAAACCCTTATTTTTTGAACTTATTCTATAAGATATTTCTTTCAAGTTAAATATATTTCCTGATAGAAGAAATATTATTTCACAGGGAGAATCTAAGGCATCATCTAATTTATCTAAATTTTGTACTGCTGCAATTATAGGATTCTTTGATACTCTATCAAAAAAATGAATCATTATATCACCTCTAAAATCTTGTGATTCAACTATATAATTAATTATAATCGCTAATAAGCTTTAATTTTTGGGACCTTGAAAGCTGCTTGATAGCATATTCTCTTCTTTGTGCTTCTATTTTATTATCAAATTTTTCGAAATATACTAGTTCAACTGGCAATCTTGCCCTAGTGTACTTGGAAGCTTTACCTAAATTATGCATATATATTCTTTTATTTAAATCTACAGTCCAGCCTGTATAAAGAGTATTGTCCTTACATCGTAAGATATACACGTAGCACAAATTAAATCACCTAATCCTTCAGGATTTCTTTCATAACTTTAGATATAATATCATAGGAATACCCTTTTCTCTGTAGGAAACCACTGAGTTTTCTATAGATGCTATTACGATCCTCTTTTTTATAAGAGGATAGTTTTTTCAATGCTAAATTCATTGCTGATTCATATTGTTCATCATAGTCAAGAATAAGAAGATCATCAATGATATTTTTTGGTATTCCTTTCAAGATTAGTTCATACCTTATTCTTTCAGGGCCAAATTTACTTAAATTTATTTTATCTCTAATGAATGATTCGGTGAAGGTTTTATCATCTAAATAACGATTTTCTCTACAATAATTCATTGCATTTTTGATATAAGAATCCTCAAAATTTTTACGCTTAAGGGCATTATACATTTCTTTTTCTGATCGTTGTCTATATGACAGTAAATTGAGTGCATAATTTAAAACTTTATTTTGTTCTTCAGATTGAAGAACGTCTTTAATGAAATCATCATCTACTTCCATGCCGACTTCTAATTTATGTTTGAATCTTAATTCTTCTGCTATTCCTATGGAGAAAACATCATCTACGTAAATATTAACTCTATTTTTATTTCTTTGTGGTTCAATACTAGTAATTTTCATAATAACTCCTTTTGCTAAAATAATAATATTCTCACATTATATGCCATAAATATAAGTATTAGTAAAAAGTCTTGGTATACCAAGACTTTTTATGACCCATAGGAAAGTTTCTACAAATCCTTTTCAAATTTTAACTTTTCTACAGGTTTCAAAACAGGCTTACTTAATTTATTCATTTTGGATATAAGCCTTTTTTATTTATCTCTTTGATTAATCAAGATATATATGCCCAATAATATTAATAGAACTGGCCAAAACCTCCATAAACTTGCGAGCCTTATGGTAAACCAAGGAAATAGTATCTTAGCTAACAAGAAACTACCCCATATTATTAATCCACCGCCTATTAAAAGAGGAGTATTATTGCGAAGTTTTTCATTATAATCATCACTATGAATAATTCCATCATCTTCAGGTATAACAAAGCTACATATTAGATAAACTACAAATGTAGTGCCAAAAGATGGTAATCCAAGTAATACCCAGACAACACGTACTATAGTAGGATCAATATTAAAATATTCTCCTAAACCACCACAAACACCAGAAAAAACCCTGTTACTTTTAGAACGTTTTAATTTGTTCAAATTAACACCCCCATTTTTGCTTTTATAATATCTTATCAGATTTTCACTATTGTTTAAATAGTAGTTGCTAAAATTATTAATAATATTAGCAATATATTTAGAATGTATAGGTTTAAAATAATTCACAATGGACAAAGTTTGTGATAACATAGTTAAATAGAGAGAATTTTGGAGGAATAGTTTATGTACAATATATTAGCCATATTATTTAAATATATATTTATTGTAATTATATATTTATTCATCTTTAGTATTATTAGACTTATTTATTTAGATATAAGAGGCATGGAAGGAATATCTTCTGATGAAAAAGTATATCTGAAACTAATTAATAGAAAAGATTCTTTACCATTTAAGATAAAAGAATATTACTCTATTGATGATTCTATTTCTTTAGGTAGACACGGGGATAATAATATTGTAGTAAAGGATCCCTTTGTTTCAAAGAGACATTTTCAGATAATAGAAGATGAAGGAGATTATTATCTAGAAGATTTAAATAGTGCTAATGGCACTTATTTAAATGGGGATAAGATTTTTGATGTAGCAAGACTAAATGACGGAGATATTATTAGAATTGGACAGATAGAATTTCTATTTGTGAATAGATGATAGGAGAATATTATGTTTAAAAAAGTAATTAGGGGGAAATCCCCAAGAAATTTATTATTTATTTTTGAAATTTTAGCTTTATCTTTATTATTAGTCTATCAAGGAGAAAAAATTGATAGATTAACATTAGGGACAGGTATAGGATTGATATTAATAATATATTTATCAAATTATATATTAGCTAAGGTTTCTACTGGTGACAACTATATATTCTTAATTGTTACTATGCTAATATCCATAGGAATTATAATGATATATAGGATTGATGAAGGGTTAGGTATTAAACAATTAATATGGTTATCAACTGGTATATTTGTGTTTTTTATAACCTATTTTATATTGAAGTATATTAGAGGATGGAAAAATTGGATATATCTTTATACAGCAGGATCCTATGTTCTTTTTTTGATAACATTTATATTTGGAAGTAGAAAAAAAGGTGCTATAAACTGGGTCAACTTAGGAAAAGTTGCTTTTCAACCAGCCGAAATTACAAAACTCTTGCTTATTTTTATATTAGCAGCTTATTACTCTAATATTTCAAAATGGAAAGAAAAGAAATACTCGTCTTATTATTTAATGGGAGTTGTATATTCATTTATTATATTATTATTTTTGCAAAGAGATTTAGGCACAGCTCTAGTTTTTTATGCAATATTTATTGCAATACAATTTATCTATGAGGAGGACAGAAAGCTAATCTTTTATAATATTGGTCTTTTTACTATAGGAGGTATATTGGGATATACATTATTTGACCATGTTAAAATTAGATTTCAAGCCTGGTTGAATCCTTGGAAATATATAGAGAGGCAAGGTTATCAGATAACACAGTCCTTATTTGCTATTGCTGAAGGTGGCTTCTTTGGTAGGGGATTAGGTCTAGGTCATCCAGAGTTTATTCCAGTAGTATACACAGATTTTATTTTTTCAGCTATTTGTGAGGAAATGGGAATTTTTACTGGCATAGGTATAATAATGCTATTTATGATTTTAGTATACAGAGGGTTTAAGATTGGAATATCTCAAGAGAATCCATTTTATAAAATCTTGGCTTTAGGCATCAGTATTTTATTTGGAATTCAGTCATTTATTATCTTAGGCGGCGTACTTAAGATGATACCTTTAACAGGATTAACTTTACCATTTGTTAGCTATGGAGGTAGTTCTATATTATCAAGTTTTATTGCTTTAGGAATACTTCAAATATGTTCTGAGGAAATAGAAATTAAGGAGGACAAGGATGAACAAGGAGAATAAAAGAGTAATTTTTGTCTTAGTAGGATTCTGCTTAATGTTTATATCTTTAATAGTATATATTAGTTATTTTCAAGTCTTTAGAGCAGAAGCAATAAAGAATAATAGCTATAACAAAAGACTATGGATTAACGAAGAATCAATATTAAGAGGCTCAATACTAGATCGAAATGGAAGAACATTAGCATATAGTGAAAAAAAAGGTGATGTATATAATAGATACTATTTATATGAGAGATTATATAGCCATATAATAGGTTATAGTTATAGAGAATATGGAAAAGCAGGTTTAGAGCTTCAATATAATAACACCTTATTAAATATAAATGAAAATGCTGCTATAAATGAAATAAAAAATATTGTTGCACCAACAACTGAAGGAAATTCAATTAAATTAACTATAGATCATGATCTACAGACTAAGGCTAGAGCATTGCTAAAGGGAAAGAAGGGGTCAATTGTTGCTATGAACCTACTACAGGAGAAGTATATGCAATGGTTAGTCTTCCAGATTTTGATGCATCAAATTTAAAAGAGGACTGGAAGGAAATAACAGAAAACCCAGACAGTCCACTTATAAATAGAGCTACTCAGGGATTATATGCTCCTGGATCTACATTTAAGATTATAACTACTATTGCTGCCTTAAATACGGCGAATCTAGATAAATCTTATGAATGTACAGGTAGTACCAATATTAATGGGTATGTATTTAAGGACTATCAAGGAAAGGCACATGGCAATATTGATTTAAAGCAGGCTTTAGTTAAATCATGTAACACATATTTTACTGAAAAGGCAATTGAAATAGGGAAAGATAAAATAGGAAATGTGGCAGAGAAATTTATGATAAATAATGACATTCCATTTGATTTACCTATCAAAAACTCTCAATTCCCTTTCAGAGAAAATTTAGGTAAAACAGATATTGCGGCCGCAGCTATAGGCCAAGGCAAATTATTAGTTACACCACTGAACATGGCATTAATAGCTTCTGGTATAGCAAATGGAGGTCAGGTAGTCAAACCTATTCTTGTTAAAGAGATTATATCTAAAAATGATAAGATATTAAGAAGAAATACAACTGAAATTTTATCTCAAGGAACAGATTCTATTATAGCCAATGAAGTTAAGGATATGATGGTAGAGGTAATAAAATCTGGAACAGGAACAAATGCAAGAATAAAAAATGTAAAGGTGGCAGGGAAGACAGGAACAGCTGAAAATTCTTCAGGTAAATCTCATGCATGGTTTGTTGGCTTTGCACCAGCAGATGATCCAAAGGTTGCAGTTGCGGTGATATTGGAAGAAGAAGGATCAACTGGAGGTAAATCTGCAGCACCTATAGCTAGGGATATTATGTTACATGTAATAAATAATATCAATGAATAAGGGGAGGTAATAAGATGACAAGTAAAAATGAAATACTTGAGAGAAAAGATATTCCAAATGAAAAAAAGTGGGATATAGAGTCTATGTTTGCTGATTTTAGCGAATGGGAAAAATCATATAATAATGCCAAAGAAATGGCTAAAAATTTTGAATCCTATAAGGAAAAAGTAGTTTCTAGCAGTGAAAATCTTTATAATGTGTTAAATGATATGGGGGATTTATATAGAATAACAGAACAGCTATATTCCTATGCACATATGAAATTAGATGAAGATACTAGAGAAGGAAACTCTCAGGCCCTATCTGATAAAGGATTGGGGTTATATGTAGAAGTGGGAGAAAAGACTTCCTATGTAGTACCAGAAATATTAACATTAGATTTAGCTACATTAGAAAAATATTATGAAGAAAAACCTGAATTAGAGTTGTATAAAAAGCATATTGACGATATTATGAGGCAAAAAGAACATGTACTTTCTGCTAGAGAAGAATCTATATTAGCTCAAATGGGGGAGGTGGCTAATTCACCTCAGAAAATATTCTCCATGTTAAATAATGCAGATATTAAATTTCCTACAATAAAAGATGAAGAGGGTAAAGATGTAGAGGTAACTCATGGTAATTTTATTCCACTTATGGAATCAAAAGATAGGGATGTGAGGAAGAGAGCATTTGAAGCTTTATATACTACTTATAAAGGATTTAAGAATACCTTTGCAGCTTCGCTAAATGGAGATTTGAAAAAGAATATATTTAATGCTACTGTGAGAAATTATAAATCAAGTAGGGAAGCATCCTTAGATCAAAACAATGTATCCTTATCTGTCTATGATAATTTAATTAAGTCCATTCATAATAATTTAGATAGTATGTATAAGTATATGGCAATTAGAAAAAGAGCTTTAGGAGTGGAAGAACTTCATATGTATGACTTATATACTCCAATAGTCAAGGATGTAGATTTAAAAATACCATATGAGGAAGGCGTAGAATTAGTAAAAAAAGCTTAGTTCCTTTAGGCGGAGAATATATGGAAGTGGTAGAGGAAGGATTTAGTTCAAGGTGGATAGATGTATATGAAAATAGAGGGAAAAGATCTGGTGCATATTCAGGTGGTTCCTATGATTCTAAACCATTTATCTTATTAAATTACCATGATACATTGGACAATGTATTTACAGTGGCTCATGAATTAGGACATTCCATTCATAGCTATTTCACAAGAAAGACACAACCTTATATTTATGGAGATTATTCCATATTTGTAGCCGAAGTTGCGTCCACTGCAAATGAAGCTTTACTTATGGATTACATGTTAAAAAAATGTTAAAGATAAAAATGAAAAATTATATTTATTAAATCATTATTTGGAAAGTTTTAGAACTACAGTATTTAGACAAACTATGTTTGCAGAATTTGAGAAAACAATAAATGAATATCTTGAAGATGGCGGAGCATTGACTGCTGATTATCTATGTGAGACTTATAAGAAAATAAATGAATTATATTACGGACCAGATGTAGTGGTAGATGACGAAATTGCAATGGAATGGGCAAGAATACCTCATTTTTACTATAACTACTACGTATTCCAATATGCAACAGGTTATTCAGCAGCAGTTGCATTATCTGAAAAGATATTAGAAGAAGGAAAACCAGCAGTAGATAGATATATAAACTTCTTAAAGAGTGGAAGCTCAGATTATCCATTAAATGTACTAAAAGCAGCAGGAGTAGATATGACTACAGAAGAACCAGTAAATAATGCAATGAAGTTATTTAGTAAATTAGTTGATGAGATGGATAAGTTGATATAATTTTAAATTTAATATAAAACCAACTAAGATAAAGAGGTCTTAGTTGGTTTTTATGTATTTAAGATAGAAAAACGTCGAAAGATGACAGAAGGTTATGAAAAAGTATCGTTGGATATATATAAGGCAAATGATATAATTTAGACAGATACAGTCTTGCTATTAAATTGACTTTATAATATTTTAGGACAAGCTGATAAACTAATATATCTAAGAAATAGTTCTTTTGCAATAAAATATAATGTTATTGAATAAATTATTGTATTTCTCTCTGGGAATCTTTTATATTTTAGTCTTTCATTTGATTTTTAGCAATAGTTGCAAGAGCCAGAGACAATAATCCTACATATTTTCTTACATAATTAATAAATTGCCACATTATTATGTCGATTAGAAGTTTAAATATAAAAGTAGATTCTGTTATTCAAAGGACAGATGTCTATATTCAACAATTGTCAGAATGCAGTTCAACAATATGTATTTGTTCTGTTGATTATCCTACTGCAAGAGCATGTAATTTATCAGACCTGAGAAAGATTGAGCATGAACAGGGGCGCCGTGCAGCATATTTAGCATGTGAAAATTTGATTGGAAGAGGAGGAAGAGATGCACATATTGATATAAAAAATGGCATTTTCGGAGAGCCTGTGGTTATTTCTGATAACAGTATACCTTTGCATGTAACCATTTCTCATTCAAGGGCGGTCGGAGTAGCTATAGATTCTAAATTAGATGGATTTATAGGAATAGATATAGAATCTACGAATAGGGAGCATAAGCGAGCTTTGGAATATATTTCAACTGAAAAAGAACGTCAATTTTTTATTGATCAAGAAATGCCTACGCTAATATGTTGGACTGTGAAGGAAGCGCTTTCAAAGGTTTTGAAAACTGGTTTTCTAACGTCTACTGAAATATTTGACATTAATAAAACAAAAATCGAGAATGATATGATTGTATGTGAATTTAGGTATTTTAGTCAATTTGAGGCACTTTCGATTTGGGGTGGTAGTCTTTGTCTTTCAATGGTATTTCCGAAAAAACGGCGTCCTGAAGTTGATGCTACTTCAATTAGGAAATACCTGCGATCAATTTCAATTTTAGAGTAATTTTATAGGGGAGTATGATATATGAGTTATTTTTTGAAGTTAAATAATGTAGTTAAGTATTATGGTGAGGGTGAAAGCCGTATGAAGGTTCTAAACGGGATCAATATTGCATTGGAAAAAAGAAAAATTTGTGCGATTCTTGGTCCGAGTGGGTCAGGAAAATCTACTCTATTGAATGTTATCGGTGGTCTGGACAGTGTTGATAAAGGAAGTATTATAATTGACGAAAAAACAGATATAACAAAGTTAAAACGAAAAGAAATTGCACAGTACCGTAGAGGTTATTTAGGATTTATATTTCAGTTCTATAATTTGATTCCTAACTTGACGGTTCGAGAAAATATTCAAGTTTGTGAATATCTGGCAAGTAATCCATTATCTTTGGATGAATTGATTGAAACTATAGGCATGGCTGAGCATCAGAATAAATTTCCTTCACAGTTATCAGGAGGCCAGCAGCAGAGATGTGCTATTGCTAGATCATTGATTAAGAATCCAGAATTATTATTATGTGATGAACCGACTGGTGCCCTAGATTCGAAATCAGCTAAAGATGTTCTCGTGTTGATTGAAAACGTAAACAAGAAATATGGAACAACAGTATTACTGGTAACTCATAATGTTGATATCGAACAGATGGCACATATGATTATTCGTATGAAAGACGGAACTATAGTTAGTTCAATTGAAAATAGTAACAGAAAAAATGCTAAGGATATTGAATGGTAGGGTGGCTTATGATACTTAATAAAAAGATTTTCCGAGAATTGAAAAATAATATTGTGCGATATGCTACCTTCTTTTTTTTGCTGGTATTTGGTATCGTTCTAATTGTAGGGATGGTTGCAAGTAGTGATAGTATCATTAATACGGTAAAGCTGACTAATGAGACATCTAATGTAGAATCAGGAGAGTTTTCACTTTACGTCCAGCTGTCGAATGAAAATATTAATGAGCTGAGTAAGCATGGTGTCAATATTGAGAAGGCATTTTACATTGATGTTAATATGGAAGACGGTTCGGTTTTACGGATTTTCCAGAATCGTAAAAATATTAATCTGTTGAATATTGCTAGTGGGAAGCAAGCAATAAAAAATAAAGAGATTGTAGTAGAAAAGCATTATGCTGCAAGTCATGGGCTAGATGTTGGCAGCAGCATTAATATACTGAATATGACTTATACAGTGACAGGAACTGGCAGTGTGCCAGATTATTGCTTTGTTAAGAAAAATTTGTCGGACATCACTTCGGATACATCCAAATTTAGTGTTGCATTTGTTACTGATGAAGCATTCACTGAAATAACCTTAATGACAAGTAATATTGTCTATAACTATAGTTACACACTTTCAGGTGATTACAATAACAGTGATCTTCTGGATTATCTTTTGTCTGTAGAATATGACAAATATGCTTCTAAAGATGAAACATATCAGGCAATGAGAGAAGATGCCGAAGATGAGATTTTAAAGTTTACAGATCCGTTATCTGATCTTGAACAGGGAGCATCTAATCTTTCTGATGGAATATATAAATTTGGTGATGCAACGTTAGAAATCACATCTGGGGCAAATAAACTTAAAGAAGGATTTGATGAATATTCGGAAAAGGTAGATAGATTCAACAGTGGATTAAAAGTGCTCTCTAATGGTCTTGATGATTTGCATACTGGAACAAGTCAGCTGAATGACAGTTATGCATATTTGTCACACAATGGAACTACATTGAGTAAATTAGCTGATAATATGCTTTTAACAATGCTTGCAAACATTGAAGGTAATTTGAATACTCAGGGATATGATGTACAACTGACTGAATCTGATTATAAAGAGACCTTTAGTGGAATTTATTCTTTGATAGGAACTGATTCTCCTCAATGGAAAAAATTGAGTGAATTTGAGGCGTTACTTGACAATTTTTATGCTCTTAAACAATCAATTTCTGAGTATACTGATGGTGTATCGAAAGCCTATGATTCATTATCTAAACTGAATTCAGTAACAGGGTCTTTAGCGGACGGAGGGGATAGGCTTAATAGTTCGTCTGAGTTGCTACAGGATGCTATGAGACAATTGAATGAAGGTACTAGCAGTATTAGTGAGGCAATGGCAGAGATAAATGACAAGATAACTGAACTGGAAGATGGTTCTAAAGAATTGTATGGAGGTATACAGGAAGTTACTCAAACCGTTAAAGACTATATCAATGATGAATATGACATTGATAGAATTAATTTGACTAGTTTCATAGAAAATGAAAACAATACGAGAATTAATGGATACAAGGAGGATACGCTCATTAACAGAAATGCTGCTATAGCTGTGGGTGTCATATTCTTTATTCTTATTTCATATGTTCTATCGGTTTTTTCTGTACATATTATTGAGAGTGAAAGAAATCAGATTGGCACTCTTTACGCAATGGGGTATATACAAAAAGAACTTACAAAGCATTACATGATTCTTCCCGTAAGCATTACCATTGTAGGTTCCATAATAGGTACAGTTGTTGGATATTTAACGATTCCTTACTTTGCATTAAGCAGTGTAGGATTTTATTCATATGCTGACTTGATATTGTCATATCCATACTACATTTTTATATATTCAATTGTTGTTCCGGTTTTGATTGCATATATAGTTAATGTTATTATAATACGTAAAAAATTATCCGCAGAACCACTCAGCCTGATTCGTGGTACAGACTTGAACAGGCATAACCAGAATGTGCAGGTCAATCTGAAACATATGAACTTTGTAAACAAATTCCGTATTAGACAGGTTATCAGAGAGTCAAGAATTATGGGTATTCTATTTGGCGGATTACTTATTGCGATTTTTCTTCTTGTATTTTCATTTTGCATTTACTGTAGTATATCAGATTATGCCGAAAGGATTACTAATGGTGTTAATTACAATTATATGTATCTGTTAAAATCTTCATTGTATGATATACCAGAGGAAGGTGAATCAGTATATATAGAGGAACTAAGTTATGAAATGAGTGGTATGAAATTTGATGTAACGATTATGGGTATTGAAGAGGACAGTAAATATTTCGATTTCAAATTAGGAAATAAGCATAATGATGTTGTGATTTCTGATTCTGTTGCAATGAAATTCAAACTAAAAATTGGAGATAAGTTTATTTTGTCTGAAGGTTTAACTAATAAGAATTATGCATTTACTGTATCTGGAGAGACTAATTATGCAAACAGTCTCTACATTTTCATGGATATATCTGAAATGCATGAACTCTTCGGTACCAATGAGAATTATAAAAATATTATCCTTTCAGATGTACCATTAGATATAGATGAAAAATACGTTCAGTCTGTTATAAAGTCCGATGATATCAAAGAAACAGCAGATTCATTTGTTTCTTTAATGACTACTACTATTGGAATGCTCCTAATAGTATCAATAGTATTATTTGTCATTGTTACCTTCATATTGATGAAAAATGTTATTGAACGTTCAACATTCAGTATATCGCTATTAAAGGTATTCGGCTATACAGAAAATGAGGTAAGCAAGCTTTACATACGGAGTTTACTCTATATAGTTTTGCTAGCAGCTGCCATAGGTATCCCATTAAGTAAACTCATTTTGAATAGCTTGTATCCTGCATTAGTTATTAATTTTAATTCTGGAATGAAAACAGTATTAACACTTCCGGCACTTACATGTATTATCGTTCTTATATTAGTTTCATATGCAGTGGTAGTTCTATTACTGCAAGAACGACTGAAGAAAGTGTCGTTAGCAGAAGTTCTGAAGGCAAGGGAATAATAAGGAGGTATGCTGCCTGGAGATATGTAGAGGTTATAGAGAAAATATAATATTTTATGTCTTGCAAAATATTTTCAAATGGAATAGAATACATTTTTATAATTAGAAGGGCAAAAGAAAGCCAAAGTGAACTTCTGTGAAGTTTACTTTGGCAATTTTTCTCTGATAAATTTATCAGATAACTCAGAATTAGGGTTGGTTTTCAGTTTTGCTCTTACGGTTCCTACAAATGGTATATAAAAGGTTTTTTATTTTAAGGTCACTTCTATAGAAACTTGCTCTTTAAATTATCCCAGTACATATTCTTATCGAAGTTCAATTTTTTAATAGTTTTATCAGAAATCTTCAAATCGATACTAGTGATGTTATTGTATTTGAATTCAACTCCATCATTGATGACTAAAATTGAATTTTCATATCTAAGTTCTGGTTTAATAGATATAATTATATCTCCCGGCACCACTGCACTATTTGGCAGAGATCTATAAGCCTTAGAACTAATAGGTGATAGAGGAGTAAGTTGTAGTGTTTTTAGTGATGGATATATTATACTTCCACCACTGGAAAAATTGTAGGCAGTACTACCTACGGGTGTTGATATAATAACCCCATCGCCACTAAATTTCTCTAAATGATTACCATCTATAAATATTTCTAGATGAACTACCTTGGATTTAATTCCTTTAATAACTATTTCATTTACACCAGTGAGAAAAAAGCATTTGTTTTTAGTACATATTTTTGCATTTACTAACGAAATCTCTTCGACAACATAATCCTTATTTATATATTTATCAATAAATTCATCAATATTTCCAGGTAATATTTCTTGAAAAAAACCTAAATGACCAGTATTTATTCCTACAAAAGGAATACTAGGGAATTTATTGCGATGTACTGCTCTTAGAAATGCACCATCACCACCAACGCATATATTAAGCTCCGCATTGTCGCTATAATTCTCTGGTATATGGAAACCTTTATATTTAAGCTTTTCTGATAAAAGCTGGGATGTTTTCTTTGATTCAAAATTATAATTTGAAATAATATTAATTATTCTATTATCTATGGTATTCACAAATTGACCCCCTAAACGGTTTTTATCTTTAAAATTAAATAAAATTTGATATAATTAGTTTACCAATATTATATAATAAAGATAAGAAAATTTGGAGGAAATTATGAATTTATTTAAAGAAAATGAAAATATTGTTGTTTTTAAAGCTGATAAAGATGGACTAGATTTAGAGGAATTCCTCTCTAGTAATGATATTTCAGGACGATTATTTAGAAAGTTATACAAAGGAAAGCAAATATATGTAAATGGTAAATTTAAAAGAAAAGGATTAATTCTTGAAAAAGGTGATTTAGTATCTATATATATGGAAAACGAAGATGAGAATACAACACCAGAAAAAATGGAGATAGATATTATTTATGAGGATTTTGATCTTCTGATTTTAAATAAACAACCAAATATAGTGGTACATCCAACAAAGTCTCATCAAGAAAATACTTTATCCAATGGAATATCATATTATTTTAAAGAAAAAGGTATAAAGAAGAAGATAAGATTTGTAAATAGACTAGATATGAATACTACTGGAATTTTAATTGTAGCAAAGAATCCTTTTGCACATCAGCAAATGGCTTTGCAGTTTGAATCAAATGAAGTGGAAAAAAAGTATCAGGCAATAGTATCTGGTATTGTAGAAAAAAATGAAGATTATATAGATTTACCTATCGGAAGAGAGGAAGAGAAAAGTGTTAAAAAAGTAGTGACAGAAAATGGACAAAAGGCTTTGACTAAATATACTGTAATTGAAAAATATAAAGATGCATCATTACTTGATGTGCAGATATTTACAGGGAGATCTCATCAGATTAGAGTTCATTTAAATCATATTGGCCATCCAATAATAGGAGATGTTCTATATAATGAAGAAAGTCCTTATATAGATAGGCAAGCTTTGCATTCATATTATTTAAAAATAAAACATCCTAGAACAAAAAAAGATATAGAATTTATCGCCTCTCTACCTGAGGATATGAAAAGACTAATTAACCACCTAAAGAATAAGTAAAACTTATTCTTTAGGTGGTTTTTCTATTATTTCTATTTTCTTATCTTCCTTACTATTTTCTTGCTTTGGTGAGTTTAAGACTTTCATTATTTCCATCATTTTACCCATTTCTTTAAGTTTATCATTATTTTTTTGACTATCGTTACCCAGCATAGGTGCAAGCATACTCATTAACTGAGTAGGATCTTTTGAAGTATCTTGATTACCCATAAGAGATGATAACATTGAAAACATTTTTTTATACTTATCCATGTTTAGTATCAAATCCATCATAGTTCCAAGGTTAGTTACTTCTGGTCTTGGAACTTCTTTCTGTATAGTATGCATAATTTTATTTAGCCTATCTTTAGTATTATCTACAGATATTGGTTCTTTAATATACTGATACTCATCATTTTGCATAAAATCAACTAATTCATTTATCTTTATAAGGCGTTCAGTAAATAATATTGATTTATTTATCAAAGGTATGTAATGCTCAGGAAAGTATGCCCCCACCTTTTTTACTATCTTAATCTTTTCTAATGTATACTTAGGGTCAATTTCAATGTTGTTTATAAAATTTCCTAAGGTTTGCAGACTAGCGAATTCATTGCCTTGATTCTTTCCAATTATTAAAAGAAATATAAATATTAATAACTTATTATCCAAAATTAGCCCCCCTGACTCTAGGTATAATATTCATTATATGCAAAAGCAAATTAATAGTTGCACTATGATTTAGTAATATATTTATTTTATCTTTCATAAATTATGATATAAGAAAGGGAGGTATGAAAATGAAAGATAAGAAAATCAAAAAGATGATTGACAATATCGGGGAGTATAATCCTAGTGATGCAGAACTTTCAATGATTGGAAATCTTGCAGATAAGTATATGGATAAATCAGATGAGGATATATTTGTAGAGATTATTAGAGTAAAATCTGAGATGGAAGATCAAATGAGTGAAGAACAATTTGCTACAATATTGGAGAAGCTGGAAAGCATCAGACCTATGTTGAGCGAGGAACAAAATACCAAATTGGATAAAATATTAGAAATGTTAGATAAAAATAAGTAAGAGAAATAAGGGGCCTCCATATATGGGAAGGTCCCTTATTTTATAGCGAATAGGAAAATTCTGCTTTAATCCCTCTTATCAAAATTAACAAATCAAGGAAATAGACATATGGCTAAGATGGTGTTATAATTTAATAGATATTATGTAAACCGAAGGAGTGGTGTTATGGAGATAAATAAAAAAATGAAAATCATCATATCTATAGCTATTTCTATTGTTATATTATCTACTGGATTATTATATATAAAAAATAAAAATAAAGTGGAGGAAATGCCTTATACTTTATTTTTAACTCATGTACAAAAAGGTCTAGTAGAGGAAGTTAAATTATCGAATAATGGGAAGATTGAGATAAAACTTAAAAATGGAAAAGTTGCAATTACTGATAATCCAAGAACTGAAAAATTTAAGGAAGAATTATTACTATATGATGTTAAGGTAGTAGAAAAGGATGGTAATTTGAATCAAGCTATACCTATGCTTTTGTTAGTTTCAGTAATGGGCTTTACGATATTCTACTTAAATAGAAATATGTCTAAGCAAGCGGAAAAAGAAATGTCTAATATGTCAAAGGTAACTACAGATTATTCATCTAGGAGAATTACATTTGATGATGTAGCAGGTAATGAAGAAGCTAAAGAATCTTTAATGGATATGGTTGATTTTATCAAAAATCCAGAGATATATAATAAGTTTGGTGCAAGATTACCTAGAGGTGTTCTTTTATACGGGGCTCCTGGTACAGGAAAGACACTTTTAGCAAAAGCTATGGCCGGTGAAGCGGGAGTTCCATTTTATGCTGTGTCAGGTTCAGACTTTGTACAAGTATATGCAGGACTTGGAGCTAGCCGTATAAGAGAGTTATTTAAAAAGGCTAAAGAAGCAGGAAAATCTGTTATATTTATTGATGAAATAGATTCTCTTGGAAAGAAGAGAAAGTCTGGAGATCATCCTTCTGGTAGTGAAGAAGGGGATAGAACATTAAATGCACTCTTGACGGAGATGTCAGGTTTCAAGGAAAATGAGGGAATTATTGTAGTAGCAGCGACCAATAGAATAGATATACTAGATGAAGCATTACTTAGACCTGGAAGATTTGATAGACAAGTGGAGGTTTCTCTCCCTGATGTAAATGGAAGATATGAAATACTTAAGCTACACAGCAGAAACAAACCTATTTCTAAAAAAGTAGATTTAAAAAAAGTTGCATTAGAAACTATCTATTTTAGTGGTGCCAAACTTGAAAATTTAATGAATGAATCTGCTATTATTGCCGTAAAAGAAAAATCAAAAGAAATTACCATGGATCATATAAATAAAGCATATTATTCAGTATTAGTTGGGGAGGAGAAAAAAGATAGATCCTCTATAGATATTAAGGATAAGGAAATCACAGCTTACCATGAGGCAGGACATGCTCTAATGGCGAAACTAATAGCTAAAGATAATAGGGTTACTAAAGTGAGTATAATACCTAGCACAAAGGGCATGGGAGGATTCAGCTTAAATATTCCTCCAGATAAGATGTATCAAACAAAGAAAGATATATTATCCAATATTATGATTGCCCTTGGAGGAAGAGCGGCGGAAGAAATAATATTTGGAAAAGAAGAAATAACAACTGGAGCATCTTCAGATTTGGAGAAAGCTACTAATATGACTTTATCCATGATTGGAGTATTCGGAATGGATGAAATAGTTGGATTATTAAACTATAACGTTTTATCCAGTAGAAACTTGGATGATGGAAGGTTATTAAATAGGGCTAAGGAGATACTAGAGAAGCTTTATTTAGATACTATTAATATATTAAATAGTAATATGAATAGCTTACAATCCTTAGCAGAAAATCTTATAGAAAAAGAAGTATTATCTGAAGATGAAATTAACAAAATACTAATTAGAGCATAGAAAAGAATAAAATCTTTAGTTTGCTTGAAAAAACGTAATAAAAGATGTATAATAATATTATAAGAATTTTCTGCGGTGTGCGTTATCTCTGATAATTCAACCGACATAACAGACACGGGAGTCTGCGTTTAATATTGGATAACAAGCCTCCTTAGAGAGGACGTTAGAAGATATTAACAGGAAACCCCCCTTTATTAAGGCGGGTGTGAATTAGCTGAGTTGACGGCATTGTGGGTGAAAATCCTCTTAAAGCTAGCTTTAAGAGGATTTTTAGATAATATTTATAGGGTATTTTTTTCTCTCTTTAAATATATGAATATATTTAAAGCCTACTTCTTTAAGCATTTTTTCTACAGTTCTATATTCATATCCTATATTTTCGGGGGTATGAGAATCTGATCCTATGGTTATTATTTCACCACCTAATTCTTTGTATAACTTCAATATCTGAATTTTAGGATGGAAATAACCTAATCCATATCTCACTCCTGCAGTATTTATTTCAATACCTTTACCATTTTCTATTAGAAGTTTCAAGATACATTCTATAGGATAGTAATAATCGTCATATTTTGGGATAGAAGAATAATCTTCAAAATATCTGTCTATATAATCTAGATGTCCCAAGACATCAAAGTTATTAAAGTTTTTTATGCAATAATACATATCCTTATAGTATTCTTCCAAAGCGTTTATAGGTTCAACACCTTTAGTAAAATTATCAGCATGAATATCTAGCTTATTTACTGAATGAATTGACATTAACACGAAATCAAAATCATTAGATTCAATAAACTTATTGTATCTTTCAAGTAGGTGAGGTTGAATTCCAATCTCTACTCCTGCAAGTATTTCAATATCCTTCATATACTTATACTTTACTTGTCTAATGTTTTTAAAATAATCAGAAGTTCTAAAAACAAAATCAATTCTTTGAGCAGTGGAATCAAAATCAACATGATCGGTAAAACAAATACTTTTCATATTTTTATCAATTGCTGTTACTACCATATCTTCCATGGATGTTTTTGAATCAATGGAATATTCACTATGAAGATGAAAATCATACATTTGTTTAACACTCCTAAACATTTATTGTCTAACATATTCTACTAAAAAACTACTAAGTAGTAAAGAGTCATTGGCTGAAGTCCTCTTTATACTGAAGTTTATATAAATCATAATACATTCCTTCCTTAGATAATAGTTCCTGATGCGTCCCAACTTCTTTAATAACACCTTTGCTAAGAACTATGATCTTATCTGCATGTTGTATAGTTGATAACCTATGAGCAACGGCAATGCTAGTTCTACCTTTGATTAATTTTTCTAAGGCATCTTGAATTAATAGTTCTGTTTCTGTATCTATACTAGAAGTTGCTTCATCTAATATCAATATACTAGGATTATAAGCTAAAGTTCTTGCAAAAGCAAGAAGCTGTCTTTCACCAGAAGATAATGTTGAACCTCTCTCCATCACAGGTTCTTTATATTTAAGTGGCAATTTATTTATAAAATAGTCTGCATTTACATATTTTGATACTTCTATTATCCTATCGTCAGGGATTTCAAAGTTATTTAGTCTAATATTATCTTCTATTGTTCCAGTGAAAAGAAATACATCTTGTAATACTACACCTATATTTTTGCGAAGCTGAAATTTATCATATTCTTTAATATTAATATCATCTATTAATATCTCACCTCTTTGTATATCATAGAATCTAGTTATAAGGTTGATAATAGATGATTTTCCTGCTCCAGTTGCTCCTACAAAAGCCACAGTATCTCCAGGATTTATTATAAAGCTAACATCCTTCAAAACCCAATTTTCACCTTCATATGCAAACCACACATTTTTAAATTCAATTTTACCTTTAATATTATTAGGGATAAATGGATTAATGGGATTTTCAATTATAGTATTATCGTCAAGTATAGTGAAAATCCTTTCACTTGAGGCCATAGCAGACTGAAGTATATTATATTTTTCGGTTAAATCAAGTATTGGCTCAAAAAATCTTTGTAGATAATCTATAAAAGCATATAATACTCCAAACTCTAAAGCGTTTGAAACAACTTGTCCCCCTCCATAATATATAATAGTAGCTATACCTAATGAACGGATTACTTCAATAGACGGTCTAAAAATAGCAAACAAAGTGATTTCTTTCTTTGCTGTTTTCAGATAATCAGTATTAATCTCATCAAATTGAGTAGAGATTTTATCCTCTCTCTTAAATATTTGTATAATTCTCATTCCAGTTATATTTTCATTCAAAGTAGAATTGATTTTAGCTAGCTGTGCTCGACCTAATCTGTAAATTACTCTAATCTTTTTCCTAAATATTATTGAGGCTATTAAAATCAAAGGCAGCAGAGTAAGGGAAAGCAACGCTAAGGTCAAATCCATTTTTATCATAACAAAAACAATACCTATGAGGATAAATATATCTTTAAAGAGATTTACTAAAACTGAAGTATACATTTCGTTTAAGGTTTCTGTATCATTTGTTACTCTAGTAACAAGTCTTCCGATTGGATTTTTATCAAAATAAGAAATGGAAAGACTTTGAATATGTGAAAATATTTCTTGTCTTATATTAAACACTATCTTTTGTGAAGTATAATTAAGTATAAGCACTTGAAAATAATTTAAAGCAAAAGCTAATATTATGGATATTATAAATATGGCTGATATTTTATTTATGCCTTTAATATCTATTTCTCTAAAGTCTGTATATGATTCATTATCTAAATGCATTCTATCTTCTATTATTTCACTATTATAATCTCCAAGGTAATACTCTCCATTCTCTTTTATTATATTAACAACAGGATAAGAATTAAAATTAACTCTTTCTTCTATATCTATGGAATCAAGTCTAACATATTTTTTATTATTGAAAATTATACCTTTATGGGGATCATTTATTTCCATTTCATACATAGGTTTTTTATATCCTGTAATATAATCATCAATAGTAATTTTGAGGAGATAAGGTCTTAAAAGCTCTAAAGCTGTAATTCCAATCATCATAATAATAGCTAAGAGAAGGTATAGAAAATAAGGTTTTGCATATTGTAAAAGTCGTTTCATTAACCTTGAGTCATAGGCCTTTCCCATTATTTCATCATCTTTATATTCATTACTCAATTTTTTCCCTCCTAATCATTAACTATTTTTTCCTCTAATAATTGTTTTTCATATAAATCTGAATATAACCCATTAAGAGATATAAGAAAATCATGTGTTCCTCTTTCAGCAATTTCACCATCAGCTAAGAAGATAATTTCATCACAATTTTTCACTGTAGATATTCTATGGCTTATAATAATAGTAGTTCTTGTATTCATAAAATTTTTCAAATTTTTTAATTATTTTCTCTTCTGTTTGAGTATCTACACTAGATAAACTATCATCTAAAATAAGTACAGAAGGTTCTTTAATTATAGCCCGTGCAATAGAAGTTCTTTGTTTTTGGCCTCCAGATAGGGTGACACCTCTTTCTCCTAAAATTGTTTGAAAATCATTTGGAAATTCTAGAATATTATCATATACTTCAGCTAATATAGCTGCATGAATAACCCTATCATGTGAAATTGAATTTTCAAATGAAAACCCAATATTTTCTTCTATAGTAGTAGAAAATAAAAAGTTATCTTGCGGAACATATCCTATATTTTCTCTAAGGGATTTTAAGGATAGATTCTTAATATCTATGTCATCAAATAAAATCTTACCTTTATGAATGTCGTAAAGCCTTAGCAGCAAACTTACAATTGTTGATTTACCGCTACCAGTTCTACCGATTATTGCTAGTGATTTTCCTTGTTCTACAGTAAAATTTATATTCCTAAGAGCATAACTATTAGCTCCAGGATATTTAAAGCTAACCTCTTGGAATTCAACTTTTCCTTTTGATTTATTTAATTTAATAGCATCTTCAACATCAGAAATATCTGGTTTCTCATCTAGAATAGAATTGATCCTATCCATAGAAGCAGCTCCTCTTTGTAAAACATTTATAACCCAACCTAAAGCCATCATTGGCCATACTAACAAGCCCAAATATGAGTTAAAGGCAATAAAGTCTCCCAAAGAAATTCTATTTAGTATTACTTCTTTGCCTCCATAAAATATTACTAAAAGAAAGCTAATTGAAGATATAAACTGGATAAATGGGTGGAATGTTCCAGATATTTTAACTAAATCTATATTTTTATTCAAATTGTCCTTATTTACCCTAGAAAACTTTTCTAATTCAAGCTCTTCTTGTACAAAAGATTTAACGACCCGGATACCAGAAAAACTTTCTTGGGTAGTGTCTGTAAGGTCAGAAAAGGCCTCTTGAACTATTTTGAAACGCTTATGAATAATTTTACCAAATTTGCTAACTACAATAATGATAAACGGTAAGGTAAATAGAGCTATGGAAGTTAGTCTAAGATTTGTAGTTTTTATCATCATAATAAGAGATAGAATTATCATAAAACCAGAATCAACAATCATTATTGTTCCTTGTCCAATAGCCATTCGCACTGCATTAACATCATTTGTTACATGAGCCATTAAATCTCCAGTTTTGTGAGTATTGAAATAGTTAGGTGAAAGTGTTAATAAGTGATTAAAGATTTTTTTTCTTAAATAATATTCAAGTTCACGAGAAGTGCCCAAAATATATATTCTCCAAAAAAATCTTCCAGCTGCTATGACTGTTCCAGTCAGTATAATTAAACATACATACTTTGTAATTCCCTTAGAATTTAACAAGTTATTTTCAAAATCATTTGTTAAATTCCTGAATATTTGTGGAACTATTAGCTGAACAGAATCTATAATTATAAGCCAAATGATTCCAATTAGATAATTCCACTTATGCTTTGAAAAAAAGTTTTTTAAAGAAAGAAAGGCTTTCATATGGTCTCAATTCTCCTTTTGTTAATATTTATCAAGCATTTCGACACTCAAAATAAATCGTATAGTATCTATTATAAATGAAACTACAATAAATTAAAGTATTAAATAAAATATTTTATATAAAAGTATAAAATAGATAATACTGTGAAACAATTAATCATATAGAACTATTAATTTAAATTTAGGAGGGATTATTTTGGAATTAACTACAAAAGAAATTGTTAAAAAGATGATATTAGATTCACAAGAAATGGTCAGAGATTATGAAGTACACTCAAAAAAAGTAAATGATAGTGAAATAGCAGATCTATTTAAAAAATTTGCAGAAGAGTGTGGCTATCAGGCAGCAGAATTGCAAAAGATATTAAAGGATAAGTTTTAAATAAGATTAATAAATAGAATATTTTAGTTTAAATTTGATTATAAAATGTCTTTTAGGGTAAAAGACAATTATGAAAATCACAGAATAATTATAAAGGGGAGATTTAAATGATAAACAAGTTTATCGAAGAAAAAAAAAGAAAAGCTGAGAGAGAAAAGAAAATTGAAACTGCAAAAAATGTAGCAGTAGGTACTGCAATTGGTACTGCAATTGGAGCAGCAGCAGGATTATTATTTGCTCCTAAATCTGGGAAAGAAACTAGAGAAGATATATCTCAAAAATCAAAAGAAGTAGCTGAAAATGTTAAAACTATAGTAAATGAACAAATTGAAGCTACTAAAGAATTACAGGATAAGGTTAAGTCTGAGATCAAACAGGCATATGAAGGAATAAAAGAAAAGAAAAATGAATTAGTTAATGACGTTGAAGGAGAGATTGAAGAAGAAATAGAGGAAATAGTGGAAGAAGATATTAACGAAGATGAAAGTGAATCCTATTAAGGGGGCGTAGATAATGACTGCCACCCTTACTATTCAGGATTTATTTAAACTAATACTTTTTTTATTAGGCATTGGTGCGCTGACATACTTAATACTTGTGTTAAAGAATATAAATAAACTAATGAGTCAGATAAATATTGTAGCTGAAGCAAATGAAAAGAACATTAATGATACACTTGAGCAATTACCTTCAATAAGTAAAAATTTAACTTCAATTACTAAAAGTACTGATAGTGCTATAAAGGATTTAACACCAGAAATAAATGGTTTAGTACAAAATATAAATGGCATATCAGGAAAAGTAAATTCTATTACTGACTCCATTGATAGTACAACCCATAAAGTATCTGAGACTCTTGATTCGGTAACTGATAGCATATCTGAAACAGCATATGCTTTTCAATACAATATAAAAAATATAGATAGTTATATTAAGTTGATTGTTGAGATAATAGAAACCATAAAAAATGCTATAAAGAAGAAGTGAGAATCCTAAGATTTGGATTCTTATTTTTTTAAGCATAAATTCTGTGGTTGAAGCTAAAAATTGAAAATTGAAAATTCTTTTACAATTATTATATTGCTGGTATAATAGGATATAATGTTATATAATTAGGCGATTTGATATTAAATTTATATAGATTATTTTATATGATGAGAGGCTGATTTTTATGAAGAAAATAAAAGTGATTTTTAATCCGTCTTCAGGAAGACAATCTATGGAAAGACGGGTAGATCGTTTATGTAAATTGTTATTAGATGATGGATATTTAATTAGCAAGTTTATTACACAAAAAAAGGACGATGCCATGATTGAAACTATGAAAGCATGCAAGGAAGATTGGGATATCATAGTTGCTAGTGGTGGTGACGGTACAGTAAATGAAGTGGCTAAAGGTATTGCGAATAGCGAGAGAAAAATACCGGTTGCCATTTTATCTTCAGGAACTGTTAATGATTTTGCTAATTACATGAAAATTCCCAAAAATATTATGGATTTTTATGATATGATTAAGAGGGAAAACACAATAGATGTGGATTTAGGAAAGGTTAATAGTGAATATTTTGTAAATGTAGCGGCAGGTGGACTTTTAACTAATGTAGGATACCAAGTTTTACCAGAGACTAAAATGGTATTGGGAAGAATGGCTTATTATATAGAGGGGTTGAAAGAGATAACCCTACAGAATTTTGAACCAATAAAATTAAGTGTGGAAAGCGAAGAGTGTTCTTTAGATGAAGAAGTATTGTTATTTCTCATATCCAACAGCTCATCTATTGGAGGTTTTAAAAAATTAGCACCAAAAGCAGATGTCCTAGATGGACTGTTAGATATAGTGATTGTAAAAAAATCAGGAGTTCAAGACTTAGCCAATATTTTTATTAATATATTTAGTGGTGATCATATTAATCATCCAAATGTTGTATATTTTAAGTCAAAGAGTGTGAGATTAGATACTAGGGAGAAAGTGTCTATCGATATAGATGGTGAATATGGTGGTAAACTTCCTGCCACTTTTGAGATTGTACCGAAGGCCTTTAGAATTATAGTCTAAACAAAACTAGACTATTTTGAAAAGATAAAGAGGAGGATACAAATGAACGAAAATGTAAGCTGTGAAAATGTAGCTAATATAGAAAAATATCTAAGAAAAGTAGATTATATCATAAGGAGAAAAGGGAGAGAAATATTATCTGACTTTAATATTACTGTACCTCAATTTTCAGCTTTACAGATTCTTATAAACCAAGGGAATATGACAATTGGAGAATTAAGCCAGAAAATGGCTTTGGCATGTAGCACTATTACAGATCTTATTGATCGCATGGAAAAAGCGGAGTTAGTAGTAAGAAAAAAAGATGAGAAAGATAAAAGGGTTGTAAGAGTAGAGGTATTACCTAACGGTTATGATATTTTGGAAAAAGTGTTAAATAAGCGTATTGACTTCTTATCAGGAAAGTTAAGTAATTTTAGTGATGATGATAAAAATAGATTACACTTGGGATTAAAAGCCTTATATGAGGCAATGAAGGATGAATCATAAGATTAGATGTAAAAAAGAGGGGATAACATGAAAATTGTCGACAATAGATATAAGATTGAAAAGGTTTTAGAGGATACGTTATATTTTGAGACGTATAAAGTATCTGATCTATGGGAAGACGATAAAATTCAATTGATGAAGCTTTATCACTTTGATGTTCAAAGAGAATTAATAAATTATTTTATCGACAATTTTATTTATTTATCAAACATTAATCATAAGCATATATTGTCTAGTGAAAAGTTTAACCTAGTTAAGACAATAGATACTAAAAAGGTAAATATGTTGTTATATTATTCTATATCTGAATATATTCATAGTCCTAGATTAAGTGATATAAAAGAAGAGCTAAGTTTGGAAGAAAAGCTTAAAGTTCTATTAGATATTATAGCAACAATCGATTTTTTACATTTTAGAGGTTTCACATACAAATTATTAAATCCTTCAGAAATATTTATAACTAGAGATAGAAGTATAAAACTTACGGATTTAGCTACTATTGTTGAAAAAAGATACAATTCTCATTATGATGATTTAACAAGATATTTCATATCTCCCGAAGCGTTAATAAATAGGGATGAAAATGATAAAAAAGTAGATTATTTTTCATTAGGTGTGTTAATTAAATATTTATTACTACAGGATTTTCTAGTTGATGATGTAGACTCATTTGTATATAATGAGGAAGGTATTTTAACTACAGAACAAAAACAAAAGCTAAGTAATATTATTAAACAACTTACTAAGAGAGATTTCATTACAAGAGATGTAAACCTATTGGAGATTATAGATGAAATAAATAATATTTTTAGCCTAAATCATTCCTATGATTTAATAGAAAGCAGAAGTTCTTTATCCTTTAATAATAAAATCATTGGTAGGGAGAAAGAAATTCATAAGTCCATGTTAATAGATGATGATATAGTAAATGGAACTAATAGATATAAAGGTTTAGTTGTAAATGCCGATTTTGGAGTCGGAAAGTCAAGATTCCTCAGTGAAATATCTCATAGATTAAGACTAAAAGGTAGAGATGTGTATTTTATTGGGATACATGAAAGTATAAGTAATGATTTACTAGATATGTCAAACATATTAAAACAATCTATGAAGGATACACCATCTGAACTTATAGAGAAATATAGAAATGAGTTGTCACGAATACTTCCAGAGTTAAGATTAAATATTGATGAAGGCATAGATACTGATTTAAATCAAAAAACAGAAAGATTTAGGTTATATAATAGAATTGCAAATTATTTTACGGAGCTTTCTAAAGAGAAGATAATATATATTATTATTGATGATATACAGAAATGCAACAGTAATTTTGTAATGCTTTTAGATTATCTAATTAAAAACGTTAAAGGAAATAATGTGTTTTTTATTTTTTCTTTTGAAGGAAGTCATGGAGAAGAAACTACTTTAGTTAAAGAGAAAATAAATGAGTGGAAAATGGATTCATATGTAATGGATATGGAACTGCATAAGCTTGGATTAGAAGAAATTGGATTTATGGTTAAGAATATATTAGGTATGTCTCGTATACCACACAATTTAGCATCAGTCTTATATAAAGAAAGTCAAGGAAATCCCAGACATATAGAATATATTATTAAGCATTTATATAATATAGGAGAATTTTATATTAACATTGATGGCAAATGGCATAGAAAAGGTGATAGTTATTCAGATTTGTACTTTCCAACTGATTTTGATGATGCCTTTAAAAAACAGCTAGATATTATTAAAAAGAATTATTTTGATGTATTTAAAGTAATGGCAATATTTGATGATGTACTGCATAAAAAGATATTGATGAATATGTTAGATATAGAACAAAGTAAGCTGGAAAAAGATTTAGATGAGTTAACTAGTTTAAAGCTTATCGATGAAAGGTTAGCAGACTGGGGATATAGTTATAGTATAAATAGTAGTGAACTAAAGAAGTTAGTATATTATGAAATTCCTCAGGATGAAAAAGAAAATTTGCATAGAAAGGCATCTAAGATTATTCAGGATTTTTACGGTGATGATCTAGATCTAGTATTAGAAGAATTAATATATCATTTAATTAAATCTAATCAATCTGAGAAAGCTCTAAATATAATTCTAGGAGGTTTTGAGAAACTAGAAAATAGGTATAGTACTTATGCCAGATTATTGCTTGAGAAAGCATATAATATAGCAAAGGATAGTAAAGGCACAATTAAACTAAAGATTCTAGAGAAATTAGTAGACATATACTCTTTGAAGGGTGAAACGGAAAAAGGAGACGCCTATTTAGAAGACTATCAGAAGGAAGCAGGAAGGTTAAGTGATTTTAAACATATAATTAAAGGCATGTCTATTACTGTAGATAATTATTATCGAAAAGGACAAAACCATTTGGCGTTTAAATATATTGAAGATATAGAAAAAATATCTACAGAAAATCATATAATTGAGGGTAATATTATAGCTTTATCTTTAAGAGCTAGAATAGGTATAAGTAATGGGGAGCTAAAAGAAACAGAAGAACTCTTATATAAGGCTATTACTTTATCTGAAACTTATGAAATTAAGACATATTTAGGTACTATATATAACCGTTTAGGATTAATTAAAGCTTTAAGTGGAAATATAAAGGAAGCTATAGAGAATTATGAAAAGAGTATTCTATATCATCAAGAAACCGATAGCCTAGTAGAAGCTACTAGACCGATTAATAACATTGGTACTATATATGCAGACCATTATGCAAATAATGAGAAAGCAATGGAGAATTATAGAAGAGGTCTAGGAATTGCAACTAAATTCGGTGTCCAAGAAGTAGAAATAATTTTTCTAAACAATATTGCTGAACTATATATGAGGAATTACGAGTTTGAGAAAGCACTTAAATATATGAAGGAAGTTAAAAAAGGTGCTATAGAATTACAGGACTTAAATGGAATTTTAATATCTAATATTAATATGGGTATTATATATTTAGCTACTTCTGAATATAACAATGCTTCTGAATGTTATGCATATTTAAAAGAAATATTTGAAACTAAGCAAATTTTAGACTTAGAGCTCAACGTTGGTTATCATAATTTTCTGGGAGAATTTTATGGATATATGGGACAATGGGAAAAAGGTATAGAAGAGTCGCAAGTTGCTGGAGATTTATGTAAGGAATTTAATGCTAGAGAATATTTAAAGGCACAGTGTAGAATAATTTATTTCAAATTTTTTAATGAATCTTATTTTAATAAGGATGAGATAGAAAAAATTAGAGAGTTATATAGGAAAACAGAACTAATACAGGAACGAAAAAAAGCATTGCTTTACTTTTCTATAATCAGTATTTTATGCGGAGATATTGATTATGCATTAGACTTACTCGAAGAAGATTCTAACTTAATAAATTTAACAAAAGTAGAATTTTTAGATATTATGAGAGAAGTCATATTATATATTATTGACTCTACAGACAAATCCATTGAAGATTTAATTTTTGTTGAAGAAAAAAAGGTACAAGATAATCTATTTTCCTCAAGGCTATTTTTAAATATAGTAATTGGGTTTAAGTTGTATTGTAAAAGAAAATATAAGCAGGCTATTAAATATTTAGTAGAAGCATTAGATATTATCTATAGGTTATCTTTGAAGATATATGACGTAAACTTTAAATTTAGTTATATTAAAAGTAGAAAGGGAGACTTAATAAAAGAGAGAATCTTTACGGCCGTAGAAAAAGAATATGCTTGCCAATTGGACTATCTTCCTTTAGAGAGCATAAGTGACGAAAATATATATGAATATTTTGATATAACTCCAATTATCGATGGAATAGGTAGTGAAGAATTTGTAAGGATTACACAATTAGAATATTATGGTGAAGCTTTAGATATTAAAAACACAGAAAATTTAATATCTAAACTCAGTGATAATTTTAGATATAATCTTGATTTAATATTGTCTTATTTGGGGAAGGAATCTTTTGCAAAAAGAGGATTTATTTTAAGCTATAATGAGAAAAAGAAAGAATATGAAATAATTTCATCTCTAGATAAAAAATTTGATTATAAAATCAATGAGGGTATTTTAAATTTAGCAGATAGATCTAAGAGGGGAATTTTAATAAATAGCAATTTTAGTATGGCTTATAATCAAAGATATAGAGAGTTTTTATCAAATGACATTAAAGGTATAATGTGCGTGCCAATAATTATATTTGAAGAAGAAAATGAAAAAAAAGTTGATAGAAGGAAATATTCTTCAGATGAAAGTATAACTCAAGGTTATATCTACTTAGAAACGGATAAGGTTTTCAATAGATTTGATATTGATAGACTTCAATTGATTAGAAATCTTTCTTATCTAATATTTATTAACTTGGAAAATAATAAGCTAAGGTTAATGGCAACAACTGATAAGCTTACTAGTACATTTACTAGAAAGTATTATGAAGCAAAATTTGACCAACTTATCAGTAAAACTAAGTCTAACAATGGGAACTTCTCTATTTTGATGCTAGACATTGATAAATTTAAAAATGTAAATGATAACTATGGGCATAGAAAGGGAGATGAAATTTTAGCCTCAATAGGAAATGCTCTAAAATCAACGATTAGGGGCACTGATATTGTAGCTCGATATGGTGGCGAAGAATTTATCGTATTGCTTAAAAATACAACGGAAGAAGAGGCATATAATATTGCTGAAAAAGTGCGAAAAAATATAGAGTCTTTAAAAATTCAAGGAATAGATCACCCTGTTACTGTAAGTATAGGTATATCTCTTTATCCGCAACATAGTCAATTTAAGGAGGATTTAATTGAAAAGGCTGACCAAGCTTTATACCATGCAAAGGAGACAGGTAGGAATAAAGCTATTTTATGGAATGCCCAAATGGATAATACGATAAATAGAGTTGATAAGCTTGCTGGAATTCTAACAGGTAGCATGGATGAAGATAATAGAAATATTTTAGCCCTTATGGATATTATTGAGTTAATTAGAGAGAATCGCGATATTAAAGGAAAAACATTTACGTTTTTAGGAAGATTATTAGAGACCATAGATGCGGAATGGGCAACTATGATGATTATTGAAAAGAATAAAGATGCAAAAAAATATTTTACTCGGGCTAGATTTGATGATGATTGGGTAGAAACTCCTCCTTTAAATCATAAGATTATTGATAGAGTAATAGATAGTAAAAAAGGAGAATTTTTAATAGATTGGGATAATATAGACAATGTTGATTCTTTATCTGGATTGCCCAATTGGCAATCAATTATAGTATTACCATTAATAAAGGATGAAGGAGTAAAAGGTATTCTATATATTTCCACTTCTTTGAAGAATAAAGAGTTTGATTTTAATAGCTTTAATCTATCTAAGAACTTTGGCAATATATTTGCGTCTATAGTTTAATAAAAGAAGAGTTAGTAGAATAAGGAGGATTGTTTTACAACCCATAGGAAAATTCAAATTGAAATAGGATGGAATTTTCCTATAGATTATAAAAAATATTTACTATTTTATACTATATTATGATATAATTAATTAAAGGTTTAGAAAAATTTCCATCATTAAAAAGTAGGGGAGATTATGTCTAAGAATTTATTTACTTTAAGAAAATCTATTAAATTAAAAAACCACAGATAATTCTGTGGTTTTTTTATGCACTTTAGTTAGGTAGTGAAATATATTAATGAATTTAAATGGAGGGGGATATTATGGGAAAAGTATTTATTAATGGCAATGGTTTAACCTTGGAAGAATTTATAAGGGTGGTAAGATTAGGAGTAGAAGTAGAATTGTCTAAAGAGGCAGTTGCTAGGGTAGAAAAAGCTAGGGCCTTAGTTGATAAATTCGTAGACGAAAATAAGGTTGTCTATGGTATAACTACAGGCTTTGGAAAATTCAGCGATGTAGTTATCACTGGAGAAGAAACGAAAATATTACAAAGGAACCTTATTATAAGTCATGCTTGTGGGGTAGGGAATCCTTTAGATGAAGATATAGTTAGGGGTATTATGCTACTTAGAGCAAATGCATTGTCTAAAGGTTTCTCTGGTATAAGACTATCTACACTAAATACTTTAGTTGAAATGTTAAATAAAGGAGTACATCCAATTATACCTGAAAAGGGATCTCTTGGAGCTAGTGGAGATTTAGCGCCACTATCTCATATGGTATTAGTTATGATAGGAGAAGGAGAAGCTATATATCAAGGAAAGAGAATGTCTGGCAAGGAAGCTATGGAAAAGGCAGAAATACCAACTATTGAATTAACTTCTAAGGAAGGATTAGCTCTGATTAATGGAACTCAAGTCATGACATCAATTGGTGCCTTAACAATATATGATACTATTATGTTAAGTAAGACAGCTGATATAGCAGCTTCTTTAACAATAGAAGCTTTAAATGGTATAGTAGATGCGTTTGATTCCAGAGTTCATAGTGTAAGGGCTCATGAAGGTCAAGCAAATACAGGAAAAAATTTATTAGCTTTATTAGAGAAAAGTTCAATGGTGACTCGCCAAGGAGAATTAAGAGTGCAGGATGCATATTCTTTAAGGTGTATACCTCAAATACATGGTGGCAGCAAAGATTGTTTTGAATATGTAAGAGAAAAGATTGAGATCGAAATGAATTCTGCCACAGATAATCCTTTAATATTTGTTGAAGAGGAAGAAGTAATTTCAGGTGGTAATTTCCATGGGCAGCCAATGGCCTTAAGCTTTGATTTTTTAGGTATAGGGTTATCTGAATTAGCTAATTTGTCTGAAAGGAGACTCGAAAGATTAGTAAATCCTTCTTTAAGTAATGGCTTGCCAGCATTTTTAGTTAATAAAGGTGGACTTAATTCGGGATTCATGATAGTTCAATATTCAGCAGCATCTTTGGTGTCAGAAAATAAGGTGTTGGCACATCCAGCCAGTGTAGATTCTATACCATCATCTGCTAACCAAGAAGATCATGTATCTATGGGAACCATTGCTGCAAGAAAGGCTAGAGAAATAATGGGAAATGTGAGAAAAGTTCTAGCTATGGAAATTTTAGCTGCTTGTCAAGCAATTGATTTAAGAGGAAATAAAGGATTAGGAAAAGGAACTAAAATAGCTTATAATGTAATAAGAGATAGTGTCAAGTTTATGGAAGATGATAGAGTTATGTCTTTAGATATAAACAAATGCGAAGATATAATTAAATCTGAAAATATGGTAAATGCTGTTGAGAAAGAAATTGGAAGATTATTATAAGGGGGAGATTTTATGATTAAGAATTTGCAAATTTCTGAGGCTATGACTATCAAGTTAGGAAATGAATTGCCACTTATGCCTAATTTTGAAGCTGGAATACGAAGGGCTCCAAAGAGAGAATTAAGCTTGACTCAAAGAGAAATAGAAATTGCACTTAAAAATGCCCTAAGATATATACCAGAAGAATTACATGAAGTATTAGCACCAGAGTTTTTAGATGAGTTGTTTACCCATGGAAGAATTTATGGTTATAGATATAGGCCAGAAGGTAATATTAAGGGTAAACCAATAGATGAGTATAGAGGTAAATGCATCGAAGGAAAAGCTTTTCAAGTAATGATTGATAACAACCTTGACTTTGATGTAGCATTATATCCATATGAATTAGTTACCTATGGAGAAACTGGGCAAGTCTGTCAAAATTGGATGCAATATAGATTGATTAAGAAGTATTTGGAGGAATTGACTGATGAGCAGACGCTAGTAGTTGCATCAGGTCATCCAGTTGGATTATTTAAGTCATCTACAACAAGTCCTAGAGTGATTATTACAAACGCACTTATGATAGGAGCTTTTGATGATCAGGAACATTGGATTAAAGCACAGGCAATGGGAGTTGCAAACTATGGACAAATGACAGCAGGAGGTTGGATGTATATTGGACCTCAAGGAATTGTTCATGGAACTTACAATTCCATATTGAATGCAGGCAGAATGAAACTTGGAGTAAAGGAAGATGGTGACTTAAGAGGTCATATGTTTGTAAGTTCTGGATTAGGTGGTATGAGTGGAGCTCAAGGTAAAGCTACCAAAATAGCAAATGGTGTGGGAATTATAGCAGAAGTAGATTTTTCTAGAATACAGACTAGACTAAATCAAGGCTGGATAGATAAATCTTTTGATGATTTAGAAAAATTATTTGAATATGCTCATGAATCAATGACTAAAAAAGAAGCTGTGGCGATTGCATACCATGGTAATATTGTAGATTTGCTGGAATATGCAGTAGATAATCATATTAATATAGAGCTATTATCAGATCAAACTTCATGTCACGCTCCTTATGATGGAGGATATTGTCCTCAAGGATTAACCTTTGAAGAAAGAACAGAAATGATAGAAAAGGATAAATCAAGATTTATTAAATTAGTAAATGAATCTTTGATACATCATTTTGAATTAATTAAGAAGCTAGTAGAAAGAGGAACATATTTCTTTGACTATGGAAATAGCTTTATGAAAGCCGTTTATGATGCAGGAGCAAAAGATATTTCTAAAAATGGAATAGATGAATCAGAAGGATTCATATTCCCATCTTATGTAGAAGATATAATGGGACCTATGTTATTTGACTACGGATATGGACCTTTTAGATGGGTTTGTTTAAGTGGAAAGCATGAGGATTTAATTAAAACAGATAAAGCAGCCATGGAATGTATAGATCCGAATAGAAGAGGTCAAGACAGGGACAATTATATATGGATAAGAGATGCAGAAGCCAATGGGCTTGTTGTAGGCACTCAGGCTAGAATTTTATATCAAGATGCACTAGGTAGAACTGAAATAGCGCTAAAATTTAATGAAATGGTAAGAAATAAAGAGGTGGGTCCTATAATGTTAGGTAGAGACCATCATGACACAGGGGGTACAGATTCACCATTTAGAGAGACTGCTAATATTAAGGATGGTAGTAATATTATGGCAGATATGGCTACACAATGTTTTGCAGGTAATGCAGCTAGAGGAATGAGCCTTATTGCACTTCACAATGGTGGAGGAGTAGGTATAGGGAAATCAATTAATGGTGGATTTGGGATGGTATTAGATGGATCTGAAAGAGTTGATAATATCCTTAAAACTTCAATGCCATGGGATGTAATGGGTGGAGTTGCAAGAAGAGCTTGGGCTAGAAATGAAAATTCAATATCTACTTGTATAGAATATAATAATAAATTTAAAGATACAGACCATATTACAATTCCATATGTAGCGGATAATGATTTAGTTAAAAAGTTAGTGGAAGATAAATTGAAAAATTAATCATAGGGGGATATAAAATGGCTAGAATTATTCAATGTGTACCTAATTTTAGTGAAGGAAGAAATAAAGATATTATAGAAAAAATAGTTGAAGAAATTAGGATAATTGAAGATGTTAAACTACTAGATTATTCTATGGATAAGGATCATAATCGTACAGTTGTTACTTTTATTGGTGAACCTGAGAAAGTAATAGATGCGGCTTTTAATGCATGCAAGGTAGCATCCGAGCTAATAGATATGAGAAGTCACACAGGAGAACATCCTAGAATGGGTGCAACAGACGTTATACCACTTATTCCAATATCAGATGTTACTATGGAAGAATGTGTTGAGCTATCAAAAAAGTTAGGGAAAAGAATAGGAGAAGAACTTAATATTTCGGTATATTTATATGAGAAATCAGCGGAATCTTTAAGCCGTGAGAACTTAGCCGATGTAAGACGAGGTCAATATGAAGGGATGGCAGATAAATTAAAGGAAAAAGATTGGGTCCCAGACTTTGGACCAATTGAATTAAACGAAAAGTCAGGTGTTACAGCAGTAGGAGCAAGGATGCCTTTAGTAGCATTTAATGTAAATCTAGGAACAAATGACATTAGTGTGGCTAAAAACATTGCAAAATCCATAAGAGGTGCGGCAGGAGGATTTAAATATTGTAAGGCATTAGGAATAGAAATCAAAGAAAGAAATATTGTACAAGTAACTATGAATATGGTAGACTATACTAAAACACCGCTGTTTAGAGTGTTTGATGTAATAGAGAGAGAAGCTAGAAGATATGGAGTAAATGTTATAGGGAGCGAAATAATAGGATTACTTCCTATGGCGGCAATGATTGATGTAGCGGATTACTATTTAAGACTAGAGAACTTTGACCACGGGCAAATTTTAGAAAAAAGAATGATGGAATAAGGTGATAGAATGAAAGCTACTTTAGTTATAAAGAATGTGGATAATTTAATAACTTTAAAAGGAGAAAATAAACCTAGAGTTAAAGAATCATTAAAAGATATAGGAATAATAAAAAATGGTATAATAGCTTTAAATGGTGAGAAAATAATTTATGTAGGAGAGGGTGAATTACCATCAGATATTATTGTAGATGGGGATACTGTAATATTAAATGGTATTGGTAAAACTGTAACCCCAGGATTAGTAGATTCTCATACTCATCTGGTACATGGTGGATCTAGAGAAAATGAATTAGCTATGAAGTTAAAAGGGGTACCATACTTGGATATATTAGCAGCAGGTGGAGGTATTCACTCTACAGTTAAGTCGACAAAAGGAGCCACATTTGAAGAGTTGTGTAATCAAGCAAAAAAAAGTTTAGATACTATGCTTAAGTTTGGAGTAACAACGATTGAAGCAAAGAGTGGATACGGGATAGACGATTTTGACACTGAATTGAAACAATTAGAAGTAGCAAATAAGTTGAATGAAGATCATCATGTTGATGTTGTTTCAACATTTATGGGGGCCCATGCTGTGCCCAAAGACTATATAGATAATCCAGATGAATTTGTAGATATTATTATTAAAGATATGATACCGGAAGTAGCTAGAAGAAAGTTAGCGAAGTTCTGTGATGTATTTTGTGAAGAAGGTGTTTTCACAATAGACCAATCTAGAAAGATTTTGCTTGCCGCTAGGGAATATGGTATGGAGCCTAAGCTGCATGCTGATGAAATTGAGCCATTAGGCGGAGCGGAATTGTCAGCAGAAATAGGATGTATCACGGCAGATCACTTGATAGCAGCTAGTGATATTGGAATTGAGCAAATGGCTAAGAGTGGTGTGATAGCAAATTTACTTCCTGGCACTAGCTTTAATTTACAAACTGGAAAATTTGCTAGAGCTAGAAAAATGGTGGAAGCAGGAGTTCCCATAGCTTTATCTACAGACTATAATCCTGGAAGCTGTCCTACAGAAAATTTACAGCTTATAATGAGTTTTGGTTCATTGATTATGAAATTGACTCCAGAAGAAGTAATTACAGCTGTAACTATAAATGGAGCTGCAGCTTTAGGATTAGAAGAAGAAATTGGAAGTCTTGAAATAGGAAAACGAGGAGATATAGTAATGTTTGATTCACCAAATTTAGAATATATTATATATCATTTTGGAATAAACCATGTTGATACAGTAGTTAAAAAAGGTAAGATTGCATATAAAAATAATACAATATAACTATTCTAATTAAATAACTAAGACTTTTAGCTTGTTGAAATCGTAATAACAAGCTAAAAGTTTTTTCATTATGGGAGGAAGAAATCTGAATGATAAAAGAATTGTTTAGAGCATTTTTATTAGTTTTTGCTGCTGAAATGGGAGATAAGACTCAGATAATAGCTATGACTTTTGCGACCCAGTATAAGGTAAAGGAAGTAATTTTAGGTGTCATATTTGGAGTTGTATTAAATCATGGAATTGCTATTATATTAGGTCGTTTTATTTCTAAGGTAGTTCCAATGAATTTAATACAAATAATTGCTGGAATTATGTTTGTTATTTTTGGTATAATGGCTTTAAAAGATGATGAAATAGATGAAGCTGAGAATAAAAAGGCTTTCAGTCCAATTATAACAGTGGCACTAGCTTTTTTTATTGGAGAATTAGGTGATAAAACTCAATTAACAGCAATGACATTATCAACAGAAGGAAATTATCCTATTTTTATATTAATGGGAACAACGTTAGGTATGGTCGCTACATCTGGACTTGGTATATTTATAGGCAGTAAAATTGGGGAAAAGATACCAGAGGTTGCTATTAAAATTGTTTCTTCTATAGTTTTTGTATTCTTTGGAAGTTTAAAACTATTAAATACAATTCCAAAAGACTATATAAATATTGTTAATATTATATTATACTTATTGTTATTATTAATTGTTGAATTTGTTTTAATAAGAAAGCTACTTACAAATAGAAAGAATAAAGTCAGTTCTCCTATGAAGGAAGTAGCCTCGAAGCTTTATAATCAGACAAGAGTTCTTAAAGAAACTTTAGATAGTATTTGTTTGGGAGAAGAGAAATGTGGAAAGTGTATAGGGGCAACTTGTCTGATAGGATATACTAGATTTATACTGGAAGAAGCAAGGGAAAATGGAAATTACTATCAAGCTTCTATAATTGATATAGACTCTTTGATTAAAAAGGGATATGATAATAATAAGATTATAGAGGCTCTAAGTATGATAATAATAGATTCCATAAACAACGGTTGGGATACCAATAAAAGTTTCGTAGTTAATAAAATTAGGAACTCCTTAGAAGCAATTATTTTTGGAGAAGATTTAAATGTTGATGTGAATTTTAAAGAATATTTAGAAGAAGCTAAAAAGAAAAATAGTAAATATGGAGTAGTTTTAGAGCAAAAAATTTACGAAACTTTGTATAAATAGTATTTTATATTTATTAATTATATAAATAATTAAAATAAAGTATATTTTGTAAAAAAAAAGGAGGTATATTCTATGGCTGAAAATCAATATGTGGTTTTTAAACTTGGAAAAGGTGAATTTGGTATTGACATAATGAATGTAAAAGAAATTGGTCCATATGAGGAATCTATTTCTCTGCCAAATACACCATCATTTATTGAAGGGGTTATAAATTATAGAGGAAGCGTTATACCGATTATTAATTTAAAAAAGAGGTTGTCATTAGGACAAGCTGAGGTGACGAAAGATACTAGAATTATAGTTATTAGCTTAGATGAGAAAGAAATTGGATTTATAGTAGATGAAGCTTCTCAAACAGTTTGGGTAAATGATGAACAAATAGATCCTGCCCCTTCATTTATAAGTGGTGTTGATAAGAAATATATAACAGGTGTAGGGAAATTAGATGAAAAAAGGCTTTTAATTCTAATAGACCTAAAGAAAATATTATCAAAGGATGAGATAGAAGAAATACAAAATTTAGAGGTTTAGTATATTATGGGATCACAACAAATAAGTATCAAAAGATTAAATGAAATATTAGAGGCTACTATTGATTCCATAAAAGGGACTAAGGATGAAATTTTTGAGATTGTTAGCCATTCAAGATTAGAATGTAAAAGACTGGAGGATGAACTTAAGTCTTTACAGGTTAAGATTCAGGATACACTTGCTCAAGTAGGGAGATTAGAGGACCTTGATAAAAGAAGTCGTGGGAATCTATCTAATAAGAGCAAGAATTTTCATTTATTTAGTGAAAATGATATAAAAGATGCTTATGAACTGGCTAATGGAATTAGAGTAGAGCTTTTATTAAAGAGAGAAGAAGAAAAAAACTTGATAGAGAGAAGAAAGGAAATAGAGCTTAGGCTAAAGAGCTCCTATGAAGTATATAAAAAGGCAGAAAATATTAATAAACAAATAACCGTAGCTACAGAGTATTTAATGGGAAATGCGGGCAATATAGCAGCAACTGTAGATGAGCTGAGTAAGAAACATTATTTAAGTATTAAAATTATAGAAGCACAAGAAGAAGAGAGGAGTAGGGTAGCCAGGGATATACATGATGGACCAGCTCAATCTTTAGCAAATGTTATAGTAAAAGCTGAGTTATGTGAAAGATTATTAGATGTAGATAAGGATAGGGCTAAAAATGAGCTTCATAATTTAAAATGGGTTATTAGAGGAACTTTAAAAGATGTAAGAAAGATAATATATGATTTGAGACCTATGTCTTTAGATGATCTTGGACTTATTCCTACATTAGAAAGATATATATCTATTTTTGAAGAAGATACTGGAATAAAGGTAAGTCTTAAGACATATGGCTCTTTTAGTGATTTAGAATCTGCTATACAAATAGCTATCTTTAGAATTACTCAAGAATCTTTAAGCAATATTAGAAAACATTCTAAAGCGAAATCTACTTCTATTATAATTGAAAAATCTTTAACTAAGATTAATTTATCTATTATAGATGATGGTATAGGATTTGATCCAGAAAGCTATAGAAAAGAATCCAATTCAGTATCAGGAGGATTTGGATTGATGAGTATAAAAGAAAGAGTTGAGTTGCTAAATGGGAACCTCCACATAACATCTTCTTCAAATTTGGGAACTAAAATAAGCTTATTCATACCTTTGAATGAGGAGGACTAAACAATGAAGGATAAAATTATTAAGGTTATAATTGCGGATGACCACGCATTAATAAGAGAAGGAATAAAACAAATATTAGAATTGGAAAATGATATAGTCGTTATTGGACAAGCAAGTAATGGTGAAGAAGCTTTTACAATGGCTACAGAATTAGATCCAGATATAATACTATTAGACATAAATATGCCTAAATTAAATGGAATAGAAACCCTTAGGAAATTTAAAGATATGGGAATAACATCGAAGGTAATTATTCTTACTATACATGAAGACAAGGAATATATTTTAAAGACATTAAAGTTAGGCGCAAATGGATATATGTTGAAAGATTCAAATGCAGATAGTTTAATTAAAGGAATTAGAGATGTAGCAAAAGGAGAGAAGTATATACAACCTAGTGTGGCAGATTTAGTTAGCAGATCTTCTAACTATGATGAATATTTCAATATTAGTATTGATAAAATCAATTCACTAACAAAAAGAGAGTATGAAGTACTTATTTTAATTGCTGAAGGTTGAACAATAAAGACATTGCTGATAGATTATATATTAGTGAAAAAACTGTGAAAAACCATGTGTCGAATATCTTTAAAAAGCTTGATTTAAATGATAGGGTTCAGGCTGCAATATTTGCATATAAAAATAATATAAAAAAATTATAAAGACCAGACGAATTATATCTTCTGGTCTTTTACAAATTCTAATATATAATTTTTAAAAGCTTCGCTAAGGGGGGATAGCTGTCTACTCTTATGAAAAGCAAAATAAAATTTTCTGATAAATTCCAAGTCTTCAACATAGAAAACTTTATATTTTTCAAGTATCAGATCATTTTGAACAGCTTTTTCGGATAGGAAACTAATACCTATACCAAGAGAAACTAGTTCTTTAATTGCTTCTGTGTCTTCAACATAAGCAGCTATATTTAATTTGCTAATAGGAAGCTTAGCTTTTTCAAATATATTCTCAACTAAGGCCCTAGTACCAGAACCTTCTTCCCTAAACATGATTTTTTCTCTAAATAATACATCCTTTTCTATATAAGAAAAATTATCACCAGGAAACTTAGGAGAGTTAGGAGTGATTAAAACTAACCTGTCCTCCATTAAATCAATATACTTAAGATTGTTTGAAGAGAATTTAGCTCCTAGAATTCCAAAATCAGTTTCTCCATCTAAAATTCCTCTCACAACTTTTTTAGAATCCTTATCACCTACAGTAAATGAAACATCAGGATAATGATTTAAAAAGTTTTTAATTATAGTTGGTAGCAGATATTTTCTAGGAACAGAACTTGAATATATGTGCAAATGACCTTGAATTTTTCCTTGATAAGAAGCTAAATCAAATTTTGCCATTTCACAAGAATTTAATATATTAATGGCATATTTATATAATAAATTGCCTGCATCGGTCAATGTGATTTTCTTTCCAAATCTATTAATTAATAAGGTACCAAGTTCTTTCTCTAAATTTTGAATATGATTAGTCACAGTAGGTTGAGTAATAAAAAGCTTTTCAGCTGCTTTAGAAAAACTCTTTAATTTCGCAACTTCAACAAATGTTTCTAATTGTCTAAAATCCATTCTATCACCTCTCTCAAATTATTACTCCAACTCTATTGTAACAAATAATAGGTATAAATCTACAATTATTCTAACAAATATATAAAGAAATTTACAATACAAAATATCTATAAGACAAACTGTAACCATTGGTTTAAGTAATATAAGAGTATTTTTTTATAAAACTAAATAATATGTTTAAATTGCTGTTGACAAAGTAATAAAAACAGTGTATAGTTATATATTGTCAGCGCCAAGTTCTTTAAGACTATTAGTGAAAAAAATCAACAAAATGATTTAAAAAAAGTTTTAAAAAACAGTTGACAGCAAGCGGAAAGTTTGCTAT
>NZ_NPMN01000017.1 GCF_002266425.1 Tissierella sp. P1
AATGCATATGTAGCAGATATTCAGAAGGTAGTTGGAGAAGTAGGGTCTTCATTTAATAATCTATCTAATAACTCAAAGGAAACCCTAAAATTTATAAATGAAAGAGTGACTAAAGACTATGATTTATTAATAGATACTGGAATCAATTATGAGAAAGATGCAGTATTTGTAAATAACTTATCTCAAGAAACAGCAGCAATGGCTGAAGAGTTAAATGCATCAACTGAAGAGATATCATCAGTAATACAAAATGTAGCAGGTAGTATGAATAATGCCTCTGCTAATTCTGATGAGGTAATGTCTGGAATGAAAGAAACAGTAACAGCATTAGAGCAAATAGCCGCTGCCGCAGAAAGCCAAGCAGCTACTGCTGAGAAATTAAATAGCTTAATACAATTGTTTAAGATATAAATATAGAAGACCAGAAATTTCTGGTCTTTTATAATGTTTAAATAGGAATTTTCTCTTCATTTCCATACAGATTTATCAGAAATTAGTTCATTTTATAAAAGCTTTTTCCTTTAATTTTATAGCATTTTCTTCGGTTTCCAATGACAGAATATTAGCTGGACAATTTTTTACACAAGTTGAACATTTAATGCAATTAATATTATCAAATTGGTTGTTATCAGAGAATTCTAAGTAAGGTGTTAGCTGGAGAGGGCAAACTCTAGAACATTTACCGCAGGCATAACATTTATCCTTGCTAGATATGGTGATTTTCTTTTCAGATTTCTTTGTAACTCCTAATTTTTTTCCTAGTTTATAAGATAACTTTTGCAATGACCCCATAGGGCAGAATTGACACCAAGTTCTAGGATTAACAAAGATAGCTAATAGCCCACCAACAATTAATACCATTAGATATGTATTAACAAATAGTAGCCCTAGTTTATCTAGAAAACTAAAAGTACCCCATAATTTTGATATTTTTATTAATTTTCTAGAAAAATTAAACATGAAAAATATAAAAAATCCAATTACCATTGGTTTAGATTTTAGGAATTTTGGAATTTTTTTATTCTGACTAATTGGTAAAAATACCTTGTCAAACAAACTACCATGGGGACAAAAGTTACCACACCAATATCTTCCTGTGAAAAAAGCAGTTATAGTTAGGCCCATCATAATTAAAATAACCAATAGACCTAGCTTTGGTTCCCATAGGCCTCCAATGGCTACTAAAACAGTAAAGATCCAAGCATATTTTCTGATAGTGGAAAAAGTACGATTTGCTTTAATATAATAATTACTCAATAATAAATCCTCCTTTATAATTCTTCTTATATATACCATAGGGGGGTATATATAATATAAATCATAATGATGAATTTGTAAAGAGTAAATTCTAGATGAAAACTTATAAATTACTTAAATAGATTAATATATTCACCATATCCTTCTTTTTCCAAATCTTCTTTTTTAATAAACCTTAGGGAAGCACCATTTATACAATATCTTAATCCACCTTTATCTTTAGGACCATCATTAAATACATGGCCAAGGTGGGAATCACCATATTTACTTCTTACTTCAGTTCTAATCATCCCATGAGTAGTATCTAGTTTTTCAGCTATATGATCACTTTCCACAGGTTTAGTAAAGCTAGGCCATCCACAACCTGAATTGAATTTATCTTTTGAGCTAAATAGTGGTTCACCCGATACTATATCTACATATATACCTTCTTCATAATTATCATTAAGTTTATGAGAAAAGGGCGTTTCTGTAGCATTTTCTTGGGTTACTCGATATTCCATATCATTTAACTTTAATTTGATTTCTTCCTTACTTGGTTTAATATATTTTTTACTCATTATTATCACTCTCCTCAATAATATATTACCCAAATGTTTTAATTAATAATAAAATAGGTTTCTATAGAAACATAAATAAATTGAAGAGTTTTTTGAAACCTATCTAGAACAAGTTCAGATTAAAATAGAGAAAGAGATTCTCTAGTAGTTATAGAAATATTTATTAGAAATTAAAAAAGATTTAAAAATATACTTGACATTCATTTAAAGTTGATTTAATATAATATCATACTAAACTAATAAAGCGATGAGAGGAAATAGTATGAATGAACATTTTATTTTAGAGAGTACCCAGTTGGTGAAAAGGGACATAAAAATCATTCAGAACACATCCTTGAGTAGGACCTGAAAAGTTATCTAAGTAGGAGTCTTCGGTTTAATCACCCGTTAAAATGATTAGTATGTGTTGGCATACTTACTAAGGTTGATATCGTGAGGTATCAATAAAACTAGGTGGAACCACGTGAGCGATAGCTTTCGTCCTTGATTGATTTTGAGGATGAAAGCTTTTTTAATTATATACAAGGGGACAACCTGGCAAGATAAATTCCAACAAGAATATTCATAAATTTAAATGGAGGGATAGTATGAAAAAGTTAAAATTTTTAGTGGTTTCTGTGTTAATATTAGGTTTGATTTTTTCAGGTTGTGAGGTTAAAAATAAGTCAATTGATACATGGAATAAGATAGAGGAAAGAGAAAGTATAATTGTTGGGCTAGATGATACGTTTGTTCCTATGGGGTTTAGAGATAAAGATGGAGGTTTAACTGGATTTGATGTTGAATTAGCTAGAGAAGCAGCTTTAAGAATGGGACTCAAGGTAGAATTTCAACCAATAGATTGGAATTTAAAAGAGCAGGAGCTTGACTCAGGTAATATTGACTTAATATGGAATGGATATTCTATTAGTGAAGATAGATTGAAAAAAGTCAATTTTACTAAACCTTATTTAGATAATAGACAAGTAATTGTAACACTAAATAGTTCTGATATTAATACAAAAGAAGATTTAAAAAATAGGATAGTAGCTACTCAAAATTCATCTAGTTCTTTGGAAGCCTTAGAAAAAGCAGATGCAATTAAAGACTTTAAAAATGCAGAGGCTATATTATTTGATACTTATAATGAAGCGTTTATGGATCTAGAAGCAGGAAGAGTCGAAGCAGTAGTGGCTGACCAAGTATTAGCTAGATATTATATAGCTGAAAGAGGAGAAGAAAAATATAAGGTACTTAATGATGATTTTGGTGATGAGGAGTATGGAGTAGGTTTAAGACTTGGAGATAAAGTGTTATTAGAAAGACTTAACAAAGCTTTAGATGAGATGAAGAAAGATGGTACTGCAAAGGCTATTTCTGAAAAATGGTTTGGAGAAAATATAATTAAGTAGTAGGTGAAAGTATGGATTACATTTTAAGCATTACCCCTTTTATTCTAAGTGGATTCAAAACAACCCTATGGGTATTTGCAATTACTGCATTATTTTCTATACCTCTTGGAGTTATAGTATGTCTGCTTAGATTATCTAAAATAAAAATAATTCAATTTATTATACAAGGCTATATATTAGTTATGCGGGGAACGCCTTTATTATTGCAGATAATATTTGTATTCTTTGGACTTCCGATTATAGGAGTTGTCCTTAATCGAGAAATCGCAGTTTCAATTGCATTTATTTTAAACTATGCTGCATATTTTGCTGAAATATTTAGAGGAGGAGTGAATTCCATAGATATTGGTCAGTTTGAGGCCTCCGAGGTATTGAAACTTTCTAAGAAGACTACTTATCTTGGAATAATTATTCCCCAAGTATTTAAAGTAGTAATCCCATCTTTGAGTAATGAGCTTATTACTTTAGTAAAGGATACATCTTTAGTATATGTCTTAGGTCTTGGAGATATCTTAAGAGCGGCCAAAACTCTTTCAAATAAAGATGCTTCACTAATACCAATATTTTTAGCAGGTGGAATTTATCTTATATTTATTGGAGTTTTGACTTATGTATTAAGAAATATTGAAAATAAGTTTGAATATTATAGGTAGGTGGTAAGATGCTTAAAGTTGAGAATTTAAATAAATCATTTGGGGATAAGAAGGTTTTAGTTAATACAAATCTGGAAGTAGAAAAGGGTAGTATAGTTATGATTGTAGGAGAATCTGGAGTAGGTAAGACCACTTTAGTTAGATGCTTATGTGGATTGGAAGCTTATGATAGTGGGAGAATATCATTTTCTCATGACGATGAAGTAGAAGAGAGGTCTATAGGCCTAGTATTTCAAAACTTTAATCTATTTCCTCACTTTAGTGTAATAAAAAATATAACCTATTCGTTGATTAAGGGAAGGAAGATGATTAAAGAGGATGCTATAAAGAAAGCTAAGGAATTAATAGAATTATTAGGTTTGAGTGGACTAGAAGATTCTTATGAGTATCAGCTATCAGGGGGACAGAAACAAAGAGTTGCCATTGCCAGAGCTCTTGCAATGGAACCTCAATATCTTTGTTTTGATGAACCTACCTCTGCATTAGATTATAAATTAAGAGATAGTATAGGAGAGATTTTGAAAACGGTAGCATCTAAGGGAATGGGTGTTATAGTAATTACTCATGATAGAGACTTTGCAGATAAATATGGAAATAAGATATATGAATTGGGCAGGTAACTGCCCTTTTTTCTTGACATATTTAAATTAGTATAATATATTGATATTAGATATATCGAGTATAGATATAAGGGTGATTATATGGCAAGAACACAATTGCAAAATCTTACAGAGCCTATGTATTATATATTATTAACTTTAACTAAGGAAAGACATGGCTATGAAATTATGCAAACTATTGAGAAACTTACTGAAGGTAGGGTAGTTGTAGGTCCAGGTACTTTATATTCTTTGTTATCCAGATTTCAAGAAGAAGAGATTATTAGGCGAGTATCAGATGAGGGAAGAAGAAAAACGTATATTATTACGAAATTGGGTACAGAAATACTTGAGGGAGAGATTAATAGATTAAGGCAATTAATCAGCGATGGAGAAGGTATCCTTAAATATGGCAGTATCTCTAAAGAAGATGATACAACTGAAGATAAAAGAGAAATAAAAGATGGCTACAAAACAAGAAAAAGTATATTTAAAAGACCTGATGATGATATTCTTTTTTAAAATAATAATATTTAACAGGGGGTGTGGATTATGGGAAAAAATACTAAAAGTGAATTATTCTTATTTGCAGCATCTGATATCAATGCAATAGAAAAGCATTTTGAAAAAATGGCGAGAAAAGGTTGGATGTTGGATAAAATCGGTGAGTATATAGTTAGATATAAAAAGATAGAGCCTCAAGAATTGAAATTTTCAGTTGACTTATTTCCTAAGCTTTCGGTTTTTGATTATCCCGATAAAGATGAGGTGGTAGAATATAGAAATCTATGTATAGATGCAGGATGGAATTTTATAACAGCCTCAAATAAGATTCAAGTTTTTTATTCAGATAGAAAAGATAATTTACTGCCAATCCAAACAGATGATAGAATAAAGCAAACTATATTAAATAAATCTATATTATTTGAAATAATTATATTCGCAATATGTCTTCCGATTTTTATATTGAGTTTAGGTAAATTATCTTCACTTGATTATAGGATATTTAACTCAAATATCTCTATGGCAATTGCAATGATTGGTCCAATATTTATAGTTCCTTTAGTTGTATATATATTCTCTGATATAATTTGGATATTAAAGGCTAAAGCAGCTGTTAAGAGAGAAGAACCTTTGCCGCAAGCAAGTTATAAGCAGTTAAGGGTTAGGAAATCATTGTTATTTTATCCCGCACTGATTCTTAGTTTATCAATTATAATAGGATTAATATTAGATTTATTAAATGGGAATGTTATTGGATTGTTAAGCATCTTGCCTACTACCATAGGTCTCACAGTAGGATATTTATTTAAAAAGAATAAAAATAAGAAGAAAAGAAGCAAGGAAAAAAATATTGGGTTGTTTGCATTCGCTATTATTGTTGTACTAATTATAGTTAACATAGTTATGCCTAAATTATATAATATAAATGAATCAGAGGAATTACAAAAAGGATATAAGGGGTTAATGCTCAGTGATTTTAACCTTCCAAGTCCTAGTTATACAAACTTTTATAGGGAGGAAAGCATAGTTTTTTCAAAGAACTCCACTTATTATGAAACTTTTCGAGGGAATGATGGATATTATGTAAGAACAAATTATATAAGAACTGTAAATAACAGGCTTGCTAAATATATATTTGATGGCATGATTAAAGAAGGTGTTTCAAAATATAATAGAATTATAACTCCAGCAGATAGTGAATATGGGTATTTTGATGAAGCTTTCTTTATAAATTATAATAATGATATAGACAATAAAGGGACGGTAATTTTATTAAAGGGCAAAGAAGTATTTTATATAGATAGTAGTTTAAATTTATCAGATAAAGATAATGTAAAAATAATAATCAATAAATTAAATAATCAATAAATCTAGTTCTAGGCTTTTGCTCTAGGACTTTTATATTATAATTAAATTAATAGAAGAAGGGAGTGTCAACTAGAGTATGAATAATTAAATTATAAAGATTCAATCTTAATAAGTTTTCGATTCACAAAAATATATTTGAGTATAGCTAAAGGTGATGAAAATGAAATTGAGTGTGTTTTAAACACACTCAATTTCATTATAGTAAATTATTTATTCTCATTACATCTTTAAATTTTAAATCCCATAATAATTGATTGTAGATTTTGCGCTAAATCTGATAAAGTTTCACTGGTACCTACAAATTCACTCATAGAAGCAACTTGCTCTTCAATAGATGCCGTTACCTGCTCTGTAGCTGCAGAGTTTTCTTGTGCTATGGCAGAAAGACTTTGTAAAGTATCAAGTATTTCATTTTTCATATTTTCCATCTCTGTTCCTGAAATATTTAATAGTTCAATTTCTCTATCTGCACTTTTCATAGCTTCATATATTAACATATACTTATCTTTACTGTTAGTTACACTTTGAGTTTGCTCATTAACTATGTCAGATACTCTACCTATGGTTATTACAGCATTTTTAGAATTTTCCTGTAAACTATCAACTATTTCATCAATGGATGCTGTAGAAGCTGAAGATTGTTCTGCCAGTTTTCTAATTTCCTCTGCAACAACTGCGAAACCTTTTCCTGCTTCTCCTGCTCTTGCTGCTTCTATAGCTGCATTTAAAGCTAGTAGATTAGTTTGTTCAGCAATTGATGCAATTACACTGCTAGCTTGTCCTATCTTGATAGAACTATCATTTGTTTTTAATATAACTTCTTGAATCGCTTTTGATGCATTATTGCTTTCTTCTGTTATTTGATATAGGTTTTCAATTTCTTTTATACCGCTACTAATAGTATCTGTTATTTTCTGTGAAGTGGTCTTTAAATCTCTTGTATATTTTAAATTTTTTTCAATTATCTCACCTAATAAGATAGCCTTTGAAGAACCAGTTTCTGTACTTAATGCTTGATCAGAAGCACCATTTGCTATTTCTTGTGCAGTTTTTGAAATTTCTTCGGAAGAAATAGCTGATTGCTGTAAGGTAGCTGCCATTTCTTCTGAAGCAGCTGCTACTTGTTCTGAAGAATCTCGAATTTCATTGATCATATTTCTAAGATTATGGGCAATATTTTGCATAGATTTACCTAGACCACCGATTTCATCTTTTCGTGACATAAAAGATTCAGAAATATTTTGTGTAATATCATAGATAGCCAGTGTCTCTGAATATCTAGTTGCTTCAATTATTGGATTTGCAATAAGAATTCCTATTATGTACGTAATCGCTATGCTCAATAATAAAGCTATAGACGCTGATATAAGGATACCTTTTGTCATCGTTGGGATTGACTCCAATATTTCATCTACATCTGCTGTAATAACGAATATCCAGTTAGTACCTTCAACTGGTGCATAGCCAGCATATAAATTTTTACCATCAAAGGAATAATTACTTACACCAAGTTTTTCATTTAATATCACTTCAGATATTGCTGCTGCGTCTTTGAAGCTTTCATCTTCTTTTGATTTTTCTATTGCATTATACTGATTTAGTACCAGATCTTTGTTTGGATGGGCAACCATAGTTCCCTTATCATTAATCATATAACTATATCCTGTATCTCCAAAACCAGTATCCTCGATGAGATTACTCAAAATATTGCCATCAGCCTAGCTGTTAAAGTAGCTACTACTTTGCCATCCTTTGTAATAGGTACAGCATACAATAAATTTAGTTCATTTACGGCACGGGTCACTGTTAAATCAGATACATTTGGTTCACCATTTAAAGCCTTTCTAAGGTATTCCCTATCTCCTAATTGGACAATAGCTCCATCTTGAGCATATGTAGTTCCATCAGGGTGAGAAATTGCCATTTCAATGAAATTGGTACCTTTCACCTGTCTCATTATTTCAGCTCTTTGCAGTTCCCAATCCATGCTTTGAATTCCTTCACTGCATGCTATAGTTTCTAGAACCCTTTTTTCTATCTCAATTCGACTTTCTATTATTTCTGCTCTGTCAGTAGCCATATTTTTAAGAGAATTTTCTACTTCAGTGCTAATGGTTCTAGTAGCATTCATTATAGAAATAAATCCAATAGTAACAGATGATAATAAAATTAACACAGAAAAATATGCCACAAGTTTTACTTTGATACTTTTCATTTCAATACCTCCTTTAAAAATAATGCTTATATATTTTTTTCACCTTATAAAAACTAATATTATATATCTTAGGCGCTAGAATATATAAATAGAATATTCTAGTTATATATTCTAGCTTAATATTGATATTTTTGCAACATAGGGAAGTATAGGACAAAAGTATGAAATAATGTGATGAATTTCTAAATTTAAATTTATGATAAAAGCTTACTTCCTAGGTTAGGTGGCATTTACTATTTACGTAGGATAAGAATTAATATTATATTTATTTTCTGAAAGTCCTATTCTATAGTTTTTATTAATGCCATTTATATAGGGTTATTGTTATTTTTTTAATAATTCTGTTGACATTTTTTTAACCTAAGATATACTAGAATATATTAACAGAATATTCTAGTGAAATATTCTATAAAATTAAAAGGAGGTTTTTTCATGTTTAGGTTTACTAAGAAGTACATGACTTTGTTTCTAGTATTGGCTATGGTATTATCTATTGTTGGCTGTAGTAAAGAAGGTTCACCGACTTCTTCTGATAATGAATTAGGTAAATTTACACCTGGAGTATATACTGGTGAAGCAAAAGGTATTAGTGATATTCTTACTATTGAAGTAGAGGTGGATGAAGAAAATATTTTATCTGTAAAGATCACTAATCATAGTGAAACTCCTGGAATATCAGATGTAGCTATAGAGCGTATTCCTAAAGAGATAGTTGAATATCAGAGTTTAAATATTGATACAATATCAGGAGCTACTGTTTCTAGTAATGCCATTTTAGATGCTGCTAAACAAGCATTAGAAAAGGCTGGAGCAAATATTGATGAACTTTTAAAGGAAGTAAGCAAGTCTTCAAATAGTGGAGAAGTAATAGAAAAGACTACTGACGTAGTTATCGTTGGTGGTGGTGGTGCTGGTCTTGCGGCTGCTGTTTCTGCATTACAGAATAATGCTAAAGTTATTGTATTAGAAAAAATGCCTACATTAGGCGGATCTACTATAATGGCTGGCGGACAGTATAATTCAGTTGATAATGAACGTCAACAAAACCTTACTATGCGTCCTGAATTAATAGAGCAGATTGAGGCAATCACACAAGAAGAGCCTGTTAATGACATACATAAAAGGTTAATGAAGGAATTAGCAGAACAAATTAAAGAATATAAAGAAAGTAAATCCACTTATATGTTTGATTCTCCACAACTCCATGCGTTGCAGGCTTTTAATGGTGGAGACAAAAAGGGTAATCTTGAGCTAATAGAAAATTTTGCATATGGTGCTGAGGAATCCATTAGTTGGCTGGAAGGTTTAGGCGTAGATATATCGGATGAGATTGCCACTGTTACAGGAGCATTATGGCCAAGAACTCATCAATTTATTAAACCACTTACTACTGGTCCTATAGATGCTTATATTGATTTTATATCATCAAAAGGTGATGATGCTGAAGTAATATTAGAAACCAAAGTAACTGATATTATTATGAAAGATGGTAAGGCTGTAGGGGTCAAAGGATTACAGGGAAATACTGAAATTATAGTGAACGCAAATAAAGGTGTAGTCATAGCAACTGGTGGGTTCGCAAGAAATAAAGAATTAGTTGCTAAGTATGATGAACTTTGGGGAGATTTATCAAATCTTAATTCCACAAATAGTGTTAGTGCTACTGGTGATGGTATAGTAATGGCTGAAGCTGTTGATGCTAATCTAGTTGGAATGGAATATATTCAACTATTACCAGTGGGTCATCCAGAAACTGGTGGAATGTCTGGAAATATTAGTATTAATGCTGCTAACCAACTTTTCATTAATAATAAAGGCGAACGTTTTGTAGCTGAAGATTCAAGAAGAGATACCCTTACAAAAGGATTGTTAGAACAACCAGATCAAGTTATGTGGATACTACATGATGCTCATGAATATTATAATGAAGATGTAAAAAATGACTTCAACGAGTCAATAGGTAAATTAGTTGAGAGTGGCATTGCTGTTAAAGGTGATACTATTGAGGAATTAGCAGAACAAATGAATGTAGATCCTACTATCCTCAGAAATACAGTTGATACTTACAACAAGGCTGTCAGAGGTGAAATAGCTGACTCTTTCGGAAAGAAACTGCTTCAAGATGAGTTTAATAAGGGGCCTTTTTATGCATCAATTCGTGTACCGACGATACACCATACTATGGGTGGAATAGAAATAAATACGGACGCACAGGTAATAGATAAGAATGGTAATATAATCAAGGGATTATATGCTGCTGGAGAAGTTACTGGTGGTATCCACGGTTCCAATAGGCTTGGTGGCAATGCCATACCAGATACTGTGGTATACGGTAAAATAGCTGGAAAATCTGCAGCACTAGAAAAATAAGTATAATTTAAAAATAATTCTCTATAATTAATAGGGAATTATTTTTTATATGATATAATTTTCTAGGGGTGATGATATTTATATGTTTTATGAAATGGAAAGATCCTCAAAGAAGAAAGAGGAGTTAATAAGTATTATTGTGGAACTCATGGATGAAGAAGGACTTAAAAATGTAACAATTAAAGATATTTGCAAAGCAACTAATATATCAATAGGAGCTTTTTATCATTATTTTCAGTCTAAAGATTCCATAGTAGATGAAATGTTTATTTTAATGGATGAATTTTTTCTAGTTAATCAAGAAGCAATTCTACAACACCCTACGACTGCAGAGCAAATAATTGATTTTGTCAATCATTTTGGTATATATGTTGAAAAATGGGGTTATTATGCCAATCTATTAATCATGCGTTCTCACATAACCAAATACAGTCATAATAAAAAGAGACGGTTATATGGAATATTGGAGGAAATAATTTTAAAAGGCATCAATGATAGGGAGTTCAAAGTTAAAATTGAGACAGAAGAACTTATAGTTATGATTTTTGTAATAATGAGAGGATACCTTTTAGAATGGGTTAATAGAGAGCATGATTATCCTGTTAGAGACAATATGGTAAAGCAAGTGACCTATCTACTAAAATCTTTGACAATATAATATGAAAAAGTAATTAAGAATCCACAATAATATTCCCCTTAAGGTAGCTAGATTAAAAAATAAAATTTGCTGCCAATAGGGGAGTGTTATTATATTTAAAATAAGCAAAGATATAGGAGAATCGTAGTCTCTTTATGTTATAATTAAATCAATAAAGTATTGGGAGGGATACTGATGTATAGAGAAATCAATGAAGACATTTATGACCTAAGAGAAAGGCTTAGAACTAAAGAAAAACTTGAATCATTAAGGTCCATGGCTATGGAAGAACTAAGAAAGAAAAAGCAAAGCATGGAAGAATTAAGAAATATATTACAAAAAGAAGAAAAGGATGTATTGAAGCTGGAAGGTATGAGTTTAAGCTCATTTTTCTTGAATATTATCGGAAAAAAAGAAGATAAACTTGATGAAGAAAGAAAAGAATATCTAGGGGCCAAAATGCAATATGACGAATGTATTTTAGCTATAAAGGAGCTAGAAAATGAAATAGAGGAATATAATAAGGATTTAATTAATTACTCAGAGGTAAAAGAGGAGTATGAGCAATTAATAAATAAAAAGCAAGATATGATAATCAATGAAGATACTCATAGAGGAAGAAAACTTCGTGATTTATTAAATAAAATAAATGAATTAAAGCTAGATATAAAAGAGGTGAAAGAAGCTATACATGCTGGAGAAAATGCATTAACCGCTTTACTAGATATGAAGCAACCTTTGGAATCTGCTCATGGCTGGGGAGTATGGGATATGCTAGGCGGTGGATTTTTTACAGATATTATAAAACATTCCAAAATAGAAGATGCGAATAAGATTTCTTACGATGTACAGCAATACTTAAAGAGATTCCAAAAAGAACTAGCGGATGTAAATGAGTTTACAGATATTGAAGTTAATATCGGCTCTTTTGCTACATTTGCTGACTTTTTTTTTCGATGGACTTTTTGCTGATTGGTTTGTGCAATCAAAGATAAATGAATCCATATCAAATGTAGAGAATGCATACAGTAGAGTAGAAAGTATATTATCAGATTTAAATAGAAATTTAGATATAATGCAAAGAGAAATGCAATCCGTAGAAGAAGAGATTAACATGATACTGGAAAGATAGCCATTTTAACGAAGGAGATGGAAATATGATAGAGTCTCTTATTTATGGAATTATAATTCTGCCTCTTTTGATAATTTTAATTTACTCTATAATTAATCCAGAAGAAGCGGCATCTTGGGGATATAGATGGAGATATAATGGAGAGCCTGAGCCAACAGAAGGATATATAAGGTATACTCGAGCCTGTTCCATAATCGGTTTATTATTAATAATATCAGTTATAATAATTTCCTTTAATCCTTTGTATGGTACTATATTCCTTGTATTATCTATATTCATATCTTTATATTATTTTTTAATTAAGTAAAACTTGATAGTGCAATTGTTGTAATATTCATACATTAGTATTATAATTTACTTAGATACTCGAATTAATTCTAAGGAGGGTTACAATGGCAAAAGTTCTATTAGAAAGAAAAGATGTGGATGAAAAATTTACTTGGGATTTGACAGCGATTTTTAAGACAGAAGAGGAGTTTGACCAAACTGTAAAAGAAGCACAAAAACTTACGGGGGAAGTTGAAGAAAAATTTAAGGGTAAATTAAATACAGCAGAAGCAATTAACGAATGTCTAAATAGACTAAGAAAAGTATATCAGCTAACCACTCTTACAGGCTCATATTCCTATCTTGCAGTTGCAGTTGATCAGACAAATGTAGAGAATCAAGAAAGACGGATGAAATTATCCAACATATCTTCTGATATTGAAAGCAGACTAAGTTTTGTAGAATCTGAAATTATAGAGGCAAATGAAGATGTAATTAAAGAAGCAATGGAGCAGTCAATGGAAAATGCAGGCTATCTTAAGGAGATTATGAGGAAAAAAGAGCATGCTCTCCATCCAGAAGTAGAAAAAGCTTTATCTGCTCTTTCTAGTACTTTGAATTCACCATATCAAATATATAATAGGACAAAATTAGCAGATATGGATTTTGGTACGTTTACAGTAGATGGAAAAGAATATCCTTTAAGTTTTGGGTTATTTGAAGATGAGTGGGAATATGAGCATGATACAAAGATAAGACGTGCTGCCTTTGAAGCTTTTTCTAAGAAGTTAAGAGAATATCAACATACTATAGCAGGAGCGTACCAAACTCAAGTACAAAAAGAAAAAACCATGGCTACTTTAAGAGGATTTGATTCAGTAATCGATAGCCTATTATTCCCTCAAGAAGTAACTAGAGATTTATATAATAGACAAATTGATTTGATAATGGAGAATTTAGCACCACATATGAGAAAGTTCGCAAAGCTACTTCAAAAGATTCATGGTATAGAGGAAATGACTTTTGCAGACCTAAAATTAAATGTAGATCCTGATTTTGAGCCAGAAATATCTGTGGAGGAATCTAAAGAATATATTGAAGGAGCATTATCTGTTCTTGGAGATGATTATCTAGAAGCAATTAAAAGGGCTTATGATGAAAGATGGATAGATTTTGTACAAAATAAAGGAAAGTCCACAGGAGCATTCTGTTCGAGTCCATACGGTGCTCATCCATTTATATTGATTTCTTGGACTGAAAGAATGAGAGAAGTTTTTGTATTGGCTCATGAATTAGGACACGCAGGACATTTTTATTTGGCTCAACAAAATCAAAATATATTTGACACAAGACCATCAACATATTTTGTTGAGGCACCATCTACTATGAATGAAATGCTTATGGCAAATTATTTGATGAAAACCATGGATAATCCTAGAATGAAGAGATGGGTATTATCATCTATGATATCTCGTACCTATTATCATAATTTTGTAACTCATTTATTGGAAGCTCATTATCAAAGAGAAGTTTATAAGATAATTGATGCAGGTGGATCTGTTCAAGCTGCTACATTGAATAAATTAAAGAAAGAAACTCTAGAAAAATTCTGGGGAGATACTGTAAAGATTAATGAGGGTGCAGAGTTCACTTGGATGAGACAGCCACATTATTATATGGGATTATATCCATATACTTATAGTGCAGGGTTGACAATTGCAACAGAAGTAAGTAAGAGAGTTTTAAATGAAGGCAAAACTGCATTGGATGATTGGAAAGAAGTTCTAAAAGCAGGGGGAACTAAGACTCCAGTAGAGCTAGCTCAAATGGCAGGGGTGGATATAACCACAGATAAACCTTTACTAAACACTATAGAGCATATAGGTAATATAATAGATGAAATAATTTCATTAACAGAAGAAATAGAGAATAGATAGTAATTTAAAACTTCAGAAATTTTACTATTAAAATACATAGGCTACTTAGTCTATGTATTTTAACTTGTTCTATAGTCCATAGGAAAGTTGCTGGTGAATTATTTTTTGTAACCTCAACGGACTCTAAAAAAGGTTCTAAGACTTTGATAAAGGCTTTTTTACAGAAATATAAAATAATTGTATAATTATATATTATTAATTACTCCATTGGTGATAATCTTAATATAAGGAGTGGATTATACAGATATGAAAGTTAAAAATTTAATGGAGCAGTTTCAAGATTTTAAAGTCATAGCAGGAGCAGGAGGCTTAGATAGGAATGTAAGTACAGTTAGTGTTATGGAGCTCCTGATATATATAATTGGATGAAGGGCGGAGAATTCTTGATTACTACGGGATATATAATGCGAGATAATCCATTGGAATTAAGAGACTTAGTCATTAAGTTAAATGAGCATGGCGCAGCATCCCTAGGAATAAAGGTAGGTAGATTTATTGAAGAATTACCTAAAGAAGTAAAAGAAGTAGGAGATGGATTAAATTTCCCTATTATATACATACCTAAATGGTATGCTTTTACTGATATTATAAATCCAGTTCTTTCAAGCATAGTGAATTCTCAGGCTAAAAAATTAATGATGTCTGAAAATATCCATAAGTCCTTTACTCAGATGGTTATACAAGGAAAGAGTACCAGTGATATAATGGATACATTGTACAAGATATTAGATAAGGATATAGCTTTTATAGATTTAATTTTCAATCGAAACTATATACGAGGTAATTCCCATGAATTTAAAGAAGATATATACAATATGGGACTCAAGGATAACCTCGATAAATACTATAATTATCCCGTTCAAATTGGTAGTTCTATTTATGGTTATATAGTCGTTGAAAAAAATGGGAAGGACATTCTTAGTGATTTAGATAATATTTCTATAGAGCATGCTAGTACAGTTCTTAAGCTAAATATACAAAAGGAGATATCAAATCATCAGATAGAGCAAAAGTATAGAGATGAATTTATTCAAGACTTAATTTTAAATAATATAAAGACTGTAGAGGAAGCTAATAATAGGGCCGCATTATATGGTTGGAAAATAGAGAATGGACTCATTTGCTTAATTGTAGATATAGATAATTTTAAAGAGAAGTTTATATCACTAAAAAACACTCAGGAGTTAGAAGAAGAAAAAAATAAGATATTTCGCTTAGCTAACGGTAAGATGAAAAGAAATTTTAAGCAGTGTTTTTATACAGTGTATAGTGATAATATAGTGTTTCTAGTGGAACCAAATAAAAAGTCCATAGATGATTTTATAAAGAATTTGAAAAATGTTGCAGAGGAGTTAAGAAAAGAGATTAAGGAAAATAGCAGTTTTACAGTTTCTATAGGTATTGGGACTTATCAGGAATCTATTATAGATGTATATATTAGTTTTGTGGAGGCTCAAAAAGCTGTAAGAATAGGTAGAACAGTCTATGAGAAGGATAATACTCATATTTATTCAGATTTAGGAGTTTATAAAATGCTCTACAACCTTTCTCTGGAAGATGACGCAAATAAATTCTGCGGTAAATATTTACAGAGCCTTATTGATTATGATATAGAAAATAATTCAGAATATATCAAAACATTAAGATCTATCGTAAAAAACGATTGGAATTTGAAGCAAACGTCAGAAGAGATGTTTATCCATTATAATACTATTAAATATAGGTTTAGTAAAATCTGTGAAATAGTAAATTTAGATTTAAATAGCAGGGAAGATAAGTTTAAAATCGAGTTTTGCCTAAAATTAATGGATATGAGTAATCAATATTCTTTGTACATGAAGACTAAAGTATAGTCTTCTTTTTTATACCTTAGAGACAGTGTGTATATAAAGCATTAATTATATAATAATATTAAACAAAAAGTTAACAAGGAGGAAAAGACATGTATAAAACAACAGTAGGTATGTTAAAAGATGTGTTAGCTTCAGTTAAAAATGATACTTTATCAGATCCTTTTAAGGATTTAGAAAAGACAGGGAGAATTATTCTAAAAGGGGGACTAGTAGTAGACCCTAAAAATGGAATTGAAGAAGTACAAGATATTGCTATACTAAATGATGAAATTGTAGAAGTAGGGAATGACATTTATGCGGAAAAAGGAGATATGGTAATAAACTGTGAAGGACTTTTAGTTGTGCCAGGAATAGTAGATATGCACCTTCACTTAGGAGATTTATTTGAAGTGAGTACAGACCCAATCTATGGCGCTGTAGCTAATGGAGTAACAATGGGACTTTCTCCTGGAGCAGGAAATACTTTTATGGCACCAGCTTTATTAGGAGCTGAAGTAGATAGAGGATTACCAGTAAACATTGGTTTATATCAAGGGGCAGCAAGTGTATTATCTACCATGTTATCAGTAGATGAACTAATAAAGTTATATAAAGGTGAACTAGATGTAGAAACAGCTTCATCAAGAATGACAAGAAATGCAATCACTAATACTACAGCGCCTTTAGTAGTAGGAATTAAAGACCACATGGGACATTTTATAATGTCTGATGAAAATATAGAGAAGATATTTGAAATAACTTCTAAGGCTAAGCTACTATACATGACTCATACTCAGGACCCAGATCATGCTATTAGATTATTTGAATTATCTAAAGGAAGACCACTTCATCTAGGTCATACAACAGCCGCGGGATGCGGTACTCATATGGAAGCAGCAGAAGGTATGAAGACAGTATTAGACTTATGTAAAAATGAAAATATAACTGGAGAGTTTGTAACTACAATGTTAAGAGAAGGTGGAGGAAGTAGGGAAGGACTTATTCTACCTAAAAAATCTCAACAACTAGCTTATGAAGCTTTAGAAAAAGGAATAGTGGATGTTCTTATATCTGATGGACAAAATGATGCTACAATGAAAGGTTTCGGAGACACAAGAGATAATATTCCAGTGATATTAGAATTAGCAGAAATGGGAGTTTTAAACTTAAGTAGTTCAGTTGCCACTATGACTTCTAATCCAGCAAGATTGGTAGCTGAAAGAACAGGTAATACTTGGTGGACTGAGAAAATAGGTCATTTAGGTAAAGGTGCTTTAGCTAATATAACTGTTATCAATAGAGAAGTAAAAACAGCAGTCTATACTATAGTAAATGGAGAAGTAGTAGGTTTTGAAAATAGAGCAGTGAGACGTGGCAGTGGAGCAGGTGGATTTGTAAGTAAATTTGGTATGGTTAAGAGAATAGGAGTAGGAGACTTAGTAATGTTCTCATATAGAAGATAATAGTGGATTTAGTAGAGGGGAGCAAAATTAATGGACAGAATAACAGAAATATTAAAAGGATTAATTAATATAAATACTACTAATCTACCTGGTAATGAAATGGATGCAGTAAATGAAATTCTAAAGTTTTCCCTCAGGATATAGAATATGAAATAGTAGATCATGGAAATAATAGAGGATCTTTAGTAATAGAAATAGAGGGAAAAAGTCATGAAAAAATTGGATTTATAGGGCATATAGACACTGTACCAGTATCAGATGAAGCTAGCTGGATATATCCTCCTTTTGATGGAGTAATTGAAGATGGTTATATGTATGGTAGAGGTACTTCTGATATGAAGGGTGGAGTTACTGCAATGATATTAACAGCATTGTATTTTCTAGAAAACAATATAATTCCGCCCTATACCTTAAAGTTTGTATTTACAGCTGACGAAGAATCAGGAGGATTAGGTGTACGAGCTTTAAGAGATAAAGGATTATTGCAAGATATATCAAAAGTTTTTATCACAGAACCTTCTGATGAAGAAATCGGTATCTGTGAAAAAGGAACTCTATGGTTAAATATCCGTATAAAAGGAAAATCTTCTCATGGTTCTAAGCCTGAACTAGGAATAAACGCTATAGAGAAATTATATGAGTATATAAATAAACTTAAGAATACTTTAGATTTAGATAAGAAGCATCCTTTACTAGGAAGTTCTAGTTATGCAACTACTACAATTAATGGAGGAGTAAAAACTAATATTATACCTGAAAATGCAAATGCTACTTTAGATATAAGAACTATTCCAGGTTTTAATCATGATGAAATTATAGATAATGCTAATAAAATTGCTAAAGACATGGAAAATGAAAACCAAGGTATGACCATAGAAGTAGATGTGGAGAATAATAGACCTCCTTTAACAATGGATGAAGATGATAACTTTATAAAAGAGATAGTATCTATATATGAAAAATTATCTTATCCAGTGAAGCTTAAGGGCATAAATTTTTATACTGATGCTTCACAACTTATCCCTTATCACGATATTCCTTTTGTGATACTAGGACCTGGTGAGGAAAATATGTGCCATCAGAAGAATGAAAGGATAAAAATTGAATCAATTGAAAGAATGATAGAGTTTTATATTTCTTATATAATAAACTTCTAGATTGGAGGATAAATATGGAAAATATTAAGAATAATAAGAAACAATATAGTGCAGGTTCTTTAGCGGGTCTTATTATATCACTGGGAATAGGCTTTTTAATATATTTTATTCTAAGTAGTATAAATGCTCAAAGTAGCTGGCTAGACTATAATACAATAGTTGCTAATGCAAGTCATAATTTATTCTATAAACTTATTTGGTATATAATGAACTTTACAGAAGCTCAATTTTATGCAGGAGTTTTTGCTTCCCTAGGAGTAATTCTAGGAGGATTTGTAGCTTGGAGATTAGATGTTAAAAACTCCAAGCTAGCAGGTTTCAATGTTTCTTATGGTTCAAATTTATGGCCTTGGGTATTAGCATCTCAGTTATTATCATTATTCATTGCAATATTTGTTCTAAATTTTACATCTTTCTTTGAAAATGGAGAATATACTTGGTTACCAACATTTATTACAGTAGTAGGAGCTCCACCAGCTATAATGTTATTATATGGGCCAAGTATAAAGGCTCTACTCACAGGCTCTATTCTCGGAGGAGTCATGGGGTTCCCAGTGGCTTTTTGGATAACAAATAATATTATACCTGTGCTAGGAGTACCTGGAGTGGTTTCAAATGTATTTACTATGGCAATAACAGGAATATTAGTTTGTGGTATAGCTAAGGCATTGCCATGGATGAAAAAGGTGCCATCCAAGACATTAAATAGACCAGTGAAATCACAAGAAGAAACTCTAAAGGAAATGGAGAAACCATTATGGTCAGTAAGAAGAGTTTTAGCAGATTTCTCTGAAGCTCAATTTTACGGAAATGAAATAGCTGGATTATTTGTCATAATAGGAGCTTGTTTAGACTGGATATTAAATATAAACCATGGTGCCTATGCTTCAGGTGCGATTCCAGTAATTATATTATCCCAGTTTGTTGGCTCATCAGTAGGAGTATTTTTATACTTTAACAAGTATGTTGAAAAGGGATGGTATGGAACCTATGTACCAGTAGTAAGTGTTGGACCAGCTTGTGTCTTGATGTTTGGTTCATCGGTGGGAGTAGCTGTTACTGCAGGTATATTAGGAGGTATAATAGGACCACCTTTAGCAGAGTATTTCTGTGATAAACTACCAGAAGATTATCATCAACTATTGGAAATGTAACCTCTATGGGAGTTACAACAATAGTGGTATCTATGATAATAAAGGTGCTTCCTTGGTTTTAAATAAGCAAGCCAAAAGTTGGGTCAAGTAACCCAACTTTTTTATGGCATCTCGCAAAGACCATATGATATACTTGTATGGAAGTAAACATTTAAAGAGGTGTTTTTGTGTTAGTAATTTTACTTAAAAACTTATCAAGTAGAGTTGGTATTATATTAATTTTAGCACTTTTTCTTTCGAAAATTGGATTATTTAGGAAACTTGTTTCAAAAGAAAATATTGATATTAAAGATAAAATATTGTTATCCATTATCTTTGGAGTCTTTGGGATAATAGGTACTTATACAGGGATACATTTACAGGGGGCAATAGTTAACTCTAGAGTTATTGGTGTTTTTGTTGGAGGACTACTGGGAGGACCTTTAGTTGGGATCTTGTCTGGTATTATTGCAGGAGGCCATAGATTTTTAATAGATATAGGTGGTTTTACTGCTATTGCCTGTGGAATATCGACTTTATCTGAAGGTGCCATGGCAGGATTGCTGAAAAAGAAATTTGAAAGTAGTCCTTATAGAATAACTTTTGCCTTAATATCTGGAGCTATAGCTGAAGTAATACAAATGATAATAATACTCTTAGTCGCAAGACCTTTTTCTGAAGCATTAGATTTAGTTAAAATAATTGGAATTCCGATGATTGTTGGAAATGGAATAGGTATAGCTGCATTTATTGCTATAACAGATAGTATCTTTAAAGAGATAGAGAATGAAGCTGTTTATCAAGCCCAATTAACGCTTAAAATTGCTGATAGAACATTAGCATATTTTAGAAAAGGATATAATGAAGATACGGCAAGGGATACAGCAAAGATAATTTATGATATGAGCAAAATAAAAGCTGTTGCATTTACTGATACAGAAAAAATATTAGCTCATGTTGGGATAGGGGAAGATCATCATTTGGTTGGCAGCACTATACAGACTAATTTAACAAAAGAGGCTTTATTAGCTAAAAAGTATGTGGTAGCAAATACAAGAGAAGAAATTGGCTGCAATCATAGTAACTGTCCGTTAAAATCAGCTATAATTGTTCCAATAAAAGAAGATGATAAAGTTATAGGTACACTTAAGTTATATAAGGGACAAGAAAATTCTATAACTAAGGTAGATATAGAATTAGCCTTAGGTTTAGCTCAGATGTTTTCTACTCAGATAGAACTAAGTAAGATAGATTATCAGCGAGAATTATTATCAAGATCTGAACTAAAGGCATTACAGGCTCAGATAAATCCACATTTTTTATTTAATGCCATTAATACTATAGTGTCTTTAACTAGAACGCAGCCTGATAATGCCCGCAAACTTCTGATACATCTTGGTAATTATTTTAGAACTAATTTACAACAAGATATTGAAGTAGTAGATTTATATAAAGAGATAGAACATATAAATTCGTATATTGAAATTGAAAAGGCAAGATTTGGCGATAAATTAGATATTATATATGATATACCAGAGAATATTGAGTGTAAACTTCCACCCTTACTCCTTCAGCCAATAGTAGAAAATGCAATTAAGCATGGAGTTTTAGGCAAGATTGAGGGGGGAAGAGTTGAAATAATTGCAAGGGATAATGGCAGAGAAACTAAATTAGTGGTGAAAGATGATGGAGTTGGCATATCTAAGGAAGACTTAGAGTGTTTATTTAAAGAAAACGATAATAAGGAAAGCATAGGACTTAAAAATGTTAATGAAAGGTTAAGAAACAAATATGGTAAAGAATACGGACTGATTCTTGAATCTGAAATTAACAAAGGAACTACAGCTACTATGGTAATTCCTAAATTCTAAGGAGATGGTTAATTTGCAAAGATGTTTAATTGTAGATGATGAAATGCCTGCTCGTCAAGAATTGTTATATATTTTAAGTAGCATTGAAGGTATGGAGGTAGTAGGAGAGGCTTCTAACGGTATAGAAGCTCTAGAATTAATTAAAATGCTTAGGCCAGATATTGTTTTTTTAGATATCCAGATGCCTCAAATAAGCGGAATAGATGTTGCCAGAAGATTATCAGAAGAAGGGTATAATCCGATAATAATCTTTGTAACAGCGTATGATCAATTTGCGGTGGAGGCCTTTGAAGTAAATGCAATAGATTATTTATTAAAACCTATATCAGAGGAAAGGTTACAAAAAACATTAGAGAAGATAACTTCAACCAGAAATAATAGCGAAGAAATTGATTATAATAATTTGAGTAGGTTGATTCAAGACATAAGAACTAATACAAAAGTAGCGCCACAGAGAATATGCCTTTATTATAAAAATAAACTTATTCCAATAGAAACTAAAGATATTATATATGCAACAATAGAGGATAAAAATACTGTGATAGTTAGTAATAAGGGGAAATTTGAAACTAATTGCACTCTAAATGAATTAATGGATAGACTTGATTCTTCAATATTTTTTAGATCCCATAAATCTTATATAGTAAACTTAAATTATATAGAGTCAATAGAACCTTGGTTCAACTCTACTTACAATATAAATCTAAAGGGGTATAAAGAGATAATTCCAGTAAGCAGAAGTTATGCAAAAGGATTTAAGGAAGTTATGAATATAGACTAGGATGCATCTTAACTTCTAAATTTGCATTTTAAATACTAAATATGACATCTTATCTAGAAAACCTCCTTATTAATATTCAATTGATATACTATTATAATGAATGAATATTAATAAGGAGGTTTTTTTAATGACACAATTCATAATTGGAATTATCATACTTATAGCAGGCTATTTTGTCTATGGAAAAGTGGTAGACAAGCATTTTGGAATTGATGATAATAAAGAAACTCCAGCTACAAGGTTAGAGGACGGCATAGACTTTGTACCTATGAGCTGGACTAAGATTTTTCTGATTCAATTACTTAATATAGCTGGATTAGGACCTATTTACGGAGCTATTCAGGGAGCATTATTTGGACCAATGGCATTTGTATGGATTGCTTTAGGTTCCGTATTTGCTGGTGCAGTGCATGACTATTATTCAGGGATGTTATCATTAAGACATGATGGAAAAAGTATTTCAGAAATCACTGGCATTTATTTAGGTGAAGGTGCAAGAAAGGTAATGAGAGTATTCTCAGTTATATTACTTGTTTTAGTTGGTACAGTATTTATGACAGGTCCAGCTACATTAATGGGCAGTATAAAGTTATTTGGTTTAGGTAATGCTGATATTTGGTTGGCAATAGTATTTATATATTACTTCCTAGCTACAATATTACCAGTCGACAAAATAATTGGTAAAATTTATCCTGTATTCGGAGTAGCTTTACTTACAATGGCTTTTGGTATTGGCACTATGATATTAGTAAAAGGATATCAATTACCGGCATTTACCATATCTAGCTTACACCCAGCTGGTTTGCCAATATGGTCGATTCTATTTACTACTATAGCTTGTGGTGCAATATCTGGATTCCATGCTACTCAATCACCAATGATGGCAAGATGTATGACAAAAGAAAGTTATGGTAGAAGAATATTCTATGGCTCAATGATAGCTGAAGGTGTAATAGCAATGATTTGGGCAGCAGCAGGTATGGTATTTTTCAATGGACTTCCAGGATTAGCTGAAGCTTTAAACAGCGGAGGACCTGGAGGAGTGGTAAATACCATTTCTACAACTTTATTAGGACCGATAGGTGGGGTATTAGCTATGCTAGGGGTTATAGCTTGCCCTATAACTTCAGGAGATACTGCATTTAGATCTGCAAGACTTACTATTGCGGATGCTATGAACTATGAGCAAGGACCTATAAAGAAAAGATTAACTTTGGCTTTACCTTTGTTTGTCGTGGCATTTGGACTAACAAGAATTGACTTTAATATTATTTGGAGATACTTTGCGTGGTCAAATCAAACTTTGGCAATGATCGTTTTATGGACGGCATCAGCCTATTTAGTTAAAAATAATAAGAGCCATTGGTTAACAACTATACCAGCAACATTTATGACTGCAGTATCTGCAACTTATATTCTACAAGCACCAGAGGGATTTAAGTTATCTACTACAATAGCTTATCCTGTAGGAGCAGCTATAGCAGTTGCAGCTATAATGTTTTTCCTTATTAAGATAAAATCAAGAAAAACAGTAAGAGCATAAGAATTTAATTTAAAGTTTTATATTAAGTTTTAAAAAGAGATGGAACTCCATCTCTTTTTTATGGAAGTTATCTAAAGTACCCATAAATAACCTCCTTTTAGCATATTAATATATTAAGAAATATAAAGGAGGTTATTTTATGATACAATTTATTCTAGGAATTATTATACTTATAGCAGGATATTTTCTGTATGGAAAAGTAGTTGATAAGCATTTTGGAGCAGATGATAGTAGAGAAACACCAGCAACAAGGCTTAAAGATGGAGTGGATTTTATGCCTATGAGTTGGCCTAGAATTTTCTTGATTCAATTACTTAACATTGCTGGTCTAGGACCTATCTTTGGAGCAATACAAGGTGCATTATTTGGGCCAGCAGCATTTCTATGGATTGCTTTCGGATGTATATTTGCTGGTGGAGTACATGACTATTTCTCAGGAATGCTTTCCCTAAGACACGATGGACTAAGTATATCAGAAATAGTAGGTATTTACCTAGGAGAAGGTGCAAGAAAGGTAATGAGAGTTTTTTCAGTTATTCTACTTATTTTAGTGGGAACAGTATTTATGACAGGACCTGCAAATTTACTAACTAACTTAAAACTATTTGGACTTGGCAGCTTCAATATATGGCTTGCAATTGTATTAATATACTATTTCTTAGCCACTGTTCTGCCAATAGATAAGTTAATAGGTAAGCTTTATCCGATATTCGGTTTATCTCTGTTAATAATGGCATTTGGTATTGGCGGCAAGCTAGTGATTGACGGATATCAATTACCTGCCTTTACATTAACCAACTTGCATCCAGCTGGTTTACCAATATGGGCAATATTATTTACTACAATTGCATGTGGTGCTATATCTGGATTCCATGCTACTCAGTCACCAATGATGGCAAGATGTATGACTAAGGAAAGCTATGGTAGAAGAATATTCTATGGTTCAATGATAGCTGAAGGTATAATAGCAATGATTTGGGCAGCAGCGGGTATGGCATTCTTTAATGGAATTCCAGGACTACAAGATGCTTTAACTAATGGCGGCGGAGCTGCTGGTGTTGTTAACACTATATCAAAAGGCCTTCTTGGTTCAATAGGTGGGGTATTAGCCATGTTAGGAGTCGTCGCTTGCCCTATTACATCTGGAGATACTGCATTTAGATCTGCAAGACTTACTATTGCGGATGCAATTAAGTATGAGCAAGGCCCAATAAAAAATAGATTAATATTAGCAATGCCTTTACTAGGCGTAGGATTTGGATTAACGAGGATAGATTTTAATATTATTTGGAGATATTTTGCATGGTCAAATCAGACCTTGGCTATGATAGTATTATGGGCGGCGGCAGCTTATTTGGTTCGACAAAAGAAATCCCATTGGATTACAAGTATACCGGCAACATTCATGTCTGCAGTATCTGCTACCTATATCCTACAAGCCCCAGAGGGATTTAGATTATCTACAGCGATTTCTTATCCTTTGGGAGCAGTTATAGCAATAGGAGCCTTAGCATATTTCATTTTCAAGGCAAATGGAAAGAAAGCTGTAAAGGCATAAGAAAAAATAAAAATTACAAAAAACTTGATAAATATATGTATTATAGATTATATTAATATTAGAAAAACTTTATATAAAGGAGCTAAAATTATGAACTTGGTCTATAAAGGAAAAACTAAAGATGTTTATGAATTAGAAAATGGAAACTATTTATTAAAATTTAAGGATGATGTGACAGGAACAGATGGAGTATTTGATCCAGGAGCTAATACTGTAGGATTAAGTATAGAAGGAGCAGGTAAAGCAGGGCTTAGATTAACTAAATTCTTCTTCGAGAAATTAAATAATATGGGGATACCAACTCATTACGTAGATGCAGATATAGAAAATGCTACTATGACAGTATTACCTGCAAAGATGTTTGGTAAAGGAGTGGAAGTAATCTGTAGATATAGAGCAGTAGGTAGCTTTATGAGAAGATATGGAATGTACGCAACAGAGGGGCAGCTGCTGGACGCCTATGTAGAGGTTACTTTAAAGGATGATGATAGAAATGACCCTTTAATAACTGACGAGGGATTAGATATGTTAGGTATAATGACTAAAGAGGAGTATAAAATCTTAGCTGATTTAACTAAGAAGATTAGTCAGGTAGTCAAAGATGAGTTGGCTAAAAAGAACATGGAGTTATATGATATCAAATTTGAATTTGGCAGAGTTGGAGATGATAATCATATAGCCCTAATAGATGAAATATCTGGTGGAAATATGAGGGCTTATAAAGATGGAGAGTATATTGAACCATTAAAGCTAGAAGAATTAATGTTAAAATAATAAAATCCCTAGACAATTTTAATTGTCTAGGGATTTTATTATAGTTCATAGAAAAGTTCTCATAAATCATTCTTTTCAAATACGATTTAGACCTTCAAAAAAACTACCTTAATAATATTTTGATAGACTATTTTAAATCTAAAAACTATTGTAATACGGTAAGGTGATATCGTTAACATAAAATTAAAAAATTTAGCATTATTACATATGATGTCTTAAAAGTAGTGTAAAACAAAAATAAAATTAGGGAAATATGTAAATTCGTCCGTATTAAAAAAAATAATTCTAGAATAATATTAGAGGAAGAGGTCGAATGCCATTTTTTGTTACTTTAAGATATATTATATTAGTTCATTTTAAGTTCATATATCTGATTTAATATTGATATATAAAATACCATGGAGGTGTGATATTAGAATGAAACAAAAAAACAAAGGAATTAAGTGGGTTTTAGGAATTGCAGTAATCGCAGCAATTGCAATACTTGTCTTATCAAAGATAAGAGCACCTAGACAGATTGCAGGAGATGAAGTAGAAGTAAAAGCAGGAGATATAAGGACATACTATAGCTTCTCAGGCAGCATAGAAGCGAAAAATAGACAAACCATATTTTCAGATCAAGCTATGCGGATAAAGGAGTTTAAAGTTAAAAAAGGAGATATAGTCAAAAAAGATGATGCGCTATATAGGACTAGTAACGGAGTAAATATAAAATCTGAGATAGATGGGGAAGTTCTTGATATTTTTGTTGAAGAAGATGAACAGCTGATGCCAGGAACTAAGATTGCTGAAATTGTGGACTACAAAGACTTACAGCTAAAAGTAAAGGTAGATGAGTATGACTTAAATGCTATAAAAAAAGACACAAAAGCAAATATAACTATTCATGCTCTAAATAAAGATTTCGAAGGAACTGTTACAGATGTGGCTAAGGAAGGTGTGTATATGAATGGAGTTACTTTCTTTAATACAACTATTTCAATTAAAAATGATGGAGATATTCGAGTAGGTATGAGTGCAGAAGCTAAAGTATTAAATGAAAGTGTAAATAATGCAGCTATACTTCCTATGACTGCAATAAGATTTAGAGATGATAATAGCTCATATGTAAGTATGAAAAAAGATGAAACTATGGAGAATGTAGATATTCAGCTAGGAATCACTGATGGAGTCAATGTAGAGGTCAAATCGGGTATAAATATTGGAGATAAAGTATTTATAGCTAAGAAAGTAACAAATGAATTTGGACCTCCGGGGGGAATTAGAGCAATGCGCTCAGGGGGCGATAATTAATGAATGAAATATTAAAAATAACAGATTTAGATAAGGCCTATTATTTAGGTGATGAGAAATTTTTAGCTCTTAACAAAGTAAGTTTCACGATAAAGAAAGGTGAATTTGTATCTGTTCTTGGTCCATCGGGATCTGGAAAATCAACGCTAATGAATATAATAGGCTGTTTAGATACACCTACTTCTGGCAGCTATATTTTAGCTGGACAGAAAGTCGCAAATTTAAGTGAAAAAGAATTAGCAAGGGTTAGAAATAAAGAAATAGGATTTATATTTCAGTCTTTTCAATTGCTGCCAAGATTGTCTACTCTCCAAAATGTAGAATTGCCTCTAATCTATGCTGGTGTTCCATCTGATGAGAGACGAAAAAGAGCAAAGAAAATCTTAGAAAGGGTAGGGCTGGGGGATAAGTTACCAAATCTGCCAACTCAACTTTCAGGAGGACAGCAACAGAGAGTTGCAATAGCTAGATCAGTTGTAACAGAGCCATCAATATTATTAGCTGATGAGCCTACTGGAGCATTAGATCAAAAAACAGGAGCACAGATAATGGAACTATTCAAAGAATTAAATGAAGAGGGAAGGACAATTGTAATGATTACTCATGATAAGCATATCGCCAGCTATGGCAATAGAATATTAAACATTATCGATGGAAGAATATCTGAAGGTGGTGAAAACAATGCTTAAAGACAGCATAAAGATGTCCTGGAGCAACATCATAAATAACAAAATGCGTTCCTTTTTAACTATTCTTGGGATAATAATTGGGGTTGCTTCCATCATAGCATTGATAACCATAGTTCAAGGAGCTACAAATGAGGTGACTAAACAAGTATCATCTTTAGGTGCTGATAAAATAACTATACAAGCTATGGGGACACCTTTAAAGCAAGGACTTAATGAAAGAGATCTAGAATCATTAACAAAAATAGAAAATATTAAAGGGCTATCCCCTACAATAACAGGGAAAACTTCTATTGCAGGAAATGGTATTACAAAAACAGATATTACCGTGGAAGGAAAAAATGAGGTTCATTTCAAAACGAATAAAAAGCTTGTGAAAAATGGTAGAGAATTAAATATATTAGACATAGAGAATAGCAGCCAAGTTGCTATAATAGGAAGTGACATAAATAAGGAACTATTCCTAGGAAAAGAGCCAATAGGTGAAAGTATACTTATAAATGGTTTAACTTTTACTATAGTTGGAGTATTAGATACAGGTAGTGAGTTTGCTTTTTCTTCAACTAATGATGCGATTATCATTCCTTATACTACAGCTATGAAAACATTAGGTAATAGAAATATAACTAATGTAGACGTATATATGGCTGATAGTAATAAATCTGATATTATTATGAAGGATTTAAAACAAGTTTTAAATCAATCATTTAATTATAAAGATAACTCTTACTTTATATTCAATATGGAGGATATAATATCTACTATAGGAGATATTACTGGCATGATGTCACTTCTTCTTGCAGGCATTGCTTCAATATCTTTAGTTGTAGGAGGCATTGGAATAATGAATATGATGTTAGTATCTGTTACGGAGCGTACCTCCGAAATAGGTTTAAGAAAGGCTTTAGGTGCAGAGCCTAATAGTATCCAACTACAATTCATTATTGAAGCAATTTTCCTATCAGTTTTTGGTGGAATAATTGGTCTTATAGTGGGAATGTCTATAGCATATATTGCTTCTATTTATATAGGGTTTAGTTTAACAATTACCATGTCGACAGTAATACTAGCAGTGGGTTTCTCGGCAATAGTAGGTATAATATTTGGATTTATGCCGGCTAAACGTGCAAGTAAATTGAATCCTATAGATGCTTTAAGGAGCTTATAGATTATAAGGTGGTGTAACTATGACTAATATTCTTTTAGTCGACGATAATGAAAAGATAAGAAAACTAATAGAAATATATCTAAAGAAAGAAGGATTTCAAGTTTTCCATGGAGAGAATGGTGAAGAAGCTTTAGATATTCTTGATAATGTAAAAATAGATTTAATCATAGCTGATATAATGATGCCCAAAATGGACGGATATGAGTTAGTGAAAGAACTTAGGGAAGCTGAGTATGATCTGCCAATACTCATGGTAACTGCAAAGGATACTTATCCAGATAAAAAGATGGGATTTGATTTAGGGGCAGATGATTATATGACAAAGCCAATAAATATGGATGAATTGGTATTAAGAGTCAAAGCTCTACTTCGTCGATCAAAAATTTCTGCAGATAAATATATAAGCATAGGAGATATTGTAATTGACTATGAAAGTCTAGAGGTAAGGACTCCAACAAAAACTATGATTCTACCAAAGAAGGAATTCTATCTGTTATATAAATTATTATCATATCCAAAGAAAATATTTACACGGCAAGAATTAATGGATGATATATGGGGATTTGATAGTGAAGCAGATGAAAGGACCGTAGATGTCCATATAAAAAGAATTAGAGAAAGGTTTAAGGATATTGAAGAATTTGAGATAGTAACCATTAGAGGATTAGGATACAAAGGGGTCCATAAATAATGAAAAAATCAATATATGTTCAATTGGTACTAATCTTTATAGGTGTTTTTATTATAAGCAATATAGTGTCCTCAATATTTATATCTCTAAGTATGGAACAGAATCTGAAGGCACAAGTAGAATCACAGCTTGTTCATACTGTGGAAAAAATAAAGGAAGTATATGAAAATGAAAAAATCTCGATTGAAGATTTAGAAAAACTTTTTCATGACATATATATTAATATAAAATTCATTGATGATGTAGAAAGATATGATTTGAATGAAGAAATGAAATCTAAATTAGAAGAGGAAAAGATCTTAGTATTTAATGGATATGGGCATAAAAAATTCTCTTTTTCTTTGCCAGTAGTCATAGCTAAAGCAGGGGGCCATTATATAGTGGCTAAACCCAAGTTAAAAGATATAGGTTTTAATGCGAGAAGTTTCATAATGACTACAAATATAGTCTCTATTGCTATAGGGAGTATTATATTTTTATTTGTAGGAAAGATGATAGTAAAGCCCATTAGAAGATTGACTAAGGCAACAGAAAAGGTTGCAGCAGGTGATTTTAATATAAGCCTTGAGAGCCACAGAAAGGATGAAATAGACACCCTTATATCTAGCTTTAACACTATGGCAAAGAAGTTGAAATCCATAGAAATCCTTAGAAGTGATTTTATATCAAATATTTCTCACGAATTTAAGACCCCTTTAACATCTATACAGGGCTACACAAAACTTCTAAAGGATTGCAATGAGGTAGATAAAAACGAATATATAGATATAATCATTGAAGAAACCAAGAGGCTTTCTATGTTGGCTACAAATATATTGATGTTAAATAAGATTGAAGGTGAGAATGTATCTATTTACATGGAACAATTTTCAATGGACGAGCAAATAAGAAAGGCAATTCTTTTATTAGAGAATAAATGGTCTGATAAAGATATTCAGTTAGAAATAGATTTAGAGAGCGTTGAATATAAGGGAAATCAAAATTTAATGTATCAAGTTTGGATAAATTTAATTGATAATGCTATTAAATTTTCTCCCAATGGTGAAAACATTGAAATTAAATTATACAAGAAACATGGAAAAATTATATTTTCTATCATGGATAATGGAACAGGAATATCTAAAGAAGACCAGGATAGAGTTTTTGAAAAATTTTACAAGGCTGATAAATCAAGGAATACAGAAGGGAATGGTCTTGGTCTTTCTATTGTTAAAAGAATACTCGATATTCATCAAGGAGAAATATTACTAGATAATAGCTTGAAAAAGGGAACAAAGATAATAGTAAAGTTATAGATATAGAGAAGAATAGAGGTAGAAGATTAAGAACTGAGTTATTAATAACTCAGTTTTCAATTGTATTTCGAGTGCCTAAATATTATAATAGAATAAAGACTAATTGGGGAGTGACAATAGAGATGAATATAAGTTATTTAGGAAAGTATATAAAAAAATATAAAAAGCAATTTCTAATAGCTCTTACATTTATAATCCTTGAAACCACAGGAGACTTAATTCAACCTACTATTATGTCAAAGATAATCGATAATGGCGTAAAAAGAGGAGATATGAACTATGTTTTTAAATTAGGAGGATTGATGTTTTTCATGACTGCCTTAGGAGCTACTTTTGCGGTCATTAGAAATATTGTTTCCTCCAAGGTAAGTCAAAGTTTCGGAGCCGATCTTCGAGAGGACTTATATATTAAAATACAAGGATTTTCCTTTGATAATATAGATGGTTTTCAAGATGCTTCTTTAATTACTAGACTTACTAATGATGTAAATCAAATACAAAACTTTTCCCATGGTATGATGAGAATATTCGTAAAGGCTCCAGTTCTTGGAATAGGTTCTGTGATAATGGCATTTTTATTGAATCCTAAAATGGCTCTTATATTATTGGGAGTTGTTCCAATTGTTGTTATTATTATTTCATTAAACTTAAAGGTGTCCTACCCAATATTTACTAAAATCCAAAAATCCTTGGATAAAGTCAATGGAGTGATGAGAGAATATTTAGCTGGGATTAGAGTCGTGAAGGCATTTAATAGATTTGAATATGAAAAAGTTCGTTTTAGAAATGTAAATGATGATTTGAAAGATATTACTCTCAAAGGTATGAGAGTAGTTGCAGTATTTAATCCTGTTGTAACTTTAGTGGTTAATATAGGAATTGTTCTAGTTCTATGGTTTGGAGGTCTGAGGGTAAATAGTGGACAAATGGAAGTTGGAAAGATAATGGCCTTTGTAAATTATATGACTCAAGTTCTATTTTCCCTTATAATGATGACAAGGATATTGAATATATTTATCAGGGCTAGAGCTTCTGGTGAGAGAATAGGAGAGGTTTTTGAAGCAGAAAATACTATAACTGTTAAAGAAAATCCTATTATATTTAATGATATAAAAGGAAAATTGGAATTTGAAAACGTATATTTTAAATATTATAGCTCTAGTAGATATGTATTAGAGGACATAAACTTTTCTATAAATCCAGGAGAAACTTTGGCAATTATTGGTTCAACTGGTTCAGGCAAATCTACTTTAATTAACTTGATATCAAGATTTTATGATGTAGATAAGGGAAAGATAAAAATTGATGGTATAGACGTAAAGGATATAGATATCTCCGATTTACGAGAGAAAGTTGGTATAGTTCCCCAAAAAGTTCTATTATTTACAGGCACCATAAAAGATAATATTAGATGGGGAGATGAAAATGCAACAATTGAAGATATAGAAAAGGTTGCAAAAATAGCTAATGCTCATGATTTTATTCTCTCCTTTAATGAAGGATATAATACTTACTTAGGGCAAGGTGGAGTAAATCTATCAGGAGGACAAAAGCAGAGAATATCAATAGCTAGGGCTCTTATAAAAAAGCCAGGTATATTGATTTTAGATGATAGTACATCAGCAGTAGATTTAATTACTGAGAGGAAGATAAGGCAAGGATTGAAGGAGTATCTAAAGGATACTACTGCCATATTAATTGCCCAAAGAATAACGTCTGTAATGGATGCAGATAAAATTCTTGTACTAGATAAAGGAAAGATAGTTGGTCAAGGAGCACATCAAGAACTTATGAGAAATTGTGAAGTATATAAAGATATTTATTATTCTCAATTAGGAAAGGGGGCAGAAGATTTTGGATCCTAGACAGAGAAGAACAGGCCCCGCAGGCATTGCAGGCCCTGCTAGAGTGTCTGCAGAAAAGGCAAAAGATATAAGTCATACCTTGAGTAGATTATGGAGTTTTTTCAAAGTGGAAAAGAAGGAGCTTTTTATAACTTTTTTATTAATACTTGCTTCTGGATTATTAGGTATATCTGTTCCTTTCTTAATAGGGAAGCTATAGATGCCATATTTCCGGGAAAGTCCTTAGTAGAATTTGAAAACTTAAGATTTATTATATTGATATTATTATCTGTATATATACTGGATAATGTCCTTACATTCTTGCAAGAATATATTGTTGCAGGGATAGCTCAGAGAATTGTATATAATTTAAGAGAAAAATTATTTGAAAAGCTTCAGTCCTTGCCCATTATGTTCTTCGATATCCATACTCATGGAGAGATTATGAGCAGATTAACTAATGATATCGACAATGTAAGTACTACTATATCTCAAACAACGGTGCAGCTTATGGTATCAGTGGTGAATATAATAGGTTCTTTAGTCATGATGATCTATTTAAGTCCCCTTATGACTATGGCGAGCTTAATAACTGTACCCATGGTATATTTTATGACTAAAGTGATTGCTAGTAAAACAAAGCTATTATTCAGAGAACAACAAAAAACATTGGGTAGATTAAATGGACATATTGAAGAATCAATAGCAGGGATTCACGTAGTAAAAGCCTTCAATAATGAAGGGAAAGTAATAGACGAATTTAAAGAACAAAATGATATCTTAAGAGATGTAGGAGTAAAGGCACAGATTTGGTCGGGATATATTATGCCCCTTATGAATGTAATAAATAATTTTGGATTTGGGGTTATAGCCATATTTGGAGGAGCATTAGCTGTAAAAGGAACTATTTCTGTAGGGGTTATAGCTAGTTTTATTTCTTATTCAAAGCAATTTACAAGACCATTAAATGAATTAGCAAATACATTTAATACATTACAATCAGGTATAGCAGGAGCCGAAAGAGTTTTTGAAATACTAGATGAAGAGGAAGAAAGGGAAGATTCTCCTAATGCAATAGTCGGAAAAGAAATAAGAGGAGAAGTAGAATTTAAAAATGTTACATTTGAATATGAAAAGAACGAACCAGTCTTAAAAAATATATCTTTCCAAGTAGAACCTGGAACCAATATCGCATTAGTGGGACCAACTGGTGCAGGAAAAACTACTATAGTCAATCTTTTAACTGGATTTTATGATATAGATAAAGGGGAGATATTAATAGATGGAGTGAAGATTAAAGATTACCAAAAGGATACTTTAAGAAGAATATTTGGTATGGTGCTGCAAGATACTTATCTATTCTCGGGAACGATAAAGGAAAATATAAAATACGGGAAATTAGATGCTACAGATGAGGAGATAGAAAAGGCAGCGATACTCGCAAGAATTGATGATTTTATAAATAAACTGCCAAGTGGATATGAGACATATATAAATGAAGGAGGAACCAATTTAAGCCAAGGACAAAGACAGTTATTGGCCATATCAAGGGCAATATTATCTAATCCTTCTATACTGATACTGGACGAAGCAACATCATCTGTAGATACTAGAACTGAATTAAAAATCCAAGAGGCAATGGTAAAACTAATGGAGAACAGAACAACCTTTATTATTGCTCATAGGCTTTCCACAATTAAAGATGCGGATATAATTATGGTAATAGACCATGGAGAGATAGTTGAAAAAGGTAGTCATGAAGAACTGCTAGAAAGAAAAGGATATTACTATAATTTATATCAAAGCCAATTTGCCAACGAAGGTATTTAATAAAACAATCTTATAAAGTTGTAAGAAGGGGTATGTTATTTAACATACTCTTTTATTTTACATTATTATAGATATTCATAAATAATAGGCTAAATGCAACGAAAAATGATATTAAATCAATAAAGAATATAGTTTGTATATCTTTCATAGAGATAATCAGTGCTGTAAAGATGGATATAAAAATCGAAAGAATAGAAATTTACATACTCGGATCACAAGTGTAATTGACGGATAAATTTTATGTCACATAGAAAAATAATTTAACATATATTGTTATTAAGATTGCAACAAATTGATTTTGTTTAGCTTTCAATCTCAATATAATCTTATGTCATGATAAAATAAGAGAGAGGGAGTATCTAATTATGTATTTTGAAGAAAATACGACTTTAAACAATGAATCATCCTGCCATGAAAATATGGATATAGAATCAAGTTCCTATGTTATACCAAGGTGCTATAATAATTATCGGTCGAATTGTTCCAATAGATATAGAAAACCTTGTCCGTGTAATAATTGGTTTTGGCCATGTTTATCGTGTACTTGTATTTGCCATTCAGGACCAACAGGCCCACAAGGGGCGACAGGACCACAAGGACCGGAAGGACCACAGGGACCACAAGGGCCAGAAGGACCACAGGGACTACAAGGACCACAGGGGCCACAAGGACCAGAAGGACCACAGGGGCCACAAGGACCAGAAGGACCACAGGGGCCAGTAGGACCACAGGGGCCACAGGGACCAGTAGGACCACAAGGACCAGTAGGTCCACAGGGGCTACAAGGACCAGTGGGTCCACAGGGACCAACAGGACCAGCAGGATTGTCAGGAGGAATAATGGAGGCCTTAGTGAGCAGTTCAACAAGTCCTCAAATAATAATATCAGATGGAGACCCAATATTATTTAATTTTGAGTATTATTCAAATAATATTTCGTATAATTCTGCAACAGGTGAATTCACACTTTCTCCTAATAGAACATATTTAATAAACTGGTCCATTGCAATTGATGGAGTAGATGGAATCCAAACCCCTGTTTTTGCCCTTGAGATAGATGGATCGGAATATGGAGCTTTTGTAAGCCCAATAGTAACTGGAATTATTTCATCTTCGGCAATAATTGAAGTAGGTGCTACTCCTTCTACCCTAAGGATTGTTAATTTCACTGGTGCCAGTGTCGGACTCTCAATAACAGGACCTCAGGCCAATATCACAATTACGGCATTTGATAATCCAATGCCGTAGATTTTACTCAATATAAGAAGCCTTCACTAACTTAATAGTGGAGGTTTTTTAAATTATGCCTGACATAAGAGTAAACTAGCAGTGACAGGATTCTAAGAGGTCCAACTTTAAATTAAAGTCTAAGACTATTTGAATTCATATTATTTCGACAAACGTTCAGTGGACAAAAAAGGATTCTTTAGAATCATTTTTTATATAAACTTTATAGATTCTTTATAATTGGATGGTAGATTATATATAGAATTTACAAGGGGGAATTAAAATGACTTTAGAAAAAAGCAGAAAAGGACTTACAGGATTTGAAATTAAATTTTTAGCTCTTATATTCATGTTACTTGATCATATTCATTATTTCTTTGAATTTACAGGTAAAGTTCCTGTTATATTTTCGTGGATTGGGAGATTGGCAGGAGGATTGTTTTTATTCACAATGGTGGAAGGTTATACTTATACGTCAAATAAGAAAAAATACTTTACAAGAATATATTTGATGTCTGTCTTTATGGGAATTGTAAAATATTTAATTCAGATTTTTCCTCAGTTGCAAAGAGAAGATGGATTCTATCCTGCTAATGGTATATTTTCAACTTTTATAATTTTAATTATTATGTTTATAGGAATAGATTTTATAAGAGAGAAAAGGTTATTCAAAGGTATTGGCTTAATCTTATTGCCATTTATAATAAGCTATAGTTTTTATTTTTTACCAAAGACAATTATGCCATACGCTTATTTACTATCGTCTACTTTTATTCCATCTCCACTACTAGTTGAAGGAGGAGTACATTTAATTATAGCGGGCATTATACTATATATATTCAGAGAAAACAGAAAACTGCAAGGTATATCTTATGGAATATTTGTATTAGCTTGGATGTTAGGTTTACCTCTAGCTTATATTAGACCCATTAGCTTAAAGCTTATGTTTACTGATTATTATGAGTGGATGAGTGCTTTTGCATTAATTTTTATGTTTTTATATAATGGAGAAAAAGGCAAATCTATGAAGCATTTATTTTATATATTTTATCCTGCACATATATATATATTGTATACTCTGTCTTTCTTATTATATAAATTTATATATTAAAATTGGAGGCAATCATGGAAACAATTCTTATTATCGATGACGAAGCAGATATTATTATGGTAATAAAAGACGTATTGGAAAGTAATGGCTATAATGTATTAGTTGCATATAATGGATTTGATGGAATTGAATTATCTAAAAAGAAGCCCGATTTAATAATCCTAGATATTATGATGCCTGATATAGATGGCTTTAACGTATGTAATGCAATTCGTGACAATGTGATTTGTCCCATTTTATTTTTATCCGCAAAAGATTCGGAAGCTGACAAAATAAAGGGTTTAGCTATCGGTGGAGATGATTATATAACAAAGCCTTTTAGTCTAAAAGAGCTGGTTATAAGAGTTAAGGCTCACCTAAGACGAGAAAAAAGATATGTGAATAAAGGACTTGAAAATTGTTTACAATTTAAAAACTTAAAGATAGATATAAAGGGAATGACTGTAAAAATTAATGATGAAGACTTAAATCTTACTAAAAAAGAGTTTGAAATAGTAGAACTCCTAGCTCTTTATCCAGGACAAGTTTTTTCAAAAGAACAAATATATGAAAGAGTCTGGGGATTTGATGGCATGGGATGCACCTCTACTGTTACAGAACATATCAAAAAGATTAGATCTAAAATCTCGGCTATTGAAGAAGATAATCAATATATAGCTACCGTTTGGGGTATTGGCTATAAATGGGATGTAAAATCATGAAAGATAAGAGTTTGAAATATCAATTTATAGTAGCTTTTATAAAGATAATTGTTTTAAGTCTTATCCTATCTATAATAAGCTTTATAATATGGTTTAAAACCTTTGATTATATTCAATACCCAGCTAATTATTACGAAAATCAATTGTCTAGGATTATCTATGAGATTAACGAAAAATATGAAGCTGTTTTAGATAAAAAATTTGAGGGCCAAATGAATAGAATCGTACCAAGTGAAGGAATATTATATCAAGTTTTAGATAATGAGGGGAATTTAATATATGGAAGTATTAAAAATCCTTTAATTAAAAATAAAAGAAAACTATATGAAAGTTTAAATTCTGTTTTAAGGCTGGGAAATAATAACTTTGCTAAAGTTGTACCTGCTTTTAATGAGAGTAGTGATATTAAAGGTGCAATTATATTAAAATATCAGCTTAGGAGCACTCCAAAAATAAATAATTATTTACTATATAAATTGAATAATTTGATAATATTTATTCCATTTATATATATAGTGGTCTTTACAATATTTTACTCTAAAAAGTTAGCTAAGAATCTAGTAAAACCAATTAATCTATTGATGGAAGGATCAGAAAAAATTAAGAATAAGGACTTAGATTTCTCTATAGACTATAAAGAAAATAATGAACTTGGAAGACTTTGTGATGCTTTCGAAGATATGAGGATTAATCTTAAAGACTCTTTAATAAAGCAATGGGATTTAGAGGAGAAGAGACGAGAAAACATAGCAAGTATTGCTCATGATTTAAAAACACCTCTTACTATTATAAATACCTATTCAGAAGCATTAATAGATGGTACTGTTGAGGGAGATAAGTTTAAGGATTATATAGAAGTAATTAAAAGAAATAATGAAAGGGCTTTAGCCTTATTAGAGGATATGAATAAAATATCTAATATTGAAAATCCCAATTTTACTTTACAACCTATAGAGATTAATATTATAGAATTTTTAGGGTTAAAGGAAAAGGATTATAACCTATTATGCCAAGAAAAAGGAATTTACTTTAAAGTAGATATTATAGATTTAAGAGAAAAAAGATCTATAGATAAATTTGATATTAAATCAATAGAGCAAGTATTAGATAATATTATGTCCAATAGCATTAGATATACAGAGAAGGGTGAGTCTATAAAGCTGAATATCTTATGTAAAGATGATAAAATAAAATTTTCCATCATGGATACTGGAAAAGGTTTTAGTAATGAAGATTTAAAAAATATTTTCAATAAATTTTATAGGGGAGATAAATCTCGCTCATTTACAACGGGACATTCTGGCTTAGGTATGTATATAGCCAAGACTATAGTAGAAAAACATGGTGGAAATATTAAAGCTGAAAATAATAGTCCAAAGGGAGGAATTATTGAATTTGATATAAAGCCAATGCAATAATTACAGCTATATCCTCATGAGGATATAGCTGTAATTATGATAATAGATCATAGGAAAATAGTGAAAAAAGGCAGTCGTGAGGAACTATTAGGTAGAAAAATATATATTACTTATATGATAATTTTAGTCTATAAATTCAAATAATGTTTCTACAGTGACTCCAAATATTTTTGCAATATCCATGGCTAGCTTTAAAGAAGGATTATATCTCCCGTTTTCCAAATGTACAATAGTTTCACGGCGAACACCAACTAATTCTGCGAGTTCACTTTGTTTCATATTTCTGCTTTCTCTATATTCTTTTAAATTGGTTTTTAAAGTAGGCATCTTAGGGTCCTTTCCTGTCAAAATGATGAAATAAAATTGGTTTTAGACTGGTGATTATAAATAATAAAATTAGCATAAGTAATCCAATCATATCTCTGGAAAGATTTACTTCTTTGTACATCGGAGCTCCTACGAGAATCATCAATATTACTAGTCCTGAAATAGCAACATTTAAGCATATTTGATTTACTTTGCCTAATATCCTTTCAGCCGATTCGTCAACTTTTTCATCTTTTCTTATTAATCCAATAAGACCATAAAATATTAATCCTATATAATAGAACTTTGAGATAATAGGTTCATATTGTTTGAAACCAAAATTTTCCCTGCTTGCAACATATAAAGTCAATATCCCAAGTATTAGCAATGCTTTTAATCCGTATTGTGTCACTAAATTAATTTTTTTCTTTTCCACAATTATCTCCTCCGTGTTATATATTTATAACCCCTATGTTATAAATATATAACACGGAGTGAAATTAGTCAAGGTTTTTATGTTAAATATTTATAACATTTATAGATCTCCTTACAATAACAGAAAAGACTGTTAGAGTATACCCAAGGCTAAGTTTATTATTAACTGTTCTCTATTAATAACCTTATAAACTCCATTATCATCTGATATCAAAGAAGATAAGTTCATAGATTGTTTTATCCTAAAATATAAGAGAAGGGTTTAAGACCCTTCTCTGTGAAACTATAAAAGGGAGTAATATAATACTACCAATTATAAATACCTTATCTATTTTTATGAACATGATTATATGTTTTGCCACTTTCCAATGTCTTACCTCTAGCTTCATATAATTCGCTAACTGTGACTAACTGGAATCCTCTATCTATTAATTCAGGGACAACTTTTTCTACTGCATTTGCAGTGCTTTCATAAAGATCATGCATTAGTATTATATCCCCATCAGTTACATTGTCTAAGATACTTTTTACAACTCTGTTTGTATCCCGGTACTTCCAGTCTAAGGTGTCTATTGACCAGAGGATCATTGGCATATCCAAAGTTGATTTCAGAATGTCATCATAAGCTCCATAGGTTGGTCTCATTACTTTTGGTGTGATGGAAATAGTATCAAATATTATATCCTGTGTAGATTTTATTTGCCATTCCACATCTTCTGTTGACAGACTTGTTAATTTTTTATGGTTATAGGTATGATTACCAACTTCACTTCCTTCTGCAATCATTCTTTCTAAAATCTCTTTATTATGGGATACTCTATTTCCTAATACAAAGAATGTTCCCACTGAATTATATTTTTCTAAGGTATCTAATATAGGTATAGTAGTTTTCCCATTTGGTCCATCATCAAATGTAAGGGCTACCATTGGCTTCTCTGGATCAATTATCCTAGTTTCTTCCTCTATAATTTCTTTAGGCTTCTCAATGTCATTTTCCTCTACAATTGGATCTAATGGTTCCTCGACTAAATCTTCAAGTTCTTTTTTTAGAAAACCTCTTAAATCCCTATATGAGATCTCTACTTCTTGTTCCCCAAATGACCCTGCAAACAGCTCATATTTCTCGAAAAATAGGATTATGCTATTTTCTTGTACAACAAACTTATCTAAGTTGTCTTTAGCAGAAGCTAGTTTTTCTTTAAAGAGATCTGTTTCTATATACTCCTTATACTCTTCATCATCACTGAAATGATTAATAATTATTTCAGATAACATTGATAAATATTCACCTTTAAATATGTCATCTAATGAAATAAACTCTTCTTTTCCTAAATTGATTACAAAGGTTTGAATTGAATTATTAGGATGAGCATTGTAGCTCATGCTCTCCATAATTGAAAACTTTAAGCTTACTATATCATCCTGTGTAATATACATGTCAAAATCTATATTTAACTCGGATTTCAACTTCCTATTGGAGATGTTATTCTCAACTTCTCTATAGAAATTGTCAATATAACCTTGTACCATATCTTTAATGGTACTATCGATTGAGTCTATACCAAATATAGGATAATGTGCAGCAAGTGAAGAATAGTCACCATATTCAATTATAGTTTCAACCTCACCTAAATCTTTTCTTTTTGTTCTTGTTATACTGGTTTGCAATGGAGTATCCATTTCTTCCTCTAGGATTAAATTATCCGAATAGATAGGAGCAGTATCTTTTTTAATATAGTTAATTAGGCTAATTGTAATAAATAGTAAAAGAATGAAACTTAATATTTTCTTCATTATGTCAACCCCCTCTATGTAGTAATATTATAGGGGAAATTGTCGAAGAGCGGTTTACAATTCAGTAACAAAATAGTTTACAATTCAGTAACATTTCAACTTATCTATATTGACAATTATAGGTTACAGGCGTAAACTATAATAAAGGTTACAAATGTAAACTGGAGGGGTGAAGATGATATCAAGAATAACTGATTCTGAAGCTGTAGTGATGCGTGTATTATGGGATGCAGGTCGGGAGCTGAATATTACCGATATAAGAAAGTCTCTTGAAGAAAGCACTGATTGGGAAAGTTCTACAATAAAAACTTTACTTCGTAGACTTGTAAAAAAAGATGTAGTTCAAGCAGTAAAAAGGGAAGTATTTTATTATAAGCCGTTAGTCACAGAGGAAGAATATAATGAATATACGACTCAAGATTTAATTGATAAATTATATAATGGTAGCGCAAAGAACTTAGTAGCATCTCTATTAGATAATAAAAAACTTAATAAAAAGGATATTGAAGAGTTACAGAAGATGTTTAAAGTAGGTGAAAATGATGAATAATGTACTTAGACTAATTCTATCTCTTTCTTTATCAGGAAGTATTTTAGCATTGATATTATTTGCAATTAAACCTTTTATAAAGAATAGGCTATCTAAGTCTATCCAATATTATGTTTGGATTGTAGTGGTATTTAGACTAATCTTACCATTTTCCCTTGAAGAAAGTATTATGAATAGGGTCTTCTACAATAAGAGTATACAAACACAATTACCTTCTAAAAAAGAAATACAATCAATTAGTAACGAAAGTTTTAAACAAAATAATTTCTTTGAGACTCCGAATGTAAAAGAGAATGTAAAAAGTGGAGTTTATAATTTTGATGCCGATCATAATAGATATTTTAAGGACATATTTCAAGGACTTAGCTCTCATATGTTTTACATATATCTATTAGGAGCAATAATTACTTTAACTATTAATACAATAAGTTATCTAAAATTTTTAAATCATCTAAAACCAAAAAACAAAGATGCTACAGATGAAGAAAATCTACTATTAAATTCTTTAATTAATGGAAAAAATAAAATTCATTTATTACGAAATCCATTAGTGAGTACTCCAATGCTTATGGGAATATTCAAACCAAGGATTATAATTCCAGATAGAGAATATAATGAAAAGCAACTAAAGAATATATTGCTCCATGAACTTATACATCTAAGACGTTTTGATATAATGATAAAATGGGTTATCATGATAACTAAATCTATTCATTGGTTCAATCCAATGGTATATGTCATTGGAAAAGAAATTAATCATATATGTGAATTATCCTGTGATGAGGCTGTGATCAAAAATTTAAGCAATAAGGAAAAGCAAGAATATGGAGATACTTTGATTTCCATGGTATCTGAGATCCAAAGTTCTACAGGAAGATTGCAAGCGACGATGGGTGAGGATAAAAACATGTTGAAGGATAGACTTATAACCATTATGAACTATAATAAAAAGTCTAAAATAGTTATATTTATCTCAGGGATTTTACTTTTGGCTGTTATATTTGGAGGATTATATTTAGGTTCAGGAGTTAGAAAAGATACTTATAATCCTACTAGTAAAATAGAAGAAGAAACTATAACGACTAGTATCCCTATAAAACCGCCATCAATTATAATCACTAACGAAACAGACCTTGAAGCAATAGAAGTATATACAATACTCAAGACCAAATGGAATGGAAGTATTTATGATAGAGCTTCTTTCTATCAAGCAGCTTGGAGTAGTGAGCCAAGTATATTAACAGGTCTCCATAGATTAGTGCCAGAAGAAGAAATTACAGTTGATTTTGGAGATTCTAAACCTGATAATGTAGCAGTAAAGATGGCCTATTTGACAGAAAGTTATACAGAATCTCTATTGCCAATTGTGGATGTTTCTGTAAATTATCATACTAATGGGATTTATAAATTTAAAAATCCCCCTGCATCAGATAGTGATATAGGAACAACGGGTAGAGTATTTTGCATAGAAGCTACTTGGGGAGATAACATTTGTGAGTATGTATTTGCCTCAGATGGAAAGTTTGATAACAATCCAGCAGAAGTAAAATGGATACCAGTTAAACTTGACATGGAAAAATTAGAGGAATTACAAAAAGCTATAGATGATGGAGGGGAAAACAGTTATTTATCTACATCCTTAGAGTTTATAGATTCAATAGGGCATTCCAGTGAGGACGCTAATAGAATTAAAATAGAACATAATATTGATAACAAAGTTATAAGATATGAGTTTCAAGGTCATAATAAGTTCATAGAACTAAGGCTTGTGCAGCCAATTAAAAAAGGAATTGACGGAATATGGGCTGTTGAACTATATAAATTAGAACAAGTATCGGATTAAAAAAACCTCCTGTTTATGCGGGAGGTTTTGGTCATTGAGCTGATTTTAATTCATCACAAAAAATTGCATGAGATTAAAGAATCTAATTAGTCGACTAATATTAAAAAGATATATTTAATATGACAAAATACATATTGACAATTAAGGATTATAGTAGTATTATGAATAATATACTTAGCCGACTAACTAAAATGGAGGTAGAGAAATGGAGAATATAGATAAAGATTCCTTATATTTTGCTTTCTTGGAAGTGTTGAGATTCCACCATATTCGTACTCACATGCTACTTGATGAAATAGGAATATATCCAGGGCAACCCCCTATGCTTTTTATATTAAGTAAAGAAGGCGGACAGAGCCAAAAAGAATTAGCAGATAAATTAAAAGTAGCTCCTGCTACCATAACGGTAATGCTAAAGAGAATGGAGAAGGCAAATCTAGTGGAGCGTAGGCAAGATACAGATGATCAAAGAATATCTAGGGTTTATATTACTGAAAAAGGAAAAAAGATTTGTAAAAAAGCCAAAGATGTGATGTGGAATTTAGAAAAAGAATGTTTTGGAAATTTTACAGTAGAGGAGAAAGTAATTCTAAGAAGATTATTATTGCAAGTTAGAGATAATCTTCAGGTAAGTAGTGAGAAATAATAAATTAGACTTAGGAGGGAAATATGTTAAAGTTATTTAAAGAATTTAAGCCATTTACTATATCCATAGTAATTATTATAGTGTTGCTTTTATTTCAAGCCAGTACTGAATTAGCTCTTCCTGACTATATGTCAAGTATAGTAAATGTAGGAATACAGCAAAGTGGAATAAAAGATGTAGCACCTGAAGTAATTAGGGCTTCAGAAATGGAAAAAATTAAAATATTTTTAAGTAATAATGAAAAAATTTTTGTAGATAGTAGCTACAGACTTATAAACAAAGAAAATTTATCAGAAAAAGAATATAAGGATTATTTAGAGAAATATCCTGCTTTAGAAAAACAAGATTTATATATTTTAAATACGAAATCTAAGGAAGACATAGAGGAGATGAATTCCTTTTTAGGTAAACCAATGCTTATTATATGGGGAATTGAAAATGGAGCTCCTCAAGGAATCGCTGCAGAAAATAAAGAGAAGAATCCTTTTGCCAATCTTCCAGAGGGAACAGATCCTTTTATGGTATTAAAGAATTTACCAGAGGAACAGTTTGATGCTATGAAAAGTGATATTGAAGAACAATTTAAAAACCTACCAGAAACTATGATAAACCAATCCGCTATTAACTATGTTAAATCAGAGTATGAGGTTATAGGATTAAATATGAATAAGTTTCAATCCAATTATATTCTGCATATAGGCGGAATAATGCTACTAATTGCACTTTTAAGCATGGTAGCATCCATAGGTGTTGGATTTATATCTGCTAGGGTATCTGCTAGTCTAGGCAGAAATTTACGGGATAAGGTATTTAGACAAGTAACTGCATTCTCCAATGGAGAATTTGATGATTTTTCAACTGCTTCATTAATAACTAGAAGTACAAATGATATACAGCAGGTACAAATGTTTAGTATGATGATGCTTAGGATAGTATTTTATGCTCCTATTCTAGGAGTAGGTGGAATTATAAGAGCTCTTAGAACAAATACCTCAATGGCTTGGATAATTGCAGTAGGAGTTATAGCTATCCTTACACTAGTTATAGTTCTCTTTACCATAGCTATGCCAAGATTCAAGAAGCTACAGAAGCTTGTAGATAAGGTTAATCTTGTAATGAGAGAATCACTTAATGGATTGATGGTAATTAGAGCCTTTAATACTCAAAGATTTGAAGAAAAGAAATTTGACAATGCAAACAATGATTTAACAAGGACTAATCTCTTTGTATCAAGGGTAATGACTATGATGATGCCTACTATGATGCTTATTATGAATGTCATTATGCTATTAATCATATGGGTAGGAGCCCATGAAATAGATAATGGTGTAATACAAGTTGGAGATATGATGGCATTTATGCAATATACAATGCAGATAATCATGTCCTTCCTTATGATATCAATGATCTCAATAATACTTCCAAGAGCTTCCGTATCAGCACAGAGGATTTCAGAAGTATTGGATAAGGAGCTTACAATTAAAGATCCTATAAATTCTAAAGAATTGAATAAAGATATAAAGGGATTATTGGAGTTTAAGAATGTAAGTTTTAAATACCCTGGGGCAGAAGAATATGTTCTTAAAGATATATCTTTTGCGGCAAAACCTGGAGAAACTACAGCCTTTATTGGAAGTACAGGAAGTGGAAAGTCAACTCTTATAAATTTAATACCAAGATTTTATGATGTTACAGAGGGAGAGATTCTTCTTGATGGTATAGACATAAGAAATATAAAACTCCATGATTTAAGAGAAAGAATAGGATATGTTCCTCAAAAGGGTATTTTATTCACAGGAACTATAGAAAGTAATTTAAAATATGGTAGGAATGCTGGTGTTGATGATGAAAATGTCTTAAAGGCTATAGAAATATCACAGGCCAAAGAATTTATAGATGAAAAGGAGAATAAAATTTACTCTGAAATATCTCAAGGAGGAACTAATGTCTCTGGAGGTCAAAGACAAAGACTTTCAATTGCTAGAGCATTAGTTAAAAAACCAGAAATATTTATCTTTGATGATAGTTTTTCAGCTCTAGATTTTAAAACAGATGCTGCTTTAAGAAAGGCAATGGGTGAAGAAATTCAAGATAGAACTATACTAATAGTTGCACAGAGAATTAACACTATAATGAATGCTGAAAATATTGTAGTCTTAGATGAAGGAAGAATAGTTGGTATAGGAACTCACAGTGAACTTTTAAAGAATTGTGATGTTTATAGACAAATTGCCTTGTCCCAGCTATCAGAGGAGGAATTAGCAATATGAGTGAAAGAAATGTAAAAAATCAGAGGCGAGGAGGACCAATGGGTCATGGCCCAATGGGGGGAATGGGAGGTAGATTTGAAAAACCTAAGGATTTCAAAGGGACTTTCTCAAAGCTTCTTAACTATTTAAGACCCTATAAATTAAAACTAATTATAGTTATGATATTTGCTATTGGAAGTACTGCTTTTTCCATAGTAGGACCTAAAATACTTGGTAAAGCTACAACTAAAATATTTGAAGGACTTGTTTCAAAGATATCTGGAACGATGGGTGGAGGAATAGACTTCCAATATATATTGAATATAATCTTACTTTTAATAGGACTATATGTAATATCTGCATTGTTTTCCTTTATACAAGGGCTTATTGTTACAGGTGTAGCACAGAAGGTAAGTTATAATTTAAGGAAGGAAATATCTGAAAAGGTTAATAGACTCCCTCTTAAATATTTTGATGGTGTATCCCATGGTGATGTATTATCAAGGGTCACAAATGATGTAGATACAGTGAGCCAATCATTAAACCAAAGTATGAGTAATATAATAACTTCAGCTACTACTTTAGTTGGTATTCTTATTATGATGCTCTCTATATCTTGGCAAATGACTATTGCAGCTGTACTGATATTGCCTATTTCTATGATTTTGGTCATGACAGTAGTTAAGAAATCTCAAAAATACTTTAGAGCACAGCAAAAGTCTCTTGGTCAAGTTAATGGTCATATAGAAGAAGTTTATGGTGGTCATAATATAATGAAAGCTTTCAATGCAGAAGACGAAGTAATTGAAGAATTTAGTAAGATTAATGGAGAACTTTATAATTCTGCTTGGAAAGCACAATTTCTTTCTGGAATGATGATGCCAATTATGACTTTTATTGGCAATATAGGCTATGTAGCAGTTTCAATTCTAGGTGGATGGTATGCTATTAGAAAGACCATAGAAGTAGGAGATATACTTTCATTTATTCAGTATATAAGAAGTTTTACTCAGCCTATAGCACAGGTCGCACAAATATCGAATGTACTGCAATCTACAGTTGCTGCAGCCGAAAGAGTATTTGAATTCTTGGGAGAAGATGAAGAAATTAAGGAATCAGAAGTACCTGTTAAACTAGAAGAAGTTGAGGGAAGTGTAACATTTGAGAATGTTAAGTTTGGATATAATGAAGACAAGATAATAATCAATAATTTCTCAGCAGATATAAAACCAGGACAGAAGGTAGCCATAGTAGGACCTACAGGAGCAGGTAAGACTACCATAGTTAAACTTCTAATGAGATTCTATGATTTAAATGAAGGTAGAATACTCATAGATGGTTATGATATAAATGATTTTACGAGAGAAGATTTGAGGGATAATTTTGGCATGGTTCTTCAAGATACATGGTTATTTAGCGGAAGTATAATGGATAATATAAGATATGGTAGATTAGATGCTACAGATGATGAAGTAATAAAAGCTTCCAAATCTGCATATGCCCATAGATTTATACAGACTTTGCCAGATGGATATAATATGGTAATAAATGAAGAAGCTAATAATATATCCCAAGGACAAAAGCAACTTTTAACCATAGGAAGGGCAATCCTTTCAGATCCTAAGATTCTTATTTTAGATGAAGCAACTTCTTCTGTAGATACTAGGACAGAAGTATTGATACAGAAAGCTATGGAAAATCTTATGAAAGGAAGAACTAGCTTTATAATTGCCCATAGGCTTTCAACTATAAGAGATGCAGACTTGATACTTGTTATGAAAGATGGAGATATTGTAGAGCAAGGTAGCCATGAGGAGCTTTTACAAAAAAATGGATTCTATGCAGAGCTTTATAATAGTCAGTTTGCAGCTTAAGAAATATTAAATAATAATCACTCTTTAAGGGTATAAATAATACCCTAAGAGTGATTATTTATTTTTAAGGAGTGATTATTATGTTAAAAGTAATAGGTCATATAGCATTTATAATCCTATTTTTATTTATATCATTCTTTGGAATAGGTCCTGTAATATTTGCAGATGGAACCATGAATGAGAGAATAATGAACTTATTAATTATAATATTAGCTTATGGCATATTGATATGGTTATATAGAATTTTTATTAGAAAAATGAGAATAAAATAATTATTGGATATTATTTATATTTTCCAATAAAAAAATATTGCTAAAACCATCTTTTCGGAGTAAAATATTTTTGTCAAATATTAGAGAGGATGGTCTAATGAAATTAATCACATTTAACCCTTTTAGAACGATAGGCATTCCCAAGGTTAGCTATATTAAACCTGAAAATATGTTCAAAGAAATAGAGAAGATAAAAGAAGCAGACTATATATTATTTCCTGAATACTGGCAAGTGAATACATTGGTCTATGGACTGAAAAAAAAGATATTTCCAAATATCAGCACATACCAACTTGGGCATAATAAGATTGAGACAACTAGGGCTTTACAAGCCATATTCCCTAAAAGTGTACCTTATACGCAAATATTAGGTAAGGATAATATAAATATAGAAACAATAGAGGAAGAATTTAGTTATCCATTAGTTGCTAAGGAAATAAAGAATTCTATGGGAAGAGGAGTTTTTCTTGTAGAAGATAGGAAACAACTTAGGTCTTATATAGATAATAACGAAATTTTATATATTCAGGAAAGACTTCCTATAGATAGAGATATTAGAATAGTATATGTAGGAAATCAAGTAATAGGCTCCTATTGGAGAATTGCAGGAGAAGGCCAATTTCACAACAATATTGCAAAGGGTGCATCCTATGATTATGATAATGTACCAGAAGAAGCAATTAAATTAGTGGAAGATATAGCAAGGGAGTTAAACATAAACCATGCAGGGTTTGATGTAGCAGTAGTTGATAATAGATTATATGTATTGGAATACAATGTAATGTTTGGTAATGAAGGTCTAAGAAATATAGGTGTAGAGGTAGAAAAATATATTCAAGAATATATAAACAATGATCCAGACTTTACACCAAGCAATCCAACATTCCCAAGAGCTTCTTAAAATAGAAATCATTTTAAGAACTTTTTAGAAAGATGTATATTGTAGATACTTTAGATTAAAATATTCAATAATTCATTTAAAGTCTGATAGGGAAATACCCTATCAGATTTTTTGTGCTTTTATTTAAGGTTTTAATAATATATACTGAAAATATAAGTGCTGTTTTGTATAATTATATTTCAAAATATATTTGTATTAGAAAGGATAATTGAATTGATTGGAATAAACTCCTTAGGAACAGAAAAAATACTTTTAGTAGATGATGAGAAGGATATACTAGATTTGTTAGAGACAACATTGATTAAAGAGGGATTTAAAGAGATATACAAATCTTTATCTGGATATGAAGGCATTGAACTATGTAAAAAAATGAATCCAGATATAATTGTTTTAGATATAATGCTTCCAGATATCGATGGATTTCAAGTATGCCAATCCTTAAGAGAAATTACTTTATGCCCAATATTATTTTTATCCGCAAAAAATGATGATATAGATAAATTATTGGGTTTAAGCTTGGGTGGAGATGATTATATTACTAAACCATTTAGCCCTAAAGAAGTAGCCTATAGAATAAAGGCACAACTTAGACGAAAAGCATATTTAAATACTATAGAAAATAATATAATTGAATTTGGACAGATGTCCATAAATGAAGGAAAAAAAGAAGTATCAAAAAATGGGCAGGTTTTGTCCTTAACAGCAAAAGAATATCAACTTTTATTATACTTAGCAAAATATCCAAACCATATATTAAGTAAAAAGACTTTATATGAAGCCATATGGGAAGAACCCTACTTCGGTGATGACAATACTATTATGGTCCATATAAGAAAAATAAGAGAAAAAATTGAGGATATTCCCAGTTCTCCTAAGTATTTATTAACCATAAAAGGGCTTGGATACAAATTAAATACTAAGGAGGTATAGGTAGATGAACTGGAAAATGACCTTACGCTTTATCATAACCATAACTATTGTCAATATGATGATTCTTTTGCTAGTTTTCTCCTCCTTAAATTATTTTTTATATGGACAATATACGTTTTCTAGAAATACCAATGATACCAATGAAATCTACTCAACTCCCATGGCAGCAGAAGAATTTGCCTCAGATTTCTTACAATTCATAGAATTTAAAGATAACAATCCTAATGTATCAGAAGAAGGAATTGAAATATTAAAAAAGAATAATGGATGGGTGCAAATACTGGATAACAATGGATATGAAGTATACAGTCATCTTAAACCTGATAATGCTCCTACACACTATTCTCCTGTGGAGATTGTACATGCTTATAAATATAATGGTGTTATAGGAGATTCCAGTATTTTTATAGGCATGATTAAGAATAATGATTTAAAATATAGTTATATAATAGGGCTGCCATATGATTTAGTAGCAAGATATATAATCTATTTTAATTTTTCTAAGATATTTAAATCATATAAACAAGCAATATTTATAACATTATTTAGCACTTTATTCATAACTATTTTAATAAGTTATTTATTTGGTCGAAAGCTTACAAATCCTTTATTTAAAATAATTAATGGCATTAAAATTTTAGCTAGTGGGGATTATAACGTTTATTATCCTGAAAAAGGCATATATAAGGATATTTGTTCTAGCATAAATAATCTCAGCCTCAAATTAAAAGAAAACAGAATGGAAAAAGAAAATCTAAATAAAATACGAAAAAACTGGATAGAAAATTTTTGCCATGATGTAAAGACTCCTCTTTCATCTATTAAGGGTTATGGAGAAATATTATTAGATGATAATTATATGTCTTCTAATGAGGAAAAGGATAATTATCTGAAAATAATATTAGAGAAAACAAATTATATAGAAAATTTATTAAATGATTTAAAACTAACCTATAAACTACAAAATAGTTTAATTCCTTTAAAAAGGCAAAAAGTTAATTTAAATGATTTTATGGTAGAAATTATTGTTAATATTTTAAACCATCCATTATATGAGAGTAGGAAAGTAAATTTTTCTTATAAAGAAAACCCCGTTTTCATCGACTTAGATACCCATCTTTTTTCTAGGGCAATAAATAATCTAGTATATAATGCACTAATACACAATACTAAAGATACTATTATTGATATATCGACTTCTAATGATAATGGAGTTTGCATTTTAATTGAGGATAATGGTATGGGTATGCCTAAAGAAAAACTTGACCATCTATTTCATAGAAATTATAATGATAAACTTTTAGAAGAAAGTAAAAAAGGTTCTGGACGAGGTATGATTATATCCAAAGAGATTATTGAAGCTCATGGAGGTACTATTCAAGTTACTAGCCAGCTAGGAAAAGGAACCAAAATAACTATAGTCTTATAAAATAAGCCTTATAAATTAGATAAGGCTTATTTTTTATATAGATTTAAGGATTAATTAAGGAAGACTAAAAATATACTTAAGGTCCGAATGATAGAGTTGAATTAACAAAAAATTAAGAAGGGGTTTTAATATGAATGAATATGTTATAGAAACAAAAAATTTAACAAAACAATTTAGTAATTTTACCGCCGTTAATAAAATTAATTTGAAAGTAGAAAAAGGGCAGATTTATGGATTTTTAGGACCTAACGGTGCTGGAAAATCTACTACAATAAGAATGCTTCTAGGGCTTATAAAACCTACTGAAGGAAAATCCTATTTATTTGGTAAGCCTATGGAGAGTCATTCTATAAATCTATTAAGAAAAGTGGGATCTATGGTAGAATCCCCATCTTACTATGGCAATTTAACTGCTAAAGAAAATCTAGAAATAACTAGAAAAATATTAGATGCAGATAAAAAAGAGATAGATAAGGTATTAAAAATTGTAGATTTAACGAAATGGAAAAATGAAAGAGTCAAGAAGTTCTCTTTAGGAATGAAACAAAGACTTGGAATAGCTCAAGCACTGTTGGGAAATAAGGAATTATTGATATTAGATGAGCCTACCAATGGGCTAGATCCTTCTGGAATACATGAGATAAGAGATTTAATAATTAGTCTTCCGGAAATGCTGGGGGTAACTGTGCTAATATCCAGTCATATTTTAAGTGAAGTAGAGTTAATGGCTACACAAGTAGGAATTATTAATAAAGGAGAACTCCTTTTTGAAGGACCTCTTAGAGAACTTAAAAATAAAAATCAGTCTGAAATATGTATAGGAGTTTCTCCTATATCAGAGGCAGAAAGGTATCTATTGGATAAAAATTATGAAGTAGATAAAAAGAATGATAGATTATTCTTGAAAAAAGAAGACTTAAATCCTGGGCTGATCAATAAAGAATTAGTTTTTCAAGGCTTTGAAGTTTCACATATTAGTGAAGAAAATAAAAGTTTAGAGAATATTTTCTTAGAGTTAACAGGAGGAATAAAATAATGAAAGTTTTTCTATCCAGTATTAAAAATGAATTTCTCAAGCAGAAAAGAGGATTTACATGGAGCATAGCTGTATTGCTTTCTTTGGGTACTAGTTTTTTGGCTTTTGTAGATGTTTATTTAAGATATGACTATCTTATAAAAAAACAGGTTCTTTTAAACACATGGGAAATCTTATTATTAGAAAATCATTTATCAGCTCTTTGGTTTATTACTTTTCCATTGGCCATTACAACAATATGCTCACTATTATATTATGTAGACTATAAAGATGGAGGTCTAAAATATACTTTAACTTTGCCTATTGGCAAGAATAAATTATATTTTTCTAAATGGATTACTGTAGTAATCTTTAGTATCCTTATGATTATATTAAATATTTTAGGGCTAATACTTGTGGGAAAAATATTAAATTTTCCTGACTCCTTAGATATATATTTATTTTTTAAATATGGCATATATCAATTTGTTGCTCTTCTAGGAGTAATCAGTTTACAACTTTGGTTAAGCTCTCGAACTAACAATATTATAGCTTCACTAGCTCAAGGTTTCGTGGGGATTATTGTATCTTTATTTTTAGCTCAATCTCAACTTATTGCAAGATTTATTCCCTATGCCCATATGCTTTACTCTATACCACTGAAAGGAGAAAATAATTCTATAGCAATACAAGGCGGTATAATTTTTGGGCTGCTATTTCTTTTTATTGGTGTGGTTAATTTTAAAAGAAAAGATATTTTGGAATAAAGGAGAAGATATAATGTTAAAAATGTTACAAATAGAAATATTAAAATTAAAACATTCAAAAGTTTTATGGATTGCCGCTTTGGCTCCTGCATTTGTAGTCTTTCAAGGAGCTTCTAACTTTTTAAGATATTATGACCTATTTACAGAAAAAGGCCAAAATATATGGAGCCAAATATATACACAAAGTGTTATTTTCTATTCCTTCCTATTGCTTCCTATATTGATTACTTTGATTATGTCTATTATGGGAAAAGTAGAGAATGACAATGGGGGATGGAAATATGCTTTAACTCTTCCTGTTAAACGAAAGGATATGTATATAAGCAAGTTTATCTTAGGTAGCAGTATAGTTTTCATAAATATACTTGTTTTTATAGTAAGTGTATTAATAGCAGGAAAGATGGTGAAAGCCCCCGGACCTATTCCCTATGATATGATTATTGGACAGCCTCTTTTATCCTATATAGTATCTTTTCCTATTATGATAATAATTTATATTATAAGTATAAACTTCTCTCATGTAGGAGTACCATTAGGATTAGGAATAGGTCTTACTCTTCCTGCACTTCTTGTGGCTAATACTAAGTATTGGATATTTTACCCTTGGACCTATCCTGCAATGGCTACTTCTGGAGGAGGATTATTTGAATCAAGTATGCTTATTTATCCCTTCAGTATAATATTATTTGTTATAGCTTTTGTAATAGGTTTATATAAATTTAAAACTAAAGATATACTTTCATAGATAATATAGTTCTCTTGTTCTAGAATTTTTAGACAAGAGAACTGTATTATTATGTTATACTTGGTGTAATACTATGTATTTTATGAGATAAAGTAATGTGAAGAAGATGAGTAAAGGTTATACAGTATAATATTGAAAAGATTAAAAATATTAGATATAATGAGACGAAAAAGACTATACCAATAGGAGGATATAAAATGATATATGTAATAAATAATAGCAATGATCCTTTTTTTAACCATGCTGCAGAAGAATATCTAATGAATAATTTTAATGAAGAGGTATTTATGTTATGGATAAATAAACCCTCCATATTGATTGGTAGAAATCAAAATACTCTATCTGAGATAAACTTAGACTATGTTAAAGAAAATGATATCATAATAGTTAGAAGGTTATCAGGAGGAGGAGCGGTTTATAATGATTTGGGTAATATGAATTTTTCTTTTATTACTTATAGGAATTCTTCAGATGGACAAGTAAAAAATGGATTTGAAAAGTTTGCAATGCCGGTAATAAATGCTCTTCAGTCATTAGGAGTCAATGCCGTATTTACAGGAAGAAATGATATAACAATAGATGGGAAGAAGTTTTCTGGGAATGCCCAATATTTTCAGAAGGACAAGCTTCTTCACCATGGAACTCTTCTATATGATTGTGACATGTCAAAATTATCCTTGGCCCTAAAATCCAAGGCTATAAAATTTGTTGATAAATCAGTGAAATCGGTAGGGGCAAGAGTTACGAATATCGCTAATCATATGAAAGAGAGCATGACACTACTAGAGTTTAGAGAATACCTGAAAAACTATGTAATAAAAACCCATGGTATAGAAACAATATATGAATTTAATGAAAAAGATTTAGAAGAAATTAATAAGATAGTTAGAGAGCGATTTGAAACCTGGGAATGGAATTATGGGAAAAGCCCAAATTATAGATATAAAAATTCTGTTAAATATCCTAGCGGAGTAATTGAATACTATCTAGAGGTTGAAGATGGTCAAATTGAGAATATCTCTATTTATGGGGATTTTTTGGAGAGAAGAATATACAAGAGTTAGAGGAAAGATTAATAGGGGTAAAGCATAGTATAAAAGATTTAGAAAATGTTTTAAATCAAATAAATACAGATGATTACATTAGAGGTTTATCAGTTAAAGAGTTTATTGAAGGGTTACTGGATATAGAATCAAATATGGAGGGATATGAATGCGTTTAAGAAAACCAGAGTGGATTAGAGTAAAGATGCAAGGAGGAACTGTATCAAACAAGGTAAATTCTTTGATATCGGATCTTTCTTTGAATACAGTATGTAATGAGGCAAATTGCCTAATAGGATGGAATGTTATGAGAGAGGAACTGCTACATTTATGATACTGGGCAGAAATTGTACTAGGAATTGTACTTTCTGTAATGTAACTAGAGAAATGCCAGATAAAGTAAATCCAGATGAGCCTGAAAATGTAGCTAAGGCTGTAGCTAAACTTGGTTTAAGACATGCAGTTATTACATCAGTTACTAGAGATGATTTAGAGGATCAGGGAGCTAACCAATTTGCAAGAGTTGTAGAGGAGATAAGAAAAACTACCCCAAAGGTAACAGTTGAACTACTTATACCAGATATGCAGGGAAATAAAGAATTGATAGATATTATTTTAGATTCAGAGCCAAATATATTGAATCATAATGTAGAAACAGTACCAGAGTTATATGATGAGGTTCGGCCTATGGCAATATTTGAGAGGTCAATAGAATTACTTGATTATGTAAAAAGAACAAGACCAGAGATGAAAACTAAATCAGGTATGATGCTAGGTTTAGGTGAAACTAAGGAACAGGTAATAGATGTATTTAAAAGATTAAGAGAAGTTGATTGTGATATGTTGACATTGGGGCAATATCTACAGCCTACTACAGCTCATATTCCAGTAGTAGAATATATTACCCCAGGGCAGTTTGATGAATATAAAGAGATTGCATTATCTATGGGATTTAAGAGGGTAGCTTCATCACCACTTGTTAGAAGCTCATACTATGCAGAAGACTTCTAGAATATTATATAAGGTTTAAGGACATTAGGGAGTAAAAGAAATAAAATTATATATTTCTTTTACTCTTTTTAGTTTCCTTATTTTAATCATTTATCTACAGTTTATAAAAGAAACAATCTAAGGTTGAATATAATATATATGTTTTGGAATTTTTATTTAAAAATGAACTAATATTAAGTTAAGGCGTAATACATATATAAAGGAGGATGAAGGCTTGAGAGAAGATATAGATTTGATAATCAATAAGAATAAAACAAAATTATATACTTTTTGCTTTCATCTGTCTAGAAATAAACAAGAGGCTGACGATTTATTTCAAGATACTTGGATAAAAGTATTTTCTAATCTAGATTCCTTTGATGAAAGTAAAAGTTTTGAGGGCTGGCTGTATACTATCGCACTTAATTCCTACAGAGATAGGTATAGAAAAGCAAAACGGTGGTTAAATAGGATAGTGGATTTTACTGACTCTGATGAGAAAAACCGTATATTAGACAATGCCAATTCGATATTAGGACTACCAGAAGAAGAATATCACAAAGAAGAAGAAAGAAAAAGGGTACAAGAAGCAATAAGTAAGTTGAAAGACAAACATAAACTACCTCTAATTCTATATTATTACAGATCACTATCATATAAAGAAATCGCAGAGATATTAGGAGTACCCGAAGGGACAATTAAATCTAGAATAAATACTGCAAAGACAAAGCTAAAAGATATCTTAGAGGAGGATGGATATGGACGATAAAGAATTAGAACAAATATTATTAGAAATGGGCAGGAAGGAAATTCATCCTTCAGAGAATTTAGTAGATGATACAATTGCATTTATAAAAAATAAGAATATTTATTATTTAATATTACTATCAATTATATCGTATATAATAGCCATTTTAGGAATTACTGTTGTAGGGAGTAAATATATTGGACTCGAAGCTACAGTTTCATTGTTATGTATAATACACTTGATAGGTTGCATATCGTCACTTGGAGTAATCATTGTGTTGAGAAACAATAAGGAAGGAGAGATTAATTATGAAAAGTAAAAATTTATTCTGGTTTATTACAGCACTGTGGATAGGTTTTGGAATATTTCCCCTAACTTTAATTGTCTTGAAATTAGGTCATTCACAGGAAATACATTCTAGAGTTCTCTCTTTATTTTTATTAATTCTTGTAGTTCTAGCAATTGTAATCATAGCTATATGTAGATATGTATATAAAGATGCCAAATCTAGGGGAATGGATCCTTATTTATGGATGGCAACAGCAGCATACGTGCCTAATTTTGTAGGATTAATAGTATATCTAGTTATGAGAAAACAATTTAGTATGGGAATTCTAAAATGTACAAATTGTAGTATGGAAATAAAAAGAGATTGGAAATATTGTCCTAATTGCTCACATAGATTGCAAGAAAGAAATTAAAATACTGCCACTGGCAGTATTTTAATTTCTTACACTTTCCCCAAGCTATCTAATATAGTATAATTAATCTACTATTATGAGAGGGACGGTGATGGAGTGATAAAGGAATTAACAGATAAGTATCTTTCTATATGGTGGGAAACAAAGCCTGAACTACATATGCCGACTGAAAAAATCTCCTTTGCTGAAAAAATTAAGAATGAGAAAAAAATAGAATTGTTTAGAAAAGCACTGTTTAGAACATTAAAGAAAATACCGAAGAATGAGAATGAAGAGGAAGATTTAAGAAAAGAAGTATTTGAACTGATAAAGGAAATGGAGATACAGATATCAAATTATGAAGAAAGCATTATAGATTTTTTTATTGATAATGGGTATGGAAATATTACTAGAGAATTTATAGACGAGGTAAAGAAATTTGATTCTCAAATGGAGGTTTATGATATATTTCAAGCTATTAGAAATGTTTGGATTATGAATAGTATACAAATATTATATAATATGGAGGTAAAGCTAACACCTTCCATATTCGCTTATAGCATGTTATATCCATATAGCGATAATTATTTAGATGATGCTAATATTTCAGTTGGAGAAAAGGTAGAGTTTAATAAAAGGTTTAGAGATTGGTTATTAGGAAAAGACAGTGCTCCTTTAAATAATATGGAACAACATATTTACAATCTTGTAAAAAAGATAGAATATGAGTTTCAAAGGAATACTTATTCTGAAGTCTTTGAAAGCCTTCTAGGTATTCATACAGCCCAAGAACAAAGTCTCATACAGCAAAGGGAAAAAACATTACCTTTTGAAAAGAATATAATAGGGATTACCTTTGAAAAGGGAGGTACATCTGTATTAGCTGATGGGTATTTAGTTAGAGGAATATTAGATAGAGCTGAAGCAGAGTTTATGTTTGGTTATGGAGTATTTCTTCAGATAATAGATGATCTACAGGATGTAAGGGAAGATTATAATAATAAACATATGACCATATTCTCTCAAATAGCGGATAAGTATAAATTAGATAGACTGATAAATAAGCTGCTAAATTTTATTGATACTTTCTTTAATAATGAAACTACTTTTACCTCTGAAAAAGCAAAGAAATTAAAAAGAGTAATTCAGGATTGTTCTCACATTATGATATTTGAAGCTATATCTAAGAATAAAAGTAGATTCAGTAAAGAATATATAAAGAGAATAGAATCCCATTCTATTGTTAGATTTTCTTATTTCAAAAAAGTTAAGAAAAAGTTTCAAAAAACATTTTCACAAGAAGATATTATTAGAATTTGTAATATGTTGAGTAAGAATGAATTTATAATAAATATATAAATCTAATGATATTGGGCTATTATATTTATATTATAATTTTCAGGATATTTAGGATAAGTAGATAGGGTATAAATAGGTTGTAAACATATATAAGAAATGATATAATAAAAAATAGGTCATGGGGTTGACCTTAACTGCTATATGCTAATAACTCCTACAGATATGGGATATCTGTAGGTTTTTTTATGTCTAATTTTAGGAGGATTGATAACATGGCAACGAGTTTAGGAATCATAATAATATTAGGACTTCTAGCAAATGCAGTGTTCACGAGGATAAAATTGCCAGGACTATTAGGTATGATTATTGCAGGTGTTATTATAGGACCATATGGGCTTAATTGGCTTAGTGAAGACATTATAAAAGTTTCAGCTGATTTTAGAAAGCTTGCGTTAATTATAATACTACTTAGAGCGGGATTTGGAATTAGCAAGGAAGATTTAAAAAAGGTTGGTGCTTCTGCCATAAGGTTAAGTTGTATACCGGGATTATTTGAAGGTTTAGCAATAGCTTATGCAGCTATGAAGATATTTCAATTCAATTTCGTACAAGGAGGCATGCTTGGATTTATAATTGCAGCAGTATCTCCAGCAGTCATCGTGCCTGCAATGCTTAATTTCATGGAAAGAGGACTTGGAGGAGAAAAAGGGATACCCACTCTAATACTGGCTGGAGCTTCAATTGATGATGTTTTTGCTATTACAATTTTTTCTACATTTTTAGGAATATATAGTGGTTCAAAGATTAATATAGGTATGCGGATTTTAAGTATTCCAATATCTATTATTTTAGGAATATTGGCTGGGGTAGTTATAGGAATATTTTTAGTTAAGATATTTAAAAGATATTCTATCAGAGATACGAAAAAGGTATTATATATTATTGGTGCGGGAATTCTTCTTACAGCTTTTGAGGATTTAGTTAAGTCTAAGATAGAAATTGCAGGGCTATTAGGTGTTATGACAATTGGATTTATTATATTTGAATCTATGCCTCATATAGGAAAAAGAATTGCTGTTAAGCTTAATAAAATCTGGGTTTTTGCAGAGATATTATTATTTGTATTGGTAGGTGCCCAGGTAAATATTTGGTTAGCACTTGATACAGGTTTTAAAGGTATGTTATTAATTGTTATAGGATTATTTGCTAGAAGCATAGGAGTAGTATTATCGCTATTAAAAACTAATCTAAATATGAAGGAAAAGATATTTTGTATTATAGCATATATACCAAAGGCAACAGTTCAAGCAGCCATAGGAGCTATTCCATTGTCTCTAGGAGTAGAGTCAGGAGATTTGATTTTATCCATAGCAGTTTTAGCCATTGTTCTCACAGCACCTCTTGGAGCAATAGGTGTTAGTTTAAGCGGAGAGAAATTATTATCATGAAAAAACATTGCCCCTTGATTTTATTAAGGGGTATTTTTCAATTAATAAAAATAAATATAAGCAGCTTACATTCTCAAGACTAGATCATCTACTTTAACGCCTAAAACTTCTGCCAATAAAACTACTTTGTTAAAAGCGGGATTTTTCTTTGTTCCTCGCTCTAATTCTTCAATATAAGATTTAGAGATATGAGTAAATTTTGCTATATCCAATGTAGTATATCCTTTGCTGTTTCTTAGTTCTCTTACCTTTGAACCATTTAGCATAAAAAATCCTCCTCTAAAATATTATATTTAATTATACTTAATATAATCTAAAATTATTATGCAATTCTAAAATCATTAAGTTGTTTTTCTGCACGGTTTTCTATTATGTCCTCTATTTCAAACCAATTTGTCACACGTGTGATATTCGATGGCAAGGGTCCTTTGTTGTAGTTGCAGTCCATAAGGAGCACTTCAAATCCAGAATCAGCCAACTGCATAGCATTTTCATATCGATCTTCTATAAAGATATCACAACTTAAATCCTTTGCAGTGCCAACTTTATTGTGGGAACCTAATAGAGTTAGTGAATCCATTGATATTTTATGATGGGAAAACCATAAATAAGTCACATTTTTCATTCTTTCTTCTCTTGCAGTAACGAAATGAATTTGATGCTGTCTATACAAATTGCTAAGAACTTTTTTGGCACCCTTTCTAATTCTAGCTTCTTGATGTAATGCTTCGCCGTATAAAGCATAAAATAACTCATAAGCTGCCCTATCTACTCCTAAAACCCGATGTATTTCGTATACTGTTACATCCTTAGGTTTGATATTAGCATTGAAATAGTCATTTACCCTAGGAATCCAATCGTAAGCCTCGGTAATAGTCCCATCAATATCAATACATAAATTTAATCCTTTCATTATTTCGCCTCCTATATTTATATTGTGCTTTAATTATACAATAGAAATATAAAGTCTCTTTTAACATTAAGTTAAGTTTAGGTAAAGAATTGGGGGAATAAATAAAAGTAAATAGACATCTTAAGGCAAAATGATTAGAATATAGATAATAATTTAAAAGAAAAGGAATTATAATACTATGGATTTAATGTACTGGAAGGGATGATCATTTAAATGGGAGTAAGTTTAAGGGAAATATTGGCATCGGATTTTTTCTCAGAAGCTAGAGTATTGGCAGGAAAAGAAGGGCTTGATAGAATAGTTCAAGGTATTTCATCTCAGGATGCGCCTACTGGTGGACAATGGGCTAGGGGAAAAGAGCTGATGCTCTCTACAGGATATTTATTTAATGGTAATATAGAGTATTTCAAAGAAGTAATAATTGAGGCAAATGAGGCTAATGCAGCAGGTTTAGGCATAAAGGTCGGCAGATATTTAGATGAGATTCCTAAAGAAATTGTAGAGCTATGCGATGGGTTAAAGTTTCCTCTTATTGACTTACCTAAAGATTCTGCATGGATAGAAATGGGAAATGCCATTAATGAAATAGCTATAGATAGATATATAGAAAAATTAACTAATTTTATTCAGGTATATGGGAATAAAGATCATGATAGAAAAATAAAGGAGATAATAGAAGGATTATATAATAATATAGGAAAGCCAGTGGAAGTATATGATTTTTGCAAAAACAAGATATATTCAACATTTAATAAAAGTATTAAAAATACTAAATTAAGTGATTATGAATTCATATGGAATCCAGATTGCAAACATGAAAAGGAAAGCTTATCTGAAAAATTTCATATGTTTAGAATAGAAAATCTTGAGAATAAGGAAGATAGCTTACGGATAGTTCTCCCAATAGAAATAGATAATATAGTTCTTGCCTATCTTGTAGTTTGGGAAAATCAAGAGAAAAGTGATTACTATGACCTATATACAATAAGGTTGAGCTTTGTCCTTCTACTACATGAATATGGAAGTATATATTTTGAAAATTCTTTTAAGGATAAATTTCAAGATGAATTGATTCGACAAATAATAGAGAGTAACTTTCAGAATGAAACTCAGATAATAAGAAAGGTTCTAGATACTGAGGGGCTATATTTGTGTATAAGCATAAAGCAGTTTAGCCATGAAATAAGTTTATATGATCATAGAGAAAAAATATCTAGATGCATATATAATATTTTTCAAAGAGATGAAATAATCTTTGGATTAGCAGGTAAAGATGAAATAGTTATGCTCTATAAGAAAGATAAGGATATACATAAAACAAATGAATTTATAAAAATAAGTATAAGTCAACTTATTAAATGCTTTGAAAATGAAGTAATAAAAGGAAAGTTTGTAGCAGGAGTTTCTAGAGGCTTTGTAGATATAAAGAATGTGAAAAATAGTTATACTGAGAGTTCCAAGACTATTGATATATCAAGATATATTTACCCTGAATCTAAAGTGGTTCTTTATGATAATCTAGGACCTTTCAAATTTATTAACATAGAAGAATTCAAAAAGGAAAATATGAGTATATATAACGAATATATAAAACCTTTAACATTAGAGGAAGATGGTCAAGAACTGATAATTACTTTGAAAAGCTTTTTAGAATGTAATCAGAACTACTCTTTAACGGCTGAAAAGCTCTTTGTTCATAATAATACAGTAAGATATAGAATAAATAAAATTAAGAATCTAATAGATATGGATAGTGAAGACTCTGTTGAAAGGTTAAAGATAGAGATAGTTTTGAAATTCTTAAAATTGTTTAATTAAATATTTATTTAGAGAAAGCACAGATTCTAAACTGTGCTTTTATTTATTATATAAATCTATAATCATTTAGAAAAATTCACAAAAATTAAAAGAATTTTGGAAATATTAACAAAAAATCTGTTTGCTTTATATATTATAATAAAAAATGTGATAAATATCACAATGACTTATATTGATTATAAAATTTAAAAAAATGGAGGAAGAAGACGTGAGAGAGTATTTAGAAGTAGCTAATGATCCAATTTTATGGCTTATGTGTCTGCCTGTTGTTTTAATAGTAGGTGTACAGGCAATTATATTTACCAAGAAAGCCTTTGAAGCAGGGAAAACAATTAACTTGAAGCGTGAAGATGGTGTTAAAGCATTTAGGATTGGAGCTATTGCAGCAATAGGACCTTCATTAGCTGTGCTTGTAGTAATGCTTGGAATGATGGCGGTAGTTGGAGCACCTATTACTTGGCTAAGGTTATCAATCATAGGATCAGCACCAGCAGAGCTCGCAGGAGCTGCAATGGGTGCACAGGCAATGGGAGTTGAATTTGGGTCTAGTCAATATGATTTGACAGCATTTGCGTCATCTGTTTGGACTATGACATTAAATGGTATAGGATGGTTATTAGTTGTAGCTTTGTTTGCAGATAAGTTAGATATTGTAAAAGAGAAGGTAACAGGTGGAGATGCTAAGCTTGTAGGTCAAATAGGGACAGGTGCTATTATAGGGGCTTCATCTTTTATTGTTTCAGGGCAAATTATAAGTAAAGGTAATCTTGTGTCTACAAACCTTATAGCGGTATTAGTAGCTACTATAGTTATGATGGTGATGGTGAAACTTTCAGAGAAAGTGAAAGCCTTAAAAGAATGGAATCTAGGAATAGCCATGTTTGTTGCCATGTTCGTTGCAGCATTATTTAAATAATACTAAGGAGTGAAATCTATGGAAAATCGTTCATATGAAGAAACGTTTACTAAAAAGATAATTTCAACTGGAAGATGGACAATATTAACTGCTGTGGTTTTATGTTTTTTACCAGCAATATATCTATGGATAAGATATGGAGCAATACCTTCTGTAAAAACTATTTTAACAGGATGGTTCTTAATCGCCTCAATGTATGGAGCCTTCTATATAGTTGAGCCAATTTCCTATTTTCCTATATTAGGATTATCTGGTACTTATATGTCATTCTTATCTGGAAATATAGCGAATGTGAGAGTTCCTGCATCAGCAGTTGCCCAGGACGCTCTAGGGGTTGATGCTGGAAGCCAAGAAGCTGAATTGATTTCAACTATAAGTATAGCGGGATCAATAATAACAAACTTGATTATAGTTACCATAGGCGCGTTTGCAGGTAATGCTATAATTGGAGTGTTACCTGAATACGTAATAACAGCTTTTGGATTTGTTTTTCCTGCTATTATGGGGGCTTTATTAACAATGTTTGCTCTTAAATTTTACAAATGTGCTGTTGTTGGACTAGCAGTTGGGATAATTATCAACATGACACAGCTAGTTCCAGCATGGCTTGCAGTACCACTATGTGTTTTTGTGACTGCATTTGTTGCTATAATTGATTATAAAAAACAGAGATTAAATCAATAGATTATTGTAAGCATAGAAATTAAAATAAATAATTCTGAAATATGAGAAGTAACCATCGTATAAGGGACAAAACTGTTAAGCTTTTATATTATTTATTGGTTTGATAATATTATCAGAGGAGGAATATGCTGTGAATTTTAAAGAATGTGCAAAAGAAATTGAGAAAGATATAATTAAATGGAGAAGAGACTTGCATCAAATACCTGAAATTGGACTAGATTTACCTCAAACATCAGACTATGTTCAGATGAGACTTAAAGAGATGAGAATAGAGTATAAAACACTTGTTAATGGTTCAGCTATAGTAGCGTTGATTGGAGAGAAGAATCAAGGAAAGACAATAGCATTAAGAGCTGATATGGATGCACTTCCAATAAAAGAAGAGACCAGTGTGCCTTATTCGTCGAAGAATGGGAATATGCATGCCTGTGGTCATGATGCCCATACAGCAATGTTATTAGGTGCAGCTAAGATATTAAAGGATAATGAACATTTATTAAAAGGAACTGTAAAACTATTATTTCAGCCGGGTGAAGAAGGATTTGCTGGAGCCAAACATATGATAGAAGAAGGTGCTTTAGAAAGTCCTAAGGTAGACAATATAGTAGGTCTTCATATAGGAGCACCTTCCAAAGGTGTTCCAGACGGGAAAGTAATAGTTAATTATGGTAAAACCATGACTTGTTTAGATAAATTCTATTTAAAAATAAAGGGAATAGGGGCTCATGGTGCATATCCAGAGCTAGGAGTTGACCCCGTGACTATATCAGCACAAGTTATAGGAGCCTTACAATGTATTGTAAGTAGAGAAAAAGGTGGCCCAGAGCCTGCAATAATCACTGTTGGAAAGATAAACGGAGGGACGGCTTTTAATATAATACCTGAATTTATAGAAATGGAGGGAACCGCCAGATTTGTAGATCAAGAATTAAGGGAACAAGCAGCAAAGAGGATTGGAGAAATATCTACAGGTATTGCTAAGGCAATGAGGGGTGACTGCGAATATGAATATGAATTTGGATATCCACCGCTTGTAAACTCAAAAGAAATTACAGAAAAGTTTATAAAATCTGCTCAGAAAATAGTTGGAAGTGAAAACATAATAGAAATGGAAAGACCTATTATGGGTGGAGAAGACATGGCATTTTTCTTACAAGAAGTTCCTGGCACTTTCTTCTTCTTAGCTTCAAGCGAATATGACTCAGAGGGGAACTTTATTTCATCCCATAATCCAAAATTTAATATAGCAGAAGATGTTTTGCATATTGGAACTGCCTTATTTGTTCAAACAGTATTTGATTTTCTGAATATGTAATCATTATGATTTAATTTTAATAAGATTAATAGAAGTCACCTATAGAGTATTCCTTAATAGATACTTTAAGGTGACTTTTTTATAAGGAATAGGAAAGTTCTACTTTTGGTCTTTTTTATTTTAAGAAAATACAAAAATAAAAGCAAATAGACATATGATGATAAAATGTTTAGAATATAGATAATGAGATTTTAGAAGAAAAGAGATGGAAACTGCCATGAAAGATACTAAAGTAAAACCAATTAAGAATCCAAATAAGATAATTAGCTATTGGAAAAATGAAAAGTTTACTGTAGCATTGATTGTGTTTTTTGGACTAGTTTTCAATGGAGGAACTGTTCTAGGGCCTATTTATCAAGGAAAATTAATAGACTCTATTTTAAGAGGGGATAGCCTATCTACTTTAATAGTTCTAGGAATTAAGTTTATTGCTATTATTGTTACAATTCAATTAATGCGCTATTTCAAACGTCTCTACATCAGACGCTTTGCTAATAATACCAGTGCTACAATGCGTTTTATGATATACAATAATATTATGAATAAAAGCATTATCCAGCTAGATGATGAAAGTGCTGGAAACTTAATGACACGAGCTATTTCAGATGTAGAATTATGTGTAGAGGGTATGCGTAAATTTACTACAGAGGTATTTGACACAGGTGTACTTATGCTATCCTATTTTATTTCAATGCTCGTATACGATGTAAAAATAACGATTTTAGCATCTATTTTTATTCCAGTTGCTATGATTTTAGCCGAAAAACTTAAAGTAATTATCTATAAATATTCCATTGCATTTCGAACCAAAAGTAGTGAGGTTGCTGATCTTACCTATGGTACTATTGAAAACGCTATTCTTTATCGTGTGAATGGTATTGAAAAGCGAAATCGGGAGAAATACAATATTGAACTGGAGGATTTGCAGAATAAGGCAATTAAAGCTCATATTTTAGAGAATTCTATGCAGCCAATTTATAATGTTATTGCCATGCTAGGGATTATTCTTGTAATCTATCTAGGTGGTACTAAAACAATTGAAGGTAATTGGACTGTAGGAATCTTTTCCGCCTATATATCTATTTTTACTGCAATGGCAGTTAAGGCAAGTAAGGCAGCAAAGCTATTTAATTCTGTACAGAAATCACAGGTATCATGGAAAAGAATTAAACCCTATCTTTCTGAATACCAGACAAAAGATACTACTATTAACATTAAAGAGGACAAAACAAGTCTTATTGTTGATAGCCTTAGTTTTACCTATTCTATTGGAAAAGATAATATTATCGAAGATATCAACTTTGAAGCTAAAGAAGGAGAAATTATCGGTGTAACAGGGCCTATAGCATGTGGTAAAACTACATTGGGAATAGCGCTATTGGGACAATATCCTTATCTTGGAAGTATAAAAGTAGATGGGAAAGAACTTAAATCTTATTCTGAATATGAACGTAGTCAGATGATTTCTTACTTAGGACATAAACCTCAATTGCTTTCAGATACTATTTACAATAATATTACTCTTGGGGAAGATTTAAAAATTAACTCTGTTTTAAGAGATATTTGCTTCGAAGATGATTTAAAAGCTATGCCAGAGGGAGAATCTACTATAGTTGGTAACAATGGAATTCGACTAAGTGGTGGACAACAATCAAGAATAGCCCTTGCTAGAACTTTGGTAAGGAAAAATAAAATAATTATCTTAGATGACCCTTTTTCTGCAGTAGACATGAAAACTGAAGAGAAGATAATTGAAAATTTAAGAAAGAACTATAAAGAGAGTATAATCATTTTGATTTCCCACAGATTGAGTATTTTTGATAAAATAAATAAAATTTTATTGATTAATGATGATAAAAGTGTGAACTATGGTACACATAATGAGTTGATGGAAAGTTCTGCATTATATAAATCTATATATGATTTACAAAGCAGTGGAGGTGGTATTGATGAAAAATAATTTAGTAAAGAAATCTATTAAGCATGTAATCAAAGAAAATGTTATATCCGTTGCATTACTTGTAGTTATAATCGTAGGAATAGTTATTACATCATTACTTCCTCCACAGATTTTAAGAAAGATAATTGACCAAAACCTTGTGCCTAGAAATATTGCAGGGCTACTATCTTTAGCTGTTTGGTATCTTGGTATTCTAATGTTTATTGGGATATTTGATTTTGTGAAAGAAGCCATTTTAACTATTCTAGGTCAAAAAATCACCAAGGAAATTCGTATGGAGATGATGGGAAAACTTGAGAAAATAAATGCTATATTTTTTTCTTATAATGGATCTGGTACTGTAGTTTCCCGTTTTACTAATGACGTTGATGCAATTAGTTCTCTATTTACATCTGGCATAGTTAGTATGACAGTTGACTCATTTAAAATTATTGGTATCTTAGGGTCTATCTGGTTCTTTAGCGTGAGGCTTGGGATAATTACTTTGGTTTTATTACCTATTATATTTATTATCATAAGAATATTTCAAAAACGTATGTTAGAGGCACAGATAAAAAATCGTGTGTTGGTAGGAAAGGTAAATAATCATATTTCTGAAAGCTTAAAAAATATAGAGATGATAAAATCCTTTAGCAAGGAAAGTTATATGGAAGAAAATTATAAAACCTATCTGATAGATAACTATAAGACAATGGAAAAGGTTAATTTCTATGACTCAATATTTTCACCAATTATTATGATTATTCGTGCCATAATAATTGCTGTTGTTGTTATATTATCATCTAAAGAATTGAGGTATTTAGGTATATCTTTAGGTATGGTTGCTGCTTCCATTGAATTGATTTCCAATCTTCTTAGTCCTATTCAAGATTTAGGTATGGAGCTTCAAAGTATTCAAGGGGCTATATCAGGAATATATAGGGTTAATGAATTTTATAATGAGCCAGAAGATGATTATAAGGACAGTGAACTTTCTGCCGAATCAATTATATCAAATAGGGAAGAAGTAAGAATATCCTTTAATGATCTTAGCTTTTACTATGAAGAAGAAAGAGACATTTTACAAAATATAAACCTTCAATTTCAGCCACAGGAAAAGGTGACTTTTGTAGGCAGGACAGGGGTCGGGAAATCCACATTATTTAAACTAATACTAGGACTTCTTAAACCGACTGATGGGAGCATAACTATAAATCAAGTTGATGTATATAGCATTCCAAATACTGAAAAAAGGAAAATATTTGGGTATGTGGATCAAAGTTTTCATGCTATAAAAGGTACAGTAGCAGATCAAGTTAGTTTCCAGGATGAAAGTATTGCAAGAGAACAGATTGAAGATGCTATAGATTTTGTAGGACTAAGTGATTATGTATTATCCCTAGAAAATGGATATGATACAAAGATGGATAACAATCTTTTTTCACAAGGACAGAAACAATTACTGGCTATTGCAAGAGCTATAGTCACTAATCCGCCTATATTACTTCTTGATGAAATAACTGCGAATCTAGATGCAATTACTGAAGAAAAAATAATATCTGTATTGCAAAAAGCTAGTGATACACGTACTATTTTATCAATATCTCACCGATTATTTTCTATGATTTCTTGTGATACTGTAGTTATTTTAGAAAATGGAAAAGTTAAAAACTCAGGTTCACCAGAATTACTTTTAGAAAATGATGGGTGGTATCGTAGTCATATTGAATTAGAAAAATTAACGTGGAGATGATGAAGAGTTTAAATTGTTAACCTAATTGATTCTTGCAATTATAATGAAAAAACTGCCTGTAGGAGGCAGTTTTCATGTACAGCTATATCCTTTTACTGGAGCAGAGTGTCGAAATTTGTTATAATAAATCCATAGATTATTATAACTATTATTGAATTGAGTATAAATTAACTTTATATAAAGGTGGATACCCTAGTGAGAGACAGATTAATTAGTATTGCCTCATTATTAATAATGCTATTATTTATTAGTTCAAATTCATACTGTATTGATGTTGATAAGATTATAACAATTGGAGGGGAGAAGAATTATCCTCCTTTTGAATATTTAGATAGCGATGGTGAATATAGAGGATTTAATGTAGACTTAATGAAGGCTTTAGCACTGGAAATGGGAGTGGAAATAAAACTAGTTCCAATGGACTGGGTGGATGCTCATATTTCACTACAGAATGGAAGTATAGATGCAATACAGGGCATGAATTATAATGATACTAGACTAGCTATGTATGATTTTTCTAATGAGTATTTAAAAAACTCTCTGGTTTGTTTTGTTAGAAAGGATGAATCTCAAATATTAGGAATAGATAGCCTAAAGGAACGCAGGGTTGCTGTGCAGAGAAGTGACTTTGCTGCATATGCATTAGCAGATCGAGGAGAAATAGAAGTAGTCTTTTTTTCGGATTTAGATATTGCCTTTGAAAAGCTTATTAAAAATGAAGTTGATGCTGTTGTAGGAAATAAGCTTACAGGATTATATATACTTCAGAAAAATAGAAGTATTGATTCAATAAGAATTGTAGGAAATGACATAAGCTTTACATCTTATGGGATGGCATTTAAAAAAGGCAATAAAGAATTAATGAATGATTTCAATCAAGGGTTAGAAAACTTAAAAAAGAAAGGTACCTACTATAATATATATGAAAAATGGTTTGGGAAAGAAATAAAGCCAGCTTGGAAGGACTTATTGAACATACTTTATGCATTATCACTTATTATTTTTATAGCAATTTTAATAAATCTTTTCTTTATTAGAATTAATAGTATTTTAAAGAAAGAAGTGGAAATGAGGACTGTTGACCTTAAAATAGTAAATGACGAATTAAAGCAAAATCAGCAGATTATAAAAGAGAGTGACAAATATAAAGAACAGATTTTAAATGGTATTGGAAATGGTCTTATAACCTTTGATAAGAATGGAGTCATTACAACTCTAAATAAAAGCTGCGAAAGTTTGTTGAATATTAACAGTGAAGAATTTATTGGTATGAGGTATGATGAAGTTGGATTAGAAAATTATATTAATGTCGATCATTTAAGGGAGTGTCTAAAATTTGAAAAACAATTTAGCTTTCAGGAAAAGAGATATTATAAGGATAATAAGGAAAATATATTATCCTATATATTAAAACCATTATTTGATTTAAATAATGAAAATATTGGAGCTGTAATTACATTTAATGATATAACGGAAATCAGCATGCTAAGAAAAAGACTTGCTGAAAATGACAAAATGAATTCCTTGGGTACTCTAATATCAAGAATGTCTCATGAGATAAGAAATCCCCTTACATCTATAAAAGCATATATTGATTTATTGCCTATAAAATATGAGAATGTAGAGTTTAGAAAAAAGATTACAACTGAGATTCCAACTGAAATTGAACGATTAAATGGATTGCTGACTGACTTAATAGATTATTCTAAACCAAAAAAATTAAAAAAAGAAAATTTCGATATAGTACAGCTGGTTAACCAAATCATCGATATTTTTGCATCTGAAATAGAGAGCAAAGGGATAGACATTAATTACTTGGATAAGTCACAAAAATTTCTATATGCTGATATGCAACAAATCAAGCAAATAATAATAAATATTCTTCGCAATAGTATTGATGCTATTAAAGGTGATGGTGCAATCAGAATCGATATGGAGGATAGACAAGAAGAAATAATTTTAAGTATATTGGATAATGGCAGGGGTATTGCTGATGATGATTTTAATAATATATTCGATCCTTTTTTTACTACAAAAGATAATGGTACTGGACTAGGATTAGCAATATGTTATCAATATGCAAAAGAGAATAATGCAAATATTAATATTGACAGTAAATATGGAGAGTGGACAAAGGTAGAATTGATTTTCATGAAATCATAATAATAGGAGAATTAATATGGAAAAAATATTGATTGCTGATGATGAAAAAAATATTTGTGATTCTTTGAAATTTGCACTTGAGGACAATTATGAAGTATTTACTACTCAAGATGCTAACCAAGTTATGGAAATATTATATAGCGAAAATATAGACGTAGTTTTATTGGATTTAAAAATAGGTAAGATAGATGGAATAACAGTTTTAAAAGATATAAAGAGTAAGCTAAGAAATGTTCAAGTTATTGTGGTGACAGCTTACGGGAGTATTAAATCTTCCATTAATGCCATGAAGGAAGGAGCTTTTCATTATATTACAAAACCTATAGACATGGAAGAACTATATTTGTATGTGGAAAAAGCTATAGAATACAAAAATTTAAATTATTCATTGACGAATCTTAAAAAGATATTACATGAAAGATATAGCTTTAAAGAGATTATAGGAAAATCTGATAAACTTAGGTTATTTCTTAACAGAGTTGAGAAAGTCATAGATATTGATTCCACAGTATTGATAACTGGTGAAAGTGGCACTGGGAAGGATTTAATTGCTAAAGCATTACATTTTCAAGGAAATAGGAAGGATGAAAATTTTATAGTGGTAAATTGTGCCGCTATTCCAGAGAATCTCCTTGAAAGTGAATTATTTGGATATGAAAAAGGAACTTTTACGGGAGCCGATAAGAAAAAAATAGGTAAAATTCAGCTAGCTAATAATGGAACTTTATTTCTAGATGAAATAGCGGAAATGGATTTACAGCTTCAAGCAAAGATATTGAGAATTGTTGAGGATATGGAGGTCACACCCCTAGGCAGCAACAGACCGGTTAAAATTGATGTAAGAATTGTTGCTGCCACTAATAAAGATTTAGAAGCAGAGGTTAAAGGTGGTAAATTTAGAGAAGATTTATTTTATAGATTGAATGTCATTAATTTAGAAGTGCCACCTTTGAGAGAGCGTAAAGGAGATATCCCTGTTTTACTCAATTATTTTTTAAATAAGTATAATAACAAATTACATAAAGAAGTTGTGGGATTTAGTAAAGATGTTATAGAAACTCTAGAGAAATATAAATTCCCTGGAAATGTAAGAGAACTTGAGAATTTAGTTGAAATGTTAGTAGCATTATCTGATAATAAAATCATTTCAAAAGAGAGCTTGCCTGAGCGATATTATGCTAACATTGACAAAGGTTATGATAATAATGACATAAGAATTAGAATAGGAACCAATTTAAAAGAAATCGAAAGAATTGTAATATTAAAGACCTTAGAATATTTTCAAGGGAACAGGCGTATGACAGCAGAGAGCTTGCAGATAAGTGAAAGAAATCTTCAGTATAAAATCAAAGAATATAATATTGTGAAATAAAAGACTTCTGCAACATTTGCACTTTAGTGCAATAATTGCAGAAGTCTTTTTAAAAGATGTGGCCAACGGATGTGATTATTCCAGTGTATTTATATATTATGGCATGGCATGAATGTTGCAATTATACATGTTTAGGTAATTGATTTATTAATCACTAAGTCAAGAGATTAAAATTAGGAGGATGGTAAAATGTTCAAGTCTAGAAATTTTGTAATTCTTTTAGTTATGGTATTAATACTTAGTTTAGTTGTTAGTGGCTGCAAAAGTAAGGATGCATCAAAGGGTTTAGATGACAATGGAACCGAAGAAGTAATCGAGATTGGATATGGACATGGATTTATGCCTGAAACACCTCATCATAAGGCAGCTATTAAGTTTAAAGAGGAAGTTGAACAAGCAACCAATGGAAGGGTAAAGGTTAACTTGTTCCCATCAGGACAATTAGGAAGTGCAAGGGAGATGTTTGAGGGACTGCAGATGGGAACTCAAGAGATCGCTTTAGTACCGACAGCTAGAATAAGTGGATTTGCACCTGAACTACAATTATTTGATTTGCCTTTCTTGTTTCCTAATAGGGAAATCGGATATAAGATTATGGATGGAGAAGTGGGTACAGCATTGCTTGATAGCTTGAAAAGTCAAAAAATTAAAGGAGTTGCTTTTTACGAGGATGGATATAAGCATTTTACAGCTAATAAGCCAATATCTAAGTTAGAAGATTTCAAAGGCCTAAAATTTAGAACAATGGAAAGTCCTATTATAATTAATCAATTTAAAGCTTTAGGATCTAATCCAACTCCTATTGATTTCGGGGAATTATATAGTTCATTACAGCTAGGTGTTGTTGACGGACAAGAGAATCCGTTAGTTACAATAGTAAGTTCTAAGTTTTATGAAGTACAAACGAATCTAACTCTTAGTGAGCATGCTTATTTAGGCCATGTACTGATATTTAGTGATGATTGGTACAATAAATTACCTAAAGATATACAAGAAATACTCTATGAAAAGGGTAGAGAGATAGCTAAATGGCAGAGGCAAGCAGTCCAAGAAGAAGAGAAAAATTATTTACAAACAATTAAAGATGCTGGCGTTAATGTAGTTGAATTATCCCCAGAAGAAAAAGAAAAGATGAAAGAAATAACTTTATCTGTTCATCAAGAATATGTTAAGTTATTTGGAAATGAAATTTTAGATAAGACATATGAAGAAATTGAAAAATATAAATAGACAGTTAAATAACTTGAAGGTAGGAGGTCGAAAATGAAATCATTTAATAATATCCTATCAAAGATAGAACAATACTTCATTGGGATACTGCTATTAGCTATAGCTTTCATACTTTTTATTAATGTAGTACTTAGATTTTTTGGTTCTTCTTTGGTGTGGTCAGAAGAAGTGGCACGATATGCTATAGTATGGCTGACATTTGTTGGCTCTAGTGTTTGTGTTTATAAAGGTGCACATATAGGAGTAGATGCTATAATGAATGTTTTAAGTGAGAAGGGTAAGAAGGTTTTACTTCTTATAACAATTTTAATGTCAATTGCATTTACTTTGCTATTTACTTATTTTTCATTTATAATTACAAAAAATGTATTCATTACAAACCAAGTTAGTTCAACTATAAAAGTTCCAATGGTATATGTTTATGGTTCAATGCCTATAGGTGGAATACTTATGTTATTGAGATATACTCAAGAATTCTTTATAAAACTAAAGGGTGGTGAAAGTAAATGACAGTAGCATTATTCGTACTTCTATTTGTCTTTTTGTTTACTGGAGCACCAGTATATATTGCAATGTCTTTAGCAAGTGTTCTAGCATTATCTTTTTTCACTCCTATACCTATGGAGGTTGTGGCTCAAAGGATGTTTTCTGGTATTGATAAGTTTTCATTAATGGCTGTCCCATTTTTTATTCTTGCAGCTAATGTAATGAAAGGTGGAGGGATTTCAAAAAGAATACTTAATTTGGCAAGTAAATTAGTAGGACATTTAACGGGTGGACTTGCTATTGCAGTTGTAATATCATGTATGTTCTTTGGAGCAGTTTCGGGTTCAAGTCCTGCAACAGTTGTTGCAATAGGAGGGCTTATGTTACCTGAATTACTTAAAGGAGGATATGGTGAGAAGTTTTCACTTGGATTAATCACATCGAGTCCAGCAGTTGCAGTAATTATACCTCCAAGTATAGGTATGATTGTATATGGAACTGTTACAGGAGTATCAGTTGGAGATTTGTTTATAGGAGGTATTGGACCTGGAATTGTATGGGGATTAGTTGTTATCGTATATTGTTACTTTATTGCAAAGAAGGATAAAGTGCCTGTACAGGAGAAAGCATCTCTGAAGGAAATATTAATAGCTTTTAAAGAGGCTGCATGGGCACTAGGAGTTCCTTTTATTATAATAGGAGGTATCTATGGTGGAATATTTACACCAACAGAATCTGCTGTTGTTGCTTCAGTCTATGCTATTTTTGTCGCTATATTTATTTATAAGCAGTTAGATTTTAAGGGGCTATTAGATGAATCCATTGATGCTGCCGTAGGTACAGCACAAGTTATGATATTATTAGCTGCTGCTTCGATATTCTCTTGGATATTGACTAGGCAGCAGATTCCACAGGCCCTCGCAGAGGGGTTGATAGCAATAACTAATTCTAAGGTGACAATATTGCTAATGATGAACATTATACTTTTAGTTGCGGGAATGTTTATCGATCCAGCTTCGGCAACTACTATATTAGCACCATTATTTTTACCTCTAGCAATAAATTATGGTATAGATCCCATACATTTAGGAATAATTATGGTTGTAAATGGTGCCATAGGAATGTTTACACCACCATTTGGATTAAATTTATTTGTAGCAACAGGAGTCTCTAAAGAACCTGTCAGCAAGATTATTTCAGGTATAGTACCATTTGTAATATTATCTTTAATTACCATGGCTATTGTGACATATGTACCACAAGTAACAATGTTTTTTGTTAATACCATGAAATAAATATATAATAATACTAGTTAATAATTTATGGTCCTTAGATTAAGACTTTAGTGATTGGACTTTAAAAACGGTTTTGGATTTAGATTTGATCCCAAACCGTTTTTTTATAACGAATATGGGAACCCTCCTTCAAAAACCTCTTTGGAAACCTTTTTTATATGCAATTAATTACTTTTCTTGTATAAAAAATTGATTCAATATATAATTAATCTAAATGAGAAAAAGAGATGACATTGGAGGTAAACAAATGATGAATAATCTGGACAATTATAATAATATATCTTTCGCAAGAGCTGAAACTTCTGTGATAATGGAGGTGTTTCATAGCAATATTTATGGAAATGTCCACGGTGGAGAGCTGATGAAACTTGTAGATATTGCAGCAGGTATGGCAGCAACAAAGCATTGTAAAGGTCAGGTAGTTACTGCTAGAGTGGATGAAGTAGTATTTCATCGTCCGGTGCATGTAGGAAATATAGTTAAATGTATTGGACAGTTAGCTTATGTAGGTAAATCTTCTATGCAAATTATAGTAAATATCTTAGCAAGTAGTATAGAAAATTATAGTGAATGGGAAACAGCATTAACTGCATTTGTTACTATGGTTCATATGGTAGATAATAAATCAGCTAAAGTACCAGAACTGATTGTAACTACGAAAGAAGAGGAAGAAATCTATAAACTGGGAGAGAAAAAGTATAAGGAAATAAAAGATAAATATATTAAATCAGAAATTGTTTGATGTAGATTGCTGGTTAAATCACTTCTTAGGGTATCAATTGATTGACATAACTAGGAAGTGATTATTAGTTATAATGTACAGGAGGTCTAAAAGTGGAAAAGGTATATGAATTTGAAGCTGAAATAAAGAAGGTTCCTGATATTGATGGTGCATATGTGGAGATACCCTTTGATGTAAAAGCTGAGTTTGGCAAAGGTCGTGTACCTGTTAATGCTACATTTGATGGAGAGCCATATGAAGCAGTCTCGTAAGGATGAAGACTCCATGTCATATAATCGGTATCAGAAAGGATATCCGAGCAAAAATAGGCAAGCAACCAGGAGATACAATAAAAGTTACTTTAGTAGAAAGAGATGTAAATAAGAAATAAAATAAATGTAAAATACATATATAAATCAGTGGAGAGGATTCCACTGATTTATATATGCATTCTTTTACTCATCTCTATTTTTATATTCTTTCCCTGAAAAATAAATACAGCTGATAAGGATATGATGCTTAAGGATACACATATTATTGTTGGATATATAATCTTTATCCAACCAAATATCATAAATAAAGCGGGAATTATGCCGAATAATCCATCTATTAAAGCATAAGTAATATAATCTCTTACGCTTAGTTTCATGATCTTTGCTGTTACATACATAACTATCATAGCAGCCACACAAGCAATAGGGATTACGTAGTTTAAGGACCAGCCTCTCCAGCCTGTTTCCCAGTCCCAGAAAATGGCTAACAACGATATAATTGCAACTTGACGTACAATTTTTTTAGGTATATGATATCTTTTTTGTATAATAGAAATTAATCCTAGCCACATACTAAGCAGCCCAAATACTAATAATAGTGGCCAATTTATATCAGAGGGAAAGAGTATATTGATTGCAAAGCTAATTACTACGGCTGCAATAGAAATAAAAATCATTATTTTAATGGCTAGATGACTTTCATAATAAGGAGGTATTCTAGGAAAAATATCCTCATCTTTATGAGTGATATTAGTATGTGGTAAGATATTACCACATAAGGTGCATTTTTCTCGATTTTCCCGTATATAGAGTCGGCAGTGAGTACAATATTGCATAGTATTTTCCTTCTTTCTAAAGATTTGATGTGATTTCAATTTCAACTCCCTTTTGTGAAAGAAACTGAAAAAATGTTTTTTGTATATCGGTTTCTTCAAAGGGTGATGTAAAGCTAATGACAATTCTGTCTTCATAGGTACATAAGGTTATCAGAGGTCTTCTAGCACTGACGCAAATACTAAATTGTCGTATGTAGTTATTAAACTCTGAAGGCATGATGATCTTTCCAATATTTGAAATAGATGATGTTATCTTCCTATCATTTAGCCTATTGGCTATACGAAGAACATAATCCTTAATGGGTAGGGGAATCACCCTTGTAAGTAGATTTTTTTCTAAGGACATAAAATGATTCAGCTGTTTATCTAACTGCTCCTTGGTCAATCCTTTCTTAAAACTTTCACTTACACTCTGAATTATTTCTTCAAAATCAGGACTACTATTATTAAATTGATAACTAATATTCATCGTACTAAAGAAATTTCTAGCTGTGGCTGATTCATAGTATTGCCTTAAATTAATCGGAACAGATAAAACCACAGGTCTTTTTTTCTTATTAGCAGGCATTTCCTTATAAATAGAATAAAGGAGTAGGGATGTCATAAATATTGTTAAAGTAGTATTATATTCATGAGCTATATCTAAAACGGCTTTTACGGACATAGACCCTTCAATTAGTTTCATTCTATTTTCTGCTATTCTATTTCCTTTAATATGATAAGCAGGTCGAGATTTTTCTTTTTTGTTTTTGAGTTTTTGACTAGTATTATCTTCTTTGTTATAATTCTTGCCAAAACTATCATCCATCTTTTGACTTATTGATGCTTTGAAGTTTAGTTCAGGTATACTATCTCCAAATATATCTCCATATCTAATAGTCATATAATGATATATAAGTGTCTCCATAAACCAAATAACACCTGCACCGTCAGTAAGAGAATGAAAAATTTCCACATTTATTCTTTTCCTATAGTAAAATACTCGAATTAACAAATTCCTTTGATTTTTTATATAAAGAGGAGCACAAAGTGGATTAGACTCCAATTCCACTTTAGGATTAGTATCTGTGGATTCGAAATAGTACCAAAAGGCTCCTCTTCTTAAGACAGATTTATATAGTGGAAAGCTTTCAATAGTTAAATCTAAAGATTTTTGTAAAATCTTTGAATCAACATCTTCATATAATTCACAGGCAAGTCTAAAAACCTTAGTATCCTTATTATTGGCAACTGCAGGAAAAAGTTTTGATGCATTATCAAGTTTAGTCCAATTTACTTCTTTTTGCTGTTTCATAGTACTTCCTCACTTCAATAATTTTTATCATTTAAAAATAAGTTTATAATCTCATAACATTTATCAGTATCATCTGAGCTTAGGGGATTTGAAATAAAGCCATGAAGAGCATCCTTCATTCTATATATCTTCACATCATTGCCAAACTGTTGCAGCTTTATTCCGTAAGCTTCTCCTTCATCTCTAAGTGGGTCAAATTCTGCGGTAACAATTAATGTCTTAGGCTGATTTGAGAGTTCTTTAGCTAATATTGGTGCTACATATGGATTTAATCTATCCTCCTCATTTTTGACATATAAATCCATATAGTCCTGTATTCGCTTTGAAGTCATTATATAATCTGTTCCATTTTCTTTTACAGACGGATAAGGAGAACTTTCGCTATGATCATAATTTGTAGCAGGATATATTAAAATCTGTTTCTTAGGTAAGAATTCTCCACGATCTCTTGCCATAAGTGAAACTACTGCCGCCAAATTACCTCCGGCACTATCACCGATTAATATAATATCCTCTTGACTGCAACCAAGTATTTCAGGTTGGGAGAATATCTCCCTAGCAGCATAATAACAATCCTCTACCCCCGCAGGAAAAGGATTTTCTGGAGCTAAACGATAATCTACTGAAATAACAATATGGTTAGTTTTATTAGCCATATTTGCACATACATTGGTATAGGAATCAATATTTCCAGTAACCCATCCGCCGCCATGAAAGAAAATCATAACCTTAGAAAGCGGATTGGCTTTAGGTATAAAAACACGCACTGGAATTTCTCTATCTTCTACCATGATTTTGTGATCCAACATTTTGTAAATTGGTTCCGATGGCGGATTCAATACATTTAGTATTTTACGATATTGCTTATAATATTTCTTTAAACTTATATGCGGAGCAGATATAATTTTTAGAGCCCATTTTTTTAGATTATTCATATAGTTAAATTCTCCTTATCTAGTACAGATAACTGATATTTACTTATTATATATTATAATACCCATAGTGGGTCAATACTTTTCTTTTATAAAACAAAAAGGTGATCTTATTGACCACCTTCTATAAAAAATATTTTATATAGCATTATCTATGGCTTCTATTAATATCTTTTCTACTTCACTAGCCACATCTCCGAGATCATCATGGCCTGACATACTCATTAATATCTCTGGCCTTGCAGTTCCTATTCTTACAGTTCCATCCTTTTCGTATACTACCATTTTACATGGCAGGAAATAACCCATTTCAATATGCTTAGTAAGTACTTCATTAGCCTTATGGGGATTGCAAACTTCCAGAATCATAAAATTATTAGGGAAATCAATTCCGTGTTCATTCATCTTATCCTTAAAGTTTAATTGCCATAGTACACCAAACTTTTTTTCCTTGAGGCTCTCCGTTATACTCCTTATAGCTTCATCAAAGGATTTATTTGTAACCTTTTCATATCTTAACTCCATTTTAATACACTCTCCTCTAAATAATTCTAAAAAGTATATACCCGTGCAGTATATGCTAAACGTTAATTATTATAGAGTTATTTTATCTAATATATAGAATAATATTTATACTATGCTATATTGCTACGCCATTCCTTTAATATTAGGGTACGGGATTTTTGTAATACAGCTGGGTCATTTTCAGCCATTTCTTTAGCTTCTTCATAGGAATTAGCTTTATAGATTACGAGTCCCCCACTATGATCTGTAAAAGGACCTTTAGCAAATATCTTACCTTCATCGATAAATTTTTGAAGATAAGCTTTATGTATGTCTAGTATTTCACTATCTTTTTTTGCATCGATGGTTTCTAATATAGCAGCATATAAAATCATTTTTATCACTCCCTATAAATTTTTGCTGATAATTTAAATTAGTACTTTACTAAGTATTATACATATAATTTAAATTGTTGATATGTATAATTTCTCTAAAAGATCATTTATAGGGATTTAATTTATTAAATATAAATGTAATAAATTAATATTATACTATCTGTTCTAATATATCTACAATGTTAAATTTAAGATATTTAATCTAGGATATTAATAACAGTAAAAGTAGATATGCTAAATATTAATAATGATATTTTTAAACTTTAGATCAGAATACATTTTAAATATATTTTTTAAAGCAAAAACAGTAATAATACTATTATAACAACAGCTTTAGACCATTTTAAGTTATATGGAAAGGTAAAAGGTAGAAGTATTACTTAGAAGCTTCAATTCCTCTAAATAATCAAAAAAATCCAGCTAGCTAAGAAATTTTGTAGGATTTCTTTAGGTTTGAATTTAAGTAATTTTAATTTAATAAGTCTATCAAAGGGCTCCTTAACAACAACACTACGCTTATTTATCCATTTATAGAATAACTTATGTTTTTATTCTGTCGGGGTATGTCGAAAGATGAGTCAAGTCAATAGATTGACAAGCTCCCATGGATAAAATATAATGACGACAGAGAGAAGACCTCATAATCCAATTAATTTTTTTAAAAACGTCAAACTCTTTATTAAAATTTTTTTGCTTTTTAAGGTTAACTTTTTTAAGAATAAAGTTTGGTCTATTATAACTTAAGTGTAATAAATATAGCACTTTCTCTATCTCTATGATCATTTTGATAAAATAGCTGATAAATTGACTGATTTTTAACAAGAAGGTCCTTATTATATAATTAATATTATAAAAGGAGAGATTCAATATGATTGAACTGATTAAATATGATTTTAAAAATACATATAAATTTATATTTAAAAATTTATGTAATGTAATAGGATTAACAATTTTGATGGCTCTATATGGTAAATTTACGTCAGATAAAATACTGAATTCATTCTTAGGGAAATTTATAACATTTTTATTTCCTACTATAATAGCAGCTATATTATTATTTATATTGATTTATATCGTAAAAGATTTTAGAAAAATTAAATATCATGAAGAAGAAAAACCGTTTAACTCTACCATTTCAGGATATAAAGTATTAATGTCTAAGCTTGTAGTTGCTATAATATGGTTTTTTGTATATAACCTTACCTATAGGTTTTTTGATATAATTTGTACGGCATACCTATACAAGGCATATGGCGTAAGTGAAATATTAGAAATGTTAATAAAAAGATTTGGAACTACTTGGCAGAGTGTTGTTATTTTTACATTCACAAACTTATTATTTGTGATGGTATTTTTATTAGTTGCTTACTTTGCTATGAGTCTAGCTAGAGAAAGTACTGATGGAGAGTTAGATATAGGCTGGATTAAGGGCTATTTTTTAATATATTTAATTTATATAGCTGGAATATATATTATAGTATTTTTCGACAAGTCGTTGAATTTAAGTGAATTTGGATTAAAGGCATTTGCTATGGATGTAGTTGGGCTTAATTTTAAAATAAGATTCGGGAGTAGATACATTGACTTTTTTAATGTAGGTGCTAATAAAGTTATAAGTGATGGCAATATTAATTTAAACTTATATATATATCTTATAGTCTTAAATATACTATTATTTTGGGGAACAGGAAAGATATTAAATGATAAAATGAAACTGAAGAATGTAGGTCAATAAATATTAAAATTTTTTCTGGAGGATTTTATGATAAATATATTGGGAAAGATTATGAACCTTGGAGAAATAGTTAAAATAGCTTTGATTTACTATCTAATATATTTAATAACGCTTATTATACACGAACTAGGACATGCTATTGTAGCTAAGCTGAATGGTATGAATTTTAAAATATTTATAGGGAATAAAAATAAAAAAATCCTGCTGGATACAAAGTATATTAGGATATATAGAACTTTCTTGCCTAGTGGTTTTTGCCAGTATTATTCTAAGGGAGATAAAAGCTATGATATTCTATCATTATTTAATAAATCCTTATTAATATTAGGTGGTGTTCTTTTTAATTTCGTAATTGTATTAATTTTATTGTTAATGATAAACTTTTTAAAGATGAGTAACCAATATGCATTAGTTTCTGATGCTCTACTTAATGCGAATATAGCCTTTATCATATTAAACCTAATTCCATGCAAATTTGATGGGAGATATAGTGATGGATTAAGACTTATTAATTACTATAGAAATAGAAAAGTGTCTTAGGCATCAAGCGATCCACAGGAGATTTCCAGATAAGTCAAGAGATTTAATTTACTTTTACAATTCTTGTTTACTTATTTCAGATGGCATAATTGATTTACATAAAAAACTCTCATGGGCACGATGGGTATAATGGTCGGTAATCGATTTTCTATAATACAGAAAGTCTAAGTAAGAAAGTTTAATTTTTTAATGCTAAAAAAGAAAATACAGATGGAATATTAGATAAAGGGTTTCTGTATTTATAACTTTAATTCTCCATATGTATAATTTCTTCGAAAGATTAACTATAATTAATTAATATAGTATGAAATCTTGGGTATAGATAAATATATAGAGAAAAATAGGAGGGGTTATATGAAGAAGGTTATTTTATTTTTAGCAGAGGGGTTTGAAGAAGTAGAAGCCTTAACAGTAGTTGATTATCTTAGAAGAAAGGATATTAACGTAGATACCGTTTCTATTACTGAAGGTAATGAAGTAAAGGGAGCACATGAAATTGCAGTTCTTGCAGATAAAACTATGAATGACATTAAAGATATAGATGATTATGATGCTGTAATTATTCCAGGAGGACTACCAGGTGCTACAAATCTTAGGGATAATGATAAAGTGATTGATGTAGTAAAGAAAATCAATGAAAATGGAAAGCTTACAGCTGCCATATGTGCAGGACCAATAGTTCTTGAAAGAGCTGGTATAATAAAAGATAAAAAAGTCACATCATATCCAGGGTTTGAGGATGATTTAAAGAATGGAGTTTATATTGAACAAAATGTGGTGAGGGATGGAAGTATCATAACAGCAAGAGGACCAGCATTAGCTGTAGATTTTGCCATAGAGATAATTAAATACTTATTAGGAGAAGAAAAATCCGAGGAATTAAAGAAGGATATATTATATAAAGTCTAAAGTCAAATTATAGGGTGCTATCATGTGGTTGTGGATAATTATTGCATTAGGATATATTCCAATGATTTATAAATTAAAAAGACGAATATGGACATTAGAAGATGAGATAAGATACATTAAGAAATAACTTAAAATTGGTAACAATAGTTACCGATTTTTTTATTTTCAGAGTTATAATAAATTTATACAATGTCGGAAAAGAATTTTAGGAGGAATAAGATGAATAAATATTTTGATATAAAAGATAAAGTGTATGACATAACAGAAAAATATCCAGAGACTATAGATATATTTGCAGCCAACGGTTTTGAGCAACTGCGCAATGAGAAAATGAGAAAGATAATGGGTAAGACTATTTCTTTAGAAATGGCTTGCATGACCAAAAAAGTCAATGTGGAATTGTTTACTCAAAAGCTAACAGATGTTATAGAGAGCAATAGAACGTCTGTAGATTCAGCTTTAGCTGCACCAAAGCAAAATAATGGGGGAGATATAAAAATAGAAGGGGTTCTCCCTTGTCCTGTAAGAGTCCCATTATTGGAAGGTTTTAATGCTTGGATGGATGAAAATAAAGATAAATTTGATTTTAAAATTGATTATGAATTAAAATCAGCAAATTTGGGAGTGGATTGGATAAAGGAAAGGATAGAATCGGATAATGAAGATTCCCTGTCAGATTTATTTATGTCTGCTGGATTTGACCTATTCTTTGATAAGGAATTAATGGGAAAGTTTAAAGCTAGGAATGTATTTGAAGATATTACAGGTTTGGATAGGTTAAATAAGGATTTTGATAATGAAGAAATAGATCTAAAAGACCCACAGAGACAATATTCAGTAATAGCAGTAGTCCCTGCTGTATTTATGGTAAATACTGAAGAATTAGGAGATAGAAAGATGCCTAAGTCTTGGGCAGATTTGCTAAAACCAGAGTTTGAAAACTCAGTATCATTACCTATGAGAGATTTTGATTTATTTAATGCAATATTATTAAATATATATAAGAATTATGGTGAAGAAGGAATAACCAATCTTGGAAAGACGTTACTTCGAAGTATGCATCCAGCTGAAATGGTAAAATCCCATACCAAAAAAACTAATTCAGGGATACCGACTGTGACAATCATGCCATATTTCTTTACTAAGATGGTGAGAAATGAATCACCTCTCAAGCCTGTCTGGCCAGAGGATGGAGCTATAATTAGCCCAATATTTCTATTGGCGAAGAAGAAAACTAAAGATAAAACCAAACCATTTGTAGACTTTTTCTTCTCTAAGGAAGTAGGAGAGATTCTTTCAACCAATGGAAAATTTCCTTCAACTAATCCAGAGGTGGATAATGAGCTATTTTCTACTCAAAAATTTATGTGGCTTGGTTGGGATTATATAAATAATCATGATATTGGTGAATTAATAAGAAAATGTGAAAAAATATTCCATGATGCATTAAGGGAGGAATAATATATGAATTTAATTGTATTTTCAGGTCCCCCATCATCGGGAAAGACCTCAATAATATTAAAAACAATAGAAGCACTAAAACAAAGGAAAATTTCTGTAGGAGTGGTTAAGTTTGATTGTCTTTATACAGATGATGATGTATTATATGAAAAGGCTGGAATACCAGTGAAAAAAGGGCTTTCAGGAGCCCTTTGTCCTGACCATTTCTTTGCCTCAAATATTGAAGAAGTAGTAAAATGGGGAAAACAAATGGGATTAGATATGTTAATTACTGAATCAGCTGGACTTTGTAATAGATGCTCCCCATATATTAGAAATATAAAAGGTGTTTGTGTTATAGATAATCTTTCTGGAATAAATACACCAAAGAAGATTGGACCAATGTTAAAATCTGCAGATATAGTGGTTATTACTAAGGGCGATATAGTGTCTCAGGCAGAAAGGGAGGTTTTCGCATCAAAGGTAAGTTCAGTAAATCCAAGGGCTATTACTATGCATATTAATGGGCTCACAGGTCAAGGAGCCTTTGAACTAAGTACTTTATTGTTTGACGAAGAACAAAAAATAGATTCTGTACAGGGAATGGAACTAAGATTCCCAATGCCATCAGCTATGTGTTCCTACTGTTTAGGAGAAACAAGAATAGGAGAGGCATATCAAATGGGAAATGTAAGAAAGATGGAACTAGGTGATGATTATGAATAAATTAAATATAGGACAGCTAGAAGAAAAATACCCCTTTATAATTAGCTATTTTGAAGAAAATAAATTAGACACAAGTAATTATAAAGATAAAACATTCAGAGAATACCTAGACAGCTTTAGTCAAGAGGACATAGAAAACTGGGCTATAAATAAGGAAAAATTAGAATCTGATCTAGAAGCATTTATAGAGCAAATGAAAGAATTCTTAGGAATAAAAGAGGATACAAAGGTGAAATCCTTGACCATATTATCTGGTCATAATAAATCAGGAGATAAAGAGGGATTTAAAGAATTAACTATAAATAAATCGGAAATAGTTTCCATAGTAGGTCCTACGGGTTCAGGAAAGTCAAGGTTATTAGCTGATATAGAGTGGACTGCCCAAAGGGATACCCCTACAGGCAGAGGAATATTAATAAATGGAGCGATGCCTGATAAGAAATGGAGATTTTCTTCTAATAACAAATTAGTAGCTCAGCTTTCGCAAAATATGAACTTTGTAATGGATCTTACAGTTAAGGAGTTCTTAGAGCTCCATGCACAGAGCAGATTAATTCAAGATGTAGAAGAGACAATAAGGAAAATAATCAGTGCGGCCAATAATCTTGCAGGTGAGAAATTTGATTTAGAGACTCCAGTGACATCTTTAAGTGGTGGACAATCGAGGGCTTTAATGATTGCAGATACAGCAATACTTAGCTCTTCGCCAATAGTTCTGATTGACGAGATAGAAAATGCAGGAATAGATAGAAAAAAGGCTTTAGAGTTGCTAGTATCTGAGGATAAAATAGTTCTTATGGCTACACATGATCCAATATTAGCTCTTATGGCTGATAGAAGAATCGTAATTAAAAATGGTGGTATAGATAAGATAATTGAAACTAGCAATGAAGAAAAAGAATTATTATTAGAGCTTAGGAAAATGGATAATATCATTCAAGGAATGAGAAATAGACTTAGAATTGGAGAAAGTTTAAAACCAGTGAATAGCTAAAAGTGAATAGTGAAAAGTTTTAAGTAAAGTTTTTGGGTCTTTTGTTCTTTTTAACTATTCACTAGATAGATAAACCCTAAAGGACTACTAAACAGTACCCTGCGGGGCAAATATTATTAGCTAAGCGATGTACACAAAATTGAAAACCACAATTTTGGTACCCTGCTTATATTAGTTATTAGTTATTCACTAGATATTAGGGAGGAATATAAAAATGCACGATGGATGTACAGGTACTTTTGAAAATGGAAAGATGGTAGTAGATAAAATAAGAATGATGGGATTTAACACTCGTCTAATGCCGCCAGGAGTTATTATAAAATGTATAGAATGTGGAAATGAATTTGAAATGACTCATCTAGAAACAAAATGCCCTCACTGTAGTATGGTATATGGAGTAACACCTTGTTCAGTAGCATATCCAGAAAGAATTATGGCAGCAGGAAAAAATTATTAAAAAATGCCCTTAAAGTATACTTTAAGGGCATTTTTAATTAAGTTATTACTTACTATTTTCAGCTTTGCTTTTTGAATGTAATTCCGTAACATTATTACTTAGCATCTTACAATTGCCATCAAATTTAGCATTTTCATGAACTACAAAACTAGAGACTTGAATATCTCCTATTAATGTTCCCGTAGGAAGAATGACAAGCTTTGTTTTTGAGTCAACATTTCCATGTATAGTTCCTGCTAAGGATATATCATTGGCCTTTATGTTTCCATAGACCTTTCCAGTTTCACCTACAACAATATTTCCCTCATAGTTTATATCACCTTCAATAAAACCATCAACTCGAAGATTTCCCTTACCTTCTATTTTTCCAGTAATTTTAATATTTTCACCTATCAAAGAATCTAAATCTTCAACAATAACATCTTCCTTTTTTTTAAACATCTTTATCCCCCTCAGATTCTAATCTTTTAGTACATCAAATGGATTTATAGGATTATCATTTTTGTGGATTTCGAAATGCAAATGGTTTCCAGTAGATCTTCCTGTTTTACCCATTTCAGCAATCAATTGACTTTTGTCCACCTTATCGCCGACAGAAACTAATAAATCATTATTATGAGCATATAAGGTTTTATATCCGTAGCCATGATCAATAATTATAGTTTTTCCATATCCGCCCTTTCGCCCTGAGAAGATTACAGTACCTTTTGCAGAAGCTATAATATCTGTTCCTTTTGAGTTTGCAATATCAATACCTTGATGAAATTGAATCCCCCTGCCGAAGGGATTTTTCCTATTACCAAATTTTGAAGTAAGTCTTCCTGATGTAGGCATTAAATCAGGAACAGATTCTAGATAAGCAAATCTACCTCTAGGTCCTCTATAAAAACCTCTAGTTCCAACTTCTTATCCTCTAAGACTTCTGCTAATATATCCATTTCCATCTCAGGATCTAAATCCTTAAGAGATATATCTGGGGCTGCCTCTCCACCTTTAGAGGGGCTGCTGACACCAGCCATTTTTTCTAAAGCCCTTTGCAATTCATCAATTTCCATGAGCTTATTTTCAACCTGTATTGTCTTATCTTGTAATTGTTTATTTTGTGATTTAAGATCAGCCAATTCCATATCCTTTTTTCTGTTTTCTTCTTCTAAATCATTAATAATAGAGGATTTATTATTAGCTTCCTTTTTTAAACTTAGTTGATATGTAGTGTTTCTACTAATATAGAGCAATAAGACTATAATGGAAGCAGAGAATAGAGATAATAGGGCTTTAGGCATCCACCTAGGTATTACCAATTTCCTAACCTTTTCTGTATGAGGTACTATCATTATACAAATCTTTGAGTTATCTTTACTATTCATATCTTTCTCCTTTGTCTATAAATATTAAATAGGTAAAGTACATACTTAAATATTTACTTGACATTAATTGTACCATATTTGGATAAAAATGGAAATTGTAAATAAACTTAAGATTTTTTTCATTCCGTAACATAGGTTACCGAATAAGTTTTAAAACAGATATATAATATCAGATATAAGGTAAGAACAATAAAGTGTAACAAGCACTAATAATATAAAATAGGGGGAAAGAAAAGAATGAGTATGTTTTGTTATCAATGTCAAGAAGCTGCAGGAGGAAAAGGATGTACGAAGGTAGGAATGTGTGGAAAGACAGCTGATTTAGCAGCATTACAAGATTTGATGATCTATGCAGTAAAAGGTATTTCAGTGTTAGGTGTAAAGGCAGACGAAGCAGAAATTCAAATTCCAGAATTAGATAGGTTCTTAATAGACAGTTTATTTATGACTATTACAAATGCTAACTTTGATAAAGAAAGATTCTTTAAGAAGATTAAAGAGGCATTAAAATTAAGAGATGTATTAAAGGTTACTTTGACTGAAAAAGGCATAGAATTAGGCGACTTAGCAGATGCAGCAACATTTACAGTTAATTCAGATGATGAAATAGTATTTAAGTCAACTAGTCAAGAAGTAGGTGTACTTGCTACAGAAAATGAAGATGTAAGATCATTGAGAGAATTAATTATCTATGGAGTTAAGGGAATGGCAGCATATGCTGAACATGCAAGTAATTTAGGATATGAAGATTCAGAGATATCTAAATTCATTAGAAAGGCAATGGCTGCAACATTAGATAATAGTTTAACAGCAGATGATTTAGTAGCATTAACAATGGAAACAGGTAAATATGGTGTAGATGTAATGGCATTACTTGATAAGGCTAATACTTCTACCTATGGAAATCCAGAAATAACAGAAGTAAATATAGGTGTTAGAAATAATCCAGCAATATTAGTATCAGGTCACGATTTAAAAGATTTTGAAGAATTATTGGAACAAACTAAAGGCTCTGGAGTAGATATCTATACTCATGGTGAAATGCTGCCAGCTAATTATTATCCAGAATTTAAGAAATATGATCACTTTGTAGGGAACTACGGAAATGCTTGGTGGAAACAAAAAGAAGAATTTGAAAAATTCAATGGAGTTATATTATTTACAACAAACTGTATAGTACCGCCAGCTGCATCTTATGCTGATAGAGTATATACAACAGGTGCGTCAGGTTATCCAGGATTTAAACATATAGCAGACAGAGTAGACGGAAAACCTAAAGATTTCTCAGAATTAATCGAGCATGCAAAGAGATTGCCAGCTCCAACAGAAATAGAAACAGGTAAAATCGTAGGTGGATTTGCTCATGCACAAGTATTTGCATTAGCAGATAAAGTTGTAGATGCAGTTAAATCAGGAGCTATAAAGAAATTCTTTGTAATGGCAGGTTGTGATGGAAGACAAGGAAGTAGAAATTACTACACTGATTTTGCAGCAGCACTTCCGAAAGATACAGTAATTCTTACAGCTGGTTGTGCAAAATATAAATATAATAAGCTAAATCTAGGAGATATAGGTGGAATTCCAAGAGTATTAGATGCAGGACAATGTAATGACTCCTACTCTTTAGCAGTTATAGCTCTTAAACTAAAAGAAATATTTGAATTAAATGACATAAATGAATTGCCAATAGCATATAATATAGCTTGGTATGAACAAAAGGCAGTAATAGTATTACTTGCACTATTACACTTAGGTGTAAAAAATATTCACTTAGGACCAACATTACCAGCATTCCTTTCACCAAATGTAGCTAAAGTATTAGTAGATACTTTTGGAATAGGAACAATATCAAATGTAGAAGATGATATAGCTATGTTCATGGGAGCATCCATGGAAGCGTAATATAAATAACTCCTCAACCATAATAGTTGAGGAGTTAAATTTTTAAGTATTTTGCCATGTCCCATTATCAGTACATATTACCTCTGACCCGTCTTCCATTTTTATTACCGAGCCAACTGCATGCCTCGTACCTGCATATATGCAGAATGCATCCTTCGCAGCATTTCCAACAGGTGATTTAGAAACAGGTTCGACATTATTTGGGGCAGAAATTATATTTATGCTAATATCGTCTTCTTTTCTATTATCCATCTTATCCGTCATAGTATCATTCCTTTCGTATAACTGATTTTATTTCTACTTTTAAGTCAATAGTATTATTCTAATCCAAATTTGAATAAATATTCTATATATAATTCTCAGTCTCTGGTCCATCAAATATAGCTAAAGGATTAGCAAATATTTTTGAAATTAGGATTTATAAAAAATTCCATTGACTTCATTATGATGCTATGGTAGAATGATAAAAATTAAGTTAAATCTAATGCGTAGAAGTAGTAGTTAAATCAATATGGTTTTAGAGAGTTGGCGTAGGTGAAAGTCCAATACCAGAGGTTTAATGAATGGATCTACAAGGAGTTTGGTGAAATGATTTTTATCAGAGTAGCTAATACCGGGGGTTTCCCGTTATAGAAACAGGATATATAGCAATGCTACGTATCTGTTGAGCGAGATTATTTAATGATAATCTAATTAAGGTGGTACCGCGAAATACTAGTCTTTCGTCCTTTCATGGATGAAGGACTTTTTTTATGACCTAACTTAGCGAACGATAGTGAGCTTTAGTAGGTCAAACGCAACGAGAACCAAATTCATATGAGCGTAGCGAGTAAATGAATTTGTGTTTCGAGACTGCGTCAGATTGCCTAATCCAATGAACGAAGTGAATAGCAGGTAGGTCAAACGCACCACTCGCTTCGCTAATTTCTACGCTCACTCGCGTTCGCTTCGCTGTCCGTTTTGTCTACAATTCATTACGCTTATTGGACAAAAAAGCAACGAGCATCAAATCTATACGAGCGTAGCGAGTAAATAAATTTGTGTTTCTAGACTGCGTATTATAATATAAAGGTGGTGAAATAGAATGTTGTGAACAGAATTAAGTGATTGGAAGAATAAAAATAAAACTAAAAAAGGAGAAGGATATTATGAAATTAAAAAACAATATTTTTACAACATTGCTATTAGCCATAGGTCTTATTATGCATCAAATTACACCAGGGATACTAGGAGGTATGAAATTTGACTTCTTATTGATATTTATGTTTGTATCCCTTCTATTAAACCCTAAATTTGAAAATGCCATGTTAACAGGAATATTAGGTGGTTTACTTTCAGCTATGACAACATCTTTTCCAGGAGGACAGATACCTAATATATTGGATAAGTTAATAACCTGCCTAGTATTATTTGTTTTAATAAAATATCTTAGTAAGTTTAGTATTAATTCTTTAGTAGTAGGGTTATTAGGAGGAATTGGAACCTTTATTAGTGGTATGGTATTCTTAACTTCAGCTGCTTTTATTTCTGGCTTGCCAGCACCTATGAGTGCATTGATAATAGGGATAGTTATCCCTACAACTTTAGTAAATGCAATAGGTACAGTTTTTATATATAGATTGGTCAAAATGGCAATAAAGAGATCAGGAATCCTTATTAGCTGAGATATAAAAGAAACTGACTTTTACTCTGAAAATAGAGTTGGAGTCAGTTTCTTTTATTTAATATAGATATACTTTTAGAGGTTTAATTATATATTTGGGTATAATTAAAAGATATAGTGTAATTATCAAATATATTATTATAAATCTCAAAGGAGGAAGCATATTGACAGAATATTTTTTAAACCTTGCTACGAAAGGAAATCATAATTATCTAGATAAAAGCGTAAGAGAGAGAATAGGGTATATTGCTGGTTTCGTAGGACTGTTTGTAAATTTACTGTTATCTATATTAAAGCTTATTACGGGACTAATAATGTCTTCAATTGCTGTTACTGCTGATGCTTTTAATAATTTATCTGATACTGCTTCTTCTATTATGACCGTAATAGGATTTAAACTTTCAAATGCGCCACCAGATAAAGAACATCCTTATGGTCATGGAAGGATAGAGTATCTAACAGCATTGATAATAGCATTTATGGTTATGGTAGTAGGATTTCAATTTGTTAAATCATCAGTTGATAGGATAATTAGCCCAAAGGCTATAGAATTTCAGATAATCCCTTTTATATTATTAGTAATATCTATATCTCTCAAAATATGGCTAAGCTTTTTCAATAGAAAACTTGGAAATAAGATTTCATCAGCAGCTTTAAGGGCAACAGCTACAGATGCTCTAGGTGATGTGATTATTACTTCTGTAGTAGCCTTTTCTTTACTTTTATCACTAATTACAGAATATCCTATTGATGGGTATGTAGGAATTTTAGTATCTATATTTATTCTATACTCAGGATTTTCACTAGTAAAAGAAACCCTTAGCCAATTAATTGGCGAGGCTCCTCATGAGGATTTAATAAGAGAATTAACCGAAGGAGTTCTTTCCTATGATTATATATTAGGTGTACATGATTTAATAGTTCATAACTATGGGCCAGGTAAGGTAATGGCTACAATAGATGCAGAGATACCATCGGATATAGATGTAGTTACAATTCACAATATAATTGATCAGGCAGAAAGGGAATTAAGTGAAAAGTTTAATCTACACTTAGTAATTCATATGGATCCTATAGGCTTTCAATCAAAAGAGTCTGTTGACATTATGAATAAAATAAAAAATAGAATAAAAAAAGACTCATTTATTAAATCTATGCATGACTTCAATATCATAGAAGATAATGGAAGTAAGATTGTGGTTTTTCACGTAGTGGTAGATGGAAATAAGAGTGATAAACAGTTTTCAGAAGAAGAATTTAAAATAGAACTGGCAGAGCTAATAAAAGAGATAAATCCAAATTTAGATAGCGATATTATCATCGATATGGAGTATTAAATTAATATATTTGTTATAAAGAAGAACTAGATATAGTAAAATTTCATATAATGAATATATTAGATAAAAATAGGGGGATAAAGAAGATGAAATTTTTATTTTTTCCTTTTATTGCATTAGGAAAATTGGTTGAAGGCATAATGAAAGTGACTGGAAGACTAGTAGCTATTATGTTAGGATTTGCTTTTCTGATATTAGGTATTGTTTTGAGTTTAACATTTATTGGTGCTATTCTAGGTATTCCATTAGCTGTTTTAGGATTTACAATGATAATAAGAGGACTTTTTTAAGGATGGGAAGTAGGATCAACCATCCTTTTTTATATTGTATAAGAATCATTAAATATTGGAAATATATTTAAAAGGATTAGGAGATGAGAATATGGAGAAACCTATGAATAAATTAGAAAATTTAGAGCCAAAGAGAGTGTTTTATTATTTTGAGCAATTATCTCAAATTCCAAGATGCTCTTATAATGAAGAGAATGTTAGCAACTATATAAGAGAGATTGGCAAGAAGCTGGGTCTTGAGACGATTCAAGATAATGTACTTAACGTCATCATTAGAAAACCTGCTACACTAGGATATGAGGATTCAGAAGGAGTTATAATACAAGGACATATGGATATGGTATGTGAAAAAGAAGATACTAGCAGCCATGATTTTAATAAAGATCCTATTAAATTAGAAATTGATGGAGACTATATTCATGCAGATAAAACTACTTTGGGAGCAGATAATGGAATAGCTGTAGCGATGGGGTTAGCAATCCTTGAAGATACTACTTTGGAGCATCCTAGTATAGAGTTGTTAGTAACCACGTCTGAAGAGACTGAGATGGATGGAGCTCTTGGATTATCTGAGGGTGTCTTAAAAGGAACTAGGCTATTGAATATAGACTCAGAAGAAGAAGGGGTACTTGTAACAGGGTCTGCTGGAGGAGAATTAATTGAAGTAAAAATTCCAATAGAATATAAAGAAGTTTCTGATTCCTATGAAATTAGGATAGAGGTCAGAGGTTTGATGGGAGGACATTCTGGTATGGAAATTCATAAACCTAGAGGTAATTCTAATAAGATATTAAATTCTATATTAAGGGAAATAAAAGAAACTATAGACATAAAATTGATATCTATTACAGGTGGAACTAAAGATAATGCTATTCCAAGACAGAGTAGGGCTAAGATTGGAGTGAATTCTGAAGATTTATCTAAATTTAATGATAAGATTGAAGAAATCAGAAAGACAATTATAGATGAAAATAAGCTAGAAGAGCCAGATATTAGCATAGGAATTACAAGAGGTAATTTGGTTTCAAAGGTTTTAAGTTCAAAGGTTCTTAGTTCTTTAATTTTGCTTATTGATTCTATTCCAACAGGAGTATTTACGAGACTTCCCCAAGATAAGGAGATAGTAGAAAGCTCTAGCAATTTAGCTATAATCAAAACAGAAGAAGAGCAAATCATAATTCAAGTATCAACTAGGAGCTCAGCAGAAAGTGTGTTATTAAAACTACGTCAAAATATCCTAGAAGAAATAGATAAAACTAATGCCTCTTACAGCATTAGTGGTAATTATCCAGAATGGGAGTATAATCCTGAATCAAAATTAAGAGATACAGCATTAGCACTATACAAAGAAGTATTTGGAAAAGAAATGGAATCAACAGTAATTCATGCAGGATTGGAATGTGGTGTATTTGCAAAAAAATATCCCAACTTAGACATCATTTCATTTGGGCCAAACATGTATGATGTCCACACACCTAAGGAGAGACTTAGTATTTCGTCTACAAAAAGAACCTATGAATATTTAAAGGAACTATTGAAGAGATTGAATTAGAATTAAAATTAAAAGAAAATTAATAGACCCTTATCTCTTAAATAGAGAGAGGGTCTATTGTAATCTCTCTTAAAAAATTAGTTGCAACAGAAGATAAACTACTATTTTCAAGTGTTATTATTGCAACTTGAGTAAATAAAGATTCATTATCTATAACTTTGAACTTCAAATTATTTGCAAGTACAAGATTCTTAGATGATATTGGAACAATAGCAACTCCTAGGCCAGCATTTGCCCATAGCAAGGAAGTCCTAGAATCATCATTTATACAGAAAATATATGGACTTATTTCAACTTTTTGAAATGCAGAAATTATTATACTTTCAAATCTACGATAGATTATGAGAGGTTTTTTATTAAGATGTTCTATTGAAATATTAAACCCTAGTTTGTCTAAATCATCGTCATTTTTATATGCTGCTATCATAGGCTCAACTTTCAAATAAGTAATATTGAGTCCTGTTTTATCGAAGGGTGTCCTTACAATTCCAATCTCAATAACTCTTGAAAATAACATTTTAATAATTTCAGGGGTTATGCCCTCATATAATTCATATTTTATATTATTATATTTTTGATGAAATTTAAGAAAATTATTTTCTAGTAAGTCGGCATCTATGGCTGATATAGTTCCAATTTTTAAGGTCCCTTTAAATCCAGATCTACTATCTTCTAATTCTCTTCTAATAGAATGTTTTAGCTCAAGAATATTATTTGCTTTAGTATAAAGAATTTCACCTGCATCTGTAAGAGTTATTTTTCTCGGACCCCTATAAAATAGTTTCATATCTAAATCATCTTCAAGATTTTTTATATGATTACTGAGTGCAGGTTGTGCGATATGTAACTTTCTTGCAGCAGCAGTTATATTTCCCTCATTTACAACTGTAACAAAATACAAAAGTTGTTTTAAATCCATAATCAACTCTCCTATATAAAAAAGTATATATATTCTATAATATTTTACTATTTTAATTATATCTCTATTCATGTTACACTACAATAGTACAGGTAGAGAAAGGATTGAAAATAAATGATAACAGATATGACAAAGGGGAATCCAACTAAAACGTTAATAGCTTTTACCTTCCCCATGTTAATTGGAAACTTGTTTCAGCAATTATATAATATAGTAGATTCAGTAGTAGTTGGAAATTTTGTAGGAAAGAATGCATTAGCAGCAGTGGGTTCATCCTTTATGCTTATGAACTTTTTTTCATTTGTAATAATTGGACTGTGTATGGGTGCTTCAGTAGTATATTCCTATTATTTTGGAGAAAAAAATTATTCTAATCTTAGAAAAACCATATATATATCATTTTTATCTATAGGAATTTTTACATTAGTATTATCAATTGTTTTAGTATTTAACACTAATGGAATGTTAAAGCTCATAAATACACCTGAAGATATATTTGCAGATTCTCAAGTATATTTGCAGGTTATTTTTGGAGGATTAATATTTGTTTATCTTTATAATGCTTGTTCAGCTCTTCTTAGATCTATTGGAGATTCAAGAACACCTTTATACTTTCTAATATTGGCAGCTATAATAAATATAGTATTAGATTTAGTCTTTGTTATAGTTTTTAATATGGGGGTATTTGGAGTAGCTCTTGCTACAATAATTGCTCAGGCTGTTTCTTCAATTTTATGTTTAATATATGCCTTTGCCAAAGTACCATTTATTAGACTAAAACGGGAGGACTTAGTATTCGATAGAGAGATAGCAAAGAAAGTAGGTAAATTTAGTTTTCTTACATCAATTCAACAATCCATTATGACTTTCGGAATGGTATGTGTTCAAGGTATTGTAAATACTTTTGGATCAGATACTATTGCAGCATTTACTGCAGCTGGTAAGGTAGATTCTATAGCATATTTACCTGTTCAGGACTTTGGGAATGCCTTTGGAACCTATGTAGCTCAGAATAAAGGGGCTAAAGAGAATGACAGGATAATTCAAGGATTAAAGTCTGCTGTAAAGACTATAATAATATTCTGTCTAATAATGTCTACATTGATTTATATAAATTCAGGGAATCTAATGAAGATATTTGTAAATGCAAATGAAACTAATGTGATAAAATTAGGTGTACAATATTTATCTATAATCTCAATATTTTATGTATTAATAGGATTTTTGTTTATGTTTTATGGATTTTTCAGGGGCATTGGTGCATTAAATGTATCACTAATTCTTACAATAATTTCATTAGGTACTAGAGTTCTTATGGCATATGTACTTTCAGGTATTCCGTCTATAGCACAAAAAGGAATATGGTGGTCTGTTCCAATAGGATGGGCACTTGCTGACAGTATCGGATTTATTATATATAAGTGGATGAAGAAGAAAGATTTACTTGTTGAAGAATGATTAAACACATGATAAAATCTAATAAGTAATTCATAAAGAATTGGAGAGATTAGATGAAGGATTTAATAAAGAGAATAAACGAACTTGCGCATAAATCCAAGACTATTGGATTAACAGAATCAGAAAAGGAAGAACAACAAAGGCTACGTCAAGAATACCTGGCTATATTTAGGGGAAATATGAAAAATACCCTCATGCATGTAAAGGTATTAGACGAAGAAGGAAATGACGTTACTCCAGAAAAATTAAAAGAAGATCAGAGAAAAACAAAATATATAAACTAATTAACTTCCCTTAATCATTTTAGGATTGAGGGAAGTTTTGTTTTGAATAATTTTATGTCCCCAAAATAGCTTCAGTATGATATTATAAAAATAATATTAAGAATATTCTATGAGATTATTTTTATTTTATATGTAGATAATATAGGGAAAACGGCAACTTACAAAAGGAGAATTCAAATGGATAAATTGAGGATTTGTGCTAGTATAAAACATCCGCCTTTTGAATTTATTAATGAAAAAGGTGCTATAGAAGGATTTAATATTGATATAACTAAAAGTATTGCTAAAGAGATGGGATTTGATGTGAATATAGAGCTATTAGAGTGGGATGATGCAATAAAAAAAATGGAACGTAGAGAATGCGATGCGATTCAGGGCATGTCTATAAGTAGAGAACGAATAGAAAAATATGTTTTTGCATCAGAATATATAACTGTATTTCATTCAGCGATTGCATTGATTGATAGAAATGACTTAAATGATTTAACAGACTTAAACGATTATAAAGTTGCTGTGCAAGAAAATGACGGATATGAGTTAATAAAAAAAATTCGCTCCCGTGGTAATAATAAATCAATGTTGATATCAACAAACCATGAGAATAATTTAAGACTGCTGCTGTCAAAAGAAGTAGATATAGTTATTGGGAATAAGCTTACATTACTTTATTATATGGATAAGCTAGGAATTAAAGGTGGTTTTAAGCTATTAGGAAAGCCAATAAATATAACTAGATATGGTATTGCATTTAATAAAGGTAACTCAAATACTGCTTTTAAATTTAAAATTGGTATGGATAGAATAAAAGCAAATGGAGTTTATGAGAGTATATACGATAAATGGTTTGGTCAAAATATTGTTTATTATGGTAAGCAAATTATCGAAAATGTGGACACGGGAGTAATCTATATTGATAAATTAGGTAGAATTAGTGCTGTTAATAATTTTGCAGAAAAATTACTGCATATTGATT
>NZ_NPMN01000018.1 GCF_002266425.1 Tissierella sp. P1
TTTTTTAAGTTTAAAATATAAGCAGGGACCCAAGATTTTATGGGCCCCTGCTAAATATCTAAAGATGTATAAAAAAACTTAAAAAAACTTAAGTTTAATTTAAAAAAAAGCTTGAGTTTTTATTGAGTTTATTATAAAATGTAGTAGTGTTCAATTTTAGACATTGCGATGATGCAAAAGGTGGCTGTTGAAAACAGGGAATTTTTGCTGAGAATGTCCGATTTGAAATCGGGCGACTGGAGTTGCAGTTATTTGTTTAAAAAAAATAACAACACACCCGGAGGTGTGTATCGGCAACGCCAAGTCGCATGTAAAAAACAGCATGCGATAAAAGGAGGGAATTAAATGTCAAACAATGGTAAACAAAAAATAAGAATTAGGTTAAAGGCTTATGATCATGAACTTCTAGATGCATCAGCTCAAAGAATAGTTGAAACTGCTAAGAGAACAGGTGCTACTGTGTCAGGTCCAGTACCACTACCAACAGAAAAAGAAATAATCACAATATTAAGAGCAGTTCATAAGTATAAAGATTCTAGAGAGCAGTTCGAACAAAGAACTCATAAGAGACTAATCGATATCTTAAATCCAAATCAAAAGACTGTGGATTCACTTATGAAGTTGAATTTACCTGCTGGAGTAGATATTGAGATTAGATCATAAGATATTTATATGATTACCTATGGTAATCCGCTGTAATATAATAGGAGGTGTAGTGATGAAAAACATGATAGGAAGAAAAATTGGGATGACTCAAATTTTCAAAGAAGATGGATCTGTAGTTCCTGTAACAGTTATTGAAGCTGGTCCATTAGTTGTAGTTCAAAAGAAAACTGTTGAAACAGATGGATATAATGCAATCCAAGTTGGATTCCAAGATATAAAGGAACAAAAAATTAATAAACCTAAAAAAGGTCACTTTAATAAAGGTAATGTAACATATAAGAAATATTTAAAAGAATTTAAAGTAGAGAATCCAGATGCATATGAAATAGGCCAAGAAATAAAGGCAGATGTATTTGCAGAAGGTGACTTAATTGATGTTATTGGTATTTCAAAAGGTAAAGGAACGCAAGGCGTTATAAAGAGACATGGATTTGGTAGAGGTAGAGAATCACATGGTTCTAAGTTCCATAGGGCACCAGGTGGTATGTCTGCAGGTACTTACCCAGGAAGAGTGTTTAAGGGTCACAGAATGATGGGTAGAATGGGAAATGAAAGAGTAACTGTACAAAACCTTGAAGTAGTTAGAATAGATGCTGATAAGAATCTAATCCTTATAAAAGGCTCAGTTCCTGGACCTAAGAAAGGGATAGTAACTATAAAAGAAACGGTTAAAAAGTAATAATTAAGGCGGAAAGGAGGATGCAAAATGCCTAAGGTAAATGTTTACAACATGTTAGGAGAACAAGTAGGAGAAATTGAATTAGATGAGAATATATTTGGTATTGAAGTAAACCAACATGTAGTTTATGAGGTTGTAAAAAATCAACTTGCTAATAAAAGACAAGGAACACAATCTGCTAAAACTAGAGCAGAAGTAAGAGGCGGTGGAAGAAAACCTTGGAGACAAAAGGGTACAGGTAGAGCTCGTCAAGGAAGCATTAGGGCGCCACATTTCTCAGGTGGTGGAGTTACATTTGCACCAAAACCAAGAGACTACAGCTATAGTGTACCTAAGAAAGTTAGAAGACTTGCAATGAAATCCGCATTGACTTCAAAGGTTTTAAGCAATGAAATAATTGTAATAGATGAAATAAACTTTGATGCTCCAAAAACTAAAGACATGGCTAATTTCTTAACGAAAATAAATGCAGATAAGAAAGCTTTAATAGTTATGGGAGAAAAAAATGAAAATGTTATAAAATCAGCAAATAACATTCCAAATGTGCAAACTGCTCTTGTTAATACATTAAATGTTTATGATATATTAAAATATAATTCATTTATTATAACTAAAGATGCAGTAAGAAAAGTGGAGGAGGTGTATGCATAATGCGTAATCCACACGATATTATCATCAGACCAATAATAACTGAGAGAAGTATGGAGGATATGGCAGACGGCAAATATACTTTTGTTGTTGATAAAAAAACAAACAAGTCAGAAGTTAAAAAGGCTGTAGAGACTATATTTGGCGTGAAAGTTGAAAAGGTTAGCACAATGAATATGCTTGGTAAAATTAAGAGACAAGGGATTCATTCAGGTAAAAGACCGGATTGGAAAAAAGCCATAGTAAAATTAACGGAAGATTCTAAGAGAATAGAATTCTTCGAAGGAATGGAATAGAAATTTCATAGAAGGAGGGAAAACGATGAGCGTTAGAAAATTTAAAGCAACTTCCCCTGCACTTAGACAAATGACAGTTTCTACATTTGAAGAAATAACTAAAAAAGAGCCTGAAAAGTCACTATTAGTTAATTTAAATAGAAGTGGTGGAAGAAACTCTCAAGGTAGAATCACTATTCGCCATAGGGGTGGTGGAGCTAAGAGAAAATATAGAATAATAGATTTTAAAAGAGATAAAGACGGTATACCAGGTCGTGTCGCTGCTATTGAATATGATCCAAATAGAACAGCTAATATAGCACTTATAAACTATGTTGATGGTGAGAAAAGATATATTCTTGCGCCTCATAACTTAAAAGTTGGAGATATAATAGAATCTGGTGAAAATGCAGATATTAAAATTGGCAACGCATTGGAATTAAAAGATATTCCAGTAGGTACAAATGTTCATAATGTTGAATTAAAGCCTGGAAAAGGTGGCCAGCTTGTTAGATCAGCTGGTGCATCAGCGCAACTAATGGCAAAAGAAGGAGATTTTGCACAACTTAGACTTCCTTCAGGAGAATTTAGATTAGTTAGAATTAATTGCCGTGCAACAATTGGTCAAGTAGGAAACATATCTCATGAACTTATTACAATAGGTAAGGCTGGTAGATCTAGACATATGGGTATCAGACCAACTGTTAGGGGTAGTGCAATGAACCCTGTAGACCATCCACATGGCGGTGGAGAAGGTAGAGCACCTATAGGTATGCCTGCACCATTGACTCCATGGGGTAAACCTGCAATGGGATTAAAGACTAGAAAGAAAAATAAGAAATCAGACAAATATATTGTGAGAAGAAGAACTAAGTAGGTAAATATCTGAAAGGAGGAGTAATCATGGGTAGATCTCTTAAAAAAGGACCCTTTTGTGATGACCATCTTCTTAAAAAAATAGAAGATTTAAATAAAAGCAATGAAAAGAAAGTTATTAAAACATGGTCACGCCGTTCAACTATATTTCCAGAAATGGTTGGTCATACAATAGCTGTGCATGATGGAAGAAAACACGTTCCTATATATATTACAGAAGACATGGTAGGTCACAAACTAGGTGAGTTTGTTCCAACAAGAACATTTAGATCTCATGTTGATAAAAACGAAAGGTCATCTGGTGTAAGATAAAGAAGAAGGAGGGAAATATAGTGGAAGCTAGAGCTATAGCCAAATATGTACGAATTTCGCCACTAAAGGTAAATTTCATATGTAAAGAAATTAGAGGCAAACAAGTAGATGAAGCTTTATCAATCTTAAGATTTACACCTAAAAAAGGTGCAAAAGTTCTTGAAAAGGTTTTAACATCTGCAATTGCTAATGCTGAAAATAACTTCAATATGGATAGAGATAATCTTTTTGTAGCTGATGCCTATGCAAATGATGGCCCACATATGAAAAGATTTAGACCTAAAGCAAGAGGTAGCGCTTATCCAATATTAAAAAGAAGTAGTCATATAGGAGTAACTGTAAAAGAAAGAGACTAGAAAAGGAGGGATAGTTAATGGGTCAAAAAGTTAACCCACATGGTTTAAGGGTCGGAATAATTAAAGATTGGGATTCAAAATGGTACGCTGATAAAAAGACTTTTAATGAATATTTAGTGGAAGACAATAAGATACGTGAATTTGTTAAGAAAAAACTATTCATCTCTGGCGTTTCTAAAATTGAAATTGAAAGAGCTGCTAATAGAATCAAACTTACAGTATTCACAGCTAAACCAGGGATGGTTATAGGTAAAGGTGGTTCTGGAGTAGAGGAACTAAGATTAGATATTGAGAAGATGACTAAAAAGTCTGTAGTTGTAAATGTTGAAGAAATTAAAATTCCAGAGTTAGATGCTCAATTAGTTGCCGAGAATATTGCTTCTCAGCTTGAAAGAAGAGTTTCATTCAGAAGAGCAATGAAGCAAGCAATCCAAAGAACTATGAGATCTGGTGGAAAAGGAATTAAAACTTCAGTATCAGGAAGACTTGGTGGAGCAGATATGGCCAGAACTGAAGGGTATAGTGAAGGAACAATACCTCTACAAACACTAAGAGCTGACATAGATTATGGATTTGCTGAAGCAGATACTACTTATGGTAAGCTTGGAGTAAAAGTATGGTTATATAAAGGTGAAGTTCTTCCTACTAAAAAGGTAGAAAAATTAGAGAAAACTGTAGAAGAATAGAATAAATCCGTAGGAAGGAGGAAAATAAGATGTTAATGCCTAAAAGAGTAAAGTATCGTAGAGTTCATAGAGGAAGAATGAAAGGTAAGGCTACTCGTGGAAACACAGTTACTTATGGAGAATTTGGTTTACAAGCGTTAGAGCCAACTTGGATTACTTCCAATCAAATAGAGGCTGCAAGAAGAGCTATGACAAGATATGTTAAAAGAGGCGGTAATGTTTGGATTAAAGTATTCCCAGACAAACCAGTAACAGAAAAACCTGCTGAAACACGTATGGGTTCTGGAAAAGGTTCACCAGAGTATTGGGTAGCAGTAGTTAAACCAGGTAGAATCTTATTTGAAATGGGTGGAGTATCCGAAGAAGATGCTAGAGAAGCGATGAGACTAGCTGCACATAAATTGTCAATAAAGACAAAATTCGTTACTCGTGAGGAAACGCAAGAAAAGGGTGGTGAAGCTAATGAAGATTAAGGAAGTACGCCAATTATCAGAAGTAGAATTAAATACTAAGCTATCAGAACTAAAAGCTGAACTATTCAACTTAAGATTTCAATTGGCTACTGGTCAATTAGATAATCCATTACGAATAAAAGCAGTTAGAAAAGATATAGCTCGTGTTAAAACAATAGTTAGAGAACGAGAATTAGGTATAGGAAAGGAGGTTTAATCTTAGATGGAAAGAGGAAATCGTAAGGTTAGAATAGGCAATGTTGTAAGTGACAAGATGGATAAAACCGTAGTTGTTGCTGTTGAAACTTTCGTAACACATCCTTTATACAAGAAACAAGTAAAACAAACCACTAAGTTTAAAGCTCATGATGAGAATAATGAGTGTGGAGTTGGCGATATCGTTAAAATAATGGAAACCAGACCACTTAGTAAGGATAAAAGATGGAGAGTAGTAAATATAGTAGAAAAGGCTAAATAGTCCTTTTAACTTAGAAGGGAGGTATTCGAATGATTCAAACGGAAAGCCGTATGAGAATAGCTGATAATTCAGGTGCTAAAGAAGTATTAGTTATTAGAGTATTAGGTGGAACAAATAAGAAATATGCTAGAGTTGGAGACATAGTAATTTGTACTGTTAAAACAGCAACACCTGGTGGAGTTGTTAAAAAAGGTGAAGTAGTAAAAGCAGTTGTTGTAAGAACAAAACATGGTGTTAGAAGAAACGATGGATCTTACATTAAATTTGACGACAATGCTGCTGTTATTATAAAAGATGACAAGAACCCAATAGGTACTCGTATATTCGGACCTGTTACTAGGGAGCTTAGAAGAGGAAATTTTATGAAAATAATATCCTTGGCACCGGAAGTACTATAGGAGGAGGTGTAAAGCATGCATGTAAAGAGTGGAGATACAGTAGTTGTTATTGCTGGAAAAGATAAAGGGAAAAAAGGAAAAGTATTAAGAGTACTCCCTAAAGAAAACAAAGTAATAGTTGAAGGCATAAACATGCTTACAAAACATAAAAAAGCACAAGGACCTACATCCCCAGGCGGAATAGTTAAAATGGAAGGCACAATAAATGCATCAAATGTTATGTATTATTGTGAAAAAGATAAAACTGGAGTAAGAGTTGGTCATAATTTACAAGCGGACGGTAGTAAAGCAAGAGTATGTAAAAAATGTGGAGAAGTTCTAGATAAATAGTCTAATGTAGAGAGGAGGTAATAGGAATGGCTTCCAGATTAAAAGAAAAGTATGCAAATGAAGTAATAAATGCTTTAATGGAAAGATTTCAATATGCAAATATAATGGAAGTACCAAAACTTGAAAAGGTAGTAATCAACATGGGTATTGGAGAAGCAAGAGATAACCCAAAACTACTTGAATCAGCAGTAAAAGAGTTAGAAATTATTGCTGGGCAAAAACCTGTTATAACAAAAGCTAAAAAATCAATAGCGAATTTTAAGCTACGTGAAGGAATGAATGTAGGTACTAAGGTTACTCTAAGAGGAGACAGAATGTACCACTTTTTAGATAAATTAATGAATATTGCATTACCAAGAGTTAGAGACTTTAGAGGAGTAAGTGATACTTCTTTTGATGGTAGAGGAAACTATGCATTAGGAATTAAAGAACAGTTGATATTCCCTGAAATTGAATATGATAAAGTTGAAGCTATTAGAGGATTAGATATTATAATCGTAACTACAGCAAAAACTGATGAAGAGGCAAAAGAGTTCTTAGCACTAATGGGTATGCCCTTTAAAAAGTAAAGAAGGAGGGAATTTTTTTTGGCAAAGAAATCTATGGTTGTTAAACAACAAAGAAAGCAAAAGTTCAGCACTAGAGAATATAACAGATGTAAAATATGTGGAAGACCTCATGCTTATTTAAGAAAATATGGAGTATGCCGTATTTGTTTTAGAGAATTAGCGTATAAAGGTCAAATACCTGGAGTTAGAAAAGCAAGCTGGTAACAACAAGCTTATGAAAGGAGGTAGCTAAATTATGATGACAGACCCAATCGCAGATATGTTAACGAGAATAAGAAATGGGAACAATGCGAAGCATGATTCTGTTGATATTCCTGCTTCAAACATAAAAAAACAATTAGCTCAAATCCTATTAGATGAAGGATTTATAAAAGGCTATGATGTAATAGATGATGGGAAACAAGGGATTATAAGAGTAGATTTAAAATATGGTAAACATAATGAAAAAGTTATATCTGGAATTAAGAGAATTTCAAAGCCAGGTCTTAGAGTATATGTAAAATCTGATGAAGTTCCAAGAGTATTAGGTGGTCTTGGGATAGCAATACTATCCACTTCTAGTGGTATTATGACAGATAAGGTTGCTAGAAAAGAAGGCGTAGGCGGAGAAGTTATTTGTTATGTATGGTAATAAATAGCTAAATTACATGAAGGAGGTGCACTCATGTCAAGAATAGGGTTAAAACCAATTAACATCCCAAGTGGCGTGGAGATTAAAATAAATGATGACAACTTAATTGAAGTAAAGGGTCCTAAAGGACAATTATCAGAGAAGATTAGTCCAGATATGGAAATAAAGATAGAAGATGGTGTGCTAACAGTAGCTAGACCAACTGAAAATAAAAAACATAGATCTTTACATGGTTTATCAAGAACTTTAATTTCAAACATGATAGTAGGAGTTACTGAAGGATACTCAAAAACTTTAGAAATTGAAGGTACTGGATATAGAGCTGCAAAACAAGGAAATAAACTAGTGCTAACATTAGGATACTCACATCCAGTAGAACTAGAAGACCCTAAAGGAATTGAAGTAGAAGTACCTGCAGCAAATAAAATCGTTGTTAAAGGTATCGATAAACAACAAGTAGGTAACTATGCAGCAAATATAAGAGCATTCAGAAAGCCAGAGCCTTATAAAGGTAAAGGAATTAAATATGCAGGTGAGATAATAAGACGTAAGGTTGGTAAGACTGGTAAGTAGAAGGGAGTGAAAAACATTGCTAAAAAAGATAAATAAAAATGAAAATAGAAAAGCAAGACATTTAAGAGTAAGAAAAAAAATCAATGGGACTCCTGCTAGACCAAGACTTAATATCTATAGGAGTGGAAACCATATATATGCTCAAATAATTGATGACTTAGCAGGCCATACATTAGTTTCAGCTTCCACATTAGATAAATCTGCAAACCTACTTCTACAAGTAACAAAGAAGCTGCTAAATATGTTGGAGAAACTATTGCTAAAAAAGCAATAGAAAAAGGAATCGAGGAAGTAGTGTTTGATAGAGGTGGATATATTTATCACGGAAGAATAAAGGAACTTGCTGAATCAGCAAGAGAAGCTGGACTTAAGTTCTAATAGAAGGAGGGGAATTAATGGAACGCTCATATAAAGATGGAAGTGAATTAGAATTAAAAGAAAGAGTTGTTAGCATCAACCGTGTTACTAAAGTTGTAAAAGGTGGTAGAAACTTTAGATTCAGTGCTTTAGTTGTAGTAGGTGATGAGAACGGTAATGTTGGAGTAGGAATGGCTAAGGCATTAGAAGTACCAGAGGCTATTAGAAAAGCTATCCAAGATGCTAAAAAACATATAGTATCAGTTCCTCTTGTTGGAACTACAATACCACATGAAGTTATTGGAGAATTTGGTGCAGGAAGAGTATTATTAAAGCCATCTAAAGAAGGTACAGGAGTTATTGCTGGTGGAGCAGTTCGTGCTGTATGTGAATTAGCTGGTATAAGAGATATAAGAACAAAATGTTTAGGAACAAACAATCCGAGAAATGTTGTTAATGCTACAATAGAAGCTCTAAGAGGACTTAAGAGAGCAGAAGATGTTGCAAAATTAAGAGGAAAAACTGTAGAAGAAATATTAGGCTAGGGGGGATTTTAGAATGGCTATGATCAAAATTAAGTTAGTTAAAAGCCCTATTGGCAAACCAGAGACTCATAAGAAAACAATAGAGGCTCTTGGATTTAAAAAGATTGGTCAAGTAGTGGAAAAGAATGATACCCCTCAAATTAGAGGTATGATACATCAAGTAAACTACATGGTTGAAGTACTAGATTAGATTTAAGGAGGTGTAACTATGAAACTAAATGATTTAAGACCAAATGCTGGCGGAGGAAGCAAACCTAAGAAAAGACTAGGTAGAGGTATCGGTTCTGGTCTTGGTAAAACATCTGGTAAGGGTCATAAAGGTCAAAATGCAAGATCAGGTGGTGGAGTTAGACCAGGATTTGAAGGTGGCCAAATGCCATTATTTAGAAGAATTCCAAAGCGTGGCTTTACTAATATATTTGCTAAAGAATATGCCACAGTAAATATTGAAGAACTAAATAGATTTCCAGAAAACACAGTTGTTACCCCAGAGCTTTTATTTAACGAAGGAATAGTTAAAAGAGGAAAGGCTAAGGATGGAGTTAAGATACTTGGAGACGGAGAGATTAGCATCAAGCTTACTGTTCAGGCACAAAAATTTAGTAAAACTGCCGCTGAGAAGATTGAGGCTGCAGGAGGAAAGGTAGAGGTGATATAAATGCTTTCAACCTTAAGGAATGCCTGGAGAATACCTGAGATTAGAAAGAAAATTATATTCACATTATTAATGCTACTAGTTTTTAGATTAGGTTCTAGTATACCAGTGCCGTATATGAATAAGGACATAATCGGAAGTATATTCCAACAATCTCAAGGTGGAATATTACAATTTCTTGATTTAATGGGTGGTGGAACCTTAAGTAATTTTAGCATATTTGCTACGAATATTTATCCATATATTACAGCGTCAATTGTAATTCAACTTCTTACTATAGCAATCCCTAGATTAGAGGAATTAGCTAAAGAAGGAGAAGAAGGTAAAAAGAAAATAACAAAGTATACTAGATATACAGCTATAGGATTAGCATTAATTCAAGCAATAGGATATACTTTCGGATTATTTAGCACGGCATTACAAACTACTAATTCTTTACAAAATATAATAGTTATAATTACTATGGTAGCTGGTACTGCATTTTTAATGTGGATAGGAGATATGATAACTGAAAAGGGTATTGGAAATGGAATATCCCTTATAATATTTATAGGTATTATATCTAGATTACCTAAAGATTTAATGAATACATTTAACCTAGTAAGAATAGGTGAATTAAGTATAATTAAAACACTTATTTTTGGTGTAGTATTTTTAGTTATCATTGCTTTTGTAGTTGCTTTACAAGAAGGAGAAAGAAGAATTCCAGTTCAATATGCTAAGAGAGTAGTTGGAAGAAAGATGTATGGTGGTCAATCCACGCATATACCTGTAAAGGTGTCAATGGCTGGAGTAATGCCAGTAATATTTGCATCATCTTTACTTGCGTTTCCACAGACAATAGCATTATTTACTAAGGGTGCTCCTTCAACATGGATAACTAAATGGTTAACACCACAAGGAAATATTGGTATTTGGATATATTCAATATTAAATATTGCGTTGATTATGTTCTTTACGTATTTTTATACAGCTATTCAATTTAATACTGTGGAATATGCAAAGAATTTACAACAAAACGGAGGTTTTATTCCAGGAATAAGACCGGGAAGACCAACATCAGAGCATTTAAACAAAGTTGTAACTAGAATTACTTTTGTTGGTGGATTAGCTTTAGCAGTTTTAGCATCTTTACCAATTATTTTATCTAAGATATTTGGTATGAATGTTAATTTTGGTGGAACGAGTATAATAATAGTAGTAGGTGTTGCATTAGAGACTGTTAAACAAATAGAAGCACAAATGCTAATGAGACACTATAAAGGATTTTTAAACTAAACTATAGGAGATGATTATTGTGAGACTAATCTTATTAGGACCACCTGGTGTAGGTAAAGGTACTCAAGCATCAGCTATAGTTAAAGAATATAATATACCACATATTTCAACAGGAGATATATTCAGGTCGAACATTAAAGAAGGAACTGAATTAGGCAAAAAGGCCAAAGAATATATGGATAAAGGCCTTTTAGTACCTGATGAACTTGTGGTTTCAATTGTACAAGATAGATTGACTAAAGAAGATTGCGTCCAAGGCTTTCTTTTAGATGGATTTCCAAGAACTATAAATCAAGCAGAAGCTTTAGACAAGGAACTTACAAAAATGGGTATAAAACTTGATAAAGTTGTTAATATTGATGCAGACAAGGAAATTTTAATTGAAAGGGCTATTGGTAGAAGAATTTGCAAAACATGTGGTTCCTCTTATCATATAAAATTTAACCCACCTAAGGTTGAAAATCTATGTGATATAGATAACGGAGAATTATTTCAAAGAGATGATGATATTGAGGAAACAGTAGCTACTAGAATAGAAGTGTATCTTAATCAGACACAACCATTAATTGATTATTATAAAGAAAAAGGGATAATACTCAATGTAGATGGAACTAGACCAATAGACGAAGTCTTTGAAACTATAGTAAAAGCTTTAGGAGACAAATAATGAGAAAGGCATTGCCTTTCTCCAAAGGAACCAGCGGTTTAATAAGCTATTATAAAGAGGTGAATTTATAATGGATTTAATTGACGACATAGCCGTCGGTCAGGTGGTTAAGTCGAGAGCTGGAAGGGATAAAGGAAAAGTTTTTTTAGTATTAGATATCATAGATAATCAGAGTGTACTGATTGTAGATGGATCTTTAAGAAAACTTGATAATCCAAAACAGAAAAAGTTGAAACATTTGATTGTTTATAATACAGTTTTACCTGAACTAAGGTACAAACTGGATAATAAGATCAAAATAAACAATGCGTATATTAGAAAATTATTAGAACCTTTCAATAAGAGTTTCTAAATTTGTTTGAACAGGAGGTTCGAAAACCTAATGTCTAAATCTGATGTTATTGAAGTTGAAGGTATGGTAGTAGATGCTTTACCTAATGCTATTTTTAAAGTAAAACTAGAAAATGGTCATGAAATATTAGCCCATATTTCTGGAAAATTGAGAATGAATTATATAAGGATACTTCCTGGAGATAAGGTAACAGTTGAACTGTCACCCTATGATTTGACTAGAGGCAGAATAACCTGGCGAAACAAGTAGCATAGGAGGGATTTAAATGAAAGTAAGACCATCAGTTAAGAAGATATGTGAAAAATGCAAAATAATCAAAAGACACGGCAAAGTCATGGTTATTTGTGAAAATCCAAGACATAAACAAAAACAAGGTTAATTATATAACGCGGCTGCTTTTGTGAATGTATTTATTTTAGGAGGTGTAAACATTAATGGCAAGAATAGCAGGTGTTGACTTACCAAGAGATAAGAGAGTTGAAGTTGGTTTAACATATATATTTGGTATTGGTAGACCAAGAGCAAATGAAATATTAACAAAAGCTGGTGTTAATCCAAACACTAGAGTAAAGGACCTAACAGAATCTGAAGTAGCAAGCCTTAGAGCTGTTATAGATGGTTATCATGTAGAAGGTGATCTTCGAAGAGAGATAGCTTTAAACATAAAGAGACTTAGAGAAATCAACTGTTATAGAGGAATTAGACATAGAAGAGGTCTTCCAGTGAGAGGTCAAAGAACTAAGACCAATGCTAGAACAAGAAAAGGTCCAAAGAGATTGGTATCTAAGAAGAAGTAGGTAAAGGAGGGAAATTAAGTGGCAGCTAAAAAAGGCAAAGTAACTCGTGTTAGAAGAAGAGAACGTAAGAATATAGAGAGAGGTCAAGCACATATCTCATCAACATTCAACAATACTATGGTTACCCTAACAGATTTACAAGGTAATGTATTGTCATGGGCTAGTGCAGGACAATTAGGTTTTAGAGGTTCAAGAAAATCTACTCCTTTCGCAGCACAACAAGCAGCTGAAGAAGCAGCTAAAAAAGCTATGGAACATGGATTAAAGAGTGTAGAAGTATACGTTAAGGGACCTGGTTCAGGAAGAGAAGCCGCAATTAGGTCATTACAAGCAACAGGATTAGAAGTAAATATGATTAAGGATGTTACTCCTATTCCTCATAATGGATGTAGACCACCAAAACGTAGAAGAGTTTAATAGGAGGTGTAATAGATGGCAAGATATACAGGTCCAGTTTGCAGACTATGTCGTAGAGAAGGTATGAAACTATTTCTTAAGGGAGATAGATGCTATACAGATCAATGCGCGATAGTTAAAAGAAATTATGCACCAGGACAACACGGACAATCAAGAAAAAAGGTAAACAGAGTATGGAATGCAGCTTAGAGAGAAACAAAAAGTTCGTAGATTCTATGGAATTTCTGAATCTCAAATGGTTAAATATTTCATTATGGCAGATAAAATGAGAGGAATAACAGGTGAAAACCTACTTAAAATACTTGAATTAAGATTAGACAATGTAGTATACAGAATGGGCTTTGCATCATCAAGGGCAGAAGCTAGACAATTAGTTACACATGGTCATTTCTTAGTTAATGGTTCAAAAGTAGATATACCATCTGTAATTCTTTCTGTTGGAGATATTGTTGAAATTAAAGAAAGAACTAGAGGTAGTGAAAAGATTAAAGATTTAGCAGCAAATCATAATGGCAACACTGTTAAATGGATAAGTGTGGATATTGATCAGTTAAAGGGTAGCATAGTAGCTGAGCCAACTAGAGAAGATATAGATATACCAGTAGAAGAACACTTAATCGTTGAGTTATATTCTAAATAATAGCATTCATAACAAAATCAGTTGCCCTCGTACTTTAACAAACCAAATTTTAAGGAGGGTTAATGTTAATGATAGAAATTGAAAAGCCAAGAATTGAAATTCTAGAGTTGAGCGATGATGAGAGTTATGGAAAATTTATGGTAGAGCCTCTTGAGAGGGGATACGGTACAACCTTGGGGAATTCATTAAGAAGAGTACTGTTATCTTCATTACCAGGTGCAGCAGTCTCTTCAATAAAAATTCAGGGAGTGTTACATGAATTTTCAACTATACCAGGTGTACTAGAAGATGTACCAGAAATAATATTAAATATAAAAGGTCTTGCTGCAAGAATATATACTGATGAACCTGTAACCTTAAGAATTGAGGCACAAGGTTCTCAGATTGTAACAGCAGGAGATATTATTACAGGTCCAGATGTGGAAATCATCAATAAGGATCATCACATTGCTACCGTAAATGAAGATGGTAATCTATACATGGAACTTGAACTAGTAAAGGGTAGAGGTTATGTAGTAGCCGAGAGAAATAAGAAGGAAGGTCAGCCAGTGGGTGTTATACCTGTTGATTCTGCATTTACTCCGGTGAAAAAGGTCAACTTTGCAGTAGAAAATACAAGAGTAGGTCAGATTACTGACTATGATAGATTGATTCTAGAAGTATGGACAAATGGAACAATGAATCCTGATGAGGCTACGTCTTTAGGAGCAAAAATACTTACAGAACACTTAAATCTTTTTATCGGGCTAACTGAACATGTTAGTGAAGTAGAAATAATGGTAGAAAAAGAAGAGGACAAGAAAGAAAAAGTTCTTGAAATGACTGTTGAAGAGTTAGATCTTTCAGTACGTAGCTATAACTGCTTAAAGAGGGCAGCTATAAATACAGTAGAAGAGTTGACTCAAAAAACTGAGGAAGATATGATGAAAGTAAGAAATCTTGGTAAGAAATCCCTTGAGGAAGTACAAAGAAAACTTGCTGAATTAGGATTAGGTCTAAAGAAATCTGATGAGTAACAAGGCATGAAGGAGGGATAAATGTGACAACGTTAAGAAAACTTGGTCGCCCTACAGATCAAAGAAAAGCAATGCTTAGGAACCTAGTAACATCCTTGTTGAGAACCGGAAAAATAGAAACAACAGTTACTAGAGCTAAGGAAACTAAAAGAATGGCAGATAAAATGATAACCTTAGCAAAAAGAGGAGACTTACACGCTAGACGTCAAGTTTTAGCTTATGTATATGATGAAGATGTAGTAAAAAGGCTATTTGATGAAATAGGACCAAAGTATCAAGAGAGAAACGGTGGCTACACAAGAGTATTAAAAGTTGGACCTCGTCGTGGAGATGGGGCAGAAATGGCTATATTAGAATTAGTATAAAGGGTAGGGGATTAAGTTTAAGCTTAGTCCCTTTCGTTATATTTGCTTTAGAAAATATAACGATGCACAATTCACAGTTCACAGTTCACAATTCACAATTCACAATTGAAAGATAAAGTTGGAAAACTGAATTTTTTAGGATAAGGCTTTTATTGCTAGGAATAGAGTTTGCCATTAATCATTAAATTGTGAATTGTAGATTGAATAAAGGGTATCATTATGTTATATTATACTAGGATTAAATTAATCAAAGTAGTTATGAGTTATTTAAAATTGTGAACTGTGCATTGTGCATTGTGAATTGAATAGAGGGATGATACGATGATAAAGATAGAAGATGTTACCTATGAATATAAATCATTAATAGACGATAGTATTCAACAGGCTGTAAAAAACTTGAGCATAGAAGTCAAAAATGGAGAATTTTTAGTAATTCTAGGTCACAATGGATCTGGTAAATCTACCTTAGCTAAACTTATGAACGGTCTTATAATGCCTACACGAGGAGATATTTTTGTAATGGATATGAATACCAAGGATGCAGAAAAGATATGGGATATAAGAGCAAAGGCGGGTATGGTATTTCAAAATCCAGATAATCAAATAGTAGCTACAATAGTAGAAGAAGATGTTGCTTTTGGACCAGAGAATTTAGGAATACCTCCATTAGAAATAAGAACTAGGGTAGATGAAGCTTTAGAAGTAGTAGAAATGACAGAATATAAAAAACATGCCCCGCATCTTTTATCAGGAGGACAAAAACAAAGAGTAGCCATTGCAGGAATATTAGCTATGAAACCGGACTGCATCATATTAGATGAACCAACTGCAATGTTAGATCCCATAGGCAGAATAGAAGTAATGAATACAATAAAGAAATTAAATAAGGTTGAGAATAAAACAATAATATTAATTACTCACTACATGGATGAGGCTGTAGAAGCTGATAGGATACTTGTAATGGAACAAGGTGAAATCGTTATGGAAGGGACACCTAAGGAGGTATTTAAGCAAGTAGACAAGGTTAAAGAACTAGGATTAGATGTACCACAAGTAACTGAATTGGTATATGAATTAAGAAAAGAAGGATTAGATTTGAAAGAAGATATACTATCTATAGAAGAATTGGTGGAATTGCTATGATAATGAAAATAAATAATTTAAATTATATATATAATGCCAATACTCCATTTGAAAAAAAAGCCCTTGATAACATAAATTTAGAGATAAATGAAGGAGAATTTATAGGACTAATAGGTCATACAGGTTCTGGAAAATCTACATTAGTGCAGCATCTAAATGGATTAATGAAGCCAACTTCAGGAGATATAATAATAGATGGAGTAAATATAACAACAAAAGACGCAAATTTAAAAGAAATTAGACAAAAAGTGGGTCTTGTATTTCAATATCCAGAACATCAGTTATTCGAAGAAACTATCTATAAAGATATTGCCTTTGGTCCTAGAAATTTAGGACTTAATGAAGAAGAAATCCATAATAGGGTAAAAGAATCTATGGAATTAGTAGGACTGAATTTTGAGGAATTGAAAGACAGATCTCCATTTGAATTAAGCGGTGGACAGAAGAGAAGAGTAGCTATAGCTGGAGTAATAGCTATGAAGCCTAAAATACTAGTATTAGACGAACCAACAGCGGGACTTGACCCAAGTGGTAGAGATGAAATATTGGGGGAAATCCAGAAACTTTATGAGCAAGAGGGTATTACTATAATACTAGTGTCCCATAGTATGGAAGATGTGGCAAAGTTGGTGGATAGAATTCTTGTAATGCATAGAGGTAAATTAGAAATGGATGGTAAAACTAGAGAAATTTTTAGAAGAGCTGATGAATTAGAAAGTATAGGCTTAGGAGTTCCACAAATAACAAAGTTTATGAAGGTATTCAGAGAAAAGGGAAATGATGTTAAAGATGATGTATTAACAGTAAATGAAGCTAAAGAAGAAATACTAAAGTTTTTAAGGAGAAAGAAAGATGCTTAAGGATATAACCATAGGTCAATATTTTCCTGGGGATACTATAATTCATAGACTAGATCCAAGAATAAAGATAATTATAATTTCATTGTTTATAGCATCATTATTTTTCATTAATAGTTTTATTCCATACGCATTTATACTAGGTTTTATCCTTATGGTAGTTAGGATATCAAAAGTACCTCTAAAATTTATTTTAAAAGGAATTAAACCACTTTTATTCATTATACTAATAACTTTTACAATAAATATTTTCATGACTAAAGGAGAAGTATTATTTGAAATAGGGCCTTTGGCTGTAACTAAAGAAGGATTATATTTAGCTGTTTTTATGGCACTAAGACTAATCTTCTTGATTACAGGAACTTCACTTCTTACACTTACTACATCGCCTATAGCTCTGACTGATGGGATAGAAAAATTACTATCTCCATTTAAAAAAATTGGACTACCAGCCCATGAATTAGCTATGATGATGACTATAGCTCTGAGGTTTATTCCTACTCTGCTAGAAGAAACAGATAAGATAATGAAGGCTCAGATGGCTAGGGGAGCTGATTTTGAATCAGGAAATATACTAAGCAGAGCAAAAAATCTAGTACCCTTATTAGTACCATTGTTTATAAATGCATTTAGAAGAGCTGATGAATTGGCTACTGCAATGGAAGCGAGATGTTATAGAGGCGGAGATAACAGAACTAGATTGAATGAATTAAAGCTAAAGAGAATAGATATACTAGCACTAATATCTATGACTATATTTTTTGGGTTTATTATAAGCACTAGATATATATAGAGGTAAATATGAAAAATATTAAACTTACTATTGAATATGAAGGTACAAACTATTCGGGGTGGCAGAAACAAGAAAATGCAATAACAATACAAGGGAAAATAGAGGAAGCAATAGAAAAAGCGACTAAAGAAAAAGTAAAACTTATTGGTTCTGGAAGGACAGACGGAAAGGTCCATGCATTAGGACAAGTTGCAAATTTTCTAACTAAATCAAATATCCCAGGTGAAAAATATAAATATGCTTTAAAGTTTTTGTTACCTGAAGATATTACTATTATAGAATCAGAAGAGGTAGATTTAAAATTTCATTCAAGATTTGATGCTATAAAAAAAGGTATAAATATATAGTCTATAATGGAGAGCTGCCAAGGGCTATATATAGAAATTTTTCTTACCATGTACACTACGATATTGATATAGATAAGATGATAGAAGCTTCGAAACATTTAATAGGGACTCATGACTTCGCTACATTTATGGCTGCAAATTCAGATGTAAATAGTACAATTAGAACAATCTATAATATATCAATAGAAAAAAACAAGGATCTAATAGAATTTAATATAGAGGGAAATAGTTTTTTAAGAAATATGGTAAGGATAATAGTGGGTACATTGCTTTACGTTGGATTTGGAAAGATAAAGAAACAGGATTTACCAAAGATAATTTTAGATAGAAGGAGAGAAGGGGCAGGACCAACAGCCCCGCCACAAGGATTATTTTTAGAAAAAGTTTTTTATAATCCATAAGAAAATTCTCGCTTGTTCTTTTTAAAAAAGAACTTGACCTATATGGGTTTGAAAAAATTATCTATAATATTTTGATAAAAACTTTTTATACTATTAAAAAACGTCTTGACATAGATAATTACTTGTATTAGAATATATTAGAGTGTTTTAAAAAAGCCCCGGAACTTTTTTAACCTTGACTACTCAACGTTGGTATAAGGAGGGAAAATGATGAAAAGCTTTATGGCTAAAACAAACGAAGTTGATAGAAAATGGTATGTAATAGATGCAGAAGGCAAAGTGTTAGGAAGATTAGCTACAGAAGTAGCTACAATATTGAGCGGGAAAAACAAGCCAATATATACTCCTCATGTAGACACTGGTGATTTTGTTATTATCATAAATGCAGAGAAAATCAAATTAACTGGTAAAAAGTTAGAACAAAAAAGTCATTTCTACCACACTGGATATCCAGGAGGAGGAAGAGAAATATCATATAAGAGAATGATGGCAGAAAAACCAGAAATGGCTATCGAATTAGCAGTAAAAGGAATGCTTCCTAAAAATAGCTTAGGAAGAAAGATGATTAAGAAGTTAAAAGTTTATAGTGGAGCTGAGCATAATCACGAAGCTCAACAACCTGAAATATACGAATTTTAATGCTCACGAGAAAGGAGGACTGTAAGTGGCTAATATACAATTTTTTGGAACAGGAAGAAGAAAGACTTCTGTAGCAAGAGTTAGATTAGTACCAGGAAACGGTAATATTACTATAAATAAAAGAGATATCGGAGAATATTTCGATTATGAAACTTTAAGAGTAATTGCAAGAGAACCACTTGTTATTACTGAAACTATGGATAAATATGATGTTTTAGTAAATGTTGAAGGTGGTGGGTTCACAGGTCAAGCTGGTGCAATTAGACATGGTATAGCAAGAGCACTAATAGAATCAGACCAAGAGTTAAGACCTATACTTAAAAAAGCAGGACATTTAACAAGAGACTCAAGAATGAAAGAGAGAAAGAAATACGGTCTTAAGAAAGCAAGAAGATCACCACAATTTAGTAAGAGATAATATTTTTGTCGACTTACAAAAGAGTCGGTTCAAAATTACAAAGTATGTTTACGAAAGATACAGAGCGTCAGACTGGGAAACCAATCTGGCGCCTTTTATTTGTGTAAAAACAGATCCCCCGCCACAAAGATATCCCCAATTAAGAAACTTTTATTCCCCGCAGGCCAGTAAAATCAATATATATAAAAATATAAATAAATATCCTCCCTATGCATATCGCACTTACGACTCATAAAATTGTATCTTTTTTCCACGAGCAAACTCGCTTGTCATTTTCTCATTTTTTATCTCTTTTTTTCTATTTTTTAAGTAAATGCAACCCACGAGCAAACTTGTGTGTAACTGGACAATTTACGAAATACAAAATCTCTCAAACATTTATGTTTGGGGGATTTTTTTATGCTTTTCCACGATATGAGCCATACTTTTAGTGTAAAGCCTACAAAAGGGTGAAATGGTACTAATCTTCCTCACTTTGGATGCTTGTCTGTTTTTGCGGTTATCATCTTATATCATGTTTCATGTCGAAAAAATCATGTTTCATGCAGCGGACGGTTTTTTTCGAGAAACATCCGCTACAATGAAAACACGAAAGCAAAACAAAAAATCAAGGAGGAAAAATAATGAAAAAACGAATTATGGGCATACTGCTCACCCTGTGCATGGTACTCTCCATACTGCCGATGACGGCTTTCGCTGGATGTCCGATGGATGTGTTGATCGGAACAAATGAGCCGTGGGCGGTGACGAGAACCTTTGTCGTAGCGATGCCTTTGACGGAATAGGGGAGATTTATGAACATAAAAAAGGTGGAATCATCTCCCATACCAAAAATAGGGAGTGGTGGGCAAATGGCGTTCAAATAAGGCAGGGCGATGTTTTCAAGCAGGTAGGGATATATGAAATGATCATGCGATCGGGTAATATTGTCGCAACGCCATATAATTTTGAAGTTGTCCCTCGCTTAGACCACGGATGGCAAAACGTCAGTGAGCTTACACTTATCACACCTCCGAAAACCACCTATCGCCAAGGGGCGGATCCGTTTGACCCAAGGGACATTGTCGTACGGGTTACTTTTAGGAACGGTCAGACACAGGATTTGGGCCACGAGGATTTAATGATTTTTGCAGGCTCCCGGGGTATGCGCAGTTACAAAGACGGGGTACGGGTTCTTCAGGGCTTCCGTTTTTTTGAAGCGGGCGAAAAAGATTTTATTGTAAAAGTGGCAAGCAAGCAATTAACCATCCCCTTTACCGTTACCCCTTTTGTTACCTCTGTGGAATTGACCCAGGAACCTCAGAAAAGCGGCAACCGCACAGATACAACGGTTCGTTCAAGCGACTTTGAAGTCCGTGCCACCTTCACAGACGGTAGTTCACAGCATATTAACGGCGACTGCCTCCGTATATTAGGAAACGGCAACCGACTTTTTTTCGGCGGAGAGTACGATTTCGGCACAAGTCCGGTTACAGTAAATATCACTATGGGAGATTTTTCTATACGGCGCGTACTGCATACGGTGGCGGGGCTTAACATCCTGTCATTCCCCCGAAAAACCACGTATAGCGTAGGCGAGGGCTTTGACAGCGCAGGGTTTAACGCCGTTATAAATGACGGTGGCAAAGACATCAACGTAAATGACAGAATCACCTTTTATATGGATAACGTGCAACTGACCCAGGGACGGGGGTTCACAACTGCCAGAAAAAATAGAGTAGTGGAAGTACGGTACGCCGGTAGAAAGGTGGCAGAATATACTATCCATGTATATGACAAGACTGAATCGGTGCAAGAAGCGTCTGTCCCAGCACCGATAAAATCCCCTGCCGCGGCTGTAACGGTGCCTGAAGTAAAAGTTCTAAATAACGAGGAATATGGGGGCGCGCCTTACCGCGATAAGCCGGATGGCAAAGTTTTAGGCACAATCCCCCAAGGCACAAAGGTTTTATTATTGGAGAAAAGGAGAGACGGATACGCGTGGGTTCGCTGGAACGGCATGGAGTATTATGTTTGGGCTGAAAGAATCGAAATTCCGGCCCCTGCATCAACTGCCGCATCGTTAACATCACCAACATCACCAAACGCTAATGCTGCTGTTTTAGAATCCGGCGATTACTATATGAAAATCGGCGACAGATATATTTACTGCGGGAGGGGATAATTATTGGCTTGAACTTTCATACGACAAGCCCGATAAGCCATTTAGCGTTAAACTTGTAAACAACAGCACTGACCGCGGGCTGGAATACACAATTATTTATGACGATCGTTATGTGTATATGGACACAAGCTGCCCGACATCCATGCAATTGCACTCGAATAATGTACCCCATTCGTGGAGAATCAACACGTATTCTAAATTCAGCACAATCAGGGATTACAAAAATCAAGCGCTGCTTGTAAACACCTTCGGGGGCGCAGTATTCGTTGCTTCCATCAGTGGTTCCGCTCCCGAATTAGGCAGAATCGTTTTCATCAAAGCTGATTAACGACCCACCGCGACGGCAAAGCGTAGATCGAGAGTCTGCACCTTGGTTATCAAAGAGATAATATTATTTTAAAGATGGTTAGAGCTAGGGAAAAAAATACCTCGTTATAGAATAGGAAATCGGATCATGTTTACTAAGGAATCTCTTATGAAGTGGATTAACAAACAAGAAGACAGAAATTGAAAATATTGTTAAAATCATATTTCATGTCGAAAAAAGCATGTTTCATGCAACCGCCGGATTTTTTAGAAGATTTTTGATAGATTGAATGTAAGGGAATGTTCCCTGTATACCAAAGTAAAACAAGATGGAGGATTTGAAATGAAAAAATTATTAGTACTTATGATGGCACTTGTTATGACATTTAGCCTTGCAGCCTGCGGAGGAGAGGCTGATGTAGTAACACCGCCAGCGAACCAGCCAGAGGCTTCGGTTGCGGATGAGCAGGCGAAAGCGGATGCGGATTACGTAAACCTGGAGGACTTTTTAAATCGAATTGTTGAAAATTATACCGAACAGCAGGAAATTGTCACATTATTGGAAGAAGTGAAAAGCGGTCAAAAAGAAGAAAGTGCGCTCTTGGACGCATACAGGAAGTTGGCAGAAGACTCCAATGGGATGCTTCAAGATATGGAAAACACAACATGGGAAACCAACTACTATAATGACCAGGTGGCGGCGCTCAATGAGTGTGTAGAAGTACTTGCGTTATATCAGCAAACATTGTATGAAGCAAGTGCAGAAAATGATGCCTCAAAGCTGGAAACAGTGGCCGAACTGCTAAATGATTTTGATGCAAAATTAGGCGCATTCCTTGACGCCATGGGTGTAGAGTAATTTAGCTGCAAAGAAATACAAGAAGTGTCTTTGATTTCTCAAAATCGGCAGGGGGTCTGAAAGGCTCCCTGCCTTTATAAAAACAGAAAGAGGAGAGAAAACACTATGCTGTCAACTTTCATTACAATCATCGTAATTGTCGCGGTCATTGTTCTATGGATTATCTCCACCCAGTGCAAACTGGTGATGCTGGAGGAGAATACCAGCAATGCCATGGGCCAGATCGGAGTGCAGCTTTCTAGCCGCTTCGATGCTCTGACGGCTCTTTTGGATTTGACAAAGGGCTATGCCAAGCACGAAAGCGAAACCTTGATTGAAACCATTAAATCCAGACGAAGCATAATTACAGCGAAATCCACACCGGATGATGTCATGCGCCAAGAGGGAATTATTTCCGAAGCGTTGGGGAGGATTGCCATGGTAACGGAGCAGTACCCGGAATTAAAGGCAAACCAAACCTATATTAAAACCATGGACGCAGTGCAGACCTTTGAAAACATGGTGCGCACTAGCAGGCTGATTTACAACGACAGCGTCACCAAGCTGAACCGTGAAATCCGAATGTTCCCTGTCTCAATGATTTCCGGCATGCTGGGCTTTCCGAAAAGAGAGTATCTTGTTGAGCAGGCTGCTAAGACAGATATGCCCAGCATGAAATGAGGTGCCCCACAGGGTGAAGCTACGCGTGCTGAGGTTTCAGCGGTTCTGCGCCGCTTCGTGGAACTGACAATCTCCAGCGACACCCTTTAAGGTCAAAAGATAAATGAATTTGACAAATTGATATACTAGGAGAAATTGAAGTATATCACTTACACATTACAAAAATGTTGAAGAAAAAAATATACCAAGAATCATGGAGTCACAAGCCGTTTACACAGGATTTACACATGGTTAGTGATATGCGCCATTGAAATATGAATATTATAGTGCTAAGGATATTGAAAACACCATTGTATATAGTGTGTTTTGGACAATTTAATTCAGTACATCAATTATGTAAGAGATAATTTCATTGTCGACTTACAAAAGAGTAGGTTTACAATTACAAAGTATATTTACGAAATATACAGAGCGTCAGACTGGGAAACCAATCTGGCGCCTTTTATTTGTGCAAAATAACCTTCGCACGCCAGAAAGATATCCCATATCTTAAGCCCCCAATTCCCCGCAGACCAGTGAAATCAATATATATAAAAATATAAATAAATATCCTCCCTATGCATATCACACTTACGACTCATAAAATTGTGACTATTTTCCACGAGCAAACTAGTGTGTAAGTGCACATTTCAAAGTATATAAATAGCGGAAAATAAGTTAATTAAGAGATTATACAGTAGCTTGAAATATAAACCAGCCATCTTTAGTTGAAAACTGGAATACACCCCCATGCTTTTCCACAATATGAATCATGCTTTTTGTGCCAAAGCCATGCCCTTGCTTTTGTGATACTGGAAGTCCCTGATGGAATATTGGCTCTGCCTGATAGCTATTGCGTAGATCAATGCACAGCTTATTATTTTTGGAATACATACGCAACCGGATGATACGCTTGTTGTAGTCAGCTATCTGTTCACAGGCATGAATGGCGTTTTCCAAGGCATTTGACAATAGCGAGCAAAGCTCAGTATCGCTAAAGGGAAGTGAATCAGGCAGTTTCGCATCCACAGTCAGCATGATTTCCGCTTGTTTCGCTTTAGTAGCGAAAGCGGACAAAATTAGGTTGACGGTTTCGCTTTCGCAAAAGAGTAAGGGCGTGATGGCATCCATGTCGGACTGGGCAGTTCGTAGGTACTCTTTAATCCCCTCTATGTGTTCTTTGGAGGCCAGTCCCTGTAAAAGTGCAAAATGGTGGCGCATATCATGCCGATAGGATGCGGCGTTCTGCTGTAACTGCCTCAGAGAAGCAAACTCTGTCTGCGCCAACCGAAACTGTGCATCTAGCATATCCCGTTCTCTTTGGAGGTTTGCTTGTTTTTGTGTTTCAGCGTAGTAAAGGATAACAAACACAAAATAGAAAACTGATATTGTTGAGGGCATGAATTGTACCGCCCATTCAGCACCGCTGTAAAGCACATCGGTGTAGATGGCGGTTATATAGTCGAACAGGTAGTAAAAAAGCGGAACTCCGCCTAAAAGTAAGCAAGACTTATGGGACTTTTCCATCAACTGCCGGACAGATCCGGCCACATATCTTTTCAAGAAATAATAGGCCAGAAACACTGATCCAATATAAAAAATGTGGTCTGCAAGTCTGCTGCCCAAAGCGGCACCCGCAAGAAAACCAAACCAGCGCGGAGCCTGACAGCAGAGATAACTCGATAGCACGCTGATAGCGGATATGAGCCAAGGACGCTTATAGTATAGAGAGAATATAAATATCAGCGGCAGATGGATAATCAGTGGATACAGCTTTGATGTCAAATCCAAGCCCAAAAGCCACCAACTGGCGGTTTGAACGAAAAGGAAAATGACACAGAGCAAGCCTGTGACGAGCCTGTTTTTTTCGTGAGTTCTATTCCCGCAAAGAGAACCGATACCGTTATACCAAAGACCAAAGAAACTCCAAATCGTAAGAGGCCTATCACTGTTACTATCATAATCATTCCTCCTCCATTTGATAACGCAGATATTGCTGCTTTATCTCTCGCGCCTTGCCTTGTGCAATAGGTATAGTGGAGAGGGTCTGTAAGGTGATCTGATGGTTTTCGATGGTATCCACATACTGCATATTCACAAGATAGGAGCGGTGAGGTTTGATAAAACACCCATATTTCAGCAGTGTATCGCAGACAGAGGAAAAAAGCTCCGTACATTCGACCACCTTGCCAGAGTGCAGATGATATAGGACGTTTCTGCGGATGACCTCGACAAAGCTCAAATTGGAGATCAGTATTTTTTGAACCCCCTCATTGCTCTTTACTATGAGTGCATCCTCTTCTTCTTTCACTTTGATTTGCTCCAGTAGATCATCCAAGGTAAAGAATAGCTTCTCCTTTGAAATTGGTTTGAGTACATAGTTGATAGCTTTAACGGAATAGCTCTCCAAAGCAAATTCGGGCGATGAGGTAAAGAATAAAATCGGTGCGGTTTTGTCAAAGGTGCGGATTTCCTTTCCCACATCAATGCCCGTTAAGCCCGGCATAATAATATCCAGAAAGTATATATCAAACTGTTTTCCTTTTTCCAAGACTGAAACCAGCTCAAATCCGTTTGAAAAAACAGCATATTCGCAGCTTAGATGTTTTGATGTTCGGTACAGGTCTATAAGCTGTACCATATTGGATAGTTCGTCAATATTATCATCACAGACCGCAATCTGGAGCATAATAATTCCTCCATTTCTCTATTATTCTATCTCTGCATAATAATTTTATCATAAAAATCGAATATTTGAAACATGATTCATGCCAAAAAAATCATGTTTCATGCAGGAAGTGGGTTTTTTAGATAGATTTTGATAGATTGAAGATGTAAAACAAAATCTTTACTTGAAACAAGATTTCTATAGGGGGAGGATATACTCTGGCTCTTCACCAAGTTCCCTATGGTGAGACAATAAAATATCTTGATACCGAAGCGTATATGAGCCATTGGACTGTTTTTGACCGCAATGGCAAGATTGTGGTTGACAATGTTCAAAAGAACAATTTTTACCTTCTTAACAATGCTTATGGCTATGCGAACGGGCACGTCTATTTTGGGGGCGAAAGCTACAAAGTTCCTTAACTTAAATTGGACGTAGTCTGTCTATGCGGTAAAAAATAAACAAGGAGGACCCTATTATGTTGCCAACTTTCATCACAATCATCGTAGTTTTTGCGGTCATTGTTCTATGGACAATCTCTACACATCGCAAACTGGTCGTGCTGGATGAGCATATCGGCAATGCCATGAGTCAGATCGGAGTGCAGCTATCAGTACGTTTTGACGTCATCATGGCTCTTTTGGATTTAACAAAAGGATATGCTAAGCTTGAAAGCGAAACACTGATTGAAACCATTAAATCCAGACGAAGCATAATTACAGCGAAATCCACACCGGATGAAGTAATGCGTCAGGAAGAGATTATTTTCAATGCGCTGGGCAGGATTGCCATTGTAACGGAGCAATACCCGGAGTTAAAAGTAAATCAGACCTATATCAAAACCATGGACGCGGTGCAGACCTTTGAAAACATGGTGCGCACCAGCCGGCTGATTTATAACGACAGTGTGTCAAAGATGAACCGTGAAATTCGAATGTTCCCAGTATCTGCTGTTGCTGGGATGCTGGGTTTTCGGAAAAAAGACTATCTGGAGGATCAGGCTGGCAAGGCGGATAACTAGAAAGTATAAAAAGGCAAGCAAAAGCCTTTCAAAGGAGGAAAACAAATATGATAAAAAGATTATTAAGTATATTTCTTTCACTATGCATGATATTGACTATGCTACCGCTTTCGGTAATGGCACAAGAAACATCTACAAACAATGGAGAAATGGGAGAAATTATTGCATTTGAACCACTTGAAGAAACAGAAATAACTGCCACTATCGGCACACTTATAGAGGATTTAGATTTGCCTGAAACATTGATAGTCACAGTTGTGCAATCAGATACGAATCAACAAACAGTAAGGGAAGAAGTATATAGCTCTGCATATGAAGATGTCCAAATTGACATTCCGGTGGTATGGGCTTCACAGCCAGAATATGACATGGACATCAAGGGCGAGTATGTCTTTAGGCCAGTGATTGAGGACTATGTATCAGTGCTGAACTGCCGGAGATTAGGGTGACGGTGGATGAGCTGCTGCCCACCTCAGTAGCGTTAGGGATGGTCAGTCCTTTGGCCGGTGTTACTTACAACATATGGGTGGGCGGTGTGCAGGTGACCGACGTTAACAAAGATAACATCAGCGGTACGGGCATTAGCGGAAATATCTCCTATAACCCTGTTACATCAACTCTTACACTGGATGGGGCAACAATCGCCGCAGTATACGAAAAAACAGAGAATGACTATTGGGGTGGTGAGGAAGAACATCAATATGGTGTATATGCAGACATCACTGACCTAAAAATGGTGGTGACGGGGAACAACACAATAAGTTGTCCAGATGCAAGTGATAAATTTAGTTATGGTATCTATACCAAAGGTGCATTGGAAATTTATGGCACTGGTAGTCTATATGCCAATAGCGGAAAAGGAAGTGTCAGCTATGGCATTTACAGTAATGGTGAACTCACAATCAAAAGCGGAACAATCACCGGTATCAGTTATGCTACTTGGACATCAATTGGTATATTCGGCAATAAAATAAATATTACTGGAGGCAATGTGACTGCTAATAGTACTGGAGGTTCCGCTACGGCAATGGTAGCAAATAGTTATAATATTACCGGAGGTAAAATTAGTGTAACTGGAAAAACGGGTCTATCTGCTAATATGCAAACATATCCAATCAACATCTCCGGCGGTGAGGTAAACGCGACCGGTACCACCTACTATGCAATATCCGGCGTACTGAACTTCAAAGGAGGCATGGTAATAGCCACAAGTGAACAAAAAGCTCTAAGCGGTACATTGAACCTTATAAAGGGTATTGCCACAGCTGGCACCAACAAGGATGGAAGCAATGTGGGTCCCTATGATGCAGATAATCTTCCAAACTACAAATACCTCAAAATTGAGCCAGTTCCAGATACTACAGTCAGCAACTTGGATTTGACAGGCAAATTGACTCCTCCAGCAATCGGCGGCACACCAACCACATCCATCATGGATGAGCAGTATACCGGAACCCTTGTATGGAGTGACAATCCAACAATGTTCCTTGGCAATACGGTTTACACCGCCACTATAACTCTGACAGCAAAAGATGGTTACACCTTTTCAGGAGTAGCTGAAAATACTTTCTCTTACGATGGAGCAACCAGCGTTACCAGTAGCATAGGCTCAGATCAAATTATGACTGTAACCATTGTGTTTCTTCAAACCATGGCAAGAACATTGCAAGAAATCACTATTACTACACCACCTACTAAAACAACATATTATTATGGAGAAATCTTTGATAAGACTGGTATGATAGTGAAAGCATCTTATGACGATGGCACAAAAGATGAAGATTTTACCAACTATACAGTGGATAAAACAGAACCATTCACCCTAAGTGACAATTTAATTACCCTAACGGCAAATGGCACAACTATCGAAACCACTCAAGTTATTACTGTTACCAAGAAAACACCGACTAGGGCTGATTTGGTCTATGACTTAACTGCTGTAGACTACGACAGCACAGAAAAACCTGTGTCCATTATGGCAACACCTAATACGGCTTTGGGTGTAATTACTGTCAAATATAATGGCAGCACCACTGCTCCCGCAAATGCAGGCAATTATTTAATTACGGTAGATATTGCTGAAAGTACAGAATACAATGCAGCTACAGATTTATCCTTGGGTAATTATACCATCAATAAAATCGACTATAGGGGTAATTCAGCTTTGTCAGAAAGTATTTTAGTAGATGGAAAAATCGGATCAAGTATAACCCTTCCCGAAATTCCAGAAGGTTCAAACTACGGTACCCCAGTTGCTGGTGGCACAATTATGATGACCGATATGAGCATTTCAGGAACCACATTAACTTATACTGTACCTGCAAGCACAACAGGACAAAGTGGCACTATGACCATTCCTGTAACAGATGCGACTAATTACAAGGATTATGATATTGTTGTGACAATTACCTATACAGCTAAGACTCCACAGGTGATTTCTTATGCAACTACGACTATTACAAAGACTTATGGTGACGCAAAGTTCGTAAACTTTTTAACTCAAACTGATGTAAATGGTACAATAACCTATACAAGTGATGATAGCTCTGTAGCTACTGTCAATCCTTCCACTGGTGAGGTGACAATTGTTTCTGTAGGTGACGGAAGTGCAACCATCACTGCTACTGCTATGGAAACAGATACCCATGCACAGGCTAGGGCAAGCTATATTGTGACTGTTTCTAAAAAAGCACTTACTCTAAAAGTGGATGATAAGAATATGATACAAGGAGATGAATTACCAGACTTTACTTTTACAACTATAGGCTTAGTGAACGGTGATAATGTGATAGCACCCCCTACTATTTCTACCACAACTAATGGAGCTACTGTAGGAGATTTTGACATTACCCCTTCCAGTGGAGTGGTGGAAAATGCCTCAAGTTATGATATTACCTATACAAAGGGCACCTTAACTGTAACAGAGCGGCTATTCATTGCCACAGTAACAAACGGCACAGGCAGTGGAAACTATGCAGAGGGCGTGATTGTTACGATTACAGCAAATGACAGAAGTGGCTGTACATTCACAGGTTGGAGCAGTACGGACGTAACCTTTGATAATGTAGCCACAAAGACAACGGCATTTACCATGCCAGCAAAAGCAGTAACCGTGACCGCAAACTATCGTCAAAACAGCTCTGATGATTCCGGCAATTTTGGGGGTTATAGTGGCGGCTCTGGCAGCAGTAGTACAAGCTCCTCAAACAACAGTAGCTTTGTAATCGTTACCCCACCTGCAGCCGACAAACCTAATGATCCAACACAGGGAGAAATTAAGGTTCCCGGCACAGCAGACGGCAAGGGCAATATCACAGTAAATATCACTAACAAAACTGTGACCGATGCCTTTGACAAGCTCTCGAAGACGCCAAGAAAAACGGAAATGAGAAAAATGGAATCACAGTGGTTCTCCGTGTAGACACCGGTAGGAAGACCGGCTCTAATGTCACGGTTAATCTTCCAAAGACTGTGCAGGACACCATCATTGCGAAGAAAATAGTCAACACAATTGTGGTGATGGACAACCCCGACATCAGAATCGGCATGGATTTGCCTACCGTGCAGGAAATCAACAAGCAAGCAAAATCTGATGTGAATATTACCGCCACCCGCAAGGACAGAGACAAATTGACTGGTGATGGGAAAAAAGCGATTGGCAGTCGTCCGGTATTTGACCTCAAGGTAAACTACGGTAACGGCAAGGAGGTTAGCAGCTTCAGAGCAGGCAGCGTATCAGTAACCATCCCGTACACCCTCCGCGCAAATGAGAAGGCAGGGAATGTACAGGCTGTCTATGTAGATGGCAATGGAAAAGTACACTGGCTCGTAAACTCGGTCTATGACAGTATGGAAAAGGTGTTGCGTTTCAGCACCAACCACTTCTCCATTTATGGTGTAGGATACAAAGAAGATGCACCTGCATTTACGGACATTGCAAGTCACTGGGCAAAAGAAGATATTGAGTTTGTGATAAGTAACGGATTATTTAGCGGAACTTCCGCCACCACCTTTAGCCCTAATACTGCCATGACAAGAGGAATGTTCGTCACGGTGTTGGGAAGGCTGGCAGATGCCGATGTGAGCAATTACAATAAGAGCAGCTTCTCTGATGTGAATACCGATGCTTACTATATGGGGTACATTGAATGGGCGAGCAAAAACAGCATCGTAAAGGGAACTGGTAATGGGAAATTTGCACCTGATCAGTCCATTACACGTGAACAGATGGTGGTTATTATGCAGAACTACGCCAAGGTCGATGGATTTACAATGCCGAAAGTTCACGGAGAAAACACCTTTGCAGACAGCTCCAGAATCAGCGTCTACGCAAAGGATGCTGTGAAGCAGATGCAGATGGCAGGTGTAATCAGTGGTAAAAGTTGTAATCTTTTTGATCCACAGGGTACAGCCACTCGGGCAGAGGTTGCGGCAGTATTGCGCCGTTTTACAGAACTGGTGAGATCCAGCGACACCATATAGGCTTCTGGCTCATTGCCCGCCCGCAAGCTGGGCTTCACCATGAACTAGTAGGAACGCCTGAGCAACATAATCAGAAAAACCAGATAAATCATTTGATAAATGAAAAGGTGTACAGATAATAAAGATATAATCAATTTACGCACGATTTACACAAGAACAGAAGTTAGAAAATTGAAATTATCAATATATGGCATTTAAAGCGTATGTTCCCTACTATAAATAGTGTATTTGATACAAATTGATTTCGTACATCAATTCTGCAAGAGATAATTGCAAGCACTGGATAACCAGTGCTTTTTTTATGACCTAACTTAGCGAACGGAGTGAGCTTTAGTAGGTCAAACGCAATGAGCACCAAATTTATGCGACTGTAGGGAGCAAATAAATTTGAGTTGCGAAACTGCGTGATATGACCTAACTTAGCGAACGGAGTGAGCTTTAGTAGGTCAAACGCAATGAGCACCAACCTTAATATAGAATTTATCATTAGGAGTGTCTGCTAGGACCAAATTCATGCGAATGATAATGAGCCCTAAAGGACTATTGAATTATACCCTGCGGGGCGAATTAAGCTAGCAAATGAATTTGTGCAGTGAGACTGCGGAAAATGACCTAACACAGCGAAAGAGATTTTCTTTTCTATCCTTTGATAATTAATTTAGTTTTTCCTTGGAATATACTTTGTATATCTACAATATATTTCTATAGGAGGGGAGAGGAAAAGATGAAATTGATTATTATTAGAAAAAATATATCAGAATAGGTATTATATTCCTGGTAGCATTAATAGCTTTAGGATATGGAGCGATAAAAAAATATAAAATTATGCCAGTAACTTATCTACCAATATCAAATAAGGTTATTGCCATAGATCCTGGTCATGGAGGAGTAGATCCAGGTGCAGTAAGTAAAAATGGTATTAAAGAAGATGAAATAAATTTGGAAATAGCATTAAAACTAAAACGACTAATTGAACAAAGTGGAGGCATAGTTTTTATGACTAGATCTACGGACCAGGGACTGTATACATCAGAATCTAAGACACTTCGTCAAATGAAAACAGAAGACTTAAAAAAGAGAAGAGAACTTATAGACACTAGCACTAGTGAAATACTTATATCAATACATTTAAACAGCTTTACTAAATCGTACTATTATGGAGCCCAGACCTTTTATAAAAAAGGATCTGAAGAAGGCAAGCAGCTAGCATATATAATACAAGAGGAATTGAAAAATATATTAGATAAAGATAACAGAAGAGAACCTCAACAAAGAGATGATATATATCTATTAAAAGAAGTTAGCATACCAGCCGTACTAGTTGAATGTGGTTTTCTCTCAAATAGTGCTGAGGAAAAGTTATTGGTAGATGAATCATATCAAGAAAAAATAGCTTGGGCAATATATGTAGGTATAATGAATTATTTTAATGAAATAGATTCAAAACATGAATTTTAAGATGTTGATAAGAGTTGTGGATAATGTAATAAATTGTGAATAATAAATAATGTGTATTTATCAATGTTAGACAAATAAATAGTTAAGAGGAAATAGTAGGTTTACATAAATTATCCACGGTCAACTGTGGATAATGTGGATAAAGTGGATTAAAGGCCAAGATAATCCTTTATATTACTTTACTCTCTCATCATAACCTAGAGGAAAGTTCTTATTTAACTTTGATTTATTATAAAGAACTTTCCATCAAGGGTTCAAAGAAATCTATCTATAATACTTCAACGGAAGCTTTTTTATAACGAATAGGAAATTTCTATTTTAATGTCTTATATCAAGAACTTGACCTCAATAAGTTTTAAGCAGATTGCCGGAATTTTTGATTTCGTGTAAGTCGATTATGCAGTGGCCAAGAAAAGCTACCTTAAATAACCCATCAATAAACGATTTTTCTTATAACTTATCTTAAAACTTTGTCAGCATCTTTAAGAGATTTGATAATTTCAATATGCTGCGGGCATATTGATTCACATGCGCCACATTCAATACAGTTTTGAGCAGATTTTTCTAATTCAATAAGTCTATTGTAAGTATTCTTAGATTCTTGTTCGGTATTATAAACATAGACGTTATTATATAGTTCAAAGATATCAGGTATTTCTACGCTCTGTGGGCAAGGAAGACAATATTCACATCCCGTACAACCTACCTTAACATTTTGTGAATATATTTCAGTAACTTCGTCAATTAACCCTAATTCTTCTTTGGTTAAAGAATTTGGAGATGAATTTGAGCAAGTTTTAATGTTTTCCTTAACATGATCTATTGTTGACATACCAGATAGTACTACTGATACTTCTTCAAAATTTAAAATCCATTTCAATGCCCATTCAGCAGGAGTTCTTTTAATTTGACTTCTATTCCAAACTCCAGATATCTCTTCTGAAGCATTCGACAATTTTCCGCCTTTTATAGGTTCCATTATTACCAGGGAAATATTTTTGTCGGCAACATATTTCATGCCCTCGATTCCTGCCTGATAATGTCTATCCATGTAATTTAATTGTATCTGACAAAAATCCCAAGAATATGAGTCTACAATACTTTTAAATACATCTAAGCTATCATGGAAGGAAAATCCTGCATATTTAATTTTTCCATTTTTCTTAGCTTCATCAAGAAAATCTAGTACTTTCAAATCATAAATTTTTTCCCAAGTCTTTTCTGATAAGGCATGAAGAAGGTAAAAGTCAATATAATCGGTTTGTAATTTTTCTAATTGCTCGTCTAAATATTTTTGAAAATCATTATAGGATTCAACTAACCAAACAGGTAGTTTTGTTGCTAGATATACTTTTTCTCTATATCCATTTTTTAGAGCATTACCTACAAAGGCCTCACTATTGCCTTTATGATAAGGATAAGCAGTATCAATATAATTTACTCCATTATCAATGGCATAGTGTAACATATGGGTTGCTAAATTTTTATCAATCCTACCTGAATCACCCTCTAACGTTGGAAATCTCATGCATCCAAATCCTAATTGCGATACTTTTAACCTATCTTTAGTAAAATAACGGTATTGCATATTTTTACCTCCTCTTGTATAATTAAAGCGATACTACAATATTATAACATTTAATAATCTATAAATAAAATCAGTTTATTTTTTAGATAATAGGGTAACATATTCGTAGTATGAAAAAATAAGGGAAGGAGTGGTTAAATGGAAGCAAAAAAAACCCCATTATATGATGAGCACGTAGGCCTAGGAGGAAAAGTTGTTGATTATGCAGGATGGTATCTTCCGGTGCAATACGAGGGTTTAGTTGCAGAACATGAAGCAGTCAGAAATGCTGTAGGTTTGTTTGACGTATCCCACATGGGTGAAATCACTATTAAAGGGAAGGATGCTTTGGCATTTGTAGACTATCTTATGACAAATGATATATCTAAAGTAGTAGATAACCAAATAGTCTATACCTTCATGTGTACACCTGATGGAGGAGTAGTAGATGACTTATTAGTATACAAATTAGCTCATGATGATTTTTACTTAGTAGTAAATGCTTCAAATACGGCTAAGGATTATGAATGGATATTAGAGCAAAAAGGTAATTTTGACGTAGAAATCACTAACATTTCCGATACTGTTGGAGAAGTAGCAATACAAGGACCTCTAGCACAAAAAGTGTTACAAAAATTAACAGAGACTGATTTAAATACAATTACTTTCTTCACATTAAATAGGAAAGTTGATATCAATGGAGTAGAATGTATGATTTCCAGAACAGGATACACTGGGGAAGATGGTTTTGAAGTTTATACCACTAATGAAGGTATAGTAAAAGTGTGGAAAGATATACTTGAGGCAGGAAAAGAGGAAGGAATTAAACCATGTGGTTTAGGATGCAGAGATACACTTAGATTTGAAGCTTCATTACCATTATATGGTCATGAAATTTCAGCAGAAATAAATCCTCTTGAGGGTGGATTTAAGTACTTTGTAAAACTTGATAAGGCATCAGATTTCATAGGAAAAGAAGCTCTTAACAAGCAATGGAAAGAAGGACTTAAGAGAAAATTAGCGGGATTTGAAATGATTGATAGAGGAATTCCAAGAGAAGGCTATGAAATCCAAAAAGATGGCAAGATAATAGGACATGTTACTACAGGTTATATGTCACCAACTCTTAAGAAAAATATTGGTAATGCACTTATTGCACCTGAATATACAGAACTAGGTACAGAAGTTGACATTATGATAAGAAATAAGCCAGCTAAGGCTAAAATAATTAGTAAAAAATTCTTAAACAAATAACAAATTAGGAGGGTTAATAATGAAAGTTGCAAAAGGATTACATTACACTAAGGATCATGAATGGGTTAAAGTAGAAGGAAATTTAGCATTTGTAGGTGTTGCTGACTATGCACAACATCATCTAGGAGATATCGTATATGTAGAACTTCCAGAAATCGATGATGAAATTGAAAAAGAAGAAGCTTTCTCAGCTGTAGAATCAGTTAAAGCAGCAGCAGACATTTATATGCCAGTAAGTGGTAAAGTAGTAGAAGTAAATGAAGAATTAATAGATGACCCAGCTCTTTTAAATGCAGATCCATACGAGAACTGGATGATTAAAATAGAAATGACTAATAAAGATGAATTAGAAGAATTAATGACAAGTGAGGAATACGAAAAGTTTTTAGCTGAGGAGGAATAAAATATGTTTCCATATATCCCAACTACTCATGAAGATGAGCAGGAGATGCTGAAATCTATAGGACTTAACTCTCTAGATGATCTTTTCAATGATATTCCTAAGGATCTTCAATTAAATAGAGAATTAAATTTGCCTAATGCAAAATCTGAACTTGAAGTTCGTTCATATTTAACTGAATTAGCAAATAAAAACTGCTCTACTAGTAAGATGGCTTGTTTTCTTGGTGCAGGAGCATATGATCATTATATTCCTTCAATAATAAATCATATTATTTCAAGGTCAGAATTTTATACATCATATACACCATATCAACCAGAAATAAGTCAAGGAACATTACAATATATATTTGAATTCCAGACACTTATATGTAATTTAACTGGAATGGATGTTGCAAATGCGTCACTATATGATGGTGGTACTGCCATTACTGAAGCTGCTTTAATGGCTGCAGCATCTGCAAGAAAAGATGAAATTATAATTTCAAAGACAGTAAGACCAGAGTCAATTCAAGTCCTAAAAACTTATGCACACGTGCAGGGATTAAAGGTTATTGAAGTAGATATGAAGGATGGAGTTACTGATTTAGAGGAATTAGATAAATTAGTAACTGATAATACTGCAGCAGTAATAGTTCAAAGTCCAAACTTCTTTGGTATAATCGAGGACTTAAAAGCTACTGGAGAAATTACTCATAAAGCTAAGAAAGCTAGCTTTATAGCATCTGTTGATCCAATATCTCTTGCTATTCTAAAGAAACCTAGTGAATTAGGTGTTGATGTAGTAGTAGGAGAAGCTCAAGGTATGGGTATACCTGTATCTTTTGGTGGACCATACTTAGGATTTATAGCTGCTAAATCAGACTATATGAGAAAATTGCCTGGTAGAATAGTAGGACAGACAGAAGATAAAAATGGTAAAAGATCTTTTGTTTTAACACTTACAGCCAGAGAGCAACATATAAGAAGAGAAAAAGCTACTTCCAATATTTGTTCAAATCAAGGATTAAACGTATTAGCTGCTACTATCTACATGGTGACTTTAGGTAAGGAGGGACTTAAAGAAGTTGCTCTTCAAAGTACCAAAAAAGCTCATTATGCCTTTGAACAAATTACTAAATCAGGTAAATATAAACCAGTTTTTGATAAACCATTCTTTAAAGAATTTGCCGTTACATCTGATATAGATGCTGATAAGATAAATAAGGATTTAATAGAAGAAAATATAATAGGTGGCTATCACCTAGGTAAAGATTATCCCCAATTTAATAATGCTGTCCTATATGCAGTAACAGAAAAGAGGACTAAGGATGAAATAGATAAATTGAGTAGTGTATTGGAGGGGATAAAATGAGAAAATATGATAAGTTAATATTCGAATTATCTAAGCCAGGAAGAAAAGCTTATAATCTTCCAGCACTAGATGTAGAGGATAAAGATATAAAGAATTTTATTCCAGAAGAATTTTTATCTGATTCAGAACTTGAATTTCCAGAACTATCTGAAGTTGATGTAGTGAGACACTATACAAATCTATCAAATAAAAATTATGGTCTAGATACTGGATTCTATCCACTTGGATCTTGTACTATGAAGTACAATCCAAAGATTAATGAAGACACTACTAGATATGATGGATTTGCAAATCTTCATCCATATCAATCAGAATGTTGTACTCAAGGCGCACTACAATTAATGTATGAATTAGATAGATCATTATCAGAAATAGCAGGTATGGATAAGATGAGTTTACAGCCAGCAGCTGGTGCTCATGGTGAATTAGCAGGTATCATGGTTATAAAGGCATACCATGAAAAGAATGGAGATTTTAATAGAAATAAAATCATAGTTCCAGACTCAGCTCATGGTACTAACCCAGCTACAGCAGCAATGGCTGGATATAAAATAGTAGAAGTTAAATCAACAAAAGATGGTTTAGTAGACTTAGAAGCACTTAAAGCAGTAGTTGGAGATGATACAGCAGGACTAATGCTTACAAATCCAAATACTCTTGGAATATTTGATAAGAATATTAAAGAAATAGCTAAAATTGTACACGATGCTGGTGGCCAATTATACTATGATGGAGCTAATGCTAACGCTATCCTTGGTCATGCAAGACCTGGAGATATGGGATTTGACGTAGTTCACTTCAATCTTCATAAGACTTTTTCAACACCTCATGGTGGTGGAGGACCAGGGTCAGGACCAATAGGAGTTAAGAAACATCTTGAAGAATTCTTACCAGTTCCAGTGGTACAAAAAGACGGAGATAGATACTATCTGGATTACAATGTACCACATACTATAGGTAAAGTTAAAGATTTCTTCGGACATTTTGGCATATTAGTTAGAGCTTATACCTATATTCTAACAATGGGTAGTGATGGATTAAAGAAAGCTAGTGAAATAGCTGTATTAAATGCTAACTATATGGCTAATAAATTAAAAGAACATTTCTATTTACCAATAGATACATTATTTAAGCATGAATTTGTATTAGGTGGATTAAAGGATACATTATCTGAAGTAACTACATTGGATATAGCTAAGAGATTGCTTGACAAGGGCTATCATCCACCAACAGTTTACTTCCCATTAATTATTAATCAAGCAATTATGATTGAGCCAACAGAAACTGAATCTAAAGAAACGCTTGATGAATTCATCGATGCTATGATTACAATCTCTAAAGAGGCAAACGAAAGTCCACAGTTATTAAAGGATGCTCCTTTAAACACTATTGTAAGCAGGCCAGATGAAACAAAAGCAGCTAGATTCCCAGTGCTTAAATACGAAGGGTAGGTGTACCATTTGACTAAAACTATTGCAGTTATAGGAGCTGGTCCAGGAGGCTATGTAGCGGCAATAAGAGGAGCTCAACTTGGTGCAAATGTAATCTTAATAGAAAATAGAGAAGTAGGGGGTACATGCCTTAATAGGGGCTGTATCCCTACTAAAACATATTTTAGAAATGCAGAGATTATGTCCAGTTTTAAAAGAGCTGCTGAGTTTGGAATTACAGCAGGAGAATTTAAAATGGATGGAAAAGCACTACAAGAGAGAAAAAATAAAGTTGTAAATACTTTAGTAGGAGGTATTGAACAACTTATATCCTCTTATAAAAACATAGAGTTTTTACGTGGAACAGCTAATATAAAAAATAAAAATAATATTTCTGTAGAATTAAAAGATGGAAGTAAAAAGGAAATAACTGTGGATAATATAGTTATAGCTACAGGTTCTAAACCACAAATGACCGAAACAAAAGGAGTTGATTTAGAAGGGGTAATCACGTCTGATGAGCTTCTAGAGATGGAAGAGATTCCAGAAACGTTAATTGTAGTAGGTGGTGGAGTAATAGGTTTAGAGTTTGCAAGCATTTATCAAGAACTAGGCTCCCAAGTAATTCTTTTAGCATCTAGGATTCTAAAGGATGCGGATAAGGAGATTTCAAGAAGATTAGTACCGATGTTGAAAAAACAAGGAATTGAAACATATGTTGATATTAGGGCTAAAGAAATCACCAAAGAGGGAGATAAACTTAGAGTTTTAGCCAAATATAAAGAAAAAGACGAAGAAATAGAAGTAATAGGAGATAAAGTACTTATTGCATCAGGAAGGGGTCCCGTAATAGAAGGATTAAACCTTGATGAATTAGGGATTAAATATGATGACAAAGGTGTTTTTGTAGATAATGAGTTTGAGACAAATATTTCTGGCATATATGCATAGGAGATGTAAATAGAGGAGTTCAATTAGCTCATGTGGCATCTGCACAAGGTGAATATGTAATGGAAAAAATAATGGGTCATACACCGGATGTCAACTTAGATATCTATCCGAATTGCGTATTTACAATGAATGAAGTAGCTCATGTAGGCTACACTGAGGAAGAGCTTAAAGAAAAAGGAATAGCTTATAAGGCTAGTAAGTTTATGTTTGCAGCTAATGGAAAGGCCTTATCTTTAGGAGAAGGAGAGGGAATAATAAAAATACTTGCTGGTGAAGAAGATAAGAAAGTTTTGGGAGTTCATATACTTGGACCTCATGCAAATGATTTAATTGCAGAAGGAACACTGGCTATAGCTAATGGATTGGATATATATAGTATAATGAGAACAATTCATGCCCATCCGACTCTTTCAGAAGCATTCTTTGAGGCTACATTGGGATTAGAAGATAAAGCGATTCATATAGCACCACCAAGAAAAAGAAGATAGAATATTCTATCTTCTTCTTGGTGAGATTAGTTCGTGCTACATATAGTTGACTGTAATAATAATATACTATATACTTGAATTGATAACTTAATAATTAGGTGAAGGTGCAGAGAAAAATATTCTTTGCTTAAAAGGGAAATAGGTGAAATGCCTATACGGTCCCGCCGCTGTAATGGGGAAGGATTTAAAACTAATGTCACTGAATAAATCGGGAAGACTTTAAGTCTTATGAACCAAAGTCAGAAGACCTGCCTTTACTTATGCACTAAAAAACTCTACGGTGGATAGGGGGTGTCAAAAGCAGATTTAAATATATAGGCAAATTATATATAATCTGTCTATTTATTTGTGCCTCCCAAAACACTCAAGTTTTGGGAGGTTTTTTGTAAATAAAAATTATAAAGGAGGAACGTATTTGAAAGGAAAAATAAAAGAATATGTATTTATAACTCTCGGTATGATAATGGTAGCAGCAGGTTTATATTTCTTTCTTATGCCCCAGAAATTAGCTGTAGGTGGAGCTAATGGACTTGCCATTGTTATTAATCATTGGATTCCAATTTTATCAATAGGAGCTATTATGATAATCATTAATATAATTTTATTTATAATTGGTTTTCTTATTGTGGGAACCAGCTTTGGATTTAAGACTATTTATGCAAGTATGGGGACTTCTATAACCATTTCTTTATTTGAGAGAACTATACCTATACAACAGCCTTTAGCAGAAGATATTATAATACAGCTGATTTTTGGAGTTTTTATATCGGCAATAGGTATGGGGATTGTATTTAATCAAAATGCATCAACAGGCGGAACTGATATAATAGCAAAGATAATAAATAAGTTCTTTGGGATAGAACTTGGCAAAGGAGTACTTATATCAGACTTCATTATAATAATAATGGCTGGATTCGCATTCGGACCTGAGTTGGGAATGTATTCTCTATTGGGAATTATATTAAATGGTGTAGTAATAGATTGGACTATAGAAGGGATAAGCTTGTGTAAAGAAGTCAATATAGTGAGTGAATATAGTAATAATATTAGAGAATATATAGTAAATGATTTGGAAAGAGGAGCGACTATATATAATGCTAAAGGAGCTATACAGGAGAGAAAAAGAATGTAGTAGTAACAGTTATAGATAGAAGAGATTTTATTAAATTGAAAAGCTATATTAAAGGCATAGATAAAAATGCATTTATTACAGTAAGTAATGTTTATGAAGTATTAGGTGACGGATTTAAAAACATAGAAGAATAAGGTTAATAGAAAGGTTGATTTCATTAAAGAAATGAACCTTTTCCATAACGAATAGGAAAGTTCTACTTTTTTCTCTTTTTCATTTTAGAACTGAGATAACTGAAATTTTTGATTTTGTGCAAGTTGCTTATGCAGTGACCAAAAAAGGCTTTCTTAAAATTCTCCTTTAGAAGCCTTTTTTATTAAGAAGTTTTTTGTATTTTATGAGAATTTTGGTATAATTAATTTGATAGAAAAATAATAGGGGTGTATAAATGAATAAGCAAGGTAAAAGTTTAATTTTAGGTTTAATGTTAATAATATTTTTAATTTTAGGATTTATGGTTAAGGGTAGCAGTGAGGGTGTTTTATTTGATGTGGATATAATGAAGTACATACACAATAATGCCAATCCAAGAACATTATCCTTTATGAAATTTATATCTTTTATAGGATCTGTAAATTTTTTATTGCCAGTTACTGCTATGGGGATATCATATACATTAATCAAAAAGAAATATTACATATCTAAATTATTGTTGTTATCAACTCTGGGATCATATTTATTAAATTATTTATTAAAGCAATTCTTCCAAAGAACAAGACCACTAGAGTTTTTTTTGGTGAATCAAGGGGGATTAAGTTTTCCTAGCGGACATTCTATGGTAACAATGACCCTTTATTCTACAATAGCATTTTTATTAGCGAAAAAAGTAGATAATGATAGGAAGAAAAAGCTAATCCATATTATATCTTTTGTCATGATATGTCTAATGGGAATTAGTAGGATTTATTTAGGAGTCCATTGGCCAACAGATGTAATAGGCGGATATTTGATAGGATATATATTTTATTGTATAAGTATTAAGTTAATTAAAGAATAAAAATAAACATGGCACTTAAAAGAATTATATATATAGATTATTGACAAATGATATATAGCTATATATAATAAATATAAATAAAATTACTCTTAACATAAAAGTTAAGAGGTTTTTTATACGAAAAATTAAATGCAAATGATTTGCGTTAGCATTTAATAATGAACAAAATAGACTAGAAAAGAGGAGGAGTATATGGTGAAAGGGAAAAGGATTCTGAAAGTATTTATATTTTCACTTGTAATATTATTGATATCAGGCTGCAGTAAAAAGATAAATAATAAAGATGCGAATAGTGGGAAACTAAAAATTATAACAACTTTGTTTCCTCAATATGATTTTGTAAAAGAAATTGGCAAAGATAAGGTTGATGTAAGTTTGTTACTTCCACCAGGAGTAGAATCACATTCATATGAGCCTACTCCTAAAGATATGGTAGATATTAAGAATGCGGATATATTTATTTATACTGGTGAATATATGGAACCTTGGGCGAAAAAAATAGCAGACAATATTGAAGGCTATGATTTAATAATAACTGATGCCAGTGAAGGTGTAGAACTACTTGAAGGACATGGGCATGAAGAAGATGAGCATGAGGGTCATGAGAATGAAGACCATGCTCATGATCATAGCGGCAAAGATCCTCATATATGGCTAGATCTTATATATGCACAAAAAATGATAGATAACATAACAGTAGCTCTTACAGAAGCAGATAAAGAAAATAAGGAATTTTATATAAAAAATGCAGAAGAATATAAAAAACAATTAGACTTACTAGACAAAGAAATTGCAGAAGCTTTAGAGAAGGTAAATTCAAAAAAGGTTATCTATGGTGGGCATTCTGCATTTGGTTATTTTTCTATGAGGTATAATCTAGAGTTCATTACACCATACAAAGGATTTTCTCCTAATGCAGAACCAACACCTAAAATGATTATTGAATTAATTAAAAATATTGAAGATGCAGGGGTAAAATCAATATTCTATGAAGAATTAATTGATCCTAAGGTAGCTAAAATAATATCGTCAGAAACGGGAGCTAAAATGATTTTATTGCATGGTGCACATAATTTATCTAAGGAAGAGATAGAGTCAGATGTAAGATATATCGATATTATGAAAGGAAATTTAGAAAGACTAAAAGAAGGACTTGGCTATGAAGAATGAGATATTATCAGTAGAAAATTTAACCCTAAAATATGGAAGGCATGAAGCAGTAAAAGATATTAGCTTCAGTATATATAAAGGAGATTATCTAGGAATTGTTGGACCTAATGGTTCGGGCAAAACCACATTATTAAATGCAATTTTAGGGTTAATAGAGTGTACAGATGGCAGAATAAATTTTCATGGGGAAGCTAGATTAGGCTATCTTCCGCAAAAATCTATTTCAAGTGATAAGTTTTTTCCAGCAAAAGTAAAGGAGATAGTTGCAACAGGATTACTATCGCAAAAAGGAATATTTAAATTCTATACAGAGGAAGATTACATTAAAGTAAATACTATTCTCAAGAAACTGGATATATACGACTTAAGATATAAAAAAATAGGTGATTTATCCGGAGGACAGCAGCAAAGGGTATTTTTGGCACGGGCTATGGTATCTTCACCTAATATATTAATATTAGACGAGCCCACTAACTATTTAGATACTAAAATGAGAGATGAACTTTATAGAATTCTCAAAGAATTAAATAAAGAGGATAATGTAACCATAATAGTAGTATCTCATGATTTGAAAACTCTAGGAAATTATATAAATAAGGTTTTATATCTTGAAACAGAGCTTGTTTTTTATGGCACATATACATCCTTCCTCCATTCAAAGGAAATAGGAAGATACTCAAATCCCATCAATATAAATCAAATAGATGGAGGGATATAATTGGGAAATATAATTTTTATAATAGGAGAGATATTACAATATGATTTTATGATGAAGGCAATTGTTGCGGGAAGTTTAATAGCGATTTCTTCATCCTTTCTAGGGATATTTCTTGTATTAAAGAAATATTCTATGATTGGTGATGGATTAGCCCACGTAAGTTTTGCAACAGTGGCTATGGCCTTATTATTAAACCAGTCACCTATATTAATGTCCATACCAATAGTTGCTGTAGCCTCAATAATAATATTGAAACTAACTGAGAGAAACAAAATAGGAGGGGATGCATCTATAGGTCTTATATCATCTTTTTCAGTGGCTTTAGGAGTGCTAATTTCTTCCTTGTCAAATGGATTTAATGTTGATTTGTTTAGTTATCTTTTTGGAAGTATTTTAGTAATCAGCAATTTTGAACTAATACTTTCTGTAATCTTATCCATAATTATTTTATTATTAATTATTTCATTTTATAATAGTTTATTTGCAATTACCTATGATGAAAATTTTGCTATGACAATGGGAATAAATGTTAAACAATTAAATTATCTAATATCAATCCTAATATCCATAACGGTAGTTCTTGGCATCCGGGTAGTTGGTACGATGTTAATCTCAAGCATGATTATTTTTCCAACAGTAACGGCATTACAATTATCTACTAGTTTTAAAAATACTATAATTATATCTATAATAGTATCAGTTTTATCAGTACTATTAGGGATATTTATTTCATTTATCTATGACCTTCCAACAGGAGCTACAATAGTTATTGTAAATGCCATTTGCTTTGTGATATCTTTAATTATAGGGAAGATAAAATAAAATTGAGATAATTAAAAGGAGATAGCAAATTGAGAAGAATAGATAATAAGGAAATATTTAGTAAACATGGAATAAAGAATACCAAACAGAGAAATGTAATTTTAGATATATTGAAGAAGACAGATTCACCTATTACTGCAGAAGAAATATTTATAAGAAGTCAAGATTCAAATGTAAATATGAATTTCTCAACGGTATATAGGATATTAAACACCTTTGTTTTAAAGGATATAGCTATAAAGACTAGTATTGGAGAAGACGATAAAAACCTGTATGAGCTAAATATGGAAGAACACAGTCACTATCTAATTTGCTTATCTTGTAAAAAAATGATAAAGATAGGTCACTGTCCCTTAGAGGAATATGAAAGTCAAATACAACGAAATACTAAGTTTCATATAATAGGCCATAAGTTAGAGATACATGGTTATTGCCCTGAATGTATAGAGGAGGATATGTATGAAAATAAAAATTGATATTATATCAGGATTTTTAGGTGCAGGCAAAACTACTTTAATAAAAGAGATGATTAGTCAAAACCTTTATAATGAAAAAGTAGTGATTATAGAAAATGAATTTGGAGAAGTAGGTATAGATGGAGAGTTAATAAGAGAGTCTGGATTAGAAATTAAAGAAATAAATTCAGGATGTATATGTTGCTCTTTAACACAAGATTTCGAGAAATCTATTGAGGAAATAATTGAAAAAATCAATCCGGGGAGAATTATTATAGAGCCATCTGGAGTAGGGAAGCTATCTGAAATAATTAAAGCTTGCAAGTCAGAAAGATTAGAAGATTTAATCCAAATTAATATGTTGATAACAGTTGTTGATGTAGAAAGGTTTTGTTTATATATTTCAAATTTTGGAGAATTTTTTGAAGATCAAATAAAAAATGCTAAGACTATTTTGCTTAGTAGAACCAATAATACTGCTAAAGAAGAAATAGAACTTGTAACTAGAGAAATACAGGAGATTAATAGTAAAGGCAATATAGTTTCAACACCTTGGCAAGAGCTTAAACTAAATACAATTGTTTCATTGGCAGAGAAAAACACTATTAATCCTATCAATAAAAAAGTAAAAAACATTAGGGTAATAAAGGAAAAAGTAAAAAAATCTAACTCGCATAAAGTATTTGAATCTTGGGGGCTAGAAACTCCTAGAATTTTTACAAAAAATAAGATAGAGAATATTGTAAGAGAATTCAATATATCCGAAGAGTATGGAAATATTTTAAGGGCGAAAGGAATTGTAGAAATCCAAGACAATAGGTGGATTCAGTTTAACTACGTTCCAGGAGATATCCAAATAGCAGAAGCACTACCGAATTATAATGGAAAGGTTTCCATCATAGGAACGGAGCTTAATAAAGATAAATTAAATAAAATATTTCATGATATATAACAAGAGGACATGTTTATGAAAACAGGAATAGAAATAGTTACAGGGTTTTTGAGTTCTGGGAAAACATCAATGATTAATATTATTTTAAGAGAGGATATAGATAAGAACAAAAAGATAGTTATAATACAATGTGAAATGGGACAAAAAGAAATAAATGAAAAATATATAAATGAAAATATAATCATTGAAAAAATTCCAAAGGGTAATTCCTTAGAAGAAATGTATATGAAGCAGATAGTTGATAAATATTCTCCAGATAAGATTATTATCGAGCAAAATGGGATGGAAACAATTGAAGAATTATTAAATCAATTAGACACTAAAAGTATGAGAAAATGTACAAGAATTGAAAGGATTATAAATATTATTGATTGTAGGCAGTTTAATATGCTAATGGGAATACTAGGCAATAATCTTATAAATAAGATAGCTATAGTGATTTAATTATTTTAAATCATGTTGATGGCGTATCTGATGATGAACTAGAGGACATCAATAAAAAAATTGGAAGTATAAATAAATCAGGTTTAGTTATAGAAATTAATGAACATGAAAAATTTTTAAATTATACTAAAAATAAAGAAACAAATAAAATATGGAAAGGGACGATTTATGATAAGTTATCAATACTCTTTTTAATAGCTGCATCAATTTATTTATCTATAAACCTTTTAATATCAATTGATTTTAGCAAATTTAACATAGACTTTTCTAATATATATATTTTAAATACAATTTTTATAAGCATATTGATGGAATCATTCCCATTTTTAATTCTTGGAGTATTTATATCATCTATTATTCAGATATTTGTAACAAGAGATATGATAGTTAAGTATTTTCCTAAAAATAAAATAATATCATTTCTAGTAGCCATTGTGGGAGGGTTATTTTTCCCAGTTTGTGACTGTGCTATAGTGCCTGTTGTATCTAGATTAGTAAAAAAAGGAGTTCCATTATATGCAGCAATAACTTTTATGTTAGCAGCTCCCATTGTAAATCCAATAGTTATAGTCTCTACATATTATGCATTCCCTGGGCAGCCACAAATTATGATATTTAGATTAATAATAGGTATCATAGTTGCAATAATTTCTGGTATTTTATTTCTGATTTTTCCTGAGGGAGAAATGACTATTAAAAACCATGAATTAGACAATCTTTGCAATTGTGTTTATTGTAATAATGTAAATAATAGAGATATTAAAGGGAAGATAAGTACAATATTCAAACATGCAGGTGAAGAATTTTTCGATGTTGGAAAATTTTTGATAATAGGTGCATTATTGACAAGCTTTTTTCAAGTCATAATTCCTAAAGATATTATTTTAAAACTGGGAGGAAATAGTGTAACGGCTATTCTACTTATGATGTTCATAGGATTTCTTTTTTCCTTATGTTCATCATCAGATGCTTTTATTGCCAGAAGTTTCCTAAATCAGTTTTCACTAAGCAGCATAATGGGATTTATGATTCTAGGACCTATGATAGATATTAAGAATTTAATTATGTTATCAGATATTTTTAGTAAAAGGTTTATTATCAAACTGACTTTTATTGTATTTAATATAACATTTTCAGCTATTTGTTTTTTTACTATATTGTATTTAGGGTGATTAGATATGAAGCTAAGAAGACTTCATGGAATAAATATAGATATTTTTTTGAGATTAGTCTTTTTATTAGGTTTTACTGCCTTTTATCTTATGACAATTAAAAAGAATACAGTGACTAACTATGTTCATCCTCGCATAATACCATATATTGCTTTTGCTATAATTAGCTTTATATTTATAATACTATTTATGATAAAGGAACTTTTTAAAGTTAGGAGAAAGAATACTAAAATAGGTAGATATATTATTTTTTTATTTCCTGTACTGACAGCATTTATATTTCCGCCTAAGACAATGATTTCTGAAAGTGCGAAATTAAATAAAATTACTTCAAAGAATATAGTAGAGTCAAAAATAGATGGTGAAAAAGAAATTGAAGGGAATATTTCATCAGAAATATTTGATATATATAGTGATATACTCGATGATGAGGGAAATATTCTTTCTTTAGAAGATGGTAGAATTATTCTTGATGAAGGTAATTTTATAAAATGGATTGATGAAATATATATAAATGTAGATAAATATGAAGGGAAAAATATCGAATTAACTGGATTTGTTTTTAGAAATAATGAATTCAAGCAAAATCAATTTGTAATGGGAAGACTTATGATGGTATGCTGTGCAGCTGATACTCAAGTTATAGGCTTTTTATGTAATTATGATAAGGCATCTGAATTAGAAGAAGGTTCTTGGAATAAGATTAATGGAATTTTAAAAAGCATAGAGGATAATGAAGAGAAAATACCTCTAATTGAAATTGAGAGTATAGAAGAAGTAAATAAACCAGAGAATGAATTTATATATCCTTATTAATAAAGTTTAACATATAATGTATTATAAAAAAATATAAATATAAAAGTATGCTGGTTTCTGTAGAAACTAGCATATTTTTATATCTTTAATGTTTATCTTCACCTCCATGTTATTTTTTGCATATTCTAAAGTACAAAAGAATATGGGAGGGATTTTATGGACATTCAATTAAATGCTCTACATTATGTATATCTTCTATTTACTCTTTTAATATTAGGGGTAATGATTAAAAAGAGAGATACTTCTTTAGTATGTATTTTAGGAGTATTTATACTAGGAATCATTGCTACTTCTTCATTATCTCAAGCAATAATGGGGGTTTTCAACTCTTTCATCTATGCCATAGTGGAACTAATGGGAACAATCCTTATTATTTCAGTAATAGTAGGGATGAGTACGATTCTAACCAAAACAGGAATAAACGAAATAATGGTCTCACCTTTTACAAAATTAATAAAGAACCCTACATTAGCTTATTGGGTAATAGGAATACTTATGATGATAATATCTTGGTTTTTTTGGCCATCTCCAGCTGTAGCTCTAATAGGAGCAGTTATGTTACCAGTGGCAGTTAGTGCTGGATTACCAGCTTTAGCTGTAGCTATGACAATGAATTTATTTGGGCATGGAATAGCATTATCAGGAGATTTTATTATTCAAGGAGCACCAAAGCTTACAGCAGATGCAGCAGGTATTCCAGTATCACAAGTGATTTCTGCAAGTATTCCATTAGTAATTGTTATGGGAGTAGTTACTACAATTACGGCATTTATATTTTTAAAGAGAGATTTGAAAAGCGGAAAAATAAAAGCAGAACAAAAAATCAATAGATTTAAGAATAAAGAAGAGGGAGATATCTTAAAAAATGTACTAACAATGAAGACCAAGAAAACTTTGGCAGTTGTAACTCCCATATTGTTCGGTATAGACGTTATAATTATGTTTATAGCCAATTTACAGGGCGGGGATGCTACAGCTTTAATAGGCGGAACTGCTATATTTATACTTGTATTAGTTTCACTATTGGTTCATAAAGGAAAAGCTTTAGAAGAGATAACAAAATATTTAGTATCAGGATTTAAATTTGGATTTGAAATATTTGGTCCAGTAATACCCATAGCAGCTTTTTTTTACTTAGGAGATGATGGGTTTTTAAAAGTTATTGGTGAATTCTTACCTGAAGGTTCTCAAGGATTAGTGAATGATTTAGGTATTGCCTTAGCTAATATTGTACCATTAAATGCTGGAGTAGGAGCAGTGACCATTACATCAGTAGGGGCAATAACAGGCTTAGATGGTTCAGGTTTTTCTGGTATATCTTTAGCAGGCTCTGTGGCTAGATTATTTGGAGCCGCAATAGGAAAAGGTGTAGCTACTCTTACGGCCCTAGGTCAAATTGCAGCAATATGGGTAGGAGGAGGAACATTAATACCTTGGGCAGTCATTCCAGCAGCAGCTATTTGTGGAGTAGATCCTTTTGAATTAACGAGAAGAAACTTTAAACCAGTAGTTATTGGATTGACTATAACTACAATAGTAGCAATGCTCATTATGTAGATTAACCATTGGATAATATAAGAATTTTAATGTCATTCATTATAAGATTTAATATAAAAAGGCTTCCATTAAAGTACTAATAATTTAAGGAAGCCTTTTTCCTATTTTAATAAAAATACATGCAATATAAAATTGTATGATATAATAATATCAATATAGAGAATAGTTTGGCAAAATAAAGGCATAAAAATAATAATAAATTATTAAGAAAGGGAGATGTAAAATGAGTAGGATTAGTATAATTACGTGAAATTAAGTCCAGCAAACCATTTATTTGATTAAAAATGAAAATCCTAATCCTGATGCATTTAAGGAAGTAAGAGGAAGAAAAGGATGGAAAGAAGCAAGCTTTGACCAAAACTTAGGGTTGCTGTTGCCAGTGGATTGGGAAATGCAGGAAAGCTAATAGAGGCTATTAGAGTGGGAACTGCTGAATATGACTTTGTTGAGATTAGGCCTGTCCTATAGGCTGCGCTAGTGGAGGAGGACAGCTAGAGGATGGTAAGGAATTAGCTAATGAAAGAGATGAGATACTATATGGATTAGATAAGGTGAATAATTTACGTTTCTCACATAAAAATCCGTCAGTTATAAAATGCTATTAAGAGTATTTGGGGAAGCCGTTGTCACATAAATCACACAAACTACTTCATACCAATCAAAAAGATTGGTAAAATATAAGTTAAAACCTCTAAGTATGGGTAACTATACTTAGAGGTTTTATCAACAGCAAAGTCAGACTAAAAAATATAAGGAGCATGAAAAAGATGAAAAAAACATTATTATTGTATTTATTCTTAATTATTGTAATACTAGGAGTGATAGGCTGTAATAAATTAGATACTTTGCAAAAAGAGCCTAAGATTATTAAATTTATTTATCAAGATGGGACACCTGCTTTAACAGCTGCTAAGTTGGCTAAAGAAAATCCAATTATTGATGAGAGTATAACTATTGAATATGAAATGGAAAAATCTCCGGATTTATTAGTCACAAAGATATTAAAAGGGGAAGCAGATATTGCCATAGTTCCATCAAATCTAGCAGCTCAGGCATTTAATAAGGAACTGCCATATAAAATAGTAGGTACATCTGTATGGGGCTCACTCTATCTAGCTAGTGCAGAAGATATAAAGAATTTTGAGGAATTAAAAGATAAGGAAATATATACCTTTGGGAAGGGACTTACTCCAGATATAGTTCTTAGATATGTTTTATCTAAAAATGAAATTGTTCCAGATAAGGATGTGAAGATTACATATTTAAATGCTGCTTCAGAGGTTGGTCCTATATTTATCAGTGGAAAATCTAATTTAGCCGTTTTAGCAGAACCTTTGTTAACTACTGTGAGGATGAAGAAACAGGATACTAAAGTGATTTTTGACCTTAACGAAGAATGGGCTAATGTAACAGGAACGACTAAAGGCTATCCTCAGGCTAGCTTAATAATTAAAGAAGACTTAATAGAGAATAATATAGAATTTGTGAAACAATTTATTGATATATATGAGGAAAGTAGGAAATGGGCAAAGGAAAATGGAGAAGAACTAGGAGAATATTCGGAGGAATTGGGAATTAGTGTAGCGAAGGAGACAATAGAGAAAGGGATAATATGGACTAATATAGAATCCTTTGATATAAGAGACGGTAAAGAAGAATATAATGCCTATTATGGAGCAATATTAGATTTTGCACCGGATTTTATAGGAGGAAAAATGCCTGATGAAAAAATTTATTTTGAAAGATAGGAAATTATCTATCATTTCAAAAATCTTAATAATAATCATATGGATATTGCTATCGGTATTTATAGACAATGAAGTGATATTTCCTACAATAAAGAGTACTTTTAGTAGTCTTGTAGATATAGCCACAAATTCAAATTTTTTAATTATTATTGGCTATTCTCTCCTAAGAAGTTTAATTGGATTTATGATATCATTGTTTTTAGCCATGGTGATAGGAATTTTTTCTAGTATCTTTAAAACTATATATTATTTAATGGTTCCTATAATAAACTTTTTAAGCTCAGTACCGACTATGGCTATTATTATATTGGCTCTCATATGGTTGGATAATGAGATGGTACCGATTTTTGTAGGATTTATTATGGTATTTCCTATATTATATGAAACGGTTTTGAATGGAATATTAAACGTGGATAAAAAAATTATAGCTATGGCAGAAATATACAAGGTAGATAAGTCTACTATTATAAAGGATATCTACATACCAAGTATCTTGCTAAGTTTAAATAATATTATATCTTCTGCATTGGGGATTAATCTAAAGATGGTAATTGCAGGAGAAGTATTATCACAGCCTAAATATGCCATAGGAAGTAATTTGCAATTACAGAAGATGTACTTGAATACTTCAGGAGTTTTTGCTTGGATAATAGTAATTCTTCTTATTTCTAAAATATTTAAATATATACTGGAAGGGATAAAAAATTTATGTATCAGGTCAAGAATATAATAAAAGGCTACAATGAGTTAAAGGTATTAGAGGATATTAGCATTGATTTTCCTAAAAACAAAACAATATGTATTTTAGGACCATCAGGATGTGGAAAAACTACTCTTTTAAATATAATATCGGGAATAATAAAAGAGTATTCAGGAAAGATAATAGGATTTGAAGATGATATATCCTTTGTATTTCAAGAAGATAGACTTATTCCATGGAAAAATGTAAGTTCTAATATAGAATTTGTTTTGAAAAATAAAATGAATAAAGAGAAAATAGAGACTACTATAGAAAGGTATTTAAAATTAGTCAATTTAGAGGAATACAGATATTATTATCCCAAGGACCTTAGTGGTGGAATGCGACAAAAGATAAGTATATTGAGGGCTTTTGCTTATCCATCCAACTTACTTATAATGGACGAGCCTTTTAAATCCTTAGATATCAATAGTAAGCAAGTATTAATAGATTTTTTTAAGGAACTGAGAATAACGGAAAATAGAACCTGTATAATAGTAACCCATGATATAGAAGAGGCTTTAACCTTAGGAGATAAAATTATAATATTAACAGAAAAACCTACTAAGGTAAGGAAGATAATGGAGTTAAATGGAAGTGAAGAAAACAAGATTAAGTTAAGGGAAATAATAGAAAAGGAGTTAATAATGTAATAATCAACTTAGAATACCTACCTTATTTAAGATATAATAAATCATAATACTACCTTATATTTATGCAAATGGAGATAGAAAGGGGGATAAATTTATAAGCCCTATGTATGAGGTTTATTTTATATCCAAAGTAATATATGCCATAGCAGGTATTCATATGATAAGCAAAGAAATTTAATTTTAAAATGTTCTTAGATTTAATAGTTAAAGGGTAGGTTTTAGCAAAGACTAAAAACCTACCCTATCTATTTTACTTATCCTAATACATTCATACTTTTTTCTTCAATGAACTGATTAGTATATAGATTATAATAATAGCCCTTCTTCTTAATCAATTCCTTATGGTTTCCTGCTTCTTCAATTTTTCCATTTCTTATAACTAAAATCCTATCTGCATTTTTTATGGTAGATAGTCTATGAGCTATAACAAAGGAAGTTCTTCCATCTAGTACTTTGTGAATAGCATCTTGAATAATCTTTTCAGTTTCTGTATCTATAGATGAAGTAGCCTCATCTAGTACAAATAGCCTTGGGTTACGGACAACTGCTCTTGCAAAGGATATAAGCTGCTTTTGGCCAGTTGAAAGTAAGCCTCCCCCTTCACCAACTTGAGTATCATATCCCTTTTCAGTATCCATAATAAAGCTATGGGCATCAACTAATTTACTTGCAGCTATAATTTCTTCATCTGTAGCATCTAGATTACCATATTTAATATTTTCTTTTATAGTACCACTGAATAGATGAGGAGCTTGTAGTACATATCCAAGATTTTCATGTATCCAGTTTTGTGGCATATCTTTATAATTTATACCATCGATTAAAATCTCACCAGATGTAGGTTCATAAAATCTACAAAATAGATTTACTATAGTTGATTTTCCTGAGCCAGTTTCACCAACTAAGGCTATAGTCTCACCTGGTTTAACCTTTAAGTTAAAATTATCAAGTATAGTTTCTCCGGTCTTATAAGAAAAGGATACATTTTTAAATTCAATAGCTCCCTTAATCCCAGGCCAAAGTTCTCTTTTAGGATTTAGCAAGTCTCCATATTTCTCTTTTACCTCACCACTATCTATTATAGCAGGTACTTCATTCAATAAAGAGAAAACTCTTTCAGCTGAAGCTTGAGCTGCCTGCAACTCCGCAAATATTACAGCTATCTGACGCACTGGCTCGTAAAATTGAGCTGTATAAGATATAAAAGCTACCAATGTTCCATAGGAAATAGCACCTAGTAAGACTCCTTTACCACCATAATTTAAAGCTAAAGCAGTACCTATACTACCTAGAGTAAGTATAATAGGTAAATAAACAGAGGAGATCACAGTAGCTCTTATGGAATTATCTCTCATGGATGTGGTTATCTCAGAAAATTCCTGAAGATTAATATCTTCTCTAACTAATGTTTTTGTAGTTTTAGCTCCCTGAATATCCTCATTATAGGCAGCTGTAATCTTGGAGTTTATTTTTCTCACATCTCTTTGAGCCTTTAGTATTTTCTTTTGAAAATAAAAGCTGATAATTGCTAATATCGGTATTACAGATAATGTAATTAAAGCTAATTTAAAGTTTAATCTAATCATTGCAATGGTTACAGCAGTCATCATGGAGAAACCCCATGCAAGATCTACCAATGACCAAGATATGGTCTCTGATAGCCTACCTATATCAGAGGTCATTCTTGCCATTAACCATCCAACAGCCTTATCATCATAATAGGATAGAGGTAAAAGCTGAAGCTTTTCAAATCCTATCTTTCTAATATCATAAGCCATTTTTGTTTCTAGTTTACCAGCTAGAGATATGAATAGATAAACCGTAAGAGCTAGCGCAATTACTGCAGAAAAATAAACAAAACCAAATTTTTCTATTCCAGCTAAAGTATTTTTTTCTATAAAATTATCTATAGCATATTTCGTCATTAGAGGAAAAATAGAATCCAATATCCCAAGGCATATCATCATTAAAGCCAATATTCCAAACTCAAGTTTATATGGTTTTAAATATTTAAAGAAATCTTTCCATATATTAATCTGTATCTTATCTTGGTTATTATTTTCTTGTGTCAAATTAACACCCCCTATGCATTTATTACTTCATCATCTAATGAATTTTGTATGGTATATACTCGTTTATATAGCCCTTCTTCATTAATTAAATCATTATGAGTACCTCTTTGAATGATTTTTCCCTTATCTATTACCAGTATCATATCTGCTTCAGATACAGTTGAAATTCTATGGGATATGATAATAGTAGTAGCTTTATTTTTTCTACTGCCTAAAGCCTTTCTAATGGAAATATCCGTCTCAGTATCTACTGCAGATAATGAGTCATCAAATATAACAATTGGACAGTCATTGATAATAGTTCTTGCAATTGCCATTCTTTGCTTTTGACCCCCAGATAGTGAAACACCACGTTCTCCTACGATAGTTTCATAGCCAGATTCAAAGGATTTTATATCTTCATGGATGGAAGCAGTTTTCGCAGCCATAATTACCTTTTCATCTTTTAAAGATGGATTAGCTAGCCTAATATTCTCTCTTATATTTTTAGCATAAAGGAAAGGCTCCTGTAGTACTAATCCAACATTTTTTCTAATCCAAGATTTATCTATAGTATTTAGCTCAATACCGTCAATCTTTATAGAACCATGACTATATTCATATAATCTTGGTAATAAATGTACTAAAGAAGATTTACCAGATCCTGTAGGTCCTATTAAAGCAATGGTTTCACCAGTTTCAACATCAAATGAAAGATCTGATAAAACTGGTTTATTTTCCTCATACTCAAAATAAACATTTTTAAATTCTATATTACCTTTGATATTAGGCTTATGGTTATTCTCATCTAATATCTCTATTGGTTCCGCAAATATTTCATCAATTCTTTTTAATGATACAAATGCCTTACCCATATCTGTTAGGGTTCTACCCATTTGTCTAACTGGCCAGATTATCATATTAATATAACTGACAAAAGCTACAAAAGACCCAAGTGACAATTCACCTTCATATGCAAGGTAGCTACCAACTATAATAACAAATCCAACTTGAGACATACTAAGTAAATCAGATAATCCCCAATAAGCTGATAAGTTTTTTATTAGCTTATAAGTTAGGTCTCTATATTCTAAATTTTTCTCATCAAATTTATCAACTTCAAATTTTTGTCTAGAAAAGGCTTTTACAACTCTAACCCCTGTTAAATTTTCTTGAAGAGTAGTAGTCATTCTTGCTTCTGCCTCGTCCGAGGCTTCAAAAGCCTTTTTTACTTTAGTAAAAAATATAAATGAAAATAAAAATGTTATAGGTAATACTATTATAGATATCATAGCCATCTTAATGTTCATGGTGAACATTACATAAAGTATAAAAATCAACATAAACATTGATCCTACAACCTCTACAAGTTGTATAGCTAAAAATCTTCTTATAGTATCTACGTCAGATGTACATTTTTGTATAAGCTCTCCAGTCTCTGACTTAACATGATATTCATAGGGGAGCCTCTGTATATGATCATAGAGTTTATCCCTTATTCTCTGAGTAGTATTTTCTGCAGATTGACTAGCTAGGGTATTCTTTAGATATAAGAATATTCCTCTTAAAATAGCTACAGAAACAAGCAAAAGACCTATAATCCACAGTTTTTCTTTTAAAAATTCTTTTCCACCTAAGAAATCAACAATTCTCTGAATGGTTGAAGAGGCAATTACTTCATCGCCAATTATACTATCAATTGTTGTTCTTAAGATAAGAGGGGTGACAGTAGTAAGTATTTGAGATATAAGAATTGATATCATTCCAAATAAATAAATAATCCTGTACCCTTTCATAAATTTTAGTAGTTTTTTAAAATCCCTCATTCTCTCCCTCCTTAATTAAAAAACCATAGGTATATACCTATGGTTGATTATTTCTATGTAGAGACACGGATACCCTAATAAGGATACTACAAAAATATAAAAAACCATAGGCGAACACACCTATGGTATAAAACTCAGTAGCAAAAAATTAAATCTTGTACCCAGGTCGTGTTGTTAAAATTATTAAGTTTTCTTTGTTGTTAAGTACAAAATTCATTCTGATCATCTTCACGACCTCCTTTCTTATATTTGCCAATAATATAATTATATATGAAAATTTGGAAAAATCAAGCTTTATTTTGTAAAAAATGATAAAGATAAAACAAAAGAATGTTTCTTCAAATTAAAAGAAGCATTCTTTTGAAAATTATTTATTAATATACTTAGAAAACCAAGATTTTCCCTTCAGATTTATAATCTTATGAAAATCATCTATAGGAACATCTTCATCTTCGCACAATTTCTTTATATCATATTCTAATTCACAAGGTATCTTTGCAGCTGTTCCACAGCTTGAGCTGACTTGTCTGGGCACAGGCATCAGCTTTACAGGAATACCTTTATCATTCATAAATTTCTCAAAAATTAATGCATGTTGGGTAACATGAAATGTAACTACACAGTAAAATTCTTCCATCAAATCACCTATTTTTTAATATGAATTGTATATTCTCCATTTTTTTCTTCTACATTTACATTATACCCTTTTCCAGTAACAAATCTAGTAATATTTTCAACTGCTACATGGGTATCAACTAAAACCTGTAATTCTATATTAGGATTAATATCAATTTCATTTTTAGTCATAATAACAGGTTCAGGACAGGACCTACCTCTAGCATCAATAATATTAGCCATTGATTTTTACCTCCTTAGACTGGGATTTAGTTTTTTTACTATTTATTACAACACTATAAGCTAAGAATAATACAAATATTATACCGATAATAACAGCAAGTTTGCCATTAGCCGTAGCACCCTTAGCACTGGATGCTAAACCAAAGTTATGAGCAAATGCAGCACCAACTACAAGCCCTAATACTGTAACACCAGCATCGCCATCTCCTTGGCTGGCTAAGACAGTTTGTCTAATTGGGCAGCCTCCAAGTAAAACTGAGCAAAGACCTACAAGAGTCATACCTAAGAAATTCCAAAGATGATTTGTATGAGCTACTGGTTGACCTTCAAAACCTAATTTAAAGCTACTGAAATTTAATATAAGATTACCAGCCAAATTAAATACAAAAATTCCAACTAATCCCCATAAGAAATGGTAATCTTTAATTAATATAGCATCTCTAAATCCACCGGCAGTGCAGACTCTACTTCTTTGAAGAGCGATACCAACTATTGCACCTAAAACTAAGGATATGATAATAGGTGCTGCCATAGAACCGGGACCCTCTGTACTAAATAATATAAATGCAGGTTTAACAACTAAGAAAATAAGTAAGACAACAGCTATTATAGGGAAAATAAATCCTACAATTTTGGGTTGGTCTATACTTTTACCAAGGGTGTATCCCCTTTTAAGGAATTGTACACCTATGAAGATTCCTGCCACATATCCAAATAAACCTACCAGAGCATTTAAATCTCCATTTCCCAATCTTAGAAGCATTCTGAGCGGACAGCCTAAGAATACAAGAGCACCAATCATTAAAAAGAAGCCTAAAACAAATCTTATTAATGGAGAAGAACCACCTTTAACCTTAAAATCGCCTGTCATATAAGAAATAATAAAAGAACCGAATATTATGCCGATTATTTCAGGTCGTATATATTGCACTACTTCAGCCCTGTGCAGACCGAGGGCTCCAGCAATATCCCTCCAGAAACAAGCAATGCATATCCCCATATTACCAGGGTTTCCCAGCTTCATAAGAATAGCACCTATAAGTCCAATAATACCTCCATAGATAAACATTTTGCGTTTACCACCCATTTACAAAACCTCCTTTGAAAAATAATTATCAATCTTAACTAGATTATATAAAATTAGTTGAGGATATAAAAATAGAAGATATCTATAAGTAATTTATATCTATAGATATCTTCTATACATAAATTGGATTATATGGAAATATATTCACATTCACTATTTTAATAAACATTCTTCTAGTAAATCTATGTCGACAATTTTTAGCTTATTTTTATGGTAGTCAATTATACCGTCTTCTTTCATTTTCATCAATTCCCTCGACAAAGATGGACGAGGAATATTTAATAATTCTGCCATTTTTTTTCTACAGAATGGTAGTGTTAATATCTTGTTTTTCTGTTTACCATATTCCACTAAGATAATATTGACAATTTTTTTTCTAACAGTATCATAAGAAAGATTTGTTATTCTATCATTTAACATTAAAATCCTATTAGATAAAACCGACACAAAGTTATTTAATACTCTATCATCGGACTTCATTAGTTTAATTATATCATCTTTGTTTATATACATTATTTCAGTATTGCTAGAGGAGATTATAGTAGCTGGATACTTGTGACTTCCAGAAAAAATAAGGGCTTCGCCGAACACATTCCCAGCTTCAAAATTATTAATTGTTACAATTTTTCCTGATGGGAAAGGTTTATGAATTTCTACAGTGCCAGACAATATTATACCTAGACTGTTGCAATCATCTCCTTCTATTGCAATTACATCATCTTTTTGATAATTACTTATACTATATGAGACTACAGAGATTAAATCATTTATTTCATCCTTGTTTAAATTTCTAAATAATATTGACTTATTTAAACTATCTAGATATTTTTTCATAAAAACATCCTTTCTAAGTTTTGATACAAAGGCTACTTAATTTATAATATATACTAAAGGAAAATTCTAATAAAAACAAGGCTAATATTGATAAACAATATAAATAAAATTAATAATAAAATAATAGTCATAAATAAGTTTTTTTTTATAAATATTGGGTAAATAGGATAAAGATAAATGTATTTATTTTTGTATGAAACATTTTAAAAATTAAAATCATAATATTATAATCTTTAACTAATGATATAAACCATATAAACAACAAGATGTTTTGGGGAGGGTGCTGCATGACTTAATTGAGGTTCTTTGCTTATTTGTATTATAGAAAGTCTTTTATAAAATCAAAAAGGAGTTATTGCAATGAATAAAATTATGTTAATTAGTAAATTAAACCCCCAAGATTATACAGATGAGAAGAAGAAGATATTTTTTTTACTAGGTGGAATGAATATACCTACTATTGAAAACAAAATTATAGATGTTTTACGTAAATCGGAGTTAGTGGGATTAAGTGATATAGTTTTAAAATATAATGGAATAGAATTAAATATAAATACACAGAAAATACCTAATATAGTTAAACTTCTATGTAAAGAGAATATTTCCATATATAGCATTTATCAATTTTATAATCCAGATTTATAGTATAGTAGCTCTCTGAGAATGCAGAGGGCTATAAAATATTTAAGAGGTGATGTGATGAAGTATTTTAACAATATTAAAGGAAAGTTAATATTAGCAATAATCGTTGTGATATTAATAGTAGGAATTGCTGGATATACAAAAATTTCAATGGATAGAAAGACTATTTTATTATCAAATAAGATTGAGGAAAAAGTCCTTAGACTAGTTGAATTATCTACTGTGAAATATAATTATACTAATATAGTGGAATACGAGGACAAAGTACAATTAAGTGGTATAAGTGTACCTTTTACCAATAAAAAATTTATTGTAAAATATAGTGGATATATTAAAGCAGGTGTAGATTTAAGCACTATAGAAGTCAATGTAAAAAATAAGGATGCGGTAGAAATAAAAATGGATAAACCACAAATATTTGAAAATGTAATTCCAGAAGAAGAGGTTTATTTTTATGATGAGAGAGATTCTATATTTAATAAGCTAAGTTTTAAAGATTTATATGTAGTACTTATACAAGAAAAAGAGAAGATGAAAGAGGAAGTAATCCAAAAGGGAATACTAAATGATGCAGAGAAAAATGGCACTGATATTATTACTTCATTATTAGAAGGTATGGGCTTTAAAAATATTTCAATAACATTTAGATAACCAACAAGATTCACCCCTTAAACATTATGCAATTTTATAATAGCGAAAGTAAAATTATAAGTTTAATTTATGGAATTGCTGCATATTAATGTTAGGAAGGGGGGATATAATGAACAAGGATATTAAAATGTTTATTTTAATAATTTTATTAGTAACTGTTTTTTTAATTTTAGGAAACTATATACATAGATATTCAACTATGAAAAAGTTAACCTTAGAGGATGTCTATTTAAAAGATAAAGCAACGAATTATACTATATTAATTGAAGTAGATAAGAAACAACTTAAATTAGTAGATAGAGAAAACGAAAGTATAATAAAAACATACCCAATAGCAACAGGAAAACCAAGTTCACCAACTCCCTTAGGAACATTTAAAATTATAGAAAAGGGACAGTGGGGAGAAGGATTTGGCACTAGATGGATGGGACTCAATGTTCCCTGGGGTAAATATGGAATACATGGCACAAATAAACCAGGTTCTATTGGTGGGAATTTATCTGCTGGATGTATTCGTATGAGAAACAAAGATGTGGAAGAGCTCTATTCTATGGTGAATCATAATACTATAGTTATCATAACAAATGGACTATATGGGAATTTTGGTCAAGGATTTAGGGAACTAAAACCTGGAGATAGAGGTGCAGATGTTTTAGAAGTTCAGAAAAGGTTGGCACAAAGAGGATATTATGAAGGCAGCTTAGATGGAATCTATGGAGAGGGTATGAAAGCATCTTTAATAAGATATTTAAAGGATAATAATATGACTCCTACAGATAAAATAAATTATGGAGTATATAGTATTTTAGATATTATTTTAATGGAATAACATATTTATGATTAGATGGAAGATCTTAGGGTATCATAGAACAGTAAAGGAATATATAGAATTAAATAAATATGAATAATAAAACAACAGGAGGCATATTATGGCATCAGAAAAATTATTAAAAGCGTTAAACGATCAATTTAACTTTGAATTAGCATCTGGATATCATTACATGGGAATGGCGGCATATTGTTCTGATAGAAATATGAATGGATTTGCTCATTTCTTCATAGAGCAGGCTAAAGAAGAATATTCACATGCTATGAAATTCTATGGTTTTATCTATGATATGGATGGAAGAGTTATGACTCAAGCGATGGAAGAACCAAAAAATGAATATAATTCATTCTTAGAAGTTTTTGAAACAGCTCTTGCACATGAGAAATTAGTTACTTCAAAAATAAATAATTTATTAGGAATGGCGGAAGAAGAAAAGTCATATCCGACTATTCAATTCTTACAATGGTTTGTTGAAGAACAACTAGAGGAAGAAAATAGTATGAAAGATATAATATTTAAATTAGAGGGAATTAAAGATAATTTCCATGGACTATATCTATTAGATAAAGAGTTAGGATCAAGATAATATAAAATATAAAAAGATAGGTCAATAAAGACCTATCTTTTTTAGAACTTACTACTTAGTAGTTCCAGTTCCACCCATAGTTTGTTGTGCCATTCTAACTAAGTTTTTAGTCATATATCCACCAACATAACCATTTTGTCTTGATGGTAAATTACCTTTATCCATTGAATCATAGTTTGCCATACCTAATTCAGAAGCTATTTCTAACTTCATTTGGTTAAGAGCTTGACGTGCTTGTGGAACAAGAATGTTGTTACTACTATTATTATTTGTAGTCATTTTTTATATCTCCTTTCAATCTTAATTTTGTAAAACTTTGGTGTAGTAGTATTATGTGTAGAAAATCATTTAATAATCATGTAATATTATGCAATATTGAATGTGGTTTCCAGATTTTCCATAAACAGCTATTTTAAAGAAATAAGATTATTTTCCCTTTCACATAGACTTAAAAAGAAAATCCTTGTAGTTTTGGGGATTTTCTTTTTAAGTTTAAAAATTTGTAAATACATGATATAATAAGCTGTTCATATTTATAGAATAGGAGGAATAAAACTTGGAACAATTATTATTAGGTGTTAAAAGTCTTGAATTAAACCAAATACTTATGTTTATTATTGGCGGTATACTTATTTATCTAGCAATAAAAAAAGATTATGAGCCAATGCTGTTATTGCCTATAGGGTTCGGAGCAATACTAACAAATTTACCTGTTGTTGCAGGTATCCCAGGTATAGCTAGTGATGAGGGAATTTTAGGAATACTTAAAAATGCAGGAATTTTAAATGAATTATTTCCAGCTTTAATTTTTATAGCAGTTGGGGCAATGATAGATTTTTCACCCTTACTTCAGATGCCATCTATGCTTTTCTTTGGTGCAGCTGCACAATTTGGAATATTTATGACCATAATATTTGCATCTTTTTTAGGATTTGATATAAAAGAAGCTGCATCCATAGGAATTATAGGAGCCGCTGATGGACCTACATCTATATTTGTAGCCACGAGATTTGCCAAGCATCTACTAGGGCCAATATCTGTAGCAGCTTATTCATATATGTCTTTGGTGCCTATGATTCAGCCTATTGTTATAAAAGCTTTGACTACAAAAGAAGAAAGAAAGATTAGAATGGAGTATAGGCAAGTTAACGTATCTAAGACTGTAAAGATAATATTCCCAATAGCAGTTACTATAATTGCGGGGATTATAGCACCTATATCTGTTACTTTAATAGGATTTTTGATGTTTGGAAATCTTATTAGAGAATCTGGTGTATTAGAGAGGTTATCCCAGTCAGCTCAAAATGAACTAGCCAACTTGGTTACTTTGCTTCTAGGAATAACTATTGGATCCACGATGACAGCAGATGCATTTATTAACGTGGATACTTTAAAGATAATGGGACTTGGGTTAGTTGCATTTATATTCGATACAGCGGGTGGAGTATTATTTGCTAAGTTTTTAAATTTATTTGTGAAGAAAAAGTACAATCCTATGGTTGGAGCAGCTGGTATTTCAGCATTTCCAATGTCAGCTAGAGTAATACAAAAATTAGCTAAAGAAGCAGACCCAACAAACTTTGTTTTAATGCAAGCAGTATCTGCCAATGTAGCTGGGCAAATAGGTTCAATTATAGCAGGTAGTATTGTATTGATACTATTATCTTAGGAGGTACATTATGGACGTTATATTATTTAAACTATTAGTCTATGGAATGGGGACTACATTTTTTGTTTTAATATTATTTTATTTTGTCATAAGAATATTAGTAAAATCATTTCCCGAGAAATAGCCCCCTTTTTAGGGGTTTTTTTATAGCGAATAGGAAAGCTTTACTTTTATCTTTTAATTTCAAGAAAGCTACTTCTAATGTGACATTAGAAGCTTTTCTTACAAATATCAACTTTTAAAAAAAGAAAAATAATAGATAACTCGATTAGGATATTTGATATTGGGGACTGGAATGTTTTGGGGGGTAAGGAAATATATGTAAGATATGAAAGGATATGATTAAGGAGATAATAGAGATAAACAATTAATGCATTTAATAGAACCGTTTCGGAAGCTAAATAATTAGCTTCTTTTTTATTGTTTGTAACCATTTGTTTTTTTCTACGTAATATGTAATGAACAGATTTTTTTAGGAGGAGAGAAAATGGATAGAGAATATGAAGGTGAAGGAAGACCATGTTGTCCTGGTGCACTAGCAAGGGCCTGTGTCCCCTTTCAAATTATGAATCAAGTATTTAGTCCGAGAGAAGCATTGAAAGCAGGTACTCTATTTCCAGAATTAGTTAAACCTTTTTTTACAACGGGAATAGGTGATAACGAAAGAGGAGGTAGATGTAATGGATAGAACACAGATGGATTTTCTAATAGAGTTAATGGAAGTATCTTTTGTCCTAGTGGAGACAGCTTTATATTTAAATACTCATCCAAATGATGAAAAGGCTTTGAGACTTCACAATAATGCATCTCAAAGATATAGTGAGTTAGAAGCTATGTATGAAGCAAAATATGGTCCTCTAAGAAATACAGGTATGAGCAGATATCCTTGGGGCTATATTGATGGACCGTGGCCTTGGGAAATAAACTTTACTAATTTTTAAAGGAGGATAACCATGTGGGTATATGAAAAGAAATTGCAATATCCAGTAAGAGTAGATACAACTAATCCAGCTCTAGCTGCTATGATTATAGAGCAATTTGGAGGAGCAGATGGCGAATTATCAGCAGGAATAAGATATTTAACTCAAAGATGGACTATGCCAATAAATGAAGGCAAGGCAATATTAACAGATATAGGTACAGAAGAATGTGCACCAACAGGTTATAGATGATGAAAGAAAACTACCTAGATAACTTCAGGTAGATCTCTAGTTCAAACTCATCAGGTTTATTATGCCATCTGCCATTTACAGTTTTACAATACACAGCTTTTTCCAATACTTCTTTGAGTAATTTATTCTTATCTGCAGGATCATCTAATGTCCAATAGACCTTTATAATATTTTCTATCTTAGGAGCTAATGCTTCTTCATGCAATTCTTTATCTTCTTTTGAATTTATTTTCTTTAATAACTTATTCTTATCTTTTTTTAGAGAATCTATTTTTGTAGATATTAGTTTAGATCTCTTCATAAATATTTCAGTAGAATATACTCCTTGTTCCAATAGGTCATACATATTATTCAACTGATTATTGAGAGTTTCTAATTCAGTATCTAAATCTTGTATAGCTTTATTAATTACTTCATTCTCTAAATTATCTTTTTTCTTTTCTTGCTTTTTATATTTTAATTTATGTTTTTTTAACCAAACTTCTAAAGAGTTTATTAATCTTTCTTCTACTAAATGGAGATGTGAGCTAACGTTAGTACAAGTAGGACCATCACACATTAAAGTATCAGGATTTTTATTGCTATAGGGTCTTCTTTTTAATTTTCTACCGCACATTTTACATATGACTATTCCTGCGAGAGGATTCATTATTTTATATCTAGTTGGTACAGGTAGTGCTGGATTCTCTGAAAGATATTCTTGAGCTAAATTAAATACATTTTCATCAATAATGGGGGGGTGCAATCCTTTTACTAAAGTAATATCTTCTTCTTTTGCTCTAGGTCGCTCTATTATTATTTCACCATCAATAACTTTTTTAACTTGCGGTCTAAAACCATCTTTAATCATTCCGACGTAAATTGGATTACTTAAAATTCCTCTGATAGTAGAAGTAGTCCAGTCGCCGCCTTTTCTAGTAGGTATCTTCATTTCATTTAAGTTATTAGCTATGATTGATATACCGATTCTTCCATATGCTCCGTTTTCTTGTAATTGACTTCTTGTATACCATTCATATATTAATTTAACTATTTTAGATTCTTGAGGTATTGTATCTAAAGTATATCCTTTTTCATGTTGTAATTTGACTCTTTTATAGCCATAAGGAGCGACAGAATGGATGTACTTACCCTCTGATACAGATTGTTTCCTTCCACGTTGTAAACGTCTATTAGTAGTCTTGTACTCCCTCCTAGACATAAACAAACCAAACTCAAAGTATTCTTCATCAAATTCATTGGAAGGATCATATATTTTCATAGGAGTAATTATTTTAGTATTGGAATATTTAAAGGTTTGAGCAACTATTCCTTGATCTATTGTGTCACCTCTTGCTAAACGTTCTACTTCCATTACAAATACACCTTTTTTAGTACCGCTTTCAACAAGAGAAAGGACCTTTTGCATTTCAGGTCTTGATGCAATAGTCTCACCAGATACAACTTCTCTAAATATATTTTGTTCAGGTATGTATATTCCCATCTTATGAGACAATTCTGCAAGGATTTTCTCATGCCTTTTTAATGTTTCGCCTTCTCCACTTAGTTCTGCTTCTATATCTTTTCTAGATTTTCTTAGATACATCAAATAATCATCTGATATAGTAATGTTTTTAGTCATAGATTCACCTTCTTTTTTTATTCAAAATTCTTTTTGATATTTATCTATACATGAAAAATTGTTCATGAATGTCTCTTTAGAATAAGCATTATTACAGTTATTATAGCATAAATAATTGAATGGGTAGCAAAATAAAAAGTAACCTTGAGTACATGATTCAAGATTGATTATTGGTACAAGTTATATTAGTATATAAGTAAGATTATTTAGATTGAATAAACATGGAATAATGGGGAATAAAATTAATATAGACTGTATAAGGAGGGGTGGTTATGTATAAAGATAATTTTATTGACGATTATCTAGCGTGGTTAAGTCTAATATGACTGAAGAAAAATTAGATAATGGAATTATTGAGATTACTACTCCTTTTTTAGACAAGAATAATGATTATACGCAAATCTATGTTGAAAAAAAGAAAAGAATAGATTAATTTTATCTGATTACGGCTATATTGTAAATGAATTGAATATGCTTGGTGTAGAAATAAAGTCTACTAAGCGTAAAGAAATGATCCAAACAATTTTGAATCGTTTTGGAGTAAGGTTAGTAAATGAAACATTAAGTATTGAATGCAGTTTGTAAGATTATCCGAAAACAAAACATAGATTAATACAAGTCATGTTGGCTGTTGGTGATTTATTTTATTTATCAAGACCAATGTTGCATCTTTATTTTTCGAAGAAGTTGAAAATTTCTTTATTGCTAGTGATATTTATTATATGTCTAATGTAAGTTTTACTGGAGTTGCTGGATATACACATAATTATGAATTTGCATTGCAAAAAAGTAAAAATAATCCAGAAAGGCTAATTAAGCTAGCAAATAATTTAACTAAGTCTATGGCAGAAAGTATATTGTTTGCATGGACTAATACTAGAGCAGTACGAAGCAAAGATTCAATTCTTTACACTTTCATAAATGACAATAATAAAGTAAATGACAAATATATTAATGCTCTTGAGAGCTATGATGTAGTCCCAATTGCATGGTCCAATAGAAATCAATATTTAGATAAATTAGCATAAGACAGGATATTTTTTATCCTGTCTTTTTATACTATGCCATTCTAAGAATTTGAAACATAGGTATTTTAGTAATATTGCAAAAGAGACAAAGATTTAAAAACGTAGTATCGTGAGAGGTTAAGTCCTCGAATAAGGATATATCAAAGTGAGGGTTAATACTTTTTATGATTTCATGGTCAAGAGGATATGCCCATGCTAGATTATATCCTTCTTTGTAAATATGTTTAAAATTGCTTAAAGCATCATATGGATCTATCAAATCAAAATTTAGATTTTCAAAACTATTTCTATCAACCATAATAGATAGGATAGTATTGTTTTCTAAGTTTCCAATTTGAGTGTTTAAGATATTAGTTTGAGTATGTATTACTACAGTTTTTACTGGTAATAGACCAAAAATATTTCTAGCAATACGAATAGCAAAACCACAAATATATTGCTTAATTATTTCATAATAGGCAGTTTTAGTATAGTTTTTAATAGATCCTTTACCAGTCTTTGTTAAAGTCATATACTGTTCAGGAATTATGCCTTCTATATTGATATCATACTGAATAGTAATAATATCTTTATCTGAAGTTTTAATATTAAAGGAATCTACGATTCCACCAAGATCACTCGAAAAGTTTATATCCTCTAGAAGAGTAATATATGCATCTAAATCACCAGCTAAAATTAATTTAGATAATTTATTCTGTTTTTCCCATATTTCATATGAATCTTTATCATTTTGTTTAGTAATAGCAACACTGTTTTCTAGTTTTTTCAATTGATTTTCTAACTTACTTTTAAATATCTTTTCTAGCAGATTTGGCTTATAAATTTCTAAATTTTTTATAGCTGCTATCTTATTAGGTCTTTGTTCACCAAAATTAAAAGGAGCAGGTTCATTGCTTATGCTAAGTCAGTCATAATCATAGTCACATTCTTTATGAAGTGATGTAAGGTATTCAATTGCATCATTGAATTTTTCTGCTTTTTCATATGCCAAAGCATAGTCGTATGTATAGGTATTATTAGACGAATTTTTATAAGTGCTATTATTAGATCTAGAAGATGAACTTTCTGTGTAATATAAACCTGTACCAGGGATTCCTACAGAGGTCGTTCTTCTACCTGTTGTACTTACTGCATGCCTTATACCTTTTCCTCCAAAGCTAACGCTAGCACTCTTTTTACCCACATTTAATCTTATTCTAGGGGCAATTTTAACACTCCTCCTGAATCTAAAGCCCATAATGCTACCTCCTTAGCAATAGCATATTATATCGAGCATCAGTTCTATCATAAGCTTAAAAAAATACTCAAATCTATAAATTTGAGCTAAACCTATTTTATATTTATGTATTCCAAACTACCTTCTTCATGTGCTATTTGTTCTATGGTGTAGATCCTTATGGATTGAAATATCTAAAAGTCTGAGAGCAAAGTAATCAGATTGCTTTTCTAATTTGCTTTTATTAATAAGTTTACTATTGTAAGCAGCTTTATTTACTTCAGCATTAAGAATAGCATGTCCCAATTCATGTGCTAAAATAAATTTCTCATATTTATAAGGAAGGTCATCTCTAATAAATACAACCTCTAAGCCGAAATAACTTCTAATATAGAGTGCATCATTTCCTTGCAAGAGAGGATCATCCTTATCAATTCTTTTTATATTTAATGAATCATATATCTCAAAAATGTCTCTAGAGCAGCAATGATCTATTACCCCATATACATATTCATCTATTCATGATAAACTCATTTTGTCACATACCAATGAAAATCACTGAAGTACTTTTGCAGTTTGCTTTTTATATTTTAGTGTTAAATTTAATTTGTTTTATGTTTCTTCTTTGCTTTAGAAGTCTTTGTTTGATATCGTATATTTCTCTTTCAGTCTGAAACTCTTTATGTGTAAGGAAATCTAAATCTCTGGATACTTTATTTAATTTATTACCAATGGCGACATGATTAGTAGTATTAGTACCCTCTATTTTAATTAATTTATCTTCCAGATTATCAAATCTTTCATTAGTTTCTTCTCTAAATCCTCTTAATTCTTCTTTTACTCCCATTACCTCATTCTAATTCTTTAAGTCCTTCCTGCATTTCAGCATACATCTTAGTCATTAATTCAAATACTTGGTTATTGTCCATTTTGCTTCTCCTTTTTATAATTTATTATCACTTAGTTTTATATTTTCTCGCAGCCTTGATTTTAGCTATGTCTCTCCAATTTTCTGCGGTATTTATTTCAACTCTACTTATAGAATGTTTCATATCTATTAATTCTCTAATAAAATCAAGATGTCTATTTGCATTTTTTACATCAATATCGTCTAATTTGTTTTCTATTTTATCCAATTTTGTAACAGTTTCTTCTTTAAATTCAGTTAAAATTGCAGTTTGTTCGCTTACTAAATTTAACTCAACTTTAATATCTTTAATATCAGTTTCCATAGATTCAAATTTACTTAATAATAATTCTAATAGTTCTCTATCAGTCATTAATCATTCCTCCTTATTTTATATTTATCTTGTCAAACTCATTTTATAATTTATTATTCACTACTTCTTATATTTATAACTAACCATTTTCATCTGTTCTAATAAAGCATTAGCAAACTCTAAAATCTCATTATCATCTAATTTATCAGCATCAAATCCCCCAGAACCAAATATTTGATGTTTATTTACATATGCACGAGCTTCATTTGCATTGGTGAATTCTTCAGGAATAATATCTTCTTCACGTTGGTTTATATTTTGACCATCAGTGTTCTGTATTACTATATCTGTATATCCCGCTAGCGGTAATAAAGCATTAATATCTAAATTATAAGCATCGGAAATTAATTTTAAAGTATCTATAGTTGGCTTAATAGGGGCATTACTACGTGGATCTTTAGCTTTTTCTAATATTGATAGGTAATTATGGCTCACACCTATTAGTTCACCTGCATCTCGAAGTGAAAGACCCAAATTATTTCTTTTATTTTGTAGAATTGTACCTAATTTAATTAAATCCATACATTCACCTACTCATTATCTGTTTTTATATTTTAGCATTGCTTTTGATTATATTGTAATACATATTTTACATTTATTTTTAAATATTATAAAAAAAACAGTAAAACATACTTGACATACAGTAACACAAGTGTTGCAATAATAATTGTAAAGGAGGTATTACAAAGATGAATAATATAGTTAGAAGGTTAAGGATAAAGAAGAATATGAGTCAAGAAGAACTTGCAACGCAAGCAAATACAACAAGACAGACTATTATAAGGATAGGAAAGGGTGAAAAACCAAGTTTTGATGTTGCAATGAACATTTCTAAAGTATTTGATAAAGCGGTAAATGAAATTTTTTTAACAGCACAGTAACACTGGTATTACAGAAAAGGACTATACAGCGGAGGAGGTGAGAAAGGATGGAAGACAGAAAAAATATCAAAAACATAAAAGACATAGCAACGAAAGAATTAATAGAAGAGCTTAGAAATCGCAATGGAGTTAAAGAACTCATAGCTGAACCTTATGATTCATTCAAAATTATGGTAAAGGAACAAATACTGGAAGAGACAGGTCCAGCTATAATCTTAGTGGTCATAGATTAGCCAATTTTTTTGTACCTATAACTGTTTTTAATGTGAGCATAGTGGTATTGACCTTTTGAACTGGCATTCATTAGCCCAGAGTGAATTGACGCAGGAACATTATAATAATCATATGTTCTACTATGAAATTCAATCCTTAGGGTTTGAGTATTAGGATCATATCCTACTGCCCTTAAATTAGATGAAGATACTGGTACCATTTGTATTATTATCCCCCCTGTACAATATATTGTGTGAACAAAAGTTCATGTTCAAATATATTGTATCTAACATAAAGTAGAGTGTTAATAAAAGATGGCAGATTTTGGAGAAATATTAAAGGTAGAAAGAGAAAGACAAGGGATATCACAAAGACAATTAGCAAGAATGATAGGCTGTACTGGAAGAGCAATAGGATATTGGGAAGAAGGTAAAAGAATCCGAAGTATTGTAATGGGGATAAAGCATTAAAAGTATTAGGTGTTGAATTTAAAATAGGAGAGGATAGAAAACAACAATAAATAGCATAGGACAAATTTACTCCGACATAAGCTATACAAAGGGGTTGGTAGTATGGAAGAAAGAATTAAACCAGTAGTAGAAAATGAGCCAGTAGAAGTAATGAAAATAGAAAACACTACAATAAAGATATTTATATCTGAATTTGCATATAAGACTGATGAAGAGGTAGAAGAGAGTGAATATAGAATGGGTGACATATGGGTAGATGCCTATTTGAATGGAAGGTATGATGCTGAGATGTTGGAGAAATTAGGACCCTTTGAAATGATAAAGATAGCTTAAAAGGAGAGTGAAAAAGGTGAAAGCTGAAGAATTATTGTCAATTGACTTTAGCAAATATAGAAAAATAAAGCTAGATAGAGTATTTGTAAATATCGAAAATGCAAAAGTAGTTGTTGAAAAGAGTGATTTTGAAAATATTGTTGTAGAAGTATTTATTAATAACGAGATTATAGTTCGTACTTATTATAACAATTATGATGAAGTTGCGATAAAAGAATTTGACGATAAAAACCTAGAAATATCAAGAAAGGAGGGAAGGAAGGGATGAAACAAATTAGATTAATTAGTTTCATATGTAGGGTAGAGGATTTAACTACTCGATTAAACGAGTAATGGGAAAAGCTAGAAAAGATTAAAAAAGAAAAGGAAAAGAAAACAGCTTAGTTACTTCATTAGTTAAATTTTATCACGAAAAGAGGTGAAATTAAATGAATAAAAGTTGCAAAAACATATATCAATTAGCTAGAAATGTTGCAGGTTTAACTCAAATAGAAGCAGTTGAACTACTTAGTGTGAGTTTACGAACCCTAGGAGGATATGAGGCCCTCAATCCTATTCCTCACTCAGATATAGTACATGCTATGGTAGAAATTTATGGTACTAAGTGGCTAGGATATGAACACTTAAGATTATCTACACAACTAGGAAAGCAAGTATTACCACCAATTAATATTGATGATATAGCTAAATCAGTTTTAGTTCTCCAGAAAGAATCCAGTGATGTAGAAGAAGTAAAAAACTGCATGGTCAAGATAGCTTGTGGCGGAAAGATAGACAAGCATGAAGAAAGAAGGTGGAATGAAGTAACAAAAGAAGTATTTGAAATGGCAGGAGCAGCACTTTCAGTAGTATTTTCAAGATAAGGAGGGACAAGTAAAATGGATAAGTGTTTTGCAGACAATGGCAATAAATGTACAATTTTAAGAACTAAAAATTGTAAAGGTTGTAAATTCTATAAAACTCAAAAGCAAGCAGAAGAAAGCGAAAAGAAGGCAATGAACCGTATCGAATCCTTAGATACACATATGAGAAACAACATTATAAATGTTTATTTCTTAGGAGGATTCAGATAATGCCTAGGAAAAACAAATTAAAAAAAAGAGCTCTCAGACGGCCATCTGAAAAGCTCAAGGAACTAATAAAACATTATTCCTCTCTATTATAGCATAGAGGGAGTGAGGAGGTAAATAAAAATGTCAGATATTTGTTTAAGATGTGGTAGAGCATTAAAAAGTAAAGAATCAGCTAAAAGAGGTTATGGCTCATATTGTTATAAAAAGATAAAAGCAGAAGAGAAAGAGCGTGATGAAGTTCAGAAATTTAATGAAGTAATGGAAGAAATAAAGGTCAGATAAATTTTGTAGATGAACTAAGAAGGAAGTGTTCATAATGAAATGTCCTAGATGTTATAAGGAAGTTGGAAAATTAAAAAAGAATAAGCTGTATAGTTGCCAATGTGGAGCCGAATTACTAGCAGTTGAAATAAATAAGAAGTTAGTAGTAGAAGATCTAAGTAAAGATAAGGGGGAAAAGTAAATGATAAAAGAAAGATTACTAGTATCACCAAATAAGATAGAAGAAATGAAGATTAGGTTACTAGGTAAACAGCAAGAGTTAGAAGATACTAAAACAGATATGAAGATTTGGGAATTAACTGAAATGAACGAAATATCTAATGAATTAGACGATAAAGGAAAGGCTGTATATTCAAACGATACTAAGAGGCAAGCAGAGTTACAAAGTAGAAAGAATGATTCGCGCGCATATGAAGAATTATATGTAAAATCAAGAACATTAGAAGATGAAATATCTCATATTACATTCAAATAGAAAAATTATTCAATGAGCAATCAAACCTTAGAGCCATCTGTAGATTGGAGGATGCAGACAATGAATAAATCGGATAGCATTACTGAATTGGCAAAGGTCTTAGCAACGTTTCAAGGGGAGATAAAGAATCTAAGTAATACTGCTACTAATCCATATTATAAGTCAAAATATGCACCTTTAAATGATGTACTAAATTTAGTTAGACCTTTGTTATCTGAAAATGGATTATCAGTTGTACAAGCTGCCTCAGGAGGCGGAGAGAACATAGTGGTTACTACAACATTAATACATGAATCAGGGGAATGGATGGAATTTCCTTCCCTAGTTCTTAAATCAGACAAAGCGACAGCTCAAGGAGCAGGTTCAGCTATAACCTATGCAAGAAGATACGCATTATCAGCGGTATTAGGAATTTTAAGTGAGGATGATGATGATGGAAACAACTCAGAACCAACAGTAGAAAACAGATAAAAATAAAACTGGCAAAGAGTTAATAGAATTTGCTGAAACAGAGATATTTGCATTATCCGAAAAGACTACTATAGGTGAATTTGTAGAAATCAAAGATATAATCTTGGATGTATATCTTGATATAGATAAAAGATACCAAAATGATGAACTTGAAGGAATCATAACAGGATATCATGCACTAGATAAAGCAACGGATGGACTAAAGAAAAAGAATTTAATTTATTTAGCTGGCAGGCCTCCAATGGGGAAAACAGCATTAGCTATAAATATAGCAGAGAAGAACGTATTAGCAGGTAACTCTGTAGCAATATTTAGCTTGGAAATGGGCAAAGAAGAGCTAGTTAAAAGATTAATTTTAGGTGCTAATTATATTAACTCACAGAAGATAAAAAATAAAGAACTAACAGCTGATGAATGGGGCAGGATGCTAAAAGGAGCCAATGCTCTTTTAGATAAAAAACTATTTATTGAAGATAATACAAGCCTTACAGTAGCTGAAATGACCAGCATGTGTAGGAGAATTAAAAGAGATAAAGGTTTAGATTTAGTTATAATCGACTGTCTGCAGCTAATAAGCTCAAACAATAGTAAGTTGAGCAGAAGAGAAGAGATAGACAGCATATCTAAAAGTCTAAAGGCTATGGCCAAGGAATTAGATGTACCAGTAATAGTAATATCATCTTTATCTAGAGCAACAGAACAAAGGCAAAATAAAAGACAAGTTCTATCAGATCTAAGAGAATCAGGACAAATAGAATATGATGCAGATCTCGTAATGTTTGTTCATAGGGAAGAATATTACAATCCTACAGAAGAAAATAAGGGGGAAGCTAAAATAATAATTGCCAAACAAAGAAACGGACAACTAGGAATTGTGAAATTAAAATGGCTGGGACAATATACAAAATTTGTAGATGCTAGTCATATAAAGAAAAGAGGATAATATGGACGGTAAAGAAAGAATGAAAGATTTATATAAATATTTTGGTGTAAGGAAAGAAGAAGATCAAGAGATGTATAGCATAGCAAATATATTTTATGAGATGGGAACAAAGGAAGATGAAGAAGAGAGCATTTGGAGAAACTTAGAAAGTAGAATGAAGTTTTATAGGAGTAAAAAGAATCGGGGGCAAGCCCCGACTCATTCAAATAAATTGCAATATTAGAAACAGAAGCAGAACAAAAGTATCAATATTATAAATATAAAGATTATTGATCCATCAAAGAATCCACCAAAACCTTGTTTATCAGTCATAACAGCACCTCCTTGATTATAGATAATTGAGAATAAAGTATAAGAAAGAACTATTAGGCCAGGGTATCTTAAATCCTAATATACAATATGAAAGATGATAGTAGATTGTTAATTATTATTTTTAGAGGTAGACAATTAAATTATGGACTGAATAGACAAGCTTTATAGGAGTAACGGAGATAAAATAATCGGGGACAAGCCCCGACTCAATTATTGTGAATTAGAAGAAATCACAGTTACAGAAAATAATTACTAATATTAAAAAGAAGAATAGTAGAGAAGTATCCATACCTCTATGACAATCTCTTCCACCTAATAAGCCATCAGTCACAATAAACGCCTCCTAATTAGTAGTCGAGAGTGAGAGCCCTCTTAATATTATATGAAATCCTATTATAAAGTGTTAATTATATAATCATTAAATTTAAAGAAGGTAAAAGAACATAGCTTAGGAGGAGATACTAATGAAAGTATTGAGAAGATGGAAAAAGCTAATTAGAGGGACATTACTTAAAGAATATATAGCAAATAGTATTTTAAAATAAGGAGAATATCTATGGGTTATCACAAAGGAGATGTATTTGAAGAAATAATAAACATATCAAATAAGGTCTATAAAAGAAAAGGAATAGCATTGGTACAAAAGATAGCTACACTAATGACACCAATAAGACGAGGAGGAAAAATAACCTCTGCATACTATGAGGAAAAAAGCACATTAGATTTTATTGGAGTATATCAAGGAGTAACTATAGCTTTTGATGCAAAAGAAACTAAAGAAGAAAATAGATTTCCTCTTAGTAATATTCAGGATCATCAAATTGAATTTATGGAAAATTGGTACAAGCATGGAGGGATATCATTAGTTAGGATACTTTCCATGATTGATACAGGAGCAGTAGCACAATATGAGCTAGTAGATGAACCAGGTAATAAACATATGCCACTGATTGTAGACGGTAAAAATATAGAGGAATTTGAAATATTAGGAGAACAATTAAATCTATTTCAGGAAGGATAGACTTAGACAAGCTAATACAATTATGTTTTAGAAGTATTATTAGGGAAGTCGATGCAGATAAAGATATTTCAAAACAATATAAAGAGCTGGCTATGGAAGAATATAAGGATCATGAAAATACAATAAAAATTATATATGAGAATAAAAGTCATAAAGAACATGAAGGTAAAAAGCATAGGGATAAATGCATCTATAGAGTAGAGGATATTATTCCAAGGAAGGTAAAGAAAAGACTATATGAAATAGTAAGGTGAAGGCAGGAGATGAAAATGAAGAAAATAAGATGTATAAAATGTAGCAAATTACTTCTAGAAGCAGAGGGAAAAGGGGCAACGATATGCCCTAGATGTAAAACTAAGAATAAATATGATACCTAGAAGAACAATTAGAATAGATAATGTCATTTATGTGTAATTGAATATTGAACCTTGAAAACTGAATAATATGGTATTAAAAAAATAGAAGCATAACATATCAAATAGATTCATTATATATGATATAATATCCGCATAGGTAATTTGTAATAGTAAAAAATGCGAAGCAAGATTATTTATATTTGACAGAGGTGAAATAGTGGAATACATTGAGATAATTCCCCATGAAGGAATTGGACCATTAAAATTGGGAATGTCATCTGAAGAAATACTTTTTACTCTTGAACAACTTCATACTAAATGGTTAAGTGAACAAAGTTTTGACATATCAAAACCTTCCGACATTGATTGCTATACGAGATATCAAGACGGTTCATCATTTTTTATGGTAAAATATAAAAACAATAAAGCTGTTGAAATTGCAGTCGACTATGAGCTACGAGAGAAGATGAAGATAGAGATTTATGGAATTGATGTATTTCAAACGACTGCTGAAGAATTAATATCAAATCTAAAAAATTATAGCGTTTGCAACTATGATATGGAAGATGAACTGCTTAGCACAAATTACGAATTTGATGATATAGGAATTCGTCTTTGGAGAGAGGAACCATTTCACCCTAAGCTTCTTTCTGATGAGTCATATATAAATGAAATGAGGGAAGTTATTGATGAAATGTATCAGTATCTTTATTTTCAAATAATAGCTGTTAAAAGCTTATAATGGAAGATTATGAGCATTATCTTAGATGGCTTGCATGTCATATAATTTATTTTAAATGTCGTGTTTGTTAAAATTAAATATTTTAATTCAATGCCGTATTATTCAGAAACGAATTTTACGGTGTTTCTATATTATACTTTAGGTAACTAAGTCTATTTATGTGAAGTAATAATTAGAAATTGAAATGAGAACAATGTACCTTGAAAATTGAATAATACGGTATAAAAATCAGAAAATTACTACAATAGCATAGAAAATATGGTATAATTTTCTTATTAGTTAAATCAGATTAGTAGATTTAGGCGCCTTAGTGATGTGGGAATTATTAGATTTACTAATTGATAAAATATGTAATTTATGAGGTGATTTTATGAAAAAAACGGCTGTACTTATTTACCCCAATTTTTCCATGTAGGAAATTAGTTCTCTTACAGCATTATTTTGGTTTCATGGAAAAGAAATGACTGTATTTGCATCTAATCTTTCCGAAATTAAAACTGAGGACGGCTTTACATTGATTGCAGATAAGCTGTTATCTGACTTTAACCGAGAAGAATTTGATTGTATTATATTACCAGGCATAAGTGACCCATTTCCTGTAACAGAAGATGAGGAAGTAATACGATTTTTAAAGCGATTTATTGGTGATGAAGATATTGTAATAGGTGCCATTTCAAGTTCACCTATGCTATTGGCTAAAGCAGGATTACTAAAGGATAAAAAGTATACAAGTGGTATATTAGAGGAAACATTTGAGGAATTTAAATATCTTCCAAAAGAAAATGTGGTAAGAAAACCAGTTGTAAAGGATGGAAACTTAATTACAGCAATAGGATTTGCTTTTCGTGAATTTGCAGTTGCTGTTGCTCAATCGGTAGGGGTTGACTGTCCAGATAAAATATTCCAAGGTGTTACAAGAGAATATACAGAAGAAGAACTTACCTTTTATCAATCTGATATGTATAAGGATTAAATTGAAATTTAATAAGACGCAATCTTTTTATTAAATGTCGTGCTTGTTAAAATAAATATTTTATAAAAATACCGTATTATTCAGAAACGAATTATACGGTATTTTTATATTATACTTTACGTAACTAAAGTTATTTATGAGAAATTGAACTTTGAAAACTGAATAATACGGTATTGAAAAGTAAAACATTTATCAAATAATGTAAATAGGCTTATGATATAATATATATACTATAGTTTTCATACAAGTAGAATTATGTGGTGTAAGAATAACTTAGATTTTGGAGTGATTATATATGTTTACAAATATAATGAGTGAGCCAATATACGAATGTTATAAATTGCTTATAGATTTTGCTTTTAAAAAAAGTAAAAAATTTTTTTTTAATATACAAGATGGATTGAGAGTGAATGATAGTGTACTCGGATTATTTAATGAAATGAAGAAGCACTTTATTAAAAGAGTACCATCCAACAATTTTTCTCATACAGATTATACAAGAGGAAAACTATATATTTTTGAATGTAATGATGAGACAAATTTGATAATAAGAAATAAAGTTACTGGTTTGTACGATTGGAGACTTCCTGAACTTCCAGAAGATTTAAGTTTTATAGATGAAAATGGGGATGTATGGTTTGCAACTATATCTCATGAGCATATGGGATGGTTTACTGAAATTAACGACAAAGAAAAGAGGTATTTAAGAAGTATCATAGACGTTAAATTTTAAATATTGAAAAATAAATAGTATTTATTATAATATCTACATAGGTAATTCGTAATAGTAGAATAATACGTAGCTGTATTAGTAAAAATCTTACTATTTGAAGTATCTAAAGGGTATAAATATTAATATATTGAATTAGGAGGGATTGTTATGAAATCTTTTATTCCAGTCTTAATTTCGGTTATTCCAATTCCGATTTTAATGATTGCATTTGGAGTTCTATGGGAAAAGCATCCACCTAAAATTATAAATTGGATATATGGCTATAGATCAATAAGAGCTATGAAGGATGACAATACATGGAAATTTGCAAATCTATATCAAGCAAGAGTATGGCGTTGGAGTGGAAATATCTTGCTAGTATTTGCTTTGATTTTCTCATTAAACTTTACAAAGAGTTATAAAGAAATACCTGCCTGGATTTTCTATACAGAATTAGGCATTATGATTTTAACAATAATACCAGCAGAAATAGCACTTCGGAGGAAATTTGACAAAGAAGGTAATTTGAGATAAGATGCATAATTTATATTAAACGTCATGATTGCTAAAACTAAACATTTCATTGAAATACCGTATTATTCAGAAACGAATTTTACGGTGTTTTTATGTTGAATTTTAACTAACTAAGGTTATTAGTTCGACATAGCTATTAAAAATTAATATGATAATTTGAACCTTGAAAACTAAATAATACGGTATTGTTAGATCGAGAATTTATTTTAACAATGTAAAGGATATGGTATAATTTTCTTGTTGAATAAATTGGATTAGCATATAATTGTATAATAAAAATTTTATTGGAAAGGAGTGAAATTTTATGCAAAAGTATTCAATAGCACCACAGAGAGGTTTTTTCCCCCAACCATCATATTTAATTGGTACTTTTAAAGAAGATGGTATTCCTAATTTTTCTTTAATCACATGGATAACATTCTGCTCGGTTAATCCCCCCATGTTAATGTTTGCATCGAGAGGTAGAAAGCTTACTCGTGAACTTGTTGATAAAAATGGAATGTTTTCAGCAAACCTTGTTACAACTGAAATGATGTACATGGCAGATTATTTTGGAAATACTTCAGGTTATGACAGAGATAAGTGTGAGGATATTAGTATAAAATATATAAAAGGTAAAGTTTTAGATATTCCTGTATTAGAAGAATCTCCATGGATATATGAGTGTAAGCTTATTGAGACTATTAATAAGGGTGATGGATGCATATATATAGCGGAAGTTAAAAATATATTAGTAGATGAAACAATAAAAGATATATCATATGGAAAAGTTGATTTGATTTCCATTGATCCATTAATATATGCTCCTGGCCAATATTACAAATTATCATCAAGTATTGGTTCAGTTGGATATTCTAAAAGAACAACGTAATGAGTAACTAGTTTATATTAATTGAAATATATATTTTTCAAAATTTAATGATTATAAAATTAAATAATTATAAAAAATGCCGTAGTATTAGGGATAATAGAGGGAGGGATAGTAGATGATTGTTACCCCAAATTATCATTTTAATGGTAATTGTGAAGAAGCTTTAAAGTTATACCAAAAAGCATTTAATGGTAACCTAATTATGCTTATGCACTATAAGGACGCAAATCCAAGAGACATATGTATCGAAGACTTATCAGATAGAGAGAAAAACTATGTATACCATGCAGAAATGGTTATAGGAACTCAACGTTTTATGTTTTCTGATGATACAGATGAAATTCCTAAAGGTCAGAGTATTTCTATTGTTATTACCTTTGACTGCTCAAGTGATGTTAAGAACGCTTACAATATATTAATTGATGGAGGTATGGTTCTTCATCCATTAAGAGAAACATCATACAGCAGTTGCTTTGTATCTCTAATAGATAAATTTGGTATGAGATGGGAACTGATGACAGAGAATAAATGATAATAACTGTATAATATTCTTATTAATCGCCACGATTATAAAATAATATATCCAAATAAAATACCGTATTATTCAGAAGTGAATTGTGCGGTATTTTTATCTTATCTTTTAAATAACTATGGAAATAAAGATTGAAGATTGAACCTTGAAAATTGAATAATACGGTATTGAAAAATAAAAATATTTACCATGACGTGCCAAATAGATTCATTATATATGCTATAATATTCACATAGGTAATTCATAATAGTATTTTTATATAATATCATAAAAATATTATTAAAATTAAGGGGTGGAGCTTTGAAAAAGAAAAAGATTCTTACTATAACTACAATTTGTAGCATTATAGCTTTGTATATTATACTTCATATTACACCGACCTTAGCATTGAGAACTCATTTATTTATGAGCGGCTATCCTGTTATTGCATTTACCACAGGAATAGTAGATGATGAATTTCACAATAGGATAGATAAACAAATTCTTGAAAGTCAAAACGCTAAATGCTATACCCTTACAAAACCAGCATTTGAGAAAACAACAAAAGGCCAATTAAGAAATTACAAGGTAACTAAAAAAGGTATTCTATATTTTGCTGAATACTACGGAGAATTATAAAAATAATGAATATCATTTATATTAAACATCATAATTATTAAAACTAAATATTTTATTGAGATACTGTATTATTCAAAAAAGAATTTTACGGTATTTTTATATTATGTTTTAAGTAACTAAGGCTATTTATGTGAAGTAATAATTAGAAACTTGAACTTTGAAAACTGAATAGTACGGTATTAAAAACTGAAATATTTCCATAAATTTATTGGTGTTATATGATATGTATGCTACAATATATCATATAAGTAGGTCGTAGTCGTATAATAAGGCGAACTACAGATTATTTATATTATATAAACTTTACTACGGAGGTACTTATGAAAACTCACTATTATTTCGGTTGGTTTAACGATGTTTTTCCTGACAAGCTGGTTAAGTTGTTGCATGAGGATATAACTGATAGAAAATCGCTTATTATGATTAGTGCGAATCCATTTCTTCATGAAGATGAGGAAGTTGGTGCCACTGAACGCTCGTGGCTTGACCAGGCCAACATTATGTTTGATGAATATCATTTAATTGATTATGGCGTGCAGAAGGAAGAGTCCCAAAAATTAATTCAAAATGCTTCAGTCATTTTCTTGTTGGGTGGAAATACCGTTGAACAGAACGGTATTTTGATTGAATATGAATTGTCAGATTTGATTAAAAAAAGCAGAGCCGTTGTAATGGGAACAAGCGCTGGTGCGATAAACATGTCCGCTAAATGGTTATGCTCGAAATACACTGGCTATAAAGGTGAAATAAGCTCTATTTACGATGGTATCGGCCTTGACAATTTTTCAGTCCTGTCTCATTTTGATCTTGAAAATAACATTGAGCAGATTCAAGGTGAACTATCTCTCTTATCAGAAGAAATAAATGTTTATGCGTCGAACAAAGATTGTGCTGTACGCGTAAAGGGAGACAAAATCGACATTTTAGGCAATGTATATTTAATTTCCCACTCAAAGATTCAGAAGTTGGATGAGACGCTTTAGTTGTGGTGAGTGGCTATGGCTTAATTGAATTAATTTCTCTATGCAAAACTTCTGCAACAGACAAGGTCATGGTCGCATACAGCATAAGCATAATCTACAGTAAGTTTCTTGCACAATATTTATAATAAACGTCATGTTGTAGAAAACTAAATATTTAATTGAGATACCGTATTATTCAGAAAAGAATTTTACGGTATTTTTATATTATGTTTTAAGTAACTAAGGCTATTTATGTGAAGTAATAATTATAAATTCAAATGAGAACATTGAACCTTGAAAATTGAATAATACGGTATTGGGAAGTAACAATATTTACCATTAAACATATGCTGCAATATCTATTAAGCATATGCTACAATATCTATATTAGTAATACATAATAGTAGGATTATGTGCAGTAAAAAATCAAGGAAGAGGAATTGAGTAAAAATGTCTAAGAGAAACAATACTAATAAAGATAATTCATATAATAATAAAAATCAAGAAAACGATAATAATCATTATGTAAGTTTTGGAGTTGGAGTTGGATTAATAGGAGGCTGTTTATTTGCAACAGTTATTGGAGTTGTGTTTGGGTTAATGGGAGATAATTTATTTCCAATGGTTATGGCTCTTGCATCTGGATTTGGAATGCTTATGGGAATAGTTATAGGTGCAGTAATGGATAACAATAAAAATAAAGTTTAATCAATATGATGATTTATATATTGGTAAGACGTATAATTTATATTAAACGTTGTGTTAGTTAAAACTTAATATTTAATTGAGATACCGTATTATTCAGAATTGAGTTTTACGGTATTTTTATATTATGTTTTAAGTAGATAAAGTTATTTATGTGAAGCAATAATCAGAAATTTGAACATTGAAAACTGAATAATACGGTATTAAAAAATAAAAATATTTACTATAATATACCAAGTGGATTCATTATATATGTTATAATATCCACATAAGTAATTCGTAATAGTATATTAATGTGTAATAAGCAAATTTTTAAAAGGAGGCGATTCTATCAAAAAGAAAATTGCAATAATCTCAATTATTATCTTAATATTTTTATTTCCAACTATCCGAAGAGTTTTCAATAAAGTTATGATGCCCGATAAGATATTAGTGGTAGGACACCAGATTAGTGAATATGTATTTGAGTTTACTAAGGAAATAAAAGACAAAGATAGAATAGCAGAATTTGAAAATTTATTTGAAGAAATAGTTTTTTCAACTGGGGAATGGAATGAAGAAACTTACGCTGATATAATCTTGCAAATAAATCATAAAGAAGGAATATTTACACATCCACTTGAGATATGGATTGACGGAGATGAAGCTACGGCATTAATACCAGGGTTTGTTGAAGATAATATTGGTAGATTATCTAAGTCACAATTAGAGAATTTAAAAGCTATAATAAATTAGAAGGAATATAATATATATTTTTATTTAGTATCAAAACATATTTTAATAGATGAACATTATTTATATTAAATGTCATAATTATTAAAATTAAATATTTAGTAAAGATATCGTATTATTTAGGAGGAATTTTACGGTATTTTTTATGTCGCATAACAAGTATTATATTCATCAAAATAAATAAATAGAGGCTCTAGAAGCCAGGAAAATAAAATCCTTGGGCTTTTCTTTTTTTGGGAGGGAGGATATGCAGGATCTACAGATAGAATTAAATAAATATAGAAGTGAACTTAGTAAAACAATTACAATTATAAGAGAAAGAGGAAAGAATAGGGCAATAGCAGAAAGAGACTATAGAGTAGAATTAGCAAAAGAGATGTTAAGATTAAGAGCAGAAGGTGTGCCAGTCACAATAATATCTGATTTATGCTGGGGGAATGAAAAGATAGCAGATTTAAAGTTAGACAGAGATATAGCTGAAACTTTATATGAATCGAATATGCAGTTTATATATAAGACTAAGCTTAATATAGATATAGTTATGAAGCAGATTGAGGCAGGGAGGAAAGGAGAGTAGGAGATACAATTAAAAAGAGAAATAGAAGTTTGTATAAAGAAAACATCAGAGAAAACAACTAAGGAAGTCGTGGAATTATTGAAAAGACAAAGATTAATTAAATCTGATATGAGCTTTTACAAAAAGACAGAAATAGTATTATATAATTATGAAAAATTGAAATTAGCAGTAAAACAGAAGGAAGAAGACATTAAATATATACGAGAAAATGGATTACCAGAAAGGTCAAAATCAATAGTATTTTTTAGCACTGCAGGCAATATGAGTGCAGGAGATAGATATGTAGAGTTAATAGAAAAATATAAAGCTGATATAGCAGAAACTGAAAGGGACATAGCAAGAATAGATAATGCATTAGATAAAGTAAGAGATGATAAATATTTTAAGATAGTAGAATTAAAGTATTTGAAGCAAGAAATAAAGACAGATGGGGAGATAGCAGATATACTAGAAAAGGAGGACCACTATCGGAAGAAATAGAAATAGATTATTAAATATAATAAAAATTATATTATTTCCAGAGAGCATAAAGGAAATATTATAAAAGTGATTTCGCATCGTTACATATTCTAATTCTTTATAGTAAAATGATATTGTGGAAAAAATGTAAGATATACAAGGATTTTCCAAGATCATGTGTCAAAATTAAATAAGGATTTACATTAAATCTCACCAGTTCGCCGGTGAGATTTTTTTATAATCTAAATAAATATACTCATAAATAATAACTAAATGAGGTGAGAAGATGGATTCAAGATAGTATATAGTTTATAAATATCTAAATTGGAATAGAAGTTTCATTCTTCTTGCCAGTGAAGTAAATTATGATGAGAAGGAATCAAAATATATAACTTGTCCCTATCATGGCAAGCATAGAAAGATTATAGTTACTGGAGCCTATGATTCAATAAAAGAATGTATGCAAGAAAGAAGTTATAAGAGGGATAGAGGGAAGATGAAGCAGGTGAAATAGGAATAAATTTGTAAATTAGTGGAAAGATAAAGCAAATGATAAATTTTTTTAAGGAGGATATAAATTGAACAAGAATCTAGAAACAATAAAATCACTTAACGAACTCTTGCAAGGAGAATATATGGCAGTAGAAAGTTTTAATAACTTTATATCTAGGTTAGGTGATGAAGGGATCAAAAAGGTTTTTCAGGAGGTCCAAAAACAACACAGAGAAAATATTGATAAGTTAGCAAGTTATATACAAGATATAGGGGGACAGCCAGACGAAAATCTTGGTATGAAGGGGAAAATGGGAGATATTAAACTCAATATGGATTTGGGTTCAAGTTCAGATAGTGAGGAAATTGTAAAAAAGGCTGTTGAAGGGGAAACCCAAGGGGTCAATATGGCAGAAAAAGTTTTAAGAGGGGATTTAGATGATAGATCTAGAGATATAGCAGGTGAAATTCTAGAAAAGGATAGAAGGTCAATAGATAAATTAAAAAATTTAAATAAGAGCTAGAGCCACCAGGCTCTTTTTTCATGTAGATTACGCATATAAAATAAACATACAATGTCACAATATGTCGAACGGTTATAGAAGAATTTTCTCTTTTATTGTCGAAGTATATATAGGGAAAGGAGGGGAGAAAAGAATGGATATTACTGTAAATATTAATGCAAGTACTTCAGGAAACTCATATTTTGATGGAGGATTATTACAACTAATAGGATGGACTTTGTTAGGGACTTTAATTACAATCGTTACTTTAGGCATCTGTTATCCTTGGGCTTTATGTATGGTATACGGATGGAAAATCAATCATACTGTGATTGATGGTAGAAGATTAAAGTTCAATGGTACAGCAATTGGATTATTTGGATTATGGATTAAATGGCTATTATTAATGATTATTACTTTAGGAATTTATGGTTTTTGGGTTGGAATATCTTTAGAAAAGTGGAAAGTTAAGAATACAACATTTGTAAATTAGGCTAAGACATCCGATAGGGTGTCTTTTCTTATGCAATAAATTAAGGCAGGTGGTGATATGAAGAAAAAAGTGGAAGACTTAGCAAATATGAATCAGGGTGGAAAGATAAATTAATAGTTATCGAAGGATGGGCAAGAGATGGACTTACAGATGAGCAAATAGCTAAGAATATGGGGATTAGCACCAGTACATTATATGAATGGAAAAAGAAGTATTCGGAGTTTTCGGAGGCCTTAAAAAGGGGAAAAGAAATAATAGATAGAGAAGTAGAAAATGCTTTATTGAAACGTGCATTAGGTTATGAATATGAAGAAATAACACAAGAAAGGATAATAAGAAAAGATGTAAAAGGTGACCCTATGACAGATTTACATGAAAAAGAATTGGATATGCTAAAAAAGTACCAGGCTTTCTTGAAGCGAAAGAACAAGTAAGATTTCAATACATTAAAGATAATCAAGATTCCTTGAACATCAAGAAGGCTTGCAGAACACTGGGAGTTTCAAGAGCTGGATATTATAAATATTTAAATCATAAACAATCCAAACGCGATCTAGAAAATGAAGCATTAAAGGAAGTAATCAAAGAGATTTTTGATGAAAATAAAGGTAGATACAGATCTATTCGTATAGGAAAAGTACTAGAGCAACGTGGAATTCATGTAAATCGTAAGCAAATATCTAGATTAATGCATGAAATGAATCTATGTCCTAAAGGAACCAGATATAGTTATAAAAAATATAATCAAAAAAATAGAGGTGAAGAAAGGCCTAATCTACTTAATCAAATGTTCGTTACGGATACCAAAAATAAAATCTGGGTAGGTGATATTACATATGTACCAACTAGAAAAGGAACCCTCTATCTTGCAGTATTTATTGATATGTTTTCTCGAAAGGTAGTTGGATGGTCGATGGGAAGTAGAATGAAAGATACCCTTGTGATTGAAGCATTTCTTCAAGCTTATGGGAAAGAACGGCCTAAATTCGGGCTAATAGTTCATACGGATCAAGGCTCTCAATATACGAGCGGCAATTTTCGTACTACTCTTGTAAAATACGGCGCTACTCATAGCAACAGTAGAAAGGGAAATCCTTATGATAATGCAGCCATGGAATCCTTTTACCAAACAATAAAAAGAGAGCTTATTCAAGATGCTCATTTTGCAACTCCTGAACAAGCTCAAAAAGAAATATTTAAATATATTGAATAATACTATAATACGAAAAGAATACATTCCTCCTTAGGATACCTCTTTCCCTCCAAATTTGAGGAACAAAATTCATAAAATCCTCTTAACTTTGTGTCAACAAAACATTGACATCTCCAAATAGATAATGGCCATGGACTTAATACTTCAGGTAAAAGAACTCCTTCATTTTCTAGAACAAATAAAGTAATAAAAGAATGGGAATTTAATCATCCAACAGCTAAAAGAATAGGGCAATTATTAAAATATAATGGATTTGATGTGCTGTTTGTCAGGAAGATACTACTTTAAATGTACGTACCAAGAAAGCTAATGATACAAAGGCAGATGCTTATATATCTATACATTTCAACGCATATCAGGGAACATGGGGAAGCCATGGAGGTACAGAAACTTATCATTATCCAAACTCAACTAAAGGTAAACAACTTGCAGATTTAGTCCAGAATGAATTAATAAAAGAAACTAGATTAAGAAATAGAGGAGTAAAATCGGCTAACTTCCAAGTGTTAAGAGAAACCAATATGGTATCCGTACTAGCAGAATGTGAATTCATGGATAATATGGATGAAGCTAAACTAATGTTAGATGAAAATTATCAGATGAAATGTGCCAGAGCTTTAGCTAAAGGGATATATAGATATTTTGGTGTTGGGCATAAGGAAGAAAAGAAAGAAGTATATAGCCCATGGGCTACAGATGCTATGGAATGGGCAATTAAATTAGGTCTAACTGATGGAACTAATCCTAAAGAACCCGTCACATTAGAAAGATTTATAGTAATATTATATAGATATGGTAAGGCTCTAGAATAATCTAGGGTCTTTTTAATTTAAGGGAATTTGTTCTTTAAAAATCGAATAGCGCGATATTTAAAAGATATGATATAATTAACTTATGATTATATTATATTGTGAATTAACTATGTTGTTAGGAGAGAAAAATTATGACTAAATTTATTTTCGCGATTTTACCATTTGTGGCTGTTGTAATTGCAATTGTATTGATGTTAAATAATGTTAATAAGAAAAATAAGAAGAGAAATACTACAGAAAATCAAAATACTTTTGAAAATACAAATATCGAGAAAAAAGAAGAAAACACGGAAGAAGATTATATGTCAATTGGAATGAGCTTAGGAATGTGTTTTGGTGTAGCAATAGGTACATCATTTATGAATATATTTGGGTACAATACGCTTATTTATGGTATATGCTTTGGAATGTTGGGTGGAATGCTTGTAGGAATGTGTATAAAGAAAAAGTAATTTTTCTTTGTTCAATAGAAAGGAAGTATATGGAGATAAAGAGTTAGGAAAATTACTAAAGTAGGCTAGGGAGAAATCTCTAGTCTTTCTTTGTTTCTATATAAGCAGTAAAGAGACCCTCTAGAAAGGTCTCTTTATATATTGGAATGTGTTTTTACCAAGAGAAAATGGGTGATAAGCTGTTAGCATGTCTAACGCTTAATACTATTATATTAATTTAATTAAATTAGGTGAAATAAATATTTATTGTTTAGATGAAATTAATTTATTTACTAGTGAGCTGCAGAGGAAAATTGAATAATGTCATTAGTATGAGGCTCAGAATTAAGTTTTAAGAATTTTTTATTTTTTGAATGTGATATAAAAGAATTAGATAAATTCACATTTAGTCGACTCCATATTCACCATTTGAAGGGGAAGTTTAGAAAACTTTATAGATAAGGGCATCTTTTATGAGTTTTCATGATACTTTTATGATCCCATCTATATTGTATATATGATATTATGAATATAGTAGAGAGGAATGAGATGGGCAATTAACTAAAAAGTAATTGAGGTTATTGTACAAAAGTGAATATTAATGGTCGCTATTTGGCTGTAAATTAGAAGATTTACTAAATGATGACAGAACAGATTATTAAATTCTAGTAGAGAACTTACTTAATGTAGGTTCTTTTTTAATGAAAATTTTGGAGTTGGGCAAATGGAGGATATATGTAAGGAAAGACATAAAAGTAGTTTATAGGATTGCTAGTGGGAGCTTTTGTAAGCTTCTCTTTTTATGTAATCCAAGTTAAATTAATTAAATAAAAAATATTTTAAATGACATAGTAAAATTTCTTTCAAGAATCTATCTATATATTGAAAGGTGAAAAAGCCGAC
>NZ_NPMN01000019.1 GCF_002266425.1 Tissierella sp. P1
GATTGTTTAAAATCATTAATTTAAAAGAGTAAGGCAGAAAAAGTAAATATTGTCATTTATAGGAGGGATTTATGAAAAGAGACAAGCTAGGTGAAATTGCTAAATTAGAAGCACAGAAATGTTTTCATGGAAATGTTATGGGGCTTGAGTCCAACATTGAGCCAATAATTAATTTATTTCCTAAATGGTCGCTAGGAAATTGGGATGGAAAATGGTGTGCTGCATTTGTTTATTACTGCTGTATGAAGGCTGGGTTTAATATTCCAGTAAAATTCCCCGATGAAAATATAAAATGTAATTTTGCAGGTTGCTCCGCATGGGAATCATGGGGCAGTCTGCCTGAAAATCAATTTTATTATCCAGCTGAAAATAATAGTTTTATTCCAAGTAAAGGAGACATTGTAATATTTAATAATGTTTTTTTAAATGAATCTCATGATCACATTGGTATAGTTCTGGAAAATTATGATAGCTATATAGTTGTCGCTGAAGGAAATATCAATAATGTATCTGGAACTGTAAAAAGAGATAAAAATAAAAATATAAGAGGATATATCAGAATACCTGATGATTATAATTTTGTGAAATAATAAAAGCTAGAAAATTATCTGAAGAAGGGTGACTCTATTGAAATATGAGATTAGAAGAGCTATGATAGATGATGCTGAATCTCTAGCGAATATTATCGTTGAAAGCTGGAGGTCAGCTTATTCTAGTATTATACCCGAGAATGAAATAAGCAAATTCCTAGATAAGCAAAGAAGACAACAGCAGTTTGAAAGATTTATTCAGGATGGAGAAATTGTTTTGATTGGAATTTACGACGGGATACCTTGTGGTTTAGCATTTGCAAATAAAGATAATGATGAGAAGCTAGAAGAGTGTGGCTCTATTTATTCAATATATTTCCTTGAAGAATACTGGGGAAAAGGATTAGCTACTAAGATAATGGATGTAGTTATAAGTATATTGAAAGATGAGGGTTGCGAAAGGGCTTCACTATGGTTTATGAAGAGAATGTAAGGGCAAGAGGATTTTATGAAAAGTACGGTTTCACATTTGATGGCACTAAAAAGCATAGTCATTTCTCCAATAAACCTATTGAACTAAGATATATATTGGATATATGAGAATAAGAAGAATAGCCATATAAAATTGTTATGATAGGGGGAATTTATAGTGAAAAAAATCGTGGCAAGATATTTCTATGTTCCAATTTGCCCAGAGTCATTTGCTTCTTTAGATCGTCTTCGTAATTTATTTTTGAAGTATAAAGAGCAGGTTGATTTTGAATCATTTAATGTTTTTGATTGTAAATTTGAATCATTATATTCTTGGTTTCCTAATGAAGAGGAAATAATAGAAAGTATTAGAGAAAATGGGACATCCCCACTTCTTTTTGGAAAGTTATTTATTCAAGGTAATGAAATAAAAGGTTTTCCTCCATCAAAGAAATTTATATCAAATGCTTTAAGAGAACACGGTATATCCTTCGAAGAGGAAGATTACAAATTTGATTATGGAGCGATCACTAAAGAGAGACTTAAATATGATATAGATAAATTTCAGATTAAGAAATATGATGGAAAACTCCTTAGGGATAGTTGTATTATTTGTACAAAATACAATCCATATCTAGATGAAAAATCATATCTTCCAGAGAATTGGGCTAAATATGAGCAATTAAAGAGAAGCTTTTTAAAAGAAAATCTAGAGAAGGGTAGCTTAGTTGGCTATATTGAATACTATAACGACGAGCCAGTAGGATTTATTGAGGCATTTCCATTAGAGATATCAAGAATGCTAGGATTTCCAATATCAAGTAAAAGTACTAATGGTGTTATGATTACCTGCCTTTCTGTTCGCCAAGAAATGAGTGGATATGGTGTAGCTTCAAGATTAATAGAATATCTTGAAGAAGAAGTAAAAAATAGAAAATATGAATCAATAGAAGTATTGTCATTTCCAAATGAACATAATTGGCAGCCTAAATCACTATATGAAAAAAAGGGTTACAAGAAAGTTAAGGAAATAAAGGAACTATGTATTATGAAAAAGGAATTGTAATAATTTCAATTAAAGCATAGTATAAACTATTTAATCCTTTATATTTTTTCATAAAGATTCATTGACTTTGACGTCGTGTCGTACCCTATACTTATTTATTAAGTAAGGAGGAATTTATATGGAATTAAAAACTATTAGCCAAGTTTCAAATGCTTTTAAAATTTCCACAAGAACACTTCGATATTATGAACAAATAGGGCTTTTAACCAGTTCAAAAAAAGAAGGATATGCATATCGCAGCTATGATGAGGAGGCAATTTTACGTTTGCAGCAAATTGTTATTTTGAGAAAGCTACGTATTCCATTAAAACAAATTGGCGATATATTGAATAACGAAGATGTTGTTCAAGCCATTGAGGTATTTAAACAAAATATAACTAATTTAGAAGATGAAATAGCGGCATTATCAACAATCAAAGTGATTCTAAACCGTCTTATTGAGACTTTGCAGAAGAAAACAAAGGTTAAATTGAAACTTGGCATATTAAGTGATGATTATATACTTGATGCAATTGATTCCTTATCCTTACAAAAAGTTAGTTTTAAGGAGGAAAAGTCAATGGAAGATTTAAACAAGGCAGCAGAAAGTTTATCAACACTTAAAAATGTTAGGATTGTTCACTTACCGCCATTTACAGTAGCCGCAAGTCATTATATCGGTGAAAATCCTGAGGAAAATGCAGGAAAGCAGCTAGAGGAGTTTGTAAAAGCAAGTAATCTCTATGAAATTAAACCAGATGCCCGTATATTTGGATTTAATCATCCTAACCCGTCAAAGGATAGACCTGATTATGGATATGAGGTGTGGGTCACGATTCCTGAAGATATGGAAGTACCGGCCCCCCTTGAGAAAAAACATTTCACTGGTGGACTATATGCAGCACATATGATAATTCTAGGAAATTTTCATGAGTGGGAGTGGCTATTAAATTGGGTTACTATTAACAATCCTAAATATGAAGCAAATTATGCTGATGATGGTGGAGAATGTATGGGAGGATTGCTTGAGGAACATCTTAATTACCTTTACTATTGTAACCTTAATTGGCCGGAAAGTGATGAACATCAGCTTGATTTACTATTTCCAATAAAATTGAAAGAGCAAAAATAGGATATGAGGGAGGCATTTACTCCCTCGCTATACTATTGTATATTTGAAAATAAATTTTAGGAGTATAAAGATGAAACATTCATTTAATATAACAATGCCAGATTATGAGAAAACTAGTAGAGTTTTTATTGAATTACCTTTCAATGTATGGAATTTATTTAATAAAAAAGGTGCAATGAGAGTTAAAGGAAGTATAAATGAAGTGCCGTATGAATGTGCTCTTATTCCAAGAGGAAATGGTGTTTATTTACTACCCATAAGTAAAAAGATAATTGAAAAATCAAGAATAAGTGTAGGAGATACTTTGAATATAAATATGGAATTAGCTGATAATAATGAAAACAATAGACCAAAAGTTAATGAATCAGGCGAATATAGAAGGATTGAATCAGTAAATTATGTCGAACAACCTAATGCCAGAGCCTGTGGACAAGCATGTATATCTATGCTTGCAGGAGTAGATGTGGGAGATGTAATGAAGGCTATGAATACTAAAGGGTCAACAAGTATTGGACAATTAATCGAAGCTTTAGATTATTATAAAATAAAACATTCTGGTACTAACAAGAGAATTTCTAAGAAAAATCCAAACTATTCAGAAGTATGTATTTTAACTGTCCATATGCCAAATTATAATCATTGGGTTTTGCATTTCAAAGGTAAGTTTTATGATCCAGAATTTGGAGTTCTTGAAGAGTGTCATCCAGATGGTAAAATAACATCATATTTGGAGATATATAAAGATTAAAAATTTAGTGAAGTACATTTGTTTCTTCGCTGAATAATCTATGAATTAACTATTATATGACATATTAGAAGTGATGGTTGAGCATTGTACAGAAGGTTTAACTATAGAAGAAAAATAGATATATGGAAAAATCGTTAAAAGTAAATGGAGGTTATAAAATGAGATACCCATTTGATTGTATAAGTGAATTAGTTTTTGTTAAAACAGAAATACAGAAGTCGGATATAATCTTAGTATCAGGGGGAAGTCATCCGCAATTGATGGAGAAAGCAGCAGAATTATATAATCATGGGTTAGCTTCATATGTACTACCAAGTGGAGGTTTCAATTTTAAAATACCAGAGTATAATTCAGAATGGGAATTTTTGAGATCAATAGGGGTAAGATTAGGCATACCAGAAGAAAAAATATTAAAGGAAGATCAAGCAAAACATACCTTTGACAATGCAGAATTTTCATGGAAAGTAATAAAAGAGAATAATTTGTCAGTGAAAAGTGCTATTTTAGTCTGTAAAGAATATCATTCAAGGCGTGCCCTTCTAACATATCAATTAGTATTCCCAAAGGATATAGAATTTTCTGTGGCATCTGTTCCAGACAAAAGAGAAATCACAAAAGATAATTGGTTTTTAGATGAAGAAAAGATAGACATAGTTATGGGTGAAGTGGTAAAGGTAGGTAAATATTTTAGGCAGTACATTAAAAAGTTTCAAGAAGAATGATGATGAATTAATATTAAAAGATGAAGATTACTAATATGCTTTATAGGATTGTGAAGTATAGTATAATATAATAAAAAAAAGTTTCATTTATTGAGAAAATCTAAAGAATGCAAGTCTAAGAACCGAATTATATAATATGGCTAACAATACTACAATAGAGAGGAGTGGTAATATAGAAGCAGTAAATATAGAAAGACCAAAAATATTATCTCCTGTAATTGCTAGCATTCCCCATGGATCATCTTGTATTACATCCGAAATGAAAAATAGTATGATACAAAATGCATTACTTACAAATAATGATTGGTTTTTAAATGATCTTTATGATTTTCTATATAAGCTAAATATTATAAAAATATCAGCTAATTATAGCAGATATGTAGTTGATGTTAATAGAAATATTAATAAAAAACATATAGAAGGAGATTATACAGAATCTTTAATTTATCATAAAACCACATTTAGTAAAAATATTTATGAAAATTCTTTACCAAATATAGTAGTTGAGAATAGGATAAAAGAATTTTATGAACCATATCATACTTGTTTATTAAATGAAATAAATAATAGCTTGAAAGAATGGGATAAAGTCTATTTGCTTGATTTACATAGTTTTTATGCACAATCCACAGCTGATGTTGTGCTAGGGACATGTGGTGGAAGTACATGTTCATATGAATTTTTTCATAGTGTTTATAAAGCTTTTGTTGACGAAGGTTTCACTGTGAAGGTTGACGAAAAGGGTCTTAAAGGAGGATATATAGTATCACATTATAGTTCAATAGAAAATGTTGAAGCTATACAAATTGAGATACGGTATACCACTTATATAGAGGATAGGTATTTTGGAGAAGAAGAGGTATATCATAAAGATGATATGCTATTTAATAAAACCAAAGAACGTTTAGAGAGGGTCTTGAAAAATATTATGAAAATAGTTGAAAAATAGATTGAGTATGAATTATTGATTTTTATCAATTATGAAAAAAGTAATTAGGTGGAAACTATTCTCAAACAAAGATATACTAGATTTATTATATATAATAAAGGATTAAATTATTTAAAGGGGTGAAAAGAATGAGATCAATTGATATGCACTGTGATACAATTTTAAGATTGATGGATGATAAAGAAAACCTAGAATTATATGAAAATCACTTAAGTATAGATATTAAGAAACTAAAAAAGGGAAATTCATTAGCTCAATTCTTTGCCATGTGGATAGATTTAAAAAAATCAGCTGATCCTTTGGAAACTTGTCTTGAGATGATTGATAAATTCTATATAGAGATTGAAAAAAACTCAGACAATATTTGTCTAGCAACTAATTATAGGGATATAATAAAAAATGATAATGAAGGAAAGATTTCTGCTGTTCTTGCTATAGAAGAAGGTGGAGCGATTAAAGGACAAATGCATAATTTAAGAAATTTCTATAGAATAGGAGTAAGAGCAATAACTCTTACATGGAACACGGCCAATGAAATAGGATACCCTAATATAAAAAAGAACTATAGAGATAGAGGATTAACTAGTTTTGGTGAAGAAATAGTATATGAGATGAATAAATTAGGCATGCTTATAGATGTTTCCCATCTCTCCGATAAAGGATTTTATGATGTAGTAAGATTAAGTTCAAAACCTTTTATAGCATCTCATTCAAATTCAAGGACTATAAAAGAACATTCTAGAAATCTGACAGATGATATGATAAAACTTCTATCAGAAAGTGGAGGGACAATGGGTATATGTTTTGAAAGAGATTTTCTAGGTGAAAGTGAGAATGCCAGAATAGAGGATATAATAAGACATATTAAGCATATTAGAAATATAGGAGGAATAGATGTAATAGCATTAGGTTCTGATTATGATGGTTCTCATCCAAATTGTGAAATAAACAATATAGGTGAGATAGAGAAGCTTATATTTGCATTAAAGGATAACAAATTCTCAGAGGATGAAATAGATAAAATATTTTATAAAAATGCACTAAGGGTAATTAAAGACGTGTTATAGTTCTAGAAGATAGTGTATTTTGAAATAGTATATTTAAAAGCTAGGTTGAAGATATTAGTATAGAAGTATAGACATGAAAGAATGTTAAATATATACTAATAGGTGAGGTGACTTAGTTTGAAGGATTATAGAAAGATGATTTTTGTTTCTTTAATAGTCGCATTAGCATCACAGGTTAATATTGGTCTAATAAATAGTGATTTTAGAGTCTCAGCAGGGATAATATTCTTTGTAGTATTTCTTTTTTACTATCATGAGTTAAGGCCAGTTTCAACTGGCATATTATCAGGTATAATGGTATATATTTTAAGACTGATAGTTTATTACATATCAAAAGGTCATATTAATGATGTAATAATTTCATATCAGCTAGAAATATTGTTCTATGCTTTTTATTCTATTATTTATTCTATACTAATAGGCTATGGAAATAAGAATAATATAAATTTTATATTTGTTGTTATGGTTATCAGTGACTTTGGTGCTAATCTTATAGAAATATTTGTAAGAGTGACAATAGATACATCTCCTTCTCCATGGAAGGTTGGCACAACATTGTTTCTTGTAAGTATAGTTCGTTCTGCTATAGTATGGCTGGTATTAAATGCACTTAAATACTATAGAATGTTTCTTATGAAGGAAGAACATGAAAATAGATATAAAAAATTATTATGGTTGACATCTCAGCTAAGAACAGAAATGTACTGGATTGAAAAGAATATGGACCATATAGAGAAGGTTATGTCTGAGTCATATGAATTATTTGAGAAGATAAATCTTAATGAAGATAATGAAAGCTGGGCAAATAGAGCTCTAACTATTGCTAGAGATGTGCATGAGATAAAGAAAGAGAATGGATTGGTAATCCGTGGTATGAAGGAAATTACGGAAAATGAGCTTAAAGATAAGGGTATGGATTTTAAAGATATTATTAGTATACTTTCTGAGACTATGAAGAGAGAAATAAGGAGATTAGATAAGGATATAAATCTTGTATTTAATATAGGAGAAAACTTTTATACTTCTAAACATTACTATCTTATGTCTATGCTTAGGAATCTCATTATGAATAGCATGGATGCAATACCTGATTCTCAAAAAGAAGCTAAGATCATTGTAAGTCATGAAATAGACCAAGAACAGCATCATTTTATAGTATCTGATAATGGAACTGGAATAGATGAAGAAGGGTTAAAGCATATTTTCTCACCTGGTTTTTCAACTAAGATAAACTATAATACAGGCGAAGTAAATAGAGGGCTTGGGTTAAGCATAGTTCAATATATAGTAGAGGAACAATTGGAGGGTAAAGTAAATGTTAGCTCCAAGATAGGAAATGGAACTAGCTTTTATATATCCATTCCAAGAAGAACATTGGAGGAAAATTTAAAATGAAAATATTTATAGTTGAAGATGACTTCAATATTATTAGAATTCTAGAAAAGATAATAATGGATAAAGAATTAGGAGACGTAATAGGAAGAGCTGATAATGGGATAACTGCTTTAGAAGAAATAGAATTATCGAAGCCAGATATTGTATTAGTTGACTTGCTGATGCCAGGCAAAGATGGTATTAGTTTAGTAAGGGAAGCAAAAACTATACATCCTGACATTCAGTACATTATGATTTCACAAGTATCTTCCAAGGATATGATTTCTAAAGCATATCAAAGTGGAGTAGAGTACTATATCTCAAAGCCTATTGATGCTATCGAGGTACAAACTGTAATTAATAAAGTTAAAGAAAAAATTGATATGAATAAGAAGCTAGCTCAAATACAAAGCTTATTTTCCGGTGAATCTGAAAATACTAAAGTGGAAGATAATGGGGTTAATAACATGCTAGGAGTAAAAAGAGTGATGCAGAGAATTGGTATCATTGGAGAATCAGGTAGTCAAGATATTCTTGATGTAGTTAAGTATTTAATTGACACAAATCAGACTATGGCTAATTTTACAGTCAAAGAGATTTGTGGTCATTTCACTGATAATCCTAAAACTATGGAGCAGAGAATTAGAAGAACAGCAACCATTGGGATGATTAATCTTGCAAACATAGGAATAGAAGATTATATGAATGAAATATTTACAGAATACTCTAATGGATTATATAATTTTGAACAGCTAAAAATAGAGATGGATTTCATTAGAGGAAAGGGTAAAAAGAGAGGGAAAGTAAACATAAAAAAATTTATAGATGGAATAGTTTACTATAGTAAGATTTAATAAAAATTTTAGATAAGATTAGTAATTTTATCTAATTTTTTTAATTTACATATATTTCTTTGAAAAAATTCTTGTTTCCGTTTGAAACTTTCCATGGGTATTTGAAGGTCGCAGGTTATAATTAGCCTAATATATACTTAATAAAATCAATATAGGGGGCTGATTATTAAAATGTTTAAAGAATTAGTAGGTTTTGTAAATACTATTCTGTGGGACTATGTATTGATATTTGGACTTATAGGTGTGGGTGTGTTCATGACTGTAAGACTTAGATTTCCACAGTTTACAAGATTATTTCCTGCGTTAAAGAAAATGATTCAAGGAATAATGAACAAGGAAGAAGTAGAAGAAGGTAAAATGACACCTTTTCAGGCTTTATCAACAGCTGTAGCAGCTCAAGTTGGTACAGGCAATATAGTAGGAGTAGCAACAGCAATAGCAGCAGGTGGTCCAGGAGCAGCCTTTTGGATGTTAATATCTGCATTCTTTGGAATGGCTACAATTTTTAGTGAATCTGTTTTAGCACAAAAATATAGAGAAACTAAAGATGGAGAATTAGTAGGAGGACCTGCATATTATATAAAAAATGGTTTAAAATCTAAAGGTTTAGCAACATTTTTCTCAATAACCTGCATCATTGCATTAGGCGTAGTTGGTATAATGGTACAATCAAACTCAGTAGCTGGGTCAGTTAGTAGTGCATTTGGCGTGCCGGTAATTGCAGTTACCATTGGACTTGCAATTGTAGTGGCACTTATATTAATGGGTGGAATGGGAAGAATAGCATCCTTTGCAGAAACTGTAGTTCCAATTATGGCTGGTGCTTATATTCTTGGAAGTTTAGTAATTATATTTATGAATCTTGGAAATTTTGTTCCAGCAGTAAAGAGTATTTTTATAGGAGCATTTTCACCGGGGGCAATAGGTGGAGGTGTACTTGGTATTACAGTACAACAGACTATAAGATTTGGTTTAGCTAGAGGACTTTTCTCAAATGAGGCAGGAATGGGTTCAACACCGCATTCACATGCAGTAGCTGATGCTAAGCATCCAGCAGAACAAGGGTTTACTGCTATGATAGGAGTATTTATATCAACATTTCTGATTTGTTTATCAACGGTAATGGTAAATCTTGCATCAGGTGCCTATAATGGAAATATTCCAGCAGCACAGATGGTTGAAGGTGCAACAATAATGACTCAAAATGGTTTTGCAGCAGGATTTGGTACATTTGGAGGAATGTTCTTATCAATATGTTTATCATTCTTCTCCCTTACTACAATAGTAGGATGGTATTTCTTTGCTGAATCAAATGTAAAAAATATATTAAGCACTAATTCTATAACAATAAATGCATTTAAAGGTATAGTACTTACAGCTTTAGTAATAGGTACTTTAATAGATCCAACATTTGTATGGGAATTGGCAGACATGTCTATGGGTATAATGGCAGTTCCTAATATAATAGCCTTAGTTCTATTATCTAAGGAAGTCAAATTTATTCTTGATGACTATGATTCAAAGGTACTAAGAGGAAATATCCATTGGGAATATGAATACCAAAATCTTGAGGAAAAGAAGGACAAGAAAAAATCAGTATTAAGAAAAGGATTGAGTACTACAATTTTAAAATAATAAATATTATGACACAGGGATATCCGGAAGGATACTTACACAGGTTTAATATCCCAAATCAAAAAGGTGGATAGCAAGAGCTATCTACCTTTTTGTATCTATTTGTTTAGTCTTACTATTGAGATGATATAGGAATTAGTTTATTGATTTGATATAATTAGTTTTAGTATAGTAGTAAATAGAGAGCTAAATTTAAGATAAAGTTACATAGAGTTTGAGCTATAGACTTGGAGGTGATTTTTTGAAAAAAGAAATAAAAATTGAGATATGTGTAGATTCCATTCAATCTGCTTTAGCAGCACAAAATGGAGGGGCTAGTAGGATAGAACTTTGCGACAATTTAATTGGAGGAGGAACTACTCCCAGTGCAGGGATGATTGAACTAGCTAGGAAATATCTAACCATTGATATAAATGTGATGATTCGTCCAAGAAGTGGTGATTTCTGTTATTCTCCCTTAGAGATTGAGGTAATGAAGAAGGATATAGAGATTGCTAAAAGGTATGGTGTGAAGGGTATAGTAATAGGAGTGCTCAAGCCTAATGGTGAGATAGACGTAAATATAATGAAAGAACTAATAGAATTATCTAGGCCTCTTACTGTTACATTTCATAGAGCCTTTGATATGACTAAAAATCCTTTTAAATCTTTAGATATACTTATTGATCTTGGTGTAGAAAGAATATTAACATCTGGGAAAGAAAGCAAGGCTATGCAAGGTATAGATTTAATCAGAGAATTAGTCAAAAGAGCAGAAGATAAAATAATTATTATGCCGGGATCAGGGGTTAGTGAGGAAAATGTAAGGTTCATAATCGACAGTACAGGGGCAGGAGAAATTCATTTATCTGCAAAGAAAAGAATAGAAAGTATCATGGAGTATAGAAATGACAGAGTAGATATGGGTGGAAGTTTAATAGTTTCTGAATATGATAATTATTTTACTTGTGAAGAATCTGTGAGGAATATAACTAAGATATTAAATAATATAAAATGATATGAGAGGTGTACATAATGAGTTGGGGAATAATAGGTACTTGGAGAATGGCTTTAGAAGGAATAATAGAAGCACAAAAATTATTAAAAGATGGGAAGTCATCCTTAGATGCTATTGAAATTGCGGTAAAAATGGTAGAAGATTGTCCAGAATATAGGTCTGTAGGTTATGGTGGATTACCAAATCGAGACTGTGAGGTTGAACTTGATGCAGCTTTTATGGATGGAGATACATTTTCTATTGGGGCTGTAGGAAGTATTAAGGATTTTAAAAATCCAATTTCGATTGCAAGAAAACTTATGGATGAAAGATATAATATATTTTTAGTAGGACAAGGTGCTGAGAGATACGCACATACAATGGAATTCCAGAGAACCAATATGCTTACAGATTATTCTAAGAAGGAGTGGGAAAAAAAGAAAAGTGAGATTAAGTTAGATAAACTTAAGGCATATGATGGACATGATACTGTTGGAATAGTTGGGCTAGATAGAAATGGAAAGATGGCTGTTGCCACATCTACCAGCGGTCTCTTTATGAAAAGACCTGGGAGGATTGGAGATTCACCATTATCTGGTTCAGGTTTTTATGCAGATAGCGAAATAGGGGCTGCTAGTGCCACTGGAGTAGGTGAAGATATAATGAAAGGCTGCATATCATATGAGATAGTGCGTCTTATGGAAGAGGGACTTCATCCGCAGGAGGCTGCGGAAAAAGCTGTAAATAAATTAAACCAAAAGCTAATTTCTAAAAGAGGAGGAGCAAAAGATATTTCCGTAGTATGTATGAATAATAAGGGAGAATGGGGTGTGGCAACAAATATAAATAAATTTTCCTTTGTAGTGGCTACCGAAACGGAAGAACCTACAGTATATATCGCCTCATTTTCAGATGGAAAAACAACCTACGTAAAAGCAACTCAAGAATGGATCGACACTCATACGGAGTAGGATAATAAAGAGGATCTCCATATGAAATTATAATCGATAAATTAGGGCAAAAAAAATCGAGATTATTTTCATAAATTAGTATATTCTAGAGTCTAAAGGAGGAAATAAGTAGGATGGAATGGATTAAACGTGTTAACAATGTAGTTGATTATATAGAAGAAAATCTTGATAAAGAAATTTCCTATGATGAAATTGCAAAACTTGCAGTATGTTCTGTATATAATTTTCAGAGAATGTTTTCCTATATTGCAGACCAATCTTTAAGTGAGTATATTAGAAACAGACGACTTACGTTAGCAGCTTTTCATATTTTGAATAGTAAGGAAAATATAATCGATATAGCAATGAAATACGGATATACTTCCCAAGATGCTTTTACCAGAGCTTTTAGAAAATTTCATGGTGTTCTTCCATCTAAAGTACGTACAGAGGTGGTTAGTCTCAAGACATGTCCGAGGATTTCCTTCCAAATAACGATTAAAGGAGGTAATCATATGAATTACCAAATTGAACAATGGCCAGCATTTACTATTTCAGGAATAAGAAAAAGAATAGAAACAGAAAAGGCTTTTCAAATAGTTCCCCAAATATGGGAAACGGCAGGTAGAGATGGTACAATGAAACGATTATTTGAGCTTTGGAGTCAGGCAGATATGCGTCCCGTAGGACTCCTTGGGATTAGTGCAGGAGGACAATGGGGAGATTCAGAGGAAATGGATTATTATTTAGGGGTAACTACTAATGTAGATGTAGCTGAATGTACGAAGGTCATTACTCCTGGAGATATGATTGAATTACGATTGCCTAAAGCTACATGGGTAATAATTGAAGCAAATGGAGCATTACCAGATTCTATTCAGAATACTTATAAAAGTTTTTATACAGAATGGCTGCCTAATTCAGGTTATGATTTAGATGATTTACCTGTAATAGAATCTTATTTACAGGATAATAGACAAGAAGTATGGATAGCAATCAAGCCAACTTTTAAATAGCGGGAGGAAGGAAATGCAATACACATTTAGGGGAAGTTTATTGAAAGAGGGAGCAAAGATGTTTATAAGTATTCCTTTCAATGTATGGGAGGTATTAGGTCAAAAAGGACTCATACCTGTGAATGTAACAATAAATGATTTTAATTTTGAATGCAAACTAGTTCCTAAAGGAAATGGCAACTATTATATACCAATTGTAAAGGATGTGTTGAAAATTATTAATTCAAGTGAAGAATTAGATATATCTTTTGAAGTTATATCGCATTTGACCCGTATCAATAATAATAGTCCATATAGTATAGAAGATCCAATAAGAAAGATAGATAGTATTGAGATTATTAAATCAGGAGATAGATTGTGCGGACAAGGTTGCGTTGCCATGCTTGCAGGAGTATCTATAGATGAAGTTATTACTTTAATGAAAGCAAAAACGTCTTTAAGTAAGGTAATAGAGGCATTAGATTATTATGGAATTGGACATTCAGATAAAATGGCTTATAAACTAAAGAAAGATCATAAGCTTCCAAAATGTTGTATTATAAATACAAGTGGACATCTGATACTTTTCTATGACGGGAAATATTACGATTCGAGTATAGGAATATTGGAGGACTTTGATTTAAATAAAATAACAGGATACTTAGAAATAATATTGTAGTAACCTAGGAGAATCTTTTAACTTACTCGTAAGAAAGGATAATATATATGAAGAAAAAAGTCTTAATAATGGGTGGAAGTTATTTTATTGGTAAAAAAATAGTTGATGTTTTTTGTGAAAATAAATATAATGTTTTCACTTTAAATCGTGGAACAAAAAAACAGGATTATGAAAATGTATATAATTTAATATGTGATAGAAATGATAGTGAGCAAATGGAAAAGGTTCTTTCTAAATATAAGTTTAATATTGTTGTAGATGTATCTGCCTTAAATAAAGCACAGGCAGAAATACTATTCAAATCTCTAAATAAACAAGAATTAGAATCTTTTGTATTTATTAGTTCAAGTGCTGTATATGATGTAGATAACTTGGTATTTCCTTTTAAAGAAAATGATTCATTAAAAGAAAATGCCTATTGGACATCTTACGGACAACATAAGATAGAAGCTGAAAATTACTATACTAACAATTTTAAAAATTCCTTTACAGATATTATTATTTTAAGACCTCCTTATGTTTATGGAGAAAATAACTATGCTCAAAGGGAGAGCTTTATTTTTGATCATATCTGTAAAGATAGGCCAATTATCATCTCAAGTCCCAAGACATATCTTCAATTTATCTACACTACAGATTTAGCTAATATTATTATAGAATTACTTAAAACAAAAAAACAAAATATTTCTATATTTAATGTTGGAAATAAGAAACCAGTTACTATTAAAGAATGGATTGAATATTGTGCAGAAGTAGTTGGTAAAGAAGCTAAAATAATTGAATATGATTATAAAACTAAAGGACGAAAAGAGAGAGATTTCTTTCCTTTTTTTGATTATAGTAATGTATTGGATACAAGTAAAATCAATTGTATTTATAGTGAAGAAACTGACTTTATGATAGGCTTAAAGAATAGTTATGATTGGTATTTAGAAAATAGAGACAGTATACCTTTTAAAGAAAATATTATACATAACGAAGATGAAATATTTAGAGAATTAGAAATTAATGGTATTAAATAATTTAAATAATGAAGAATACGTAGAAAGTTTAAATCTAAGATAGATGGGGAAGCCCATCTATCTTGTTTTGTATGTAAAAAAATATTCATAAAAGAAGGAATTTAGAAAAATTTGTAGAATAAGTATTAAAGGCAGAATAATAAGGATACTTCCGAAAGAATCGGTTTGTAAATTATGAAGGTTATATAGATAGTGATAGGAGTGTGCTATGAAAAAAACAATATTATTGATTACACCAGAGAATAGAGAAATAAACAAATTTAGAAAAAAACAAGTCAATAACTTTATTCAAATCACTATGCCTTATTTAGCAGGATTTATTGATGAGTCAAAATACGATATTATTCTTATAGATGAATATAATCAAAAAATACCTCTTGAAGATAGATTTGATTTAATAGCTATAACAGTAAATACTTCTAACGCCTCTCATTGTTATGAAGTGGCAACTAAATTTAGAAACAAAGGATGCAAAGTTGTTTTTGGAGGTCCCCACTCAACTCTTATGCCCGATGAAGCAATAAATTACTGTGATTATATTATAATAGGAGAAGCTGAAGAAACATGGCCTCAGTTTTTAGAAGATTTTTATGAAGATAAAGCAAAGAAACGATACAAGGCCGAATATGCAACAGCGTTAAAAGGAATTCCTTTTCCAAGGAGAGATCTTATAAAAGGAAGATATTTTACAAAAGGAGCAGTTTTTGCTACAAGGGGATGTCCTTATCAATGTAGTTATTGTAATTTAAAACAAATATATTTTAATTCTTTTAGGGTTCGTCCAATTGAAGAAGTTATTGAAGATATAAAAAGTATAGATAAGAAATATTTTGTTTTTTGGGATGATAATTTTTTTGGAGATATAGAATATGCTAAAAGGTTGATGAAAGAACTATCCAGACTTAATAAGAAATGGGCGGCCCAAGTTACATTGGAGAGATGTGAAGATGAAGAACTATTAAAATTAGCTAAAAAATCAGGATGTATATATTTTTTTGTTGGACTGGAATCATTTTCTGAAATGGGCTTGGCAAGTGTTAATAAAACAATTAATAATGTAGATAAGTATAAAAGAATAATAGATTTAATCCATAAAAATGGAATTTCTATTCAAGCAGGAATAATATTTGGCTTTGATACAGACACAAAGGATGTATTTAAAAAAACACTTGAAGCATGCAATAAGTTAGGTATTGATGGCGTTACTGTAAGTATATTGACTCCACTACCTAAAACACCCATATATGATCAATTGAAGAAAGAAAATAGATTGATATCAATGGATTGGATGTATTTTAATGGAAAAACAAGAGTAGCGTTTAAGCCTAAAAATATGACACCACAAGAGCTGTTTAATGGGTATATGTGGTTTAGAAAAGAATTTTATTCTATGAAATCAATAATTAAAAGACTATCAGCTTCAAAAACAAATATAATATATAATTTTATAGTAAATTTAGGCTATAAGTTTTCTATAAGGGAAACAAGACTTAACAATATTGATGTAAACAGGTACAATACTTAACGAGTTATTATAGTCTGTTTTAGTCAAACCAAGTTTTGAAATAATCCAAATTACAAGACACTGATATATTTTTATTTAATAATATAAATTACATTCTATATAGGAGGATTAATATTATGGAGCTAGATAATATAAAAAAGCATTGTGAGAGATTAGTTAAGCAAATTGATTTTTATGTTGGAGAGGGTAAAGGAAGAGAAATCCTCTCAGGTTTATGTAATGTTACCGGGGAGGAAACTCCCCAAGGATGTGCAAAATAGGCAAATGACGTGATTAGCAGATTAGAAGATAATATTGATTCTGAGAAGCTAATACTAATTAGACAAGAATGTGCTTGCGTTAAAACCAATAAATACTCTGCATATAACAAAAAATATTTCAAAGAGCTGCGTGAAAATAATACGGACGAAAATGAATATCTAAAAGCTGTTGCAAATTTTCTAAATGGCAGACCTCGTATCGGACAAAAGGTGGAATTCGTAGATGGAAAAATAATTACTCATATGGGAATAAAAAATTCTTGTGGCTGCTTTACTGTTAAAAACGGATGGGATAAGCCAGAATCAATTACGTGGTGTAGATGCTGTCAAGGAACGTTATATAGCGTTTACCAATTTGTACTTCCTGAGAAGGCATGTCATATGGATATAGTTGAGACACATGCCATAGATGGAAGCGATTGTGTATTTTCTACTTGGTATACAGAGAAATAAATTTGGAGGGATTTGCAATGAATAAGATTTTATCTAAAAGATTAAGATTATCTATTATAATTATATTAGTATTATTGGTTTTAACAGGCTGTATGCCAGGGGATGGCTCATATAGTTTAAAGAAACCAGCTAACTTTTTGTCAGGTATATGGCATGGCTGGATAGCACCTATCTCATTAATATTTTCAATAGGCAAGAATAATATTAGAATATATGAGTCAATAAATACTGGATTTTGGTATGATTTTGGATTTTATGTAGCTATAATAAGTGGATTTGGCGGATTATCTCTATCTAGAAAAAAGAGAAAAGGAGATTAAGAATAGGGGAAGAAATTTAAGGATAGATGGCATGAGCTATCTATCTTATTTCTATATATAAAGAAAAATCCTATAAAAAGAAGGAGTTCAGTAAGATTTATAGAATATTTATATAAGATAAATAGAGATAGAGTTTTCGATTAGGAATAATTCTAGAACTGTTATGTTTTTACTGATGATTTTACTTATTATTTTGTTATTTATAAACGAATCTGATATGATAGGCAAATATCAATTTAGTTAGAATGAAAAAGCAAGGAGGGAATTATATGAACAAGATAGTAGTGGTATACAAATCAAAATATGGTAGCACAAAAAAATATGCAGAGTGGATTGCTAAGGAATTAGAGGCTGATTTATTTGAATCCTCAGAGATAAAAGGCGAAAAGTTATCTGAATATGATTCAATAATATTTGGTGGTGGACTTTATGCCAGTGGTATTAATGGTATAGGAATTATTACAAAGAATTTTCAGGATTTAAAATCAAAAAACCTTATTATCTTTACTGTAGGGCTTGCTGCAACAGATGATAAAGACATTTTCAAACCAATTATTGAAAAGAATCTTACAGAAGAAATGCGTAAGGAAGTGAAAATTTTTCATTTGCGTGGGGGAATTGATTATAGCAAATTAAATTTTTTGCATAAATCCATGATGGCAATGCTTAAGAGAATGGTAGCTAATAAAAAGCCAGAGGAATTGTCAACAGAAGATAAAATGATGTTAGAAACATATGGTGAGAAGGTTGATTTCACCAATATAGAAGCCATAGAGCCATTAGTATCATATGTCAAAGAAATTAATTAGGGGGAAAAGATGAAAACATTATTTCTAACAGGTGGCAATAATGGAATTGGATATTATATGGTTAAGGAATGGCTACAGAATGGGAATTATGCGGCTGTACTTGACATGAATTGTGGTAATATTAACAGGTTAAAAGAAATCTATCCAGAATCTCTCCTAACTTTTGAGTCTGATGTATGTAATAAAGATTCAGTAAAGATTGCAGTTAATGATACAAATGCTAAATTTGGTAGTATAGATTATGCTGTGCATAATGCTTGTTTATGTTTATTTAAGAGCTTTGAAGAACATAGTAAGGAAGATTTTAGTAAAGTAATCGATGTAAATTTTTATGGAGCCATAAATCTAACAGAAGCTGTAATCCCTATCATGAAAAGCCAAAGACGAGGTAAAATCTGTTTTACAAGCTCAGGTGTAGGCATCACTGGATTTATAGACATAAGCTCATATGCATCTAGTAAGGGAGCAATAGAAGCTTTTGCTAAATGCATGAATATTGAATATGAAGATAGTGGTGTGACATTTCATATAATGCATCCTCCTTTGACTGATACAGAATCATCTTCACCACTTCCAATCCCAAAAGAATTTAAATCATCCCCTGAGAAAGTAGGAAAAGGGTTTGTTAAAAACATAGACGGCAAGAAATTCATCATTACTCCTTCATTTGGTGATAAAATATCAGTGAGACTTAGTTATGCTTTTTCATTGCCAATGGGAAGAATGCTTGTGAAAATGACGAAGAAAGCAAGAACAGATTTAAAGTAAAAATTAGGTAATATTTTATACTAAGAAATCAAGAGAAAAGAGGTGCATTAATGACAAAATTAATTTTTGTTAGGCATGGAGAGCCAGATTATTCAAAGGTAAGTGAACGGAAATATATAGGACATGGAAGAGATTTAGCAGAATTAACTCCACTTGGAAAAGAACAAGCTAGAAAAGCAGCTAGAGATAGATTATTAGATGGTTCAGAATTGATAGTTTCTTCTCCATATACAAGAGCTTTACAAACAGCAGCAATTATTTCTAAAGAACGAAACTTAGACATTGAGATAGAGCTAGATTTACATGAATGGCTGCCGGATTTAACATTTACATTTGACTCAGATGAATTTGCAATAAATGCCAGTAGAAAGTGTGCAGTTCATAAAGGGATATGTCCTGAGAATATAGAAAAGAAGTGGGAGAATTTAGAGAACTTGTTTATTAGAGCTAACGATAGTCTAAAGAAATATTTAGAGTATAATAAAATCATTGTTATAAGTCATGGTATGCTAATGAGACAGTTTAAATTTGAAAGACAGGTACCCTATTGTGGAATTATTGAAGTAGAATATGATGAAAATTTTCAATGGTGTGGTTTTATAGAGGAAGATTAATAGATTAGTATAAAATGATGATATGAAAGGAAGTGGTTATCTGAATGTATTAAAGCATATTTATGAAGAATTGTCCTTACTAGGACTATTCCATGATAAAATAAATGATTTAGAAGAGATTAGAGATAAAAATGGGATTTATCTTTATAGGATGAAATATAACGGTAAACATTTAGTAATTAAGTATTTTGAAAAAGACGAATTTAGAAGGGAAATTGAGTATTATAAAATATTAAAAAACCTAAATATACCTACAATAGAAGTAGTAGGATATACAGAAAACACTTTGCTATTAGAGGATTTAGATAGGAGTTTATATTATCGGTTAGGGATTGAATCTGATCTTTCAGATATAGAGGTAGCAAAAGCTCTTGCATTATGGTATAAAAAGTTGCATCATAAGGGAGCAAAGTTCTTAAAAAATAATGATAGAAGATTCTATAAGGAAACAGATTATATCACAAAAGAAAATATAGAATTGGTCATGAATAAGACAAATACTAAGGATAATAAAGTATGGAAACTTTTAATTGATAATTTAGATTTAATGTTTTTAAAAATCAAAGAATTTGAAGAAACCTTTACCTATAATGATTTTTATTGGACTAATCTAGTGGTTAGTAAGGACAAAAAAGAAGCCTTTATGTTTGATTACAACATGCTTGGTATAGGATTTAGATATAATGATGTAAGAAATGTTTGTTCTTCTTTATCAGATGAAGCTAGTAAGATATTTATAAAAGAATATGGCAGAATAAATCAAGAAGAGAAAGATATAGATGATGTTATTTCAACTTTAGTTAGTTTAGCACAAGCTTGTGAAAGAGATATATTTCCAAAGTGGGCACAGGAAGCACTGGATAAGGTCAATAATGGGAAGCTGTATAATGAAATTTTAAAAATACTTTAATATATAGGAGGGAGAAAAGTTTAGGGTTAAAAGATATGATTATTTGAGGAGGTAATTAAATGAAAAAAATAAGAATAGTTATTATTTTATGTATTATTACTATGGTGTGCAGTCCTATAAATCAAGTTTATGGTAATTCACAATTTGTAAGTAAAAATCAAATATTTTATGATATAAAAGGGAAACAAGAAAATAATAGTGAATTTGATAATGGCTCAAAGATAGAAAAGATAATAGTATCTGAGGAAAGTATAAATAATCTAGTTTTATTAGGAAAAGTATGGGGATATTTAAAATATTATCATCCTAATGTTGCAGAGGGAAAATATAATTGGGACTATGAATTATTTAGGATTCTGCCTAAGGTTATAGATGCAGATAAATCCACTAGGGATAAAAGCTTATATGATTGGATAGAGAGCCAAGGGGATTTTAAAATTAGAGATAGAGTCAAGCCAGTAGCAGAAGAGATCAAAGTAGCTGCAAATTTAGACTGGATAACAAACTCAAATTTATCAAATAATCTTGTCATACAGCTTACTAATATTAAAAATGCAGAAAGAAAAGGAATTAATCGTTATGTTAGTTTAGACTGGGGAGCTGGGAATCCAAATTTTCAAAATGAAAGGTCATATGAGGCAATGAAATACCCTGATGTTGGTTATCGATTGCTATCTTTATATAGGTATTGGAATATAATTGAATATTATTTTCCATACAAATATTTAATAGATGAAAATTGGGATGATGTTTTAAGGGAATTTATTCCTAAATTTATTAATTCTTCAAATGAATTAGAATATAATCTTACTGTTTTAGAGTTAATAGAAAGAGTTCATGATACACACGCAGATATCTTTGGTAATCCTACATTACAAAATTATTTTGGGGAAAATCTTGCACCAGTGAAAATAAATTTTATAGAAGGCAGACCAGTAGTTGTAGGATATTACAATGAGGCTCTAGGGAAAAAATCTGGATTTGAATTAGGAGATATAATTACTGGAATTAATAATAGAACTATTGAAAATATAGTTGAGGATAATTTGAAATATTACCCTGCATCTAATTATCCTACAAAGTTAAGAAATATGAGCAGTGATTTATTTATGACTAATGATGACTTTTTAAATGTTGAATTTATCCGTGGAGATAAAAAACAATCATCTAAACTTCAATGTTATCCTATAGATGAAATTTTTGACAATAAGCCTAAATTGAATAAAGATTATTTTAAACTTATAAATTCTAATATTGGCTATATTTATCCCGGAACCATAAAAAATGAATATATACCAGAGGTAATGTCTAAAGTAAAAGAGACAAAGGGATTGATAATCGATTTAAGATGTTATCCATCAGACTTTATTGTATTTACTTTAGGTAGTTATTTAATGCCTAAAAGCAGTGAATTTGTAAAATTTACTCAGGGTAATATATATGAGCCTGGTGTATTTCATATGAAGCAGCCTTTGAAAGTAGGGAAGAATAATCCAAACTATTATAAAGGAAAGGTAGTTATAATAGTAAATGAAACTACTCAGAGTAATGCTGAATATACTGCAATGGCATTTAGAGCAGCACCTAACGCAACAGTTATTGGCAGTACTACAGCTGGAGCAGATGGTAATGTATCAGAGATTTATCTTCCAGGAGGGATTTATACAATGATAAGCGGAATAGGAATATATTATCCTGATGGTGGTGAAACACAGCGAATAGGTATAGTCCCCGATATAGAAATACATCCAACTATTGAAGGAATAAAAGAAGGTAGAGATGAACTATTAGAAAAGGCAATTGAAATCATAAATGGGGAATAAAAAACAAAAAAACTATTTTAAAGGGGAATAAATATGCGACTAAAAGAAATAGAACAATATATATTAGAGTTATTTACTACTAAAGACAATGAGTATTTCTATGAAGAAAGTGGAATTACTGTAAGAGGCACAGAGGATGTAAAAAGAATTGGATATTGTACAAATTTAACACTTGATACCATAGAAGAAGCAAGAAGAAATAATGTTGACTTAATGATAACACATCATGATGCTTGGGAGTTCATATATGGACTCAAAGAAACTTGTAAAGAAAAACTCTTGGAATATAATATCTCACATTATTTTAATCATCTTCCATTAGATGACTGTGATTTTGGAACTAACAATTCTTTAATTGAGAAATTAGGATTACAAATAGTTGAAAGAACCCATGAAGCAGACGGATTCTTTTGTGGACGAATAGCAGAATTTAAAGAAGAGGTTATATTCGAAGAATTAGTTAAAAAACTAGAGAATATATTAGAAGAGCCGGTACAGTCATGGAAGTTTAAGGATAGAAGAATAAAAAGAATTGGTTTAGTCTGTGGAGGTGGAGGTTCTACTACAGCTGTTAGAGAAGCAGTTAAGCGAAATTGTGATGTTTATATAACAGGTGAAAAGGTGCTATATACTATTGAATATGCAAAGCTTGCAGGTATCAATTTAATAGTAGGAAGTCATACTTTTACGGAAGTATTTGGAGTTGAAAGTCTGGCTATGAAAATAAAAGATAAGTATAAGGATATAGAGATAGTTAGATTAAAGGAAGAACATCTAGAAGCAGTCAGAAATTCGATATAGATGCCTAAATTAAATATAAGAATTTAGGCGATATGAACTAGAGTTAAAACAATTTAATGTATCTGATGAAGTATTCATGGTGTGTGAATTGATAGATGGTAAACTAGATAGAATCAAGGGAGAGTTAAGGTATCCAGATACATTTTTTAAAATATAGATAAGACAATATATACATCAAAAATAAGGGGGCTTTTACATGGAAAAATTATTTGAAATAGCAGCTAGATTAGATGAAATGCAGACAAATTTAAGTAAGCTATCATGGGTTCAATATACATCAGGATATGATTTTGGAATAGAGAAAGCTTATAAAGAAATAAATGATTTTTTAGAGGACAAAAATAACTATGAGCTAGTATCAGAGTATATGAAAAGAGATCTAGATCCGGTGAATAGAAGAAGAGTAGAAATATTTTATAATACCATTAGATCATACCATCTAAGTGACGAGCTAAATGAATTAAATGAAAAGATTCAAAAGAAGACCAATGAACTTTCTATGATACTTAATACTTTTAGATTTAAATTAGATGGAAAAGAAGTTTCCAGTGTTGAGTTAACTCAAATACTATCTAATGAAGACAATAGAGAACTTAGGAAGAAGGCATATTTTGCAAGAAATCAAATCAATCAACCTTTGGTAGAGGGCGGATTTATAGATTTAATTAATATGAGGAAAGAATATGCTACTCTTTATGGAGATAAAGATTTTGTAGAATATAGTTTAAAGCAAAATGAATTAAGTCCAACTATATTTAACAATTGGGAAAATGAACTAAAGCCTTATATCGATAAATTAAATAGTAAAAGGCAAGAATATGCAAGGAAGTTTTTAAATGGTGATGAAATGATGCCATGGGATGAAGATTATATAATGGCTAAGATAGCTCCTATTCAAAATAGAACAGTAGATATGTCTAACTACTATGAGACATTAAGAAAATTCTTCCTAAACTTTGGATTAGATTTAGATAATTTTAATATTACTTATGATATTTTCTCAAGAAAGAACAAATCTGAATGGGGATATAATTTTCCTATAAAGGATGGTGTAGATTCTAGAATCCTTGCAAATGTGAAGAATAAATACCATGAATATAAGGTATTGCTTCATGAAACTGGACATGGAATACATTCCTTTCTGCTTAAACCAGAAGAGATATTATTAAATCAAGGAGTAAGTGGAATTATTGCAGAGGGTATAGCTAATTTATTTGGAGGCTTCTTATATGATGAAATGTTTTATAGAAATTTCTTTGATAAATCTGTAGAATTACAACTTAAGGAACTGGCTGAATATAATAAGCTAAATTATTTAAGATTTATAGGGAGTATATTCTTTGACCATGAATTATATAGAAATGAAATTAATTCATTACAAGATATAGAAAACTTATATTTTAAAGTATTTGAAGATTTATTCGGAGATAAACCATTTGATGATGCACCGCCATTTGCTTATAGAATCCATTATACAACTCATCCAATATATATGCATAACTACTTCATGGGAGATGTGACCTGCGAGATGATTAGAAAGGTTTTCTGTAAAAAATATGGCGTAAATAGTGTAACGGAGAAACCAAAGGAATTTGGAGACTTTTTAATCAATAAAGTAATTGATCCATCAGGATTATATAAGTATGAAGAATTATTTGCAAGAATAAGTGGAGAAGGGTTTTCTCTGAAATGGTATTTGGAATAAATCAAAGCGAAATTAAGATTATATAGGAGTGTTACTATGGAGTGTAATGGGGGAGCAGGAAAAAGAAAAGCTATTGCATATTGGAATAAATTCAGCAAACTAAAAAAAGTAAGTATAATCAGCATTGGATTATTTATATTAGGTAATATAAGTATATTTTTAGGATTGGCAAAAGGGGCTGACATTGGCTTAAGTCTTTCAAGACCATATGGGGCAACTTCTTGGGAGACTTCAAGGGAACTAATCTATGCTTGTACCTATGGTATTGTCAGCTTGGGGATTTCATTAATAATTGTATCAATAGTATTTATTACAATAGTTTTAATAAACTGGTTAAAGAGCGAATAGATGAGGGAATACTATGAAAAGATCAATTAAAGGCAGTAACAGAACTACTCAAATCATGATTATAGCATTAATTATACTTGAACAGGTCATAAAGATAATAGTCAAAGGTTACTATGGTGTAAAAATTCCAATAATAGAAAATATATTATACTTTGCACCTGTTTTAAATGACAACTATTCATATATAAATTCATTATTTAATCTTGGGTGGAATAGGTATTTTCATATAACTATAGTAGTATTTGTGTTGATTTTTAGCTACTATGCCTTTAAATATTTAGAAGTTAAGACTATAAATAATCCAATGATAAAAATATCAAAAATATTTTTATTCTCAGGAGCTATATCTTCCTTAATAGATAAAATTTTTTGGAATGGGAGTTTAGACTATATATTATTAAAAGGATTTTTCGTTTTTGACTTAAAGGATTGTTATTTAACTGTTTTTGAAGTGTTAGTAATTATGCTAGTAATAAAAAATTGGAAGAAAATTTCCAAGATAAATGAGATAGAGTTGTTAAAGGATTATATTGGATTTATCAAAAAGGATTTTCTATCAAGAGGAGAGTAGTTAAAAATTTTATTAATTATATTAAAAATTTACTGCCTGACTATGATTCAATAGTTAGGCAGTAATCCTTTGAATTTGTATATGATTAAGATTTGGTATTAAGGTCTATTTCTATAGGACCACCTATTTCTATACTATTAGTTTTTACAATAGAATCATAAACTAATATTTCTACACCATTTTCACTAGCAAGCTTAACAGCCTCAGAAAATTTACTGTCCATTTGCCAATTTAGTCTAAATATAGTGGGACCTTTCATCTGAATTAGAAAGAGAATTATTCCTCTATATCCTTGTTTTATTGCTTCAATCATCCCTAAGGCATGTTTAGTTCCTCTTTCCGTGGGTGCATCTGGAAACATGGAAATATAGTTGTTTTCTAAAGTCGCACCTTTTACCTCAATAAAGCCCTTTTGATCTTTAGATTCAAAATATATATCATATCTAGAATTTCCAAAGGTGACTTCTCTTTTTAAACTTATTAGACTTTCAAATCCGTTAATCTTATTTTCCTTAAGTGCTTGGAAGATTACAGAATTAGGAACTTGAGAATCTATATTTACTAGCATGTTTTCCTTCCAAACAGATATAAGGGAATATTTTGTCTTTCTATTAGGATTATGAGTACAGTCTTCTAATATTACCTTAGCTCCTGGTAAAAGTAACTCTTTACATCTTCCAGTATTTTTTACATGGACTGTTTCTTCTTTTCCATTTATTAGTACTTGTGCTATAAATCTATTAGGTCTTTTTAGAAAGACTCCTTCTATAATTTTTTTATATTTCATATGTTCTCCTCTTTATCTTTAAAATTCATTTATTATTTATTGTATCATTAAGGACAATATATATCAATTTTCCCAATAACAAGGAAATTTATTAAGAGTGAAGGCAACTTCTGTTCCCATAGTTAATATAATATCTATAACTATTATATTAGGGGTGAGGGAAATGAAATATATGTATATCGTAGATTATGAAGATGGATCTACACTTAAGGAAAAGGTTAATGAATGGATAAATGAAAACGAAGAAAATATACTAGAAATTATAGATATAGAATATAACCAAGAAGGAAATTTATACTTTGCAATAGTTTCATATTTAGAAAGAGGAAAGGAATAATTAAAAAAATATTGCTGGATAAAAGAAGGAATTTAGCAAAAAATGTAGAATAAAGTAATATATAATTTATGATAAAGGAGACTATAATGGAAAGATTTACACAAAACAGAAATTTTATGAAGTCTGGTTTTGCAGAAGATATATTCTCTGACCAGGAAAAAGAATTACCTCAACCACCACTACAAAAACCTTATGAGGATGGTTTCAAGGTATTCGAGTTACCTAGTATAAATAAAGATATAGTATTAAAGCAAGATGTACATAAGTGTATATCAGATAGGAAGACTCATCGTGAATACATCAAAAAAGCTTTAACAGTAGATGAACTATCATATCTTTTATGGGCAACTCAAAGAGTAAAAGAAATCAGGGGAGATAATTATGCCACAGTCAGGCCTGTTCCATCAGCTGGGGCAAGACATCCTTTTGAAACTTATTTAGCTGTTCAAAATGTAGAAGGGCTTAGAAAGGGCGTCTATAGGTATCTTGCAATGGAGCATAAGCTTTTATTTTTATATGAAGAGGAAGAAATAGCAGAGAAAATAACATCTGGAACTTTAGGACAAAAATTTGCTGGAACTGCAGCAGTTAATTTTATCTGGAGCTGCTTGCCTTATAGAGGGGAATGGAGATATGATAAACTTGCTCATAAGGTTATGCTTATAGATGCTGGCCATGTATGTCAGGCGTTATATATTGCCTGTGAGGCACTTGGATTAGGTACTTGTGCTATAGCTGCATATGATCAAGACTTTATGGATGAAATGATAAAAGTAGATGGAGAAGATGAGTTTGTAGTATATATGGCTCCAGTAGGTAGAATTTAGTGATAATATTATATCCCCCAGAGAATATCTGGGGGATAGTATTAAATTATTCAAGATTTATATATTAAATTGGGAAAATAAGTGATAAATACAATTTTTATAGAGAGATAATATTCTGCAATAATAGGAATTGTCCTTATTATTATGAATAATGGCAAACTTTAGAAAAAAGTCTTGCATTTAGTGATATCCATATGTTATTATAAGACAATTTACTTTTTAAAATCTAAATTTTATGAAGTAAAAAGGTATTAAATTTAATTAGATAGTATGAATAGGAGATGAGGAATATGGATTATGTTAAAGCTTATTATGATGAAAATTCTACTTTGGAGTGGGATAGACTTGATAATCCTTACTCAAGAATTGAATTTACTACTACAACTCATTTAATAGATAAATATTTTAAGAATATAAGTAATGTTATTGATATAGGTTCTGGACCAGGGAGATATTCTATAGAGCTTATAAAAAGAGGTTTTGATGTTTCACTACTGGATTTATCACAAAACTTACTTGATATAGCCAAAAAAATATAGAAAATATATCTAATAAAAAATATGACTATTTCTGTAAATCTGCACTTGAACTTGATTTTATAGAAGATGATGCATTTGAATATGCTTTAGTTTTAGGCCCTTTATATCATCTTCACAATGAAGAGGACAGGCTCAAGGTAATAAATGATACATATAGAATTTTAAAGCCTGGTGGTAGAGCTATAATAGCTTATATAAATACTTGGGGAGCACTAAAGGCAGCAGTTTATGAATTCCCAGATGTTTTTGAGGATATAGGCCATTTTGATAGATATCTAAATGGGAATATAAAGTTTAGTAAGGAAGAAAGTTTTACAGAAACCTTTTTTACTACAGCTGAACATGCAATCGTAGAAGTGTCAAAGAGTAAACTTAAGATAATATCTACAGCAGGAGCTGAAAGCTTTTTATCTGGATTAATAATGGATGTAAAGGATTTATATAAAAGAGACATTAACTTATACAATAAATTCATAAAAAAGGCAGCTGAATATAGCGAAGAAGAGCAATATAGAAATACTACAGAACATTTCTTAATTGTTGTAGAGAAATAATCTATGAAATTAAAATTAATTAAGCTTTTAAAGGACAACAAAAGAATTTCTATATTAGGAGAGGTGATATTTAATGACAAATAAGAAAATAAGAGATTATGGAATTAATATAGGTAATTTCACAATAGGAAGTAATAATTCTATTACTGATGTAAAGGGAGTAAAAGTAGGACATACAACTTTAGATGATGGAGTTATAAAGACTGGAGTAACTGCAATATTGCCACATCAAGGCAATATTTTTAAAGATAAGTTAATAGCAGCCTGTCATGTGATAAATGGATTTGGTAAATCTACTGGTCTTATTCAGATAGAAGAATTAGGTACTATAGAAACACCTATTATTCTTACCAATACACTTAGTGTTGGTATCGCTCATGAAACTTTAGTAAGGTATATTCTAGCTCAGAATGATGATATTGGCAGTACAACTGGTACTGTAAATCCAGTTATTTGTGAGTGTAATGATGGAGTGATAAATGATATTAGAGGCCTTCATGTGAAACAGGAACATATATATGAAGCTATAGAAAAATGTAATATTGAATTTGCTGAAGGAAATATCGGAGCTGGCACAGGTATGGTATGTTATGGATTAAAAGGTGGGATTGGTTCATCCTCTAGAATTGTTGAACTAGAAAATACTCAATATACAATAGGGGTGCTAGTCTTGAGTAATTTTGGCTCCTTGGAAGACTTTGTTTTAAATGGAGACCATATAGGTCCTAAACTAGTTGAAAAGACTAAAGAGATAGATACGACAGAAGATAAGGGATCTATAATTATAATATTAGCCACAGATATCCCTCTTTCATCCAGACAACTTAAGAGAATAATAAAAAGAGTTTATCCTGGAATATCTAGAACTGGAAGCTATACAGGTAATGGAAGTGGTGAAGTGGTTATAGGATTTTCAACAGCTAATATAATCAAGCATTATGAAGAGAATGATGTAATTGATATTAGAGTAATTAATGAAAACAAGATAAACAAAATTTTCAAAGCAACAGTTGAGGCCACTGAAGAGGCTATACTAAACTCATTAATATGCTCTACTAGTTCCATTGACAGAGATGGGAAACAAGTGTATTCCTTAAAAGATTTAATATAAGAAATTTCTCTAAAAGTACTATGTAAGATAGTTTTTTGAAACTCATGTAGGTTAAATTTTCTTTAAAAATGAAAAATAAGTGAGAACTTCCATATGGTATATAAAAAATATAGCCTATGTTAGATTTAAAATAAAAGATAGATTAGGAATAAGGATATAGTACACTCTAAAGTTATTGCGGAATGGGGGAAGGGAATTGAACCAAGAGGAAAGAATGTATGTTGTTGGAAGCCAGAAGATAACAATAGAAGAAGAGATAATTGGAAAAAGAATTCTAGATATTGGCGGCGGTGGAGAAGGTATAATGGGTTTATGTTATGGAGATAGGGTAATTGCCATCGATCCAAGGAAAGATGAATTAGAAGAAGCACCAGATGGACCATTAAAAATAGTTATGGATGCAAGAGAATTATCTTTTCTAAAAAATTCATTCGATGCTGTAACGTCATTTTTTACATTGATGTATATTAATAAAGATGATCATGAAAAGGTATTTAAAGAAATATATAGAGTATTAAAGGATAATGGAGAATTTATTTTATGGGATGCCATAATACCAGAATATGATGGCAGTATAAAAGATATTTTCGTAATCCAGCTTGAAATAGATACCCCCATTAAAATAATTAAGACTGGCTATGGGATTTCAAGAAAGGATAAAGATCAAGATGTTGAATATTTCATCAGTATTGGAGAAAACCTTGGCTTTGAAGCAATAAAAGTACAATCTCAAGATAAAGTATTTAAAATAATATTTAGAAAATAGAAAGATGATAGGTGAAAGATTAATAAAAGATAAGAGGTGAAAAAACTATGAAAAGAATTGGTGTTATAGGTGCTATGGCTTTGGAAATTGAGTTGTTAAAAAACAATATAAACATTAATACAAGTAAAAATATTGCTGGATTTGATTTTTTCTTAGGTGATATAGATAATAAAGATGTAATCATAACTCGCTGCGGAGAAGGTAAAGTAAATGCAGCCTCATGTACACAGATTTTAATCGATAGATTTGGTGTAGATAGTATTATAAATACCGGGATTGCTGGTGGATTACATGAGTCAGTTAAAATCTGTGATGTAGTAATATCTAGTAATGTGACACATCACGATGTAAGAAAGGCCCAGATGGAAAATTGTTTTCCTTATAGGGAGTGTTTTCAAGCTGATGAAAGGTTAATTGAATCTGCTGTCAAAGCATGTGAATCACATCATAGTGAAGACTGGAATTATCATGTTGGAAGAATAGTAAGTGGAGAAAGCTTTATTCAAGATAGTAAAATAAAGAAAAATCTACTTAGAGACTATTCACCACATTGTGTTGAAATGGAAGGCTCTGCAATAGGACATGTTGCTTATATAAATAAGATACCTTTTGTGGTCATCAGAAGTATATCAGATAACGCTGATGATGAGGCTACAATTAGTTATAATGCCTTTGAAACTATTGCGGCTAATAAATCAGCAGAGATAGTTTTAAGTATGATACAAATGTTGTAGGCAAGAAATATTTCTAAGTATAAAAATTGGAGTGAAATATAATGGTACAATTAAAGCTGAAAAATGGACAGAATTTAATTATTAGGACAGCAAAGAAGGAAGACGCCTTGAACCTAATAAATTACATAAATAAAATAGGTGGAGAATCAGATTTTCTTACATTTGGTGACAATGAATTTGATATATCCATTGAGAAAGAAGAAGTTATACTTGAAAGTTATATAGATGGAGAAAATAAGATATACCTTATAGCTGAAATTGAAAATAAAATAGTCGGAAGTTTAAATTATAGTGGAGGTATTCGGCAAAGGACTAAGCATACGGGAGAATTTGGAATTAGTGTTGCTAAAAAATACTGGGGACTAGGAATAGGAAAAGAGTTAATTAGATATATGATAGATTGGGCTAAAAAAGGTAATGTAGTGAGAAAAATTAATTTAAGAGTAAGAGAAGATAATGAAACAGCTATAAATCTATATACAAAATTAGGCTTTAAAAAAGAAGGGATTATATCTAGGGATTTCCATGTCGGCGGTAAGTACTATAGCTCTATATTTATGGGATTGGAAATTGATTAGATATTATGATCTTTAGCGTTAGTGATTTACTTTATATATAAATTTAAAATAAATTGTAAAGGAAGGATTAGGATGAAGCTTAAATTCGGTAATTGCTCGGTGCAGTTTATAATATCTGATAGCAGATTGTATCGAGCAGATTAATTAGTTATCAGTAAACTGCACTTTTTAGAAAACATTTAATATATTTTAAAAGGAGTGTAGTTTTATGAATTTAGAAAAATTAAAAGAAACTTGGAGATATGAAGAACAATATTCATTTAAAGGTTGGGATTTCTCTCATATAAATAATCGTATGGAAGAAGAAACACTACCATGGGACTATAAAAAAATAGTTAAGTCATATGTTAATGAAGAAAAAATATTACTTGATATGGGAACTGGTGGAGGGGAATTTCTTTTATCTTTAAACCCAACAGAAGGAAAAACTTATGCAACAGAAAGTTATTTTCCTAATATAGAACTTTGCAAAGAAATATTAACTCCTCATGGGATTGAGGTAAGACCAGTTTATGATGACGGCAATTTGCCATTTGAGGATGATTACTTTGATATTGTAATAAATAGACATGAATCTTTTTGTCTATCAGAGGTTAATCGTATTTTAAAACCAGATGGAATTTTTATTACTCAGCAGGTCGGAGGTATGAATAATAGAGAGATATCAAAGTTTTTACTAGGAGAGTATCCTAATACAACTGATATTGAATTGAATCTTGATAAAATCTTGATGGAAGCAAAAAATACTGGAATGAAAATTATTGATGCAGGAGAATATTTTCCAAAAACATATTTTCACGATATAGGAGCATTTGTATTTTACGCAAGAATAATTGAATGGGAATTTCCAGGTTTTTCAGTAGAAAGATGTTTTGATAAACTTATTGAGTTACAAGCTAAGCTAGAAAAACGAGGATATATAGAAATATTAGAACATAGGTATTTTTTAATAGCAGAAAAATAATGACTTAGGAAAATTAACATGACTTTCAAAAGGCTTAGCTAGATAAGGCTAAGTCTTTGAAGTACTTAGATATATATAACTCAATATCATAATAATAAATTTAGTAGTAGCAAGCAACGGAGCAAGTTATTTATATAATATTTAGAATTTAAAATGGGGGAAAAATGATGAAGGATAAGAGAATAGATATAGGAGTTAAGGCATTAATTTTTAATAACGATAAATTTTTAGTGATGCATAATAAAGGAGTAGAAGAGGATCTATGGGAACTGCCAGGGGGACGTATGGAATTTGGTGAAACAGCAGAAGAAACTTTAAAACGAGAAATGCTGGAAGAAACCGGATTAGCAGTTAAGCCAATAAAGTTACTAGACACATGGAGCTTAATTAGAGAAGACTATCAAATTGCAGGCATCATTTACTTATGTCAATTTGAAGAAGGAGAAGTGAGATTATCAGATGAACATGATGCATTTAAATGGATTAGTACAGATGAGGAATCACTGCAAATGATGTATGATGATTTTAAAATAAGAATGTTAAATTGGAATTGGGATGAAATTAGAGGGGGAAATTATGTATATAGAGTTAGATAAGGATGAGTATCAAATTGTAAGAAAATATTTTAATTTTAATTTTCAGATTCCTGCTGTAGCAGTTATCAATAAAGATTTTCCAGGAAAGATTTATGTAGATAATAAAGAAAATCCTAAAGGGATAATTGTGTGGGCTATATCAAGATGGGCTTATGCGTATTTTGAACTAGAAAATTTAAAAAGGAATAGAGAATTTTTTAAAGAGCTTATGATAAAAGAAATAGCACCTATTATAGATAGCTTAAAAGAGCAGTATTTTGAAGTGTATTCCCTGAATGATGATTATGATAAAATATTAGAAGAAGAAATAGAAGGGTTTTATCTATATAATAAACACTATGAAAATACATTTATCTTAAATGAAGAAAAATTTAATGGATTAGGTCTGAAAAATACTGATGGAGATGTACTGGAAAAGAGTTTTCCAATTATACCAGAAGAATATAAGAATCATTTTAAAATAACTGGGATGAATAAAGAAACAGAGGGCATGATTTTCATAGTTGAGGAGAAAACAGTATCTCAGTGTGTAAATAACGGATTTGAATATGATAACAAATACTTTATAGACCTTGATACTTTTAATGAAAAAGAAAGAAATAAAGGTTATGCGTCAATAGTAGCATATGAATTAATAAAAAAACAAAAAAATAAAGGTATGAAACCGCTCTGGGAAACTAGGGAAGACAATATACCGTCTTTACGGGTAGCTGAAAAACTTGGATTTGAAAAATCAGAAAGATATCCTGTGTATATATGGAAGAAAGCAATTAAGAAGTAAAGAAATTTGCCTAATGTTATGCTAGGTAAAAATAATAAATGCTTGGGAGATATAATATGGTGAAGTTTACTTTAGTTAAAGAAGAAGATATTAAGAAAATCAGTGATTTTATAGCAAGATTAAATAGAAAAGAAGAAAGTCATATTGCTTATTGTGGTGATGATAGTGAAGAAATAGAGAATTCATTAAAAGAAGATATAACGGATATTCAATTTGATAAAAGTTTTGTAATTGCTACAGAAGAAAATAAAATAGTTGGTGTATTAGGATTTGATGCAGATATGGAAAGGAATAATGCTGAAATCTGGGGACCTTTTATCGAGAATGGGAAATGGAGCATTGCAACTGATATGTGGGACAAGATGTTACAATTGATTCCTAAGGAAATAGTAACGACTAGTATGTTTGTCAATAATAAAAATTATAATTGCCTAAAGTTAGCAGATATCCTTGGTTTTAGTAAAAATAGTGAAGAAATCATATTGGAATTTAAAAGAAGTGATTTAAATAATTTAGATGAAGTATGTTTGATAGAATTGGCTGTAGAGGATTTTGAATCTATGAAAGAGCTTCATGATAAAACTTTTCCCAATACCTATTATGATGGAGAAGAAATAATATCACGATTAAATAATCATAGAAAAGTATTTGTCTGTAAAGAAGCTAAGGAATTAACTGGATATATTTATGTTGAGGCTGAGCCTGAATTTGATGAAGGAAGTATTGAATTTTTTGCAGTGAATGAATCACAAAGGGGTAAAGGAATAGGATGTTATTTATTAACCATGGCATTAAGATGGCTATTTTCATTTAATTCTATAGATTCTATTAATCTTTGCGTTAATTCAAAAAATGAAAAGGCAATTAATCTATATAAAATGGCAGGTTTTAAAGAAAAACACCAGTTAAGTTACTTTATAAAGAGGGGATAGGAGGAGCTACATGAAATTGATTCTAATATTTGGACCACAAGCAGTTGGCAAAATGACAGTTGGACAGGAACTTGAAAAAATAACTGGACTAAAGCTTTTTCATAATCATATGACAATTGAATTGGTATCCCATTTTTTTAGCTATGGTTCAAAGGAAGGAAAAAGGTTAGTCAGTTTATTTCGCCAAGAAATATTTGAAGAAGTAGCAAAGAGTGATTTGGAAGGATTAATATTTACCTATGTATGGGCATTTGATATGCAAGAGGATTGGGATTATATAGATAAGGTATGTAATATTTTTCAATCTAGAGGTGGCGAAGTATACTTTGTAGAGCTAGATGCAGAGTTAGAGGAAAGATTAGAGCGGAATAGAAGTCCTCTTAGATTAGAACATAAACCAACTAAGAGAGATATAGAGTTTTCAGAAAGAGATTTAATAAGCACAATGGAGAAACATAGGCTGAATTCAATAGAGGATGAAATTAAAAAGGAAAATTATATTAGAATAAATAATACAGAGTTAAGTCCATTAGAAGTAGCCCAAATGATTAAAAAGAGGTTTGAATTATAAATGCACTGAGTATAAATATAGTTAAGGTTATAACTTAGCAGAAAGAATGGAGGGACATAATTGAAAATATATATAACTAGACACGGTGAAACCAAATGGAATAAAGAAGGAAGAATGCAGGGATGGCAGAATTCTGACTTAATCGAAAATGGTGTTGAAGGTGCGAAAAAACTTGGATATAGATTAAGAGATATCGATTTTGATTGTATATATTGCAGTCCTTTAGGTAGGGCTGTAGCTACAGCAGAGTATATTAGACAAGATAAAGATACAGAAATAATTTTAGTTGATTCTCTTAGGGAGATGGGATTTGGAAAATGGGAGGGAATGGAGCATGATACTATAAAGGAATTGTATCCGACAGAACATTTTAATTTTTGGAATAGACCCCATTTATATAGTCCAATTGAAGGAGAAAGTTTTGAGGAGTTATTTGAAAGAGTGAAAGGTATATTAAATCAGATAATTAGCAATTCATCATTAGAGAATGTTTTAATAGTATCTCATGCAGTTGTTATTAAGGCAATTTATGCTATTATAAAAAAATATCCTTTAGAAGAGCTATGGACTCCTCCTTTTTTACAAGGTACTTCACTTACTATAGTTGAAGTGGAAGAGAATGAAATCAATATCATATTGGAAGCTGATACTTCCCATCTAGAATAATGGGAGAATGGAGGGATAATTAATGTTTAGGCATGTAATTGATGATAATATTGAATTAAGATTAGTTGACATGGATCATTCAGAGGAGATGTTTAAATCAATTGATTCAAATAGAGAACATTTGAGAAAATATTTACCATGGGTTGATATTACTAAATCTTCAGATGATACGAAAGCATTTATAGAAAGCAGTAAAAAGCAATATGCTGCAAATAATGGTTTTAATGCTGGTATATGGTATAAGGGAGAGTTTGCAGGTGTTATAGGATATCACGATATAAATCATAGTAAAAAAGAAGTGAGTATAGGCTATTGGTTAGATGAAAAATATATAGGTAAAGGAATAATGACAAAAGCATGTAGGGAATTTATTGATTATGCATTCAATACCTTGGAATTAAATAGAGTAGAAATTAGATGTGCAGAAGATAACCTTAAGAGCAGAGCTATTCCAGAGAGACTTGGATTTACTAAGGAGGGTGTAATCCGAGATGGAGAATTGCTTAATCATGGCTATGTAGACTGTGTTGTCTATGGAATATTGAGAAGAGAATGGAATAGGTAGCATTACCAAATTAAATCTTATAAGGGGGTTACATTATGGCAAAGTTAGTTAATCTGCAAATTAATCAACTTCCAGAAGTTAGAATCATAGGTAAAGCTGTATATTTGGAGATGGATATGAAAGAAAATCCTATTCCTGAATTTTGGGAGAAGTGTTTTGAAGATGGTACTTTTACTAGATTAGAAGAGCTAAAAGAATATCATATTGACAGTTCTTATGTCGGTTGGATGGGTGATTGGGGAATAGATAATGGAAAATTCACATACATTTGCGGCATGCTTATGAAAACAGAAGCTCCTGTACCAGAGGGATTTATTTATAGAGATATTCCTTCTTCAAAAGTAGCCATAGGATGGATTCAAGGACTAGAAAAGGATGTTTATCCAGTATCCCATGAGTTTACACAAAAGGCAATGGAAGAAAAAGGATATAGGTTAGATGAATCTGCTTCTTGGTGTATGGAACTATATAGTTGCCCAAGATTTACAACCCCAATGGATAATGGAGAAATAATTTTAGATTATTATATACCCTGTAAGACAGTATAAATTAGATAATAGAAATATCCTATATTCTTAAATATTTGGAGCAAGACATGTGAAAGGATATGATTGTAGTGGAAACATTTAACAATATAAATAATGAAAAGACTAATCAGCCTAAGTATATAGATATAGATACAGATTTACGTTTAAGGAAATTTGATGGTAAATTTGATTTTGCCTTGGAATGGTATAAAGACGAAGAAACAGTGAAACTAGTAGATGGAGAAGATGCTGAGTTATATGATACTGATAGACTTAAAAGGATGTATGATTATTTAAATGATAAGGGAGAACTGTATTTTATTGAGGTTAATATAGGCAATGAATATACCCCAATAGGAGATGTGACATTTTGGAAAGAAGATATGCCAATAGTAATAGGAAATAAAAATTATTGGGGGAAAGGAATAGGATACAAAGTTATTAAGGCCTTAATACAGAGAGCAAAGATACTGGATTATGATAAAATATATGTTAATGAAATATATTCATATAATATAGCATCACAAAAAATCTTTGAAAAAGCAGGATTTAGAAAGTACAAAGAAAATAAAAATGGATATTCCTATATTTTAGAATTAAAATGATGATCTATAAATTTAAAATTGAAGAAATTACAAATTAGTGTAAAATTAGAGAAGCATTTTATAACATAATAAAGATGGGGATTTTATAAAAGGAATGAATAGAGTAATAATTGCTTTAGCTATAAGGGGGAAATATAACTAATAATAAAAACTGAAATATTAATATATGAAACACAATAGATAGCAATTGCTATCTATTTTTTTATTTATTTATTGAATAATGAAGATGAAAGTGCTAACAATATTTATAACATAATGGGAAGGGCGTTGTTTTAAATGCTGATTAGTTATTTTATGAGGAAAATTGTATTTTGGCAAAATCATAATAATCGAGAACATGATAATGAGGATTATTTAGATAAAGACATATCAAGTAATTTAGAAGAAAATATAGAATTTTTTAAGGCGATTTTAGGTAATAGTAATGATATAAAATACATGAATTCATGTTTGGTGATTGCTGTGAGTTTAATGGAGCACTAATATATATTGATGGACTTGTAAATAATCTTGAAATTACAGAGAGCATATTAAAACCTATTATATTAAATAAAGATTTTAAAGAAGATATGATGGAAAATTTAAAGATAAGAGATTTTAAAAAATGTATTATTTGTTCAGGAGATATTGGGGAAAGCAACAGATATTCAGATTTATTTAAAGGATGTCTTTCAGGAAATACAATATTATTAGTAGATAAGTTATCTACAGGATTAATTGTTAGTACAAAAGGATGGGAGAAAAGAAGTGTTACAGAACCTCAGACAGAATCTGTAGTTAGAGGACCAAGGGAAGGCTTTACTGAAGATTTTAGGACAAATACCTCTCTTCTAAGAAGAAGAATTAAAAGTCCTAGATTCAAAATGGAAAATATGATAATTGGGAAAAAAACATACACACATATATGCATTGCATATATAGAAGGAATAGTAAAACCAGAAGTGCTTCAAAAGCTAAGAGATAGATTAAGGAATATAGATGTGGACTCTATAATAGATTCAAGTTATATAGAAGAATATGTAGAGGATTATCCATTTTCAATATTTTCAACAATAGGATATAGTGAAAAACCTGATGTGATTGCTGCCAAAATACTTGAAGGACGTGTTGCTATAGTAGTAGATGGGAGTCCTTTTGTACTAACAGTTCCAATGCTATTTGTAGAAAGTTTTCAAACAGCAGAGGATTATTATGTAAGACCAATATATGCATCTATCATTAGAATGATGAGATTCTTTGCATATTTCATTGCAATATTTGCAGTTCCAGGTTTTATTGCATTAACGACTTTTCATCAAGAATTAATTCCAACAACTCTTTTATTTACAGTAGCAAATGCTAGAGAGGGAACCCCATTTCCAGCTTTATTAGAAGCATTAATAATGGTAATATCCTTTGAAATATTGAGGGAAGCTGGTTTGAGATTACCTCGTCCTGTGGGTCAAGCAATTAGTATAGTAGGTGCTTTAGTCATGGGAGATGCTGCAGTATCTGCTGGAATAGTGGGGGCACCTATGGTTATAACTGTTGCAATAGCAGCTGTAGCTGGATTTATAATACCAGAACAATCAGATTCTATCTCTATACTTAGGATAATTATGATGATACTAGCATCTGTATTGGGAGGATTTGGGATAGCCATAGGATTTTTAGGTATGCTTGTACATCTATCTATATTGGAACCTTTTGGTATACCATATTTTGCATCTATAGAATTTTCAAAAGATCAACAGGATAGTTTTGTTAGATTACCACTTTGGATCATGGAGGATAGACCAGAGGAATTAACTTATATAGACAAGAATAGGAAAAAAACTTTTATTCCTCCAGACGGAGAAAATAATAAAGAAAAATAGAGGGCAGCATATGAAAATAAAAAAAACAAAATTATTTAAAATCATTATAATTATATCAATTGGATTTATTCTAGTAGGGTGCTGGGATAAGAAAGAATTGGATACTATTTCAATAGTAACTGGTGTTGGTATAGATGCAGCAAATGATGAGGATAAAATTGATCTTATATTGCAAGTAGGAAAAATAAACAAAAGTAATTCTGATTCATTTAGAGGTGAAAGTGTTACTGATGATTCAATAATTTTGGCAACAGAAGATAAAGGTATATTATCTGCCATAGATAAGCTTCAGAAGCAAACTACTAGAGATTTATTTATGCATCATAATCAAGTAGTTATATTTGGAAAAGAGCAGACAATAAAAGGAATTCAGCCTTATATAGATGCACTTCTCAGACAACATGATATGCGAATGGAAACCTTAGTATTTATGGCAGAAGGTAAGGCTAAGGATATTCTTCGTAACACTATGGAGCAGGAAAAGATATCTTCTTTAGGAATTACTAGAATGGTTGAAGCGGCTAATAGGTATTATGAATCTTATTCAATTAGAATACTGGATCTTACCTCTATGATAATTGATAAAACTACAGCTCCTGTGATTCCTATAGTGAAATTACAGGATAATGGAGAATATTTAAGGCTATTTTTATCTGGATTGGCTGTTCTTAATGATGGAAAACTCATTGGTCAATTAAATGAAACCGAAACTAGGGGATATACTTGGATTATGGATAAATTTAAAAATACTTTTATAGAGGTAAATATAAAAGAGGGTTTTTCAAACCTAGATATAACCAATATTAAGCATAAGATGAAACCTGAAATTAGAAATGGAGGTGAATTAGTGATATCCTTGGAGATTATTGGAGATATAATAATTTCTGAGATACAAGGATTTAATAATATGACTGTGAAAGAGGTAACAGACATATTAGTGGAAGAAGGGAAAAAAACAATAAATAAAGAGATACAAGCTTGTTTGAATAAAAGTCAAGAGTTAAACGCAGATTTTCTAAGATTCGGTGTGGAATTCTATAAAAGATTTCCTAAAGAATCAGAGCAAATAAAAAATGATTGGGATAGTATGTATCCAGAAATTAAATTATCTACAAATATTAAATTAAATTTAATAGATACTGGTAAGATTGTAAATTCTTTAAATATGAAAGAGGGAAATTAGATGCAAATAGACAAAGGGAAAATTTCAGGGATTCAATTTATGTTTACTGTAGCTTGTTTTATACAATCTTCATCTTTGCTGACATCGTTTTTTACATCTATAACAAAGCAAGACTCGTGGATAGTTGTGATATTAGGCTTTGTAATGTCAATACCTTCTTTACTGATATACACATACATTATGAAAATATTTCCAGATAGAAATTTAATGGAGATTAATAATATAGTTTTCGGTCCTATTATAGGAAAAGTGGTTTCAGTTCTGTATTTATGGTTTTTCTTAACATTATCCGCTTTAAATACAAAGGACTTGGGAGACTTTGTACAAAAAACAACAATGCAAAATACTCCCCCCATAATTATTTTAGTAGTATTTATTTTATTATGTGCTTGGGCGGTAAGAAACGGAGTAAAAGTTGTGACTAGATATAGTATGTTTTTTACATTAATTGCAATATTAATAGTTCTATCGACAATTTTTTTTACTATAAACCAAATGAAAATAGATAATTTTTTACCTATGTTAGAACAACCTAAAATGGTATATATTCAGGGGACTCATATTATATCAACTATTCCTTTTGGAGAACTTATAGTGTTTTTAATGATTAATCCAAACTTAGAAATTGAGCCTAAGAAAAGAAGAAAATATTTTTTTTATGGATTTATAGTCGGAGGTCTGACTCTATTAACTATAGTTCTTAGAGATACGGCAGTACTAGGAAATACAATAAAGATATTTGCTTTACCACCTTTTGAAACTCTTCGGTTGATAAGTATACATTCTGCACTGAGTAGAGTGGAAGTTCTTTTTGCAGTTAGTCTAATTATGCTTATGTTTTTTAAAATTTGTATATTATACTATGTTACAGTTATGAGCATTGCATATATATTTAAACTACAATCATTTAAATCTTTGGTCATAAGTGTAGGAATAATTATTATAATATATTCCTTTAATATATATCCTTCAATAATAGCACATATTAATTCAGCAAGTAAAACAGCTCCGTTTGAATGGTTTATGTTTGAAACCATTTTACCGCTTATTACCATAATGGTTGCTAGAATTAGAAAATTACCTAAATTGAAAAAAGGAATGATTTAATGTTATATGTGTTAGTAGTATTTATAATAATAGGATTTATGGATTTGGGAGGATTAATAAAATCAAATAAAAAAAAAGAATTTAAAGTAACTCTTTTAGTAATTGCTGTAGCTTTCATTTTATCTACTCTATATGCATTAGATTATAGATTGCCTAGCCCCATGCTTGCATTAGACAAATTTGTCAGAGAAGTGTTAGGATTAGGGTATTAATAAATAACTATAAAAATTGGTTCTTGATACCAAATTTTATAGTTATTTATTTTTAGATACTTTTATTAAATTCTTCAGCAAGTATTGCCAAAATATTGTATAATTTAGACAATGACTGCTATCTTAGTTTGTTAAGGGGGAGATTCTAATGAATATAGAAACCTTTTCAGAGGCATTGACTAAAGTTTATATTGATAATCCATGTAGAATTCAGGCTACTGCTTTATGGAAAACACTTGAACAAATTGGTAATTTCCATAGCAATTTTACAATAGAAAAAGATGAGGTGAAAAGCCTAAAGCTTTGGAATAAAAGAATGTTACATACATTTTGGAATACAAATAAAAATTATATAGATGAGCAAGATTTAGGGCAATTTAATATGATTCTGGTTCATCAATCTCAATTTAATGACAATATAAAAGAACAATTCCCAAATAAAAAATCATATTTCAAGCTGCTACATAATAATAAAGATATTATAGATATCAGTATACCAGAAAACTATTATATTAGAGAAGTTGATATTAATACAGAGATACAAATGGTTTCAGATTTAATATGTAATTGTTATGATGATATCAAGCCAAATGTGGACGAAGTACTAAAATGGACGAAACATCCTGTATTTCATAATAATTTATGGATATGGATAATAGAGAAAAAAATAGAAAAGCCAGTTGCACTTGGAATTGCTGAACTAGATATGAATATTAAAGAAGGAGCATTAGAGTGGATCCAGGTATTACCATCTTATCATGGAAATAAACTAGGTAAGGTATTGGTTATAGAGCTATTGAAACGGTTAGAACCATATGCTGACTTTACTATAGTCTCAGGAGAAGTAGATAACATAACCAATCCGGAAAGGCTATACAGAAGTTGTGGGTTTGTTGGAGATGATACTTGGCATATTATGAGAAGATGACATAGATTAACTCTATCAATAGGGAAGAAGATTATGAGTAATATAGCAACAAAGGTGAGTAATTTCACAAAGTCTTATGGAGACTTTATAGCTGTAGATGATATAAGTTTTGAAATAAAATAATGGATATGTATTAATGATTATCAACAAATATAAATCTCTCTTTTAATCCTATAATTTCTTTGTATTTATCTATAGCCTTTGATATAATAAGTTTTTATTTATCTTGGTATCTATTTAAATTAGAGAATAAAATATCAAAATCTAAAGGAAATATAAGAGATTTAGGTGCATTAATACCCTTTATTTTAGATCAATATTTTTATAACGAATAGGAAGTTCTACTTAATTCTTTATATCAAGAACTTGATCTAAATGAGTTTGAGGTAGATTGCTGAAATCTTTGATTTGGTGCAAGTTACTTATGCAGTAGCCAAGAAAAACTACCTATAATGCTTTGTAGAAGCTTTTATTATTAGAATTTATATATTTGGAGGAATTTTTATGATAATTTGGATTAATGGAGCATTTGGAAGCGGAAAAACCAATGCAGCATATGAATTAAATAGGCGGATAGAGAATTCATATGTATATGATCCAGAAGAAATAGGGTATTTTATTAGAGATAATATACCTAAAGAATTGAAACTAAATGATTTTCAAGACTTTCCAATTTGGAGAGACTTTAATTATCAAATGCTTGAATATATGAGCAAACATTATAATGGTATTATCATTGTACCCATGACAATGACAAGTGATTTATATTATAATGAAATACTGGAAAGATTAAGGCAAAGAGGTGCTAATATTAAACACTTTACTCTGATGGCTGATAAAGAAACATTAGTTAAAAGATTAAGAAAAAGAGGAGAGGGTAAGAATTCATGGGCTGCTAAACAAATAGACAGATGTATAAATTCTTTAGATAATCCTACTTTTAAAGAGCATATTGACACAAACAAAATGACAGTTTATGAAGTAGTTGATTATATAGGTAAGTCGTGTGAGGTGGATTTGTTACCTGATAATAGAAACTTAACTAGGAAAAAACTAGATAAGTTTAAAATATGGCTTAGACATATGAGACTATTGAAGTAACATTATAAAGTACCCGAATGGTTGCTCAATCAAGGTCAATTGGTGTAAAATTATAGAAAGTAGGGAACTCTATGAAAGCATATGTAGGAATTAAATATTATAAAGATTATAGAAATATGGCAATTATTGATAAGATTTCATCAGCTCTTGAAAAAGTAGGATATAAGACTAGTTGTATTGTCAGAGATATACAAAACAATGGCCAAGTTGAATATAGTCCATATGAGCTAATGCAATTAACCTTTAAGGAAATTGATGAATGTGATTTAGTTATTATTGAATTAAGTGAAAAGGGAGTAGGTCTAGGTATTGAAGCGGGATATGCTTTTGCACGAGGTATACCAATTATTACCGTAGCCAAGCAGGGGTCAGATATATCTGAGACATTAGAAGGCATATCTAAAAAGTACTTTTCTATGATGATGGTCAAGAAATGGATGGGTTATTTAATAAATTTGTATAAATAAAATGTAATAGGTAAATGGAGGTAATATTGTGTATGATATTATAATCATAGGCGGCGGACCAGCAGGAGCAACATTAGCAAGGTTAATTGGAAAAGATTATAAGGTCCTAGTATTAGAAAGAAGGGATTTTCAGGAAAGTTACGAATATAACAGAGTGAAGCCCTGTGGCGGATTAATAGCACCAGACGCTCAATTAATGCTGGCAAAGTTTGGATTAGGTGTGCCTAAGTCTGTTCTTATGAGTCCTCAGCTATTTGCAGTTCGTGTTTTAGATTTTGACAATTCCAATGAAAGATATTATCAGAGAAACTATATTAACATAGATAGAGAAGGATTTGATAAATGGCTAGCTAGTTTGATACCATCCCAGACCGACATTATCTATAATTGTATGTATAAATCTTATAAGACTACTGATGATGGTGTTATAGTAAAGTTTATTTACAATGGAAAAGAATGTGAAGAGAAGGCAAAGATAATAGTCGGTGCAGATGGAGCATTTTCAAAAGTCAGGAAACAAGGATTTAAGAGTTTCCCCGATCCTAACATTTACATATCTATACAAGAATGGTTTAAGACTGATTGTGATTTAGATTATTATGGTGCAATCTTTGATAGGGAGATAACTGATTTTTATTCTTGGACTATTCCAAAAGAAGATCATCTGATTGTAGGTTCTGCATTAAGGCCAAATGACAATGTGCATAAAAAGTTTCAATTATTAAAGGAAAAATTAAAAAAACAGGGATTTAGATTAGAGAATAGTATTAAGATAGAAGGAACACATTTATTAAGACCTAAGAAATCAAATCAAGTATGCACTGGTAACAATCAAATTGCATTAATTGGAGAAGCTGCTGGTTTTATAAGCTAGCTCTGCTGAGGGATTAAGTTATGCTTTTAGAAGTTCCTTAGCACTTGCAAAGGCATTAAGAGAAGATTTTTCCAAATATAATATATTATATAACTCCTACACTAAATCATTGCTATGGAATATTAGAATGAAGAATATAAAGATCCCTGCTATGTACAATAAACATTTAAGAAATCTTATTATGAAGACAGGAGTGTTAAGCGTTAAAGTAGAAAATTTCGAAAAAAGATATTAAGATGATATAGGCATAAGGTAGATGAGAAGATAGGAGAAGAAGATTTAATTCAACCAACAGATTTTGAAGTACTAGATAGTTCCTTTGAACTTATTAAATACATTGAAAATGAAGGTGAGAGAGGCTTTTTAGTGAGATATGTTTTTAAAAAGGAATAAAGGGAAAAACGGGGAAAGCAGCTTTAATAGCCCAGATATAGGGTATAAAATAAAGCAGAGGTGATATTATGAGTTTATTAAGAAGTATTTTTGGACCAAGTCAAGAAGAAATATGGAGTCAATTTGCAAATGAGATAGGAGCAGATTTTATAAATGAGGGATTTTGGAAATCCAAAAAGGTAGTTGCTAGATTTGAAAATTGGGTGGTTACATTGGATACATATACACAATCCACTGGAAAAACAAGTACAACATACACTAGGATAAGAGCACCTTATGTAAATAAAGATGGGTTTAATTTTAAGATATATAAAAGTGGATGGTTTAGTGAAATAGGAAAAACTTTAGGTATGCAGGATGTAGAAATAGGATATGCAGAATTTGATGAGAAATTTATTATAAAAGGAAATGATGAGGCAAAACTAATAGAACTATTTTCAAGTGATAAGATTCGTGAACTTATAAGTTCTCAAGATAATATATATCTTGAAGTAAAAAATGATGAAGGTTGGTTTGGTACGGATTTTCCAGAAGGAGTTGATGAGCTTTATTTCCAAACCATGGGAGTAATTAAAGATATTGAAAGACTTAAGAGTTTATATATGCTATTTGCGTTGGTATTAGACAAACTTTGTATAATGGGTTCGGCATATGAGGAAGGCCCAGAGATTACATTGAAGTAAAAGACAAATATAGCTAGTATTATATTTGGAAGCTGATATTTCATATTTAGAATGATAGTATTGTTAAATTCCAAAACATGAGAAAAGAGGGAGAAAATGTTTTTTGTATTTGGAATATCTACAAAGGAAAAGAGTATTGATTTTGTTCAAACTATGATATGTCCAAATTGTAGTTCTTATGGGCGATTGGAAGTTTTTATGACTTATACATATTTTAGTTTGTTTTTCATTCCAATTTTTAAATGGAATAAAAAAATATTATGTAAGAAGTACTTGTTGTGGTAGTCTATTTACTATAAATGAAGATTTAGGGAAAGCTATTGAAAGAGGAGAAAAGAGTAGGATTGATGAATCTGAATTATATCCTATAAATATAAATTATAATAAGGAGCAAGTTTGTCCAAATTGTAATTATTCAATTGATACTGATTTTGAGTATTGTCCTAAATGCGGAAGAAAGCTTTAATAAGGTGTTATAGGAAAATATAGAAAATATGATATTATGAATTTAGATGAAATATGGGGGGAGAGCTGTGTGGAATAAATTAGATAAACCATGGCAAGAAGCTTTTAAGTTAGCATGGGAAGCTTATAAAAGAGGAACAATACCAATTGGATGTGTAATCACATCAAAAGATGGCAATATAGTATCTAGAGGGAAAAATCAGATTTTTGATGAAATAAGTGACAATTCAATTGCAGGAACTAATATGGCTCATGCTGAGATAAATGCAATGCTAGGATTGAGAGAGAATAATCATCCTGATATAAGAAGTTACATATTATATACAACTACAGAGCCTTGTCCCATGTGTTTTGGTACAATGGTCATGATGAATATACGAAACATACAATACGGAGCACAAGATAGATTTGCAGGTGCTGTATCATTAAACGATAAACTTGATTATATTAAAAATAAGAAAATAGTCGCGAAAAAGGAGAAGATGAGATAGAAGTTTTCCAGCTAATATTACAAGCTGCTTATGAATATGAGCGCAAACATCCTAGAATGGAAGATATATTAAATACATGGAGAGAAACGAATAATCTAGCTATAGATTTTGGAAAAGAGCTAAATAGAATTGGATATTTCCTACAGGCATCTAAAGATAATAAAGATATCGAGGAAGTATACAATGATGTGATAGAAAAATACTTAGAACAAGTGACATGTCCTATTTGCGGTAAGAATAATAATTGTAGACATAGTAAAGAATGCTGGTGTCATAATGTTATAATACCAAAGGGAATTTTAGATATAATTCCTGAAGATAAAAAGGGAAAGGCTTGCATATGCAAATCTTGCATTGATAAATATAGGAGTTGATAATGTGACTATAGAAAAATTAAAATCAATAATTAATGATAGTGACAATATTATATTTTTCGGAGGTGCAGGAGTATCTACTGAAAGTCATATACCTGATTTCAGATCTACAGCGGGTCTTTATAATACCTCTAAGAATTTAAAGTATCCTCCTGAATATATGTTAAGTCATACATGCTATAAAAGAGATACTGAAGATTTTTTTAAGTTTTATAGAACCAAAATGATATATACAGAAGCAAGACCAAACTTAGCACATATTACATTGGCAGAACTAGAGAGAAGAGGAAAACTTAAAGCTATAATTACACAAAATATTGATGGGCTTCATCAGATGGCAGGGGCAAAGAATGTACTAGAACTTCATGGTTCAGTGCATAGAAATTATTGTGATAGATGTAATAAATTCTTTTCCTTAGATTATGTACTTAGATCTCATCTAGTACCTATGTGTGATATATGTGGCGGAATCGTAAAACCAGATGTAGTTCTTTATGAAGAAAGCTTAAATATGAATATATTAAATAAAGCCATAGAATATATTAGGAATGCTGACGTTTTAATAGTAGGTGGCACATCTCTAACAGTTTATCCAGCTGCAAGTTTAGTTGAATATTATAGAGGAAATAAATTAATTTTAATCAACAAATCCGAGACACAATATGATAGAAGAGCTTTACTTAACTTTAATAGTAGCATAGGAGAAGTATTTGGCAGTATATCATAAAATAAAGATTAAAATTAAAACGCTATAAAGGAGTAGGCGAAGATGATAAAATATTTATTAAAAACATCCTAATCATGTAAAAATAGCTGAATATATGAGAAAAGTAAGAGAGTCTAGAGTAGTAGTTGATTATGAAATATAAGGAGATTTTCAATGAATCAAGTCATAAAATTATTAGAGGAAATTATTTTTAGTGATGAAATAATATATGGAGTACTTAGTAATTTAAGAAAGAAAGATGAGGACTGCTTCAATAAAGTAACCATAAAACCTGTACTTATAAGAGAAGAAATAAAACTGCAATTCGTGTATGAATATAAAAACAAAGTATTGCATAAAAATCTCGATGCTTCGGAAGCGATAAAGGAAATCGAAAATCTATTAATACAAAGTTTTAGGCAGGGAGTAATTTTTACAAGGGAAGCAGATTATCAGATATTGATAAATAAGAAAGGGAAAGCTTCTATTTTAAAAAAGAAGCCTACAAAAGAGAAAGCAGACCTATCACATAATAGAAAAAAGTCTTATATAATTGAAGATGGAGAAGCAGTTGACTTCCTAATAAGACTAGGCGTAATGAATGAAAAAGGTAAAGTAGTTTCTAAAAGATACGATAAGTTTAGGCAGATAAATAGATTTCTAGAGATGGTAGCTGATGTTATCTCAAAGATAGATAAGGATAAAACATTAAATATAATAGATTTTGGATGTGGAAAATCATATTTAACTTTTGCATTATATTATTATCTAGTAAATATTTTAGGTTTAGATGTAAATATAATAGGTCTTGACTTGAAAGAAGATGTAATTAATTTTTGCAACGAAGTAGCAATTGATTTAAATTATGATAGATTAAAATTTGTTTATGGGGATATTAAAGATTATGAAGCATTTAGTAATGTAGATATGGTTGTTACTCTTCATGCTTGCGATATTGCTACTGATGCAGCGTTAGTTAAGGCTGTAAATTGGGAGGCAGAGGCTATTCTTTCGGTACCTTGTTGTCAGCATGAAATCTATGATAAAATTGACAATGTAACATTAGAACCAATGTTAAAGCATGGAATAATAAAGGAAAAGTTAGCATCTTTAGTGACAGATAGTCTAAGAGCCAATGTTTTAGAAATTTTAGGTTATCAAGTACAATTGCTGGAATTCATAGATATGGAACATACGCCTAAAAATATATTGATAAGGGCAGTAAAAAATAACGATAAGGATAATAAAGAATATATAGATAAATACATGAAGTTTAAAGAATTCTGGGGATTAAGAGATTTATATATTGAAAAAGAGTTTGGAGAGAGATTAGAGTCACAGCTAAATAAATAGACTATTAAAGATCCTAATATTAGGGTCTTTAATCTATTTAGAGAGTTGTAAAGCTAAATAATTGTTTGATAATGTCGATAGTAATTATATTAACAATCATTTATACAATCAGAGAAAGAGGAGATAAAATGAAGAGAATTAGTACAAGAATCGTAATAACAGTTCTAAGCTGTGCTATAGCAATGTCTATGCTAGTTGGTGTGACTAGTATATTTAGGAGTACAAGTGTAATAGAAAAGGAGATGAAGTCTGCCCTCGATTATCAGACACAACTCTATATGAAAGATTATAATTTAAATTTAGCTTTTTATGAAACGACAGCAACTGCTATATATCAAAATATTGATACTACTATTGATATAAATAGATTATATGAAGAAGGATATCTTTCTAACTATAGTGACACCTTTTTAGGACCAATAGTAGCGAGAATGACCAAAGATGCTAAAGAATCTCTTGGAATATTTATAGCATTTGATTCTAAATATACTGGAAGAACAGAAGGAATATGGGCTCACTTTGATGAAAAGGGAAATGTGAAAAAGGCACTACCTACAGGATTTACTAGTAAAGATGAAAATAATCCAAAATTTTCTTGGTATTTTGATTGCATAAAACTAGGTAAGGGATTATGGAGTGATATGTATATTAGTAATGCCAACTTAAATGTAATTACATATTCGATGCCTATTATTATCAATAATACACCTATTGGTGCAATAGGCATAGACCTTAGTGTAGAAGAATTGGTAAATACTGTTAAAAATATAAAGCTATATGATACAGGATATGCTTTCTTGCTCAATAAGGATTATGATTACTTGATTCATCCAACATTAGATAGTAGTAGTAATTTGAAAAACATGAATGATGGAGAATATAGTTATATCGCAGATGAAATAGAGAGTAAAGGTGCAGGAGTGACAGATGTTGAATTTGGAGGTGAAGGAAAAGTTATGGCTTTTTCAAAGCTATATGATGATAAAATTATAATCATGACTGTACCAAAAGACGAAATATTAAAGGAAATGTATAATACTATTTATATTATCTTAGGGGTTGTTCTTATAGCAGCAGTATTAACAACTTTTATTTCTTTTGTTTTGGGAAAAAAGATTTCTAATCCAATAGTGTTTTCAGCAGAGATATTGAATACGACATCTAAGTTGGATTTAACTCATATTGAAGAAACTAAGGAAATAAGGGATCTACTTAATAGAAAAGACGAAGTGGGTTCTATATTTAGAGCTACTGGGGCTTTGAGGGAAGAAATGAGAAAAGCAATAAAAGCAATAGAAGATACTACAATAAATATTGTAGAAAATACTGCTAGCCTGACTACAGCTACTCATGAAACTACTCAATCGATAAATGATATGGCTAAAACTGTAGAAGAACTAGCACAAGCTTCTATGGGACAAGCTGAAGATGCAGAAACAGGTTCGGAAAAATTATATAGATTAGCTAATGAAATAAAGGCAGCAGTAGAAAACGGTGAAACATTAGTAGAAAGCTCAGCAAAGGCTCAAAGAATAAGTGAAGAAGGCTCGAAATCTATGGAGAATATGGTAGAGAAATTCAATATAACAAATAAATCTACTCTTATGGTTGCAGAGAATATCAACTCTCTATCAGAAAAATCTCAATCCATTGGAAGTATATTAAATACTATAATTAGTATTTCCGAACAAACGAACCTATTGGCCTTAAATGCTGCAATAGAAGCAGCTAGGGCGGGTGAGGCAGGAAGAGGATTTGCTGTAGTAGCAGAAGAAATAAGAAAATTATCAGAGCAAACAGGTCACGCTACTAAGAGTATAGAAGATATATTAAATGCAATTCAATCTGAAGTTGAAACCACAAAGGTAAGTATGGATGAATCAGAGGAATCATTAAATGATGCAAATAATACTTTAGAACAAGTTAAAAAAAGCTTTGATGAAATATATAAAGCCATATTAATATCTATGGAAGCTATAAAACAATTAGATGAAAGATTAGAAGTAGTAGATAATGAAAAAGAAGATGTAATACTAGCTATTCAAAGCATATCTTCTGTAACGGAAGAGACTGCAGCATCTACAGAAGAATTATCAGCTTCTATGGAGGAACAGGCTGCAACAATGGAAACTGTAGCTAATAATACAAATAATTTATCCAATACTATACAAAAGTTAAATGAATTAGTCAACAGATTTAAATTATAGTAATAAGCTATAAAAAGGCTGAGCTAGAGAGTTTCCATTAGCTCAGTTTTCTTCTTAAACTATATTATCAATTTTGGCTGCTAAAATAAAATCATTTTCATGAAGTCCTTTAATTTTATGGGTCCAAAGTTTTAAAACCACCTTACCCCAAGAAAGATATATATCAGGATGATGCCCTTCCTTTTCAGCTAGTTCACCTACCTTATTGGTAAAATTTAATGCCTCTATAAAGTCTTTAAATTTATATGTCTTTTCGATGTATTTTCTTTCTATTACTTGCCAACCATCTTTAAGATTTTTCAAATAATCATAAATCTCCTCTTGATTTAAAGGAGCTGCACCTATGTTACAGGGAATACACTTTTTAGATAATAAATCATTCATATAAACACCTCCGACATAAGAAATTACTTTTATTCTATCTATACCCAATAATAAGAGATAAAAAGCTTCTATTGAAAGATTATAGGTAGTTTTACTGTAATCCATCGAGGTGAATTTTTCATAAAATTAAAAGTAAATCAGACTTTTCTATGGATTATGAAAAGTTATAATATGTAAATTTATTACTGGCAGAAGAAGATTTAATTTTTTTGTAACATCTTGTATAATAGCAATATGATATAATAAAGAGAAATTAGGTATAATTTGTACAATTACATGAATACGCGGAGGACAAAAGATGAAGAAGATAGTTTTTATTATAGTAGCTATTGTGCTTACAGCAACTGTAATAGGAATCATAAAAAGATCAGAAGATAATGTAGATGATTTTCTATCAAATTCCAATAATTTTTCTTTAGACGAATCTATTCAGAGGGAAGATTCAGTTGATGAAATAGTCTCTGATTTCTCTATTAAAGTTGAGGATAAATATATATCAATAACAGAACACCATAACAACTTAAGTAGTATACTAGGTACTCCAATATCAGAAGAAATCGAAATATTAGGTGAAGAATCTGATACATTTAATGGTTCTTGCATTAAAACCTTAACTTATGATGGTTTAATAATAGAAGAGTTTTCACCAGAAAAAGCAGGAAATGGTGGTTTCTGGATTTTATCTATGACGGTTACAAATGAAAATTATTCTACAGAGAAGGGGTTAACTATAGGAGATAAGTTAGATAAGATAAAAGAACTTTATGGAAATGTTGAAATCTTAAAAGATGGAAGAACAGATTCGAATAACTGTGCTTATATATTTAAAGATGATGTTGAACCTAACTTTATTGTATTTGAAGTTGAAGATGGAATTACTAATGAAATAAGAATTTATCATGAGCTACAATAATTTATATTAGTAATATGATATAATAAAGGAAAATTTAGGAGGGGTATTATGTATAGATATTCACCATTTGATACATTCTCAATTATGGGGGCTATTTTCCCAATATTTTTTTTATTGGTTTTTGGTATTATTATATTTACTATTATAAAAGGAATTAGTGAATGGAGTTCAAATAATAAACAACCAGTTCTAACAGTAGTAGCTAAACTAGTTACTAAAAGAACTAATACTTCACATCATAATAACCATAATAATATGCATTCGTCTACTAACACATCTTATTATGCTACCTTTGAAGTTGAATCTGGAGATAGGATGGAGTTTCATATATCAGGTAAGGAATATGGAATGTTAGTTGAAGGTGATATTGGAAAACTTACATTTCAGGGAACTAGATATCATGGATTTGAAAGGATTGGATCAAGTGATGAAGAATAATTTATCTATAACTAGTTATAAAAAAGCAAATAAGAGCTTTTTAAGGGAAGTATTGGAGTGGATAATGACTATTGGAATTACAATTATAGTAACTTTATTTGTTTTAGGAAATATATTTTCTATGACTGAGGTAAACGGAGAGTCTATGGAGCCAAGTTTTGCTGATGGTGAGAAAATATTCATTTATAAGCTTCGCTATAGTTTTTCTCAACCTAAGGCAGGTGAAATAGCAATTCTTAGTAAGTCTCAGAGTAAAAAAGGAATAATTATCAATACTATTACAGAAGGCAAAGATATTATTGATAATATTTATAGTAAGATTACAAAGAATATAGAAGTAAAGTATATAATAAAAAGAGTAATAGCTGTACCAGGAGATATTGTAGATATTAAAGATGGGAATGTAACTGTAAATGGACAAAAACTAGAGGAAAGTTATGCAAGAGGACAAACCTTTGAAAATTCGAATTTTTCTTATCCTTTAACCATTCCAGAAAACAAGGTATTTGTTTTAGGAGATAATAGAGAAAATAGTACTGACAGCAGGATATTAGGATTAATAGATTATGAACAGATTAAAGGAAAAGTAGTATTTAGGTTATAGCCTGTTAAAAGAATCGGGAAGATAGGATAAGTTTTACAATAAAGTAAAAATAATTATTGTATATTTAAATTTTTAATGGAGTTGATATAATGAAAATCGATAACTGGGTTAAAGTTATATTGGATGCCCTTTATGATGGAGTATTAATAGCAGATGATAAGGGAGTTGTAAAATATATAAACCCAGCCTATACTAGGATAACTAAAGTAGAATTTGAAGATATAGTAGATAAACCATTATCAGAAACTAGACCTGGTGCTCGTTTGCCTTCTGTTATTGAGAGTGGTAAGCAAATATTAGGAGCACCAAGAAAAGTTGGGGATGTTGAATATATTGTGAATATGGCTCCTATAATAGAAAGTGGAAAAATTATTGGTGGAATTTCTATAGCAAATGAAATAGGTGATCTTTACAAATTATCTGAAGAATTAAGAAAGTCTAATTCTACTATAAAAAAGCTAGAAGAGCGTATGAAAGGCATTGAGAAAGCACGTTATTCTTTTAAGGATATTATATCAGTAGATAAAAAATCTATAGATACGAAAAATTTAGCTGTCAAGATAGCCAATACAGATTCTAATGTATTGATTACTGGGGAAAGTGGGACTGGTAAGGAGCTATATGCACATGCTATACATAATGCAAGCAATCGTCAAAATGGTCCCTTTATAGCTATAAATAGTGCTACTTTCGATGGAAATTTGTTAGAATCTGAACTTTTTGGATATGAAGAAGGAGCTTTTACTGGAGCGAAAAAGGGTGGTAAAATAGGTTTATTTGAGTTGGCAAATGGAGGAACTATTTTTTTAGATGAAATAGGAGAAATGCAACTTGGCCTCCAAGCTAAATTGTTAAGAGTTCTTCAAGAAAAGACTATTAGAAGAATAGGCGGCTTAGAAGAAATAGATATAGATGTAAGAGTAATTGCCGCTACTAATAGAAACTTAGAACAGATGATCAAAGAAAATAAGTTTAGAGAAGATTTGTTCTATAGGATAGCAATTTTTCCAATAAATGTACTTCCTTTAAAAGAAAGAAAAGAAGATATTAGACATTTTATTGACTTCTTTTTAAATAGTATCTCCTATAAAATGAAAAGGGCTACGAATATTTGTCCTGAGGCAGAAGACATACTTATTAATTATTCCTGGCCTGGAAATGTAAGGGAGTTAAAAAATGCTCTAGAATTTGCTGCAAATATGACTGAGGATTTTAACATCCGAGAAGAACATTTGCCGAAGATAATTCAGATTCAAAGTGTAAAAAATAATCTAGCGAAACTAAAGCCTATGGAAGAGGTAGTGAGACAGGCTGAGTTGGCTGAGATTGAAAAAGCTTTATCTATATATGGACATGATGTGGAGGGGAAGAATAAGGCTGCTGAAGCTCTTGGAATTTCATTAGCAACCCTTTATAACAAAATGAAACAGGCTTCTTTCTAATTTTATAGAAAGAAGCCTGCTTTTTTATAAGAATTTAGAAATTCATTTATACGGTATTAAGGATTAGTTGAACTCCTTCAATGATTAAGGGTAGTTGATATAATTCTAATAATTTAGAATTATATCCATTATTAAATTTAGTTTTTGAACAATTTTGTTGAAACTTGGATATTAATTTATTTATTAATAATAATTTAAATTTAAAAAACATGTAAATATCAAGGATTTCAAATATTATTCTAGAAACTATCTAATACTTGGCATAATGTTTGCAATATTTAGTGGACAAATGAAATTATTATTTAGGAGGTATAGTATGTTAGCATTATTAGGTTTATTAACTATTGTTGTTTTACTAGTTCTTATTATGACCAAGAAGGCATCTCCTGTTGTAGCTTTAATAGTGGTGCCTGCAGTAGCGGCTGTAATTGGCGGATTTGGTGGCGAACTTAATACATTTATTACAGATGGAATCAAAGCTATTGCCCCTACAGGTACAATGTTTATTTTTGCAATTTTATTCTTTGGTGTTTTAACTGATGCGGGAACTTTTGACCCTATAATTAAAAAAATCTTAAAAGTAGTTGGAAGTGATCCTGTAAAGATAGCAATAGGAACTGCTGTATTAGCTATGCTTGTTCATTTAGACGGATCAGGTGCTGTTACTTTTTTAGTAACTATTCCTGCAATGCTTCCTGTATACGATGCACTAGGAATGCAAAGAAGCACTTTAGCAACTATAGTTGCATTAGCTGCAGGTACAATGAATATTGTGCCATGGGGTGGACCAACTCTAAGAGCTGCCTCATCTTTAAATGTACCTGTTACTGAACTTTTTAATCCTATGTTAGTTCCAGTATTAGTTGGTTTGTTGTTTGTGATTTTCATATCTTATAGATTAGGTGTTAAAGAGAAAAAAAGAATTGGCAATGTTCAATTAAAAGACATTGAAACAACTACATCTGTAGATGAAGAAAAAGCAAAACTTGCAAGACCTCATATGTTTTGGATAAATATATTAACTATTATAATTTGTGTAGTTGTCTTGATAATGGGAAAATTGTCTCCAACAGTGATATTTATGTTTGCTTTTGCCTTTTCACTAGTTATTAACTATCCTAATATAAAAGATCAAAGAGATAGAGTGGATGCTCATGCAAAGGCAGCATTGATGATGGCAAGTATTCTATTTGCAGCTGGTGCTTTCACTGGTATATTAAAAGGTGCAGGAATGTTAACGGCTATGGCAGAGGCTACTGTTGCAATAGTACCTGCATCTATAGGTAGATTTTTACCAATTATTACGGGCATATTTGCTATGCCAGCTAGTTTGTTATTTGATCCTGATTCCTTTTATTTTGGGGTATTGCCTGTTCTTTCCGAGGCAGCTAGCGCTTTTGGCGTAAATAGTTTGAATGTTGGAAGGGCAGCTATTCTAGGCCAGATGACTACAGGATTCCCAATTAGTCCATTAACTGGTGCTACATTTTTATTAATAGGATTGACAGGAGTGGACTTAGGCGATCATCAAAAGAAAACTATACCATATGCCTTTGGGACAACTATTATTATGTTAATTGTTGCTTTGATAACTGGAGTAATTTCTATCTAGATAATTAACTGAAACATAAACTATATAAGGGAGGATTTATTATGAGAAAAATACGTATAGGCTCTGGTGCTGGATATGGTGGTGATAGGTTAGAACCAGCTTTAGAGATAATGGAAAATGGTGATGTAGATTATATAATTTTTGAGTGTTTGGCTGAGAGAACCATAGCTATAGCTCAAGAGCAAAAACTTAAGAATCCAGAAAAAGGATATAATGGACTTTTAGAATATAGAATGGATAAGGTTTTACCATTATGTGCAAGGAATAAAATAAAAGTAATAACTAATATGGGTGCGGCTAACCCTTTGGCAGCAGTAAAGGTGGTAAAAGAGATTGCAAATTCGAAAGGATTACAAGGATTGAAGATTGCTGCCGTATTAGGTGATGATATAAGCGAGTATATTACAGATTATATGGATTATGATGTTTTGGAATTAGATACTAAACTTAGTTCTCTAGAGGGAAAAATTGTATCAGCCAATGTATACTTGGGAATCGATGGTATAGTTGAAGCTTTAAAAAATGGTGCCGATATTGTAATCACAGGACGTTGTGCAGACCCATCATTGGTGCTGGCTCCTTTAGTATACGAATTTGGTTGGGAATCTAATAATTATGATTTAATAGGGAAGGGAATTATGATAGGTCATTTATTAGAATGTGGAGGACAGGTTACAGGAGGGTATTTTGCAGACCCTGGTTATAAAGATGTTCCTGATCTATGGAATTTAGGTTTCCCAATTGCAGAAGTTATGGAAAATGGAGATGTAGTTATAACAAAAGTTGAAGGCTCCGGAGGAATTATCACCACAGGGACTTGTAAAGAGCAACTTCTCTATGAAATTCATGATCCATCATCCTATATTACTCCAGATGGGATTGCTGACTATACAGGAGTTACCATGGAAGAAATTAAGAAGAATAATATACTTGTAAGAGGTGCTAAAGGCAGAAAAAAACCAAATACCTTAAAGGTAAGTATTGGATATAGAGATAGTTATATTGGTGAAGGTGAAATTAGCTACGGCGGATCTGGTGCCTATGAAAGAGCTAAATTGGCTGGTGAAATAATAAAGAAAAGATTAGATATTATTGGTTGCAAGTATGATGAACTTAGAATAGATTATATTGGAGTCAATTCTTTGTATAAAGATAATATAAGTGATAACATGTTTTCTGATAAAACTTTAAGCAAAGAAGTTAGATTAAGAGTAGCAGGCAGAACCAGCTCAAAAGAGGAAGCTCAAAAAATAGCAAGAGAAGTGGAAGCTTTATATACTAATGGACCAGCTGCAGGTGGAGGAGCAATAAATGCCGTGAAAGAAGTAATAGCAATTGCGTCTATATTTGTTCCTAGAGAAGATATAACATAGATGTTACTTATGAGGAGGTATAGATTATGAAACTACGTGAAATTGCTCATTCTAGAACAGGAGATAAGGGAAATATATCTAATATTTCTTTAATAGTATATAATGAAGAAGATTATAAAATTATTCAAGAAAAGGTAACAGCAGAAAAAGTAAAAGAATGGTTTAAAGATATAGTTCGAGGAGAAGTGGTAAGATATGAATTACCACTACTTTGTAGCCTTAACTTTGTCATGGATCAAGCCTTAGGTGGTGGAGTAACTAGATCAGTGGCTGTTGATAAACATGGTAAAAGTCTTAGTTCAGCCCTCTTAGAAATGGAAATATAGATGTATTAATATAATTATTTAATGTCCCTAATAGCATTAATTACATATAAATTATTGCTATCAGGGACATTATTAGTTATAGTTAAATTATATAGTATTAATTAAGTATAACATATGTAAGGTAGGGAGTGATAACTTGAAATATGAATGGAGAAAACAAGATAAAAATTTATATTTATCTAAGAGCAAACCTGAAGTAATAGATGTACCAGCGATGAATTATTTTATGATAGATGGAAAAGGCAATCCTAATGACCCTTCATTTTCAGATTATATAGAAGCACTATATTCATTATCTTATGCAGTTAGAATGAGTTACAAATCAGAAATAGTTCCGGAGGGATATTATGAATATACAGTTTTTCCTTTGGAGGGGATTTGGGATTTAGCTGAAGAAGCTAGAGATAAAGAATTCTTAGATAAGAACAAGTTAATCTATACTTTGATGATTAGACAACCAGAATTTGTAACAGAAAAATTGGCAAGGGACATAATTGAAAGAGTAAAGATTAAAAAATCAAATAAATTGTTAGATAAAGTTAAATTTAATAGTCTTCATGAAGGGTTATGTGTTCAGATGATGCATATAGGAAGCTATGATGATGAACCTAAAAGTTTTAGAATTATGGAAGAATATTGCATGGCAAATGGTTTAATTAGAAAAGAAAAAACACATAGAGAAATATATATTTCAGACTTCAGAAAAACCCAACCTGAAAAATTGAAAACTGTTTTGAGATTTAAAGTCACAATATAAATTAATAAAGAAGAGTAATTATGGAAAACATAAGATATCATAGTTTTGAAAGGGCGTCGTTGTTAATGAGGTTAAATAGAGAATTCTATGAACGAAATACCATATTAGTTGCAAGGGATTTATTGGGAAAGATTTTAGTATATAATGATGGAGAAAATATATATAGAGGAAAGATAGTTGAAACAGAGGCCTATATAAATGCAAAGGATGATGGTGCTCATTTTAATAAAGGTCTGACGGACAGGACGAGGATAATAGATGAAGTTGGAGGACATGTCTACATCTATACAATATATGGTATGTATCTATGCTTCAATATTGTAGCAGAAAAAAAGGGAGTACATGGAGCTGTATTGATTAGAGCTATAGAACCAATAGAGGGAATAGAAAAAATGTATGTAAATAGATATAAAAAGTTATATGAAAATCCGCCAAGAAAAGAGATTATAAACCTAACTAATGGACCAGCAAAATTTATCATGGCATACGGTATTACAAAAGAACTTTATGGAGCAGATGTAGTTACAGATTCAAAGATTTGGGTAGAAGATGCACCACAATTATTATTAGATGAAATTGTAAGAAGTAAACGAATTAATATAGATTATGCAGAAATGGCTAAAGATTATTTGCTGAGGTTTTATATTAAAGATAATCCTTTTGTATCGAGAAAATAGTTATAACAGATATCAGAGCAAAAAAATTTTGCTCTTTTATTTTTTCTGGGAACTTTTAGATGTGTTTATTCATCTAATTAGTAAGGGGAAGGAGGGGATGGACATTATCAAGCTTGATAACAAAATACTAGTTAAAAAAGTAAAAACAGGGGATTTAGAAAGCTTAATGCATTGGGTTATGGAAAGAAAAGATAAATTTTATAAAATAGCTTGGTCTTATGTATATAATCATCAGGATATTGAAGATATCTTTCAAAACACAATGATAAAAGTTCATGAGAAAATCAATACACTTAAAGATATTGAACTATTTGAGACTTGGTTTATATCCATATTAATAAATGAATGTAGGCAGTGTCTGAAAAGTAGAAAAAAGGAATTGCTTCATGAAGACATGGGAATCTATTATTATCATGTTGATGAATATAATTTTTTTCAAGAAATCAATTCTATTGATGAAATATTTAGGGAATCTGTTGTATTAAAATATGTAGTTGGATACAGTCAGGAGGAGATATCACAAATATTAGACATCCCTATAGGAACAGTGAAATCCCGAATATATAGAGGATTAAGAGAGCTTAGAAGCTTATTAAAGGAGGTGTAGCTGTGGATTGTAATCTAATTAAAGATAAAATGTTAGATTATATAGATGGAGTGTTGAATGAAGAAGAGGAGATATTGTTTAGAGATCACATAGAAGAATGTAATAAATGTAGTATTGAATATAAAGAGACTAAGTCTGCAATAGATTATATAGAAAGCAATGTAAATAAGATTAATGTAATACAGACTATAAACTTAAAATTGAAAGAGTATAGAATTAAACCTATAATAAAGTTTAGAAGAACTACTTTTATTGCAATTATACTTTTATTTATTCTAATGGTTACTGCTATTGCCACAGATAGTTTAGAGAACTTACAATGGTGGAAAAAGGATAGCAAAAAAACAATTACAGCTTGGGAAAAATTGCTTAATAAAGGAGTGGGGCAGAAGTTAAATATATCTGTAATAGATAAGGATATTAAAGTTACGGCTGAGGGAGTAATGGCAGATGAATTAAACACAATTATATTTCTTAGGATAGAAGATTTAAAAGGTGATTTAAGATTTGGAGCTACTACAAGGATAGATGAAGATTCGTTTTTAAATGAAGATTTCCCAATTAAGGTTGGGGGTGATATTTTGGATCATTCTGAAAAAGCTAATAATTCCCAAGGTGAAGAGTTACCAGTAATAGCCTCTTATTCAAATTTATATTCAGAAGAAAAAAATACTATCAGAATCATGGTAAGTACTAGAAGTCTAAATGTAGATGAGGGAAATATAAATGTTTATATAGACAAATTATCTACCGTGCTTAATAAAGATGATAAAGCTACAATAAGTATAGAAGGAAGCTGGAACCTAAAAATCCCTGCCAAGAAAATAAAATCTAAATCCTATAATGTAGACAAGACTATTGAATTTGACGGCAATGAAGTTGTTATACAAAAAATAACTATAGCACCAACTAAAACTAATATAGAGTATAAAATGAAAAATTATAATGAAAAACATGGGTATTCACTAGAAGATGTAAGATTTTCAATCAGATATAGACTTAAAAAGTATGGGTATTCGACTTTATCCTCTGGGCCTGGCTATATTCACAGGAATCCCAAAAATGAGCCTGGATATTCAATAGGGAATCAGATTCTTGAATCCTTATATCTGGAAAGTCCCAACAGGATAAAATTTATTATAGAGTCTTATGAATATGCTGTAGAGGAGAGTAAAAGCTATGATATCTTTATAAATAATCTACCTCAAACTATAGAATACAATGGGAATAAAATAACTATTGAAGAGATTGTATATAATAAAGACAATACTGAAGTTAGAGTAAGAGAAGATACAAGTAAAAATAGAAAATATAGCAGCTCTATTTTTAAAATCACGGCTAAGGATAATCCATCAGCCTTTTGTCGCAGTATGGTAACGGATTATGAATTTAGAGATAAAAAGGGCAGAGCGTTGAAGAAGGGAGAAGGAGATGGAAATAGTCGCTTGTTCTATAAGGAGCAGAAGATAGAGCTGAAAAATGATTTAGTATGGGGGAAACCAGCAATACATGAATCTAAAACTGAGGAATTAATTCCTGAAAAATTTCATGTACAAGGACAAAGATATATTGAATACCTAAATAAAGAAACAACTATAAAACTAAAGTAGTGGATATCCACTACTTTTTGTTATAACTAGAGGAAAACGGGTAAAAATACGAAAATATGTAAATAATTTAAGTAAAATAAACAGGGGTGATTCTGTGGAAAAAACTTTTATCATGATTAAATCTGATGGAGTGAAAAGAGGACTCATAGGAGAAATCATAGGGAGAATTGAAAGAAAAGGTTATAAAATAACAAAAGCAAAACTATTTCAACCAGGTAGAGAGTTGATAGAAGAGCACTATATGGAGCATAGAGAAAAGCCTTTTTTTAGAGAATTAGTTAATTTTATTTTAGAAGGACCTGTTATGGCTCTGGAAGTAGAGGGAGAATCAGCTATAGAGGTTATGAGACTAATGATAGGACATAGGGATTTTAAAATAGCTGCACCTGGTACCATAAGGGGAGATTTTGCAAATTCTTTAACAGAAAATATAATACATGGTTCAGATTCAGTAGTTAGTGCAGAGAGAGAATTAAATTTGTGGTTTAGCTAGAACAGCCTTAGGGCTGTTTTTTTATGGACTAGTAAATTTTTCATCATTCAATAAAGAAGTTCACAATGCAATAAATATAAATTATAATAGATAGTGTCAAAAGTAATGATGTTTGAATAAAGATATAATTATAATATAGAATTTTAATGGAGATGACTATGATGAAAATAATAATTCAAAAATTTGGTGGAACTTCTGTAATGAATGATGAGCGAAGGAATTTAGCTATAGATAAGATCAAAGCAGCAATAGATAAACATTTAAATCCTGTTGTAGTAGTATCTGCTATTGGAAGGGCAGGAGATCCATATGCAACAGATACGTTGATTCAACTTGCTAAATCTGTAGGGATAGAACCTAATCCAAGAGAATTGGATATTTTAATGGCATGTGGAGAAATTATATCTGCTACTGTTATGGCAAATACACTAAAGGCAAGAGGATATGAAGCGGCCGTATTCACTGGTGGGCAGGCAGGTATTATAACGGATGAGAACTTTTTGGATGCGAAAATATTACATGTTGAACCTATGAGAATATTAAAGAGCTTAGAAGAAGGAATTATACCCATAATTGCAGGGTTCCAAGGAATAACAGAAAAAGGAGATATTACAACATTAGGAAGAGGAGGATCTGATGTAACTGCATCTATAATGGGGGAAGCCTTAAATGCTGAATTAGTAGAAATATATACAGATGTAGATGGAGTAATGACTGCAGATCCTAAAATAGTACCTGATGCTAAGGTAATGGATACAATATTTTATAATGAAGTATTTCAAATGGCAGAGTATGGTGCAAAAGTATTGCATCCTAAGGCAGTAGAAATAGCAATGCGTTCTAATATACCAATAGTTATTAGAAATACAAGTTCAGACTATAATGGTACATTAATTACTAATTATCATAGAACTAGATCTTATATAGAAGAAGATACGAGAATAATTACATCAGTTGCTAATATAAATAATAGAATTCAAGTTAAGATAATACCTGATAAATTAGACTATGAGAGTCAAGAAATATTATTTGACAGTATTGCAAAGGCGGGAGTAAGTATTGACATGATAAATATATACCCCGAACAAATATTTTTTATAATAGATGAGAAGCAATCAATAGTATTAGAGGCAGTATTGAAAGAATTGAATTATGAATATGAATTAATTACTGATTGTACTAAAGTTACTATTATTGGTAATAGGATGAGAGGTATACCTGGAGTAATGGCAAAGGCTGTTTCGGCATTAGTTAAGGAGAACATAGAAATACTTCAGACATCAGACTCACATACTACAATTTCTTGCCTAATAAAAAGTGAGCATACAAATAGAGCGGTAAATGCTTTACACAAATATTTTGAACTGGGTAAATAATTTATGAACGGTGATTACACCGTTCTTTTATAATCCATAGAAAAAATAAATTTTATTTAATTATAACCTTTCCTATATAGGTTTCAAGAAAAGTTTATTTAATATATCAATGCTTTAAATGGAAGGCTTTTGTTATATTTTACTTGTAAATAACATAATTTAATAATAAAATGAGATAAAGAAATAATTATGGGGGGAAGAGATGAAGATTAATTGGAATTCTAAATATACAACTATATCAATTTATTCATTTTTTGTAATTTGTGCTGGTATAATTTTTTATTTAATTGCATCAGAGGTAAGTACGTTTCAAATTAAAGTAGGAGAAGTTATATCGATATTTATGCCAATTATAATTGGCTTTGTTATGGCATATCTTTTTAATTTTATTCTAAGGTTTTACGAAGAAAAAGTGCTACGTTTTAACTCTTTAAAGAGGATTAAACCAAAGTTTGTAAGATTTATAGGCTTAATTTTGACTTATGCAACAGTTATACTATTAATCTATATATTTATGAAATTTGTATTTCCTCAAATTTATTCAAGTATAATGGGATTAGTAAACGATATACCTTCCTATGTAAGTAAAATCACAGATTTAGTAAATGACTTTAATAGTAAATATGAAATACAGGAAGAATATTATAATTTTATAGTAGCGAAATGGAATGAATATAGGGATAGTATTATAAGATTTGCAACAAATCTTATACCTGTATTAGGAAATACGCTTAAAACTATATTGTCCAGCGTATGGAATATAGTTCTTGGCATTATAATATCAATGTATTTATTAATAGACAAAGAGAGATTCTTAGCATTAAGTAAGAAAACGACTAGAGCTTTATTCTCTGAAACAAGAGCCAATAGGATAATAGAGCTAGCAAATAGAGGGAACAATATATTTGGGAAGTTTTTAAGTGGTAAGATATTAGATTCTTTTATAATAGGTGTTTTAACATTTGTGGTTATAACTATATTTAAGATGCCCTACACAATCCTAATATCATTTATAGTAGGTATAACTAATATAATTCCGTTTTTTGGACCATTTATTGGGGCTATACCTTCAGCGATAATCATTTTATTTGTTTCACCTATTAAGGCATTATGGTTTTTAGTAATAATACTTATAATCCAGCAAATAGATGGTAATATTATAGGACCTAAGATATTAGGAGATTCACTAGGAATATCTGCATTTTGGATATTATTTTCTCTATTAGTTACTGGGAAATTATTTGGGTTATTAGGTATGATTATTGGGGTGCCATTATTCGTATTTATATACTCTATTATAAAAGAAATAGTAGAAGGTAGATTGAAGAAAAAAGGTTTGCCATATAAGACTGATGAGTACATGTAAATGAAATCAGGTGAGAAAAATTCTCACCTGATTTTTTATAACGAATAGAAAAGTTCTCATTTATCTTTGACTTTATAAAGAGAACTTGGTCTCAATGGATTTTAGAAAAAACTGCCTATAATACTTCTACAGAAGATTTTTGTATTTGTGAATTAATTCCAAATCCAATATTGCAATTAACCTAATACTTCTTTTAATTTTTCAATAAATATTTTATTTTCTTCCATAGTTCCTATGGAAACTCTTATAAAATCTCCGCCCATAGGTCTTATAATAACTCCTTTTTTTTGCATTTCAATAAATACATCTTGACCATTTTTGCCTACATTAACAAATATATGATTTGTTTCTGACGGTGGATAGTAAAATCCTAATTTATCAAATTCATTATAGAGATAATTTCTTCCTTCTAGGTTAATATCATAGCTTCTTTGCAGGAATTCTACATCTTCTATAGCTGCTATTGCCGCAGCTTGTGCTAAGATATTAACATTAAAAGGTCCTCTAACTTTATTTATATTTTCTATAATATTTTTATTTCCTATAGTATAAGCTACTCTGATGCCAGCCAATCCATAGGCTTTAGAGAAAGTTCTCATAACTAAAAGATTAGAATATTTCTTTAATAACCCTATTGTATTATGAGGATAATCATCTCTAGTTACATATTCCCGATATGCTTCATCTGATATAACTAAAATATTTGAAGGTACCTTATCCAAGAAATCTACAAATTGTTTTTCTGTAATCATAGTACCTGTTGGATTATTTGGATTACATATCCAGATGATTTTAGTTTTATTAGTGATTTTACCTAATACACCATTTAAATCAAATGTGAATTCTTTTAATGGAACTATTACAGGGGTTCCTCCCATCATTTCTGTAGTTTGTATGTATCTTGGGAATGTAATGTCAGCCATTATTATTTCATCATCTTTGTTAATATATGCTTTTGCTATCATGTCAATCATCTCGTCAGATCCACTGCTTGGTAGAACCTCACTAACATCTACTCCAAGTTTAGAAGCTAGAATTTCTTTTAAATCAGTAGAATTACCATCAGGATAAATAGCTAATTCATCTAAGGTATTGATTATAGCATCTCTAACCTTTGGTGAACAACCTAAAGGATTTTCATTAGATGCAAGCTTTATTACCTTGTCAAGTCCATACTCCCTTTTAACATCCTCGATTGGCTTTCCAGGCTTATATGGCTGTAGATTTTTAATTTCTTCCCTAAAACTAATTGACAATATGAACAACTCCTTTCTATTGGACTAATATTAGTGTAACAAGATATGTGTGATAAAAAAAGACTATGATAATAATATGTCTTATGATATAATCAAAAGGGTAACTAATTTTTTGAGTCTATGCAAGAAGAATTGACTAAAAATTTTGTGAAATGTGTAAAATAGGTATGAGAGATTTTCAATAAATCTTTTAAATAAATATGCTGGTTAAGGGGGAAATGTATAATGAAAACATATTCAGCTGATAAAATCAGGAATGTAGCTTTACTAGGACATAGTAGTAGCGGAAAAACAACTTTAACTGAAGCAGTACTATTTGCAACAGGCGTAACAAAAAGACAGGGAAGAGTAGAAGATGGAAATACAGTATCAGATTTCGACAAAGAGGAAATCGCACGTAAGGTGTCCATTGGTACAACTGTTATCCCTGTAGAATGGAAAGACACAAAATTCAATTTGTTAGACACACCAGGATATTTCGATTTTATTGGTGAAATGTATGGTGCAAAAAGGGCATCTGAAGGCTCTGTATTATTAGTTGATGCTTCCTCTGGAATTGAAGTAGGTACAGAGAAGGCTTGGAAAAATTTAGAGAAATACGTAACACCAAGGATTATTTTCCTTAACAAAATGGATAAAGAAGAGGTTAACTTTGAAAATTTATTATCTAATTTAAAGGAAGAATTTGGCGATAAGATAATACCTTTCGCTTTACCTATAGGTGTATCTAGTAGTTTTAAAGGCTTTGTGTCTGTAATTGACGAAAAAGCTTATGAATATAGTGGAACTCAAAGGAAAGAAGTAGAACTTACAGATGACCAAAATGTTGAGATAGATTCTATCAGAGAAAGTCTAATGGAAAAGATAGCGGAAACAGACGAAGAATTAATGGAGAAGTATTTTGAGGGAGAGGCGTTTACGGAAGCAGAAATATCTAAAGGTTTGAGGCTAGCAGTAGCTCAAGGAGATTTAGTACCTTTAGTTGTAGGCTGTGCAGAAAAAGCAATAGGTGTTGATTTCTTATTAGAAGTTATAGAAAGATATATTCCATCTCCAAAGGAGATTGGTAGCGTAAAGGGATTAAAGGATGATAAAGAAGTTGAAAGAAAAATTGATCCTAGTGAACCATTCTCTGCAGTGGTATTTAAGACAATTATTGACCCATTTGTAGGTAAATTAACTTTATTTAAAGTAATATCAGGCAAGATAACTAAAGACATGGAATTATATAATTCTACAAAGGACAAACAGGAAAAACTAGGGGGACTATTTGTACTTAGAGGTAAAAACCAAATCGAGGTTTCTGAAATACAGGCAGGAGACATAGGAGCTACTTCAAAGCTAAACTTTACTAGAACAGGCGATACTTTATGTGCAAAGAACAACCCTACACTTTATGAAGAAATTAAATATCCACAACCAACATTATTCTTAGCTGTAGAACCAAAGGCCAAAGGTGATGAAGAAAAGATTGGTACATCTTTACAAAGGTTGACAGATGAGGATCCAACTTTTATTGCACAAAGAAATGCTGAAACTAAACAGTTGCTGATCGGTGGACAGGGAAATATGCAGTTAGCGGTTATTGTTGATAAACTGAAAAATGCTTTTGGAGTAGATGTTAATTTAACTAATCCAAAGATTGCTTATAGAGAAACAATTAAAGGAACAGCATCCGTTCAAGGAAAACATAAAAAACAATCAGGTGGAGCAGGTCAATATGGGGATGTTCATATAAGATTTGAGCCTTGTGAAGAAAAATTTGTTTTTGCAGAAGAGGTATTTGGTGGTGCAGTACCAAGAAACTACTTCCCAGCAGTAGAGAAGGGACTTATAGATTCCTTGGAACATGGAGTTTTAGCAGGATATCCAGTAGTAAACTTAAAAGCTATACTGTTTGATGGCTCTTATCATCCAGTAGATTCTAATGAAATGGCATTTAAAATTGCTGCATCTTTAGCATTTAAGAAGGGTATGGAGGCAGCGAAACCTATATTGCTTGAACCTATAATGAAGTATGAAATATCAATACCGGAAGATTATATGGGTGATGTAATGGGAGATATGAATAAACGTAGAGGTAGAATATTAGGAATGGAACAACAGGATGATGGAACTCAAAAGGTTACAGCAGAGGCACCCCACTCAGAAATGTTTGAATATGCCATAGATTTACGAGCTATGACCCAAGCAAGAGGAAGCTTTACAATGGAATTTATTAGATACGAAGAAGTTCCAACTAATATTGCAGAAAAGATTATAGCAGAAGCAAAAGCGGAAAGAGAATAATGAAAATAAAAGTCCAGCCTTAATTGGCTGGATTTTTTATGTAGAATTAAAGATATTAAGGGTATATATCAACATATGTTATTATTGGAGGGATAGCTGTGTATAAAATATATACTTTTGGAGATTTTGATATCAGATACAATGATGAGAGTATTTTAGATACAAAAGGATACCAGTATAGGATATTGGCACTTTTTAAATATTTTATAACCTTTAATGAAAAAAAGCTATTGCCTGAAAGTATTATTGAAGATTTATGGGCAGATAATGAATTTCATGATCCCAAAAACGTATTAAGAACACAGATATCTAGATTAAGAAGAATGATAAACTTAGATGATAAAAATCTTAAACAATTCTATAGAATAGAACATTCAAATGGATACTATGTATTTAAAACAAATGATAATTGCGTATTGGATGTTCAATTATTTAAAGAACTTATAGATGAAGGTAATTCGCTAAAAGAAAATGATCCCCAAAAATCCCTTTCATTATTAGAAAAAGGATTGAAGCTTTATAAGGGGGAATATTTGAGAGAGATAGAATATGAAGAATGGATTGTACCCATAAGAAATAGATATCGTAGATTATATTTGCAAGGATTATTTAATTATATAGAATTATTGAAGCAGAAGAAGATGAATGAAGAGATAATTAAGACTTGTGAAGAAGCTATCCAATATGAGCCTTATGATGAGGTCTTGCATATGTACTTTATTGAAGCTTTAACAGAGGTGGGAGAGAAAAGATATGCAATTAGCCATTATGAATATATCACTTCCAGACTATATAGTCATATAGGTATAAAACCATCTCCCAAAATGAAAATGTTATATAAAAAGATACAATTAGATGAAGAAAGCTTAAAAGATGATATTAACTTAAGTAAAATAGATGAAGAATTAAAAGAAGATTATGGAAACAAGGGGGCATTGATTTGCGAACCTTATTATTTTAAATTCTTATATAATTTGGAAACGAGAAAAAAATCAAGGAATATGAAAGATAATAAATTTTTAGGAATATTAACTATAGAGAACAAAGGATATCTTTCGATAGATGAAGAGGATAGAAAGGAATCCATGAGAACATTAGAGGAAATAGTATATAATAATCTTAGGAAAGGAGATGTATTATCTAAATGGAATAGCAGCCAATTGGTTTCTTTACTATATGATATAGAAGAAAAGAGTCTAAATATAATTGTAAATAGGTTACAGAAAAGGTTTCAGGAAAAATGTAAGAATAAAAATATAATATTAAAAATTAGATTTAAGTCTCTATAAATTAGTATATAAATTAATATTATCCTACTAGCCGTATATGGTTGGTAGGATTTTTTTATACTTAATGGACAAATCTTCACTTGTTTTGATTTTTTAAAAAGAACTTAATCTGATTTGGTTTCAAAAAATTATATTAGGATACTTATATAGAAGTTTTTTGATAAAAATTAAAATGAAATTGATTTGTAATGTTTAAGAAATCTATATGAAGTTTCTTAATGGTATAAATAGCATAAGATAAAAAATGAAAGCATAAAGTTTATAGTTAGTAATGGAGGTGATATGTAAATGAAAAAAATATTTAAAATATCTGTTGTATTTGTTTTGGTACTATCAATGTGTGTGAGCATGGGACTAAGTTCATATACAGCCGAGCCCAATGAAAATTATTACTATGTAGACCCAGAGAATCCACCAGTAGACCCAGAGAATCCGCCAGTAGACCCAGAGAATCCACCGGTAGACCCAGAGAATCCACCGATAGATCCGGAGAATCCACCAGTGAATCCAGAGGTTCCACCATTAGTACCAATTATACCAACTACAGATCTAGTGATAAATCATATAGAAAAATATGATTTTGAAGAAGAGTTGATAGAGACAGAAATCCTAGAAGGATTAGAAGTAGGTGGAGTAATTTTTAGCTTGGATTATGTTAAGGAGTTTGAAGGTTTATCTTTCGTAGAAAGCGATGTAGAAGAAATCATTTTGATAGAAGGGGAAAATATTATTAATTTATATTATACATTTCTATCAGGCGAGTATATACCAGAAAATCCAGACTTTCCACCAGGAGAAGGAGAAGAAATAGAATCGCCCTATATAGAAGAATTCTGGGATGGAGAGCTAGGACCATTTGAGGATGAAGAAGATGTTTCAAGAATTAATTCATTTAGTTTGGTGAGCTTAGAATCTTATCCCGATGAAGTAAATAATAAGACTTGGCCAAATCCAGGTTCCTTACTATTAAACAAATCAGGAATAGAAGTACCAGGGACTGGAAATCAATGGGAAATAACTTTGGAAATTCAAGGAAAAGATAAGGTAGAAACATCAGATATTGTATTGGTTATAGACCGTTCTGGCAGTATGTCGGGTCAAAAAATGACAGATGCTAAAAATGCAGCTAAGAACTTTGTAAATACTTTATTAAGTGATTCTAGCAAAAACCATATAAGAATAGCTGTAGTATCTTTTGCTGGAGATGTAACTGTAAATTCAGGATTCCAAAGTTATAGCGGAAGGAATTCGTTGATATCAGCTATTAATAGTTTAAATGCTAATGGTGGTACCCATATTCAGGCAGGGATTAGGCAGGGGAGTGCTTTATTAAATGGTAGTATTGCTAATTATAAAAATATAGTATTGCTTGGAGATGGTGCAGCAACTTATAGTTATAAGCCTAATAGTCCCAACAGCTATTTAGAATTTTGGAAATATGAAAGTAATAGAACCTATTCTAGAACAACTTCTGCAATACCTGAATCTGGTTTTAATTATGGTTCAACAGTAGGTGCTGGTAACAGTGAATATACAGAATATCAAACAGGAGGAACTGGGCAAAATAGATATAGCTATAACTATAGACATGGAGCTCATGCTGTGGCTGAAGCAGAGTTTGCCAAATCAAAGGGATATGAAATTTATACTATAGCTTTAAATGCAGGATCTGAAGGAGATTGGACACTAGAAAACATTGCAAGTTCGGGGAATTATTATTCAACTGCTAGCTCAAGTAATCTAAATATTATATTCCAAGAAATTGCAGGAAGACTTTCCAATGCAGCTACTGGTGCTGTAGTAACAGACCCATTAGGAGATATGTATTCAATACTAGGTATAAATGCCAGTAATTATAATAGCTTAATAACCGTAAGTCATGGAACATTAAGTTACGATACAACTACAGATAAAATAATTTGGAATATTGGAACTATAAACGAAGGTATAAAATATTGGATGAAATATAGAGTTACATTGGATTATAGTGCGGAGGGTGGGGTGTTCTATCCAGCCAATAAACCGACTTATATTGAATATGAAAATATAGACGGAAATGATGCTAAGAAATATTTTCCGATACCAGAATTTAGATTGAGGGCTTTGACATTTACAAAACTCTTAAATAGTTCAGGATATGGAGATAAAGACTTCGATATTATATTAGAAGGACCAACTGGACAGTATAAAAAGACTTGGGCTGTATCTCTTAATTCAGGTCAGTCAAAATCAATCAAGGGCCTATTACCTGGAACTTATACAGTTAGAGAAATTGTACCAATGAACTTCAAATTAATAGGTATGAGCGGTGGGGGCATTAGTTATGTATCAGGTAACACATACGAGCTGACAATAGGGTATGATGATTGGAATGTTTCAATAGATGTAATAAATGAAAGAGATAATGATGGATGGTTCTGGGAAGATCCAGATCCAAAGGTAAATAGCTTTACCGTAGGTGAAACGAGAAATCATAGTTCTCTGCCAATTAAAGATAAATTACTATATACAAAACTAGATTACTTTATTATACCAGCAACAGTGGAAATAGATAATAAATTTAATAATGCATAAAATGCAACAGAGGAAGGGGGAATTATGGGGTGGAAGAGAATGAAATTAAAGAAGAAGAATTAAAAGAAAAAACTAAGAAAAAGAAATTAGAAATCATTGGAAATATATTCTTTACAATCTTCATGATGATTATGATTGTACTAATATTTATAACTGTTCAATCAAAGATTACAGGTAAAGAGCCCACGCTACTTAACCATAGATTATATATAGTAGATAGTGGTAGTATGAGTCCAACTATAAAGATAGACTCTATGATAATAGTAAGAGAATTAGAGGCTAATGAAATAAACAAAGGGGACATTATTACCTACTATGGACATAACAAGAATTCTAGAATTACCCATAGGGTAATAGATATAGAAAATCATGGTGAATTTTTTACAACTAAAGGTGATGCCAATGAAGTTAATGACCCAATGCCCCTTGAAGGAAAACAATTGATAGGTAAGGTAGTATTCAAAGTCCCATTAGTAGGCAAGGTTTTTAGAGTATTAAATACGAAATTAGGAATGGGAATCCTTATAACATTGACAATTTTGTGGATAATAATGCCGATGATTGTAGGGAAATTGAGAAAGTCAAACAAATATGTAGTATAAGGATGGATGCTTATGAGAAAGAAAATAATTGCAGTATCCACAATTGCATTAATAATTTTAATTTCGACGGTTGTTTTTGCATGGTTTATATCAACTGAATCTATTGCTAATAAATTTAAAATGGGCACAATTAAGGTTGAAGTCTTAGAACCAGGCTTTGAAGATATAACAGATGTAAGTACTGGAACCTATACAAAGAATGTTCAGGTAGCAAGCCTAGGAACAAAAAGAACTTATGTAAGGATCAGATTAATTCCAGAATGGAGTGAACTTAGTTTACCAATATCTAATGTTCAACTAAATTTAAATCTTGGAGATTGGGCTGATGGCGGAGATGGACATTACTATTACAAATATTATTTGACGAAGGATCAAGTAACAAGCTTATTGCTCGAAAGTGTAACTTTTACATCTTTAGGTCCCGAATATGATGGAAAGACTCTCAGCATAAAGGCAGTAGCAGAAGGTGCCCAAATAACCCATAATGCTTGGAAGGATATATGGGGAATATCAACATTACCTTTTCCAGAAGGAGTTCCAGCACCATAAGGGAAGTAAAAATTGGCAAACTTAAGGAAACTTAAGGACGCAAAGCTATAGGGCCTTCTTTTGATGGCAGCCTAGCTGCAAAATAGGATTAAAATTAAAAGGAGGAAAAGAAATGAAAAAGCGTAGTATAATGTTAGGATCAGTAGTTATTTTGGCAGTACTATTAGTAGTCGGTGGTACAATGGCATGGTTTACAGCAGAAGCAAAGCCGGTAGTAAATACTTTTAAAGCAGGTACAGTTGATATTAATTTAATTGATGAGTTTCCAGAGAATGGTATAGAAAATGTGAATCCAGGAGATACACATTCTAAGGTAGTGCGTGTTGAGAATATTGGTTCAAAAAGAGCATATATAAGAGTTAAATTAACTCCTGAATTTAATCCGGAATTACCAGTTGATGTTGTAGAATACACAATATTATCTGATTGGATTGACGGTGGAGATGGATGGTATTATTATAAAAATATAATACAGCCAGGAGCTGCTACATCAAATGTAATAGAAGAAGTAAAATTTAAAGGCAGAGAAATGGGGAATGAATATCAAGATGCTACATTTACATTAACAGTAGAAGCTGAAGCAATTCAAGCAACTAATGGTGCAATCAATGACCAATGGGGCATTAACCCAGTTGATCTAGGTCTAGAAGTATTACCATAATATAATCTAAGGAAGGCATATGCCTTCCTTAGAAATACCTCGTAAGGAGGGTAGGATATGAGGAGATTTTTATCTAAAACATTTATCTTTATAGGAGTTCTTTCCTTAGTTCTAGGAACTTTAAATTCATTTGGTCGTAGTATTTCTTATGCTGAAGACTTGGAGCTAATAGGAACTGATTTAGGATTGGAGATAATACCAACTAGTACAAAATTGTTTGATTTAAATAGATTAAATCCAGGTGATACAAAAGAGGCCAAGATCACTATAAGAAATAATTACAGATCGTCATTTTATCTATATATGAGGGCGGAAAGAATGAGTCCAATTCCAGAAGAAGGAGATATAGATTTATTTGAACAATTAAATTTGACAGTGTATCTTCATGGGAATATAGTTTACTCTGGATCAATGAAAGATTTTGCTACTTCTAATATCAGTTTAGGAGTATTTAATCCTAATGATATTAAGGATTTAAATGCGGCAGTTTATTTACCGGGATCAGAAACAGGTAATGAATTTCAGGGTGCGGGAGTAGAGGTAAAGTGGATTTTTATAGCTGAATCTGATGTTCCAACAGAAGAACCAGAAGAACCAGAGGAATCAGAGGAATCTGAGGAACCTGAGGAACAGGAAGAAATAATAGAAGATAGGATTCCAGAAACAATACCAGAAGAAACTGAGGAAGAAATAATAGAAGAGAAAATTCCAGAAGTTGCACCTAAAATAATTGAAGAGGAAGAAATAATAGAAGAGAAAATTCCACAATCAGTTTTGAAAATGCCAAGAACTGGTGAAATTCCATCTAGCTTATTCTACGGTGCAGGAATGTTATTTTTATTCATAGGAGTTCAGATAGGATTTAAGAGGAAAAAATAGCTGGAAACTAATCTTCCAGCTATTTTGTTTATATAGGCATCTAAGATGTGTATATTTAAATAAAATAGAATTAAATTATTACAAAAAATTAACTTTTAAACCTTGGAATTAATATGTTAGAATTATGTTAACTTAATATTCAAATTATATGACAAGTACAAAAGTGTAAGAATATCTTTTGTAAACTGTCAAGCGATAAAGGCAAACTTGAGGAAACTCAAGGACGCAAAGCTATAGGGCCTAAAGAAGGCAGCCAGCTACCGAAAGGAGAGTTTAAATGAAAAGAAGATATTTTTCCATAATATATATACTTGTTTTTCTATTTGCTTTTGCAGGACAAGCTATTGGGGAATCTCTATATACAATATCGGCTTTAGATGACAATCTTGTTAAAGTTGAAAGTTTAAAAAAGGATAAAGGTATGAGAATTATGGTTGAAAAAGAAAGTGAAAAGTACTATTATAGTCTAAATAAAACAGTTGAAATAATTCCTCTACAATTAGGAAAAGGAACATATACAATAAAAATATTGCAAAACACATCTGGAGATAAATATAAGGTAGTTCAAAAACAGGATATAAATGTTATAAATAATAATTTAAGTGAAATATATTTGGCTTCTACACAACCAGTTTATTGGGATGATAAGGAAAAAGTAATAGAATTGGCCCAAAATCTAACTAAGGGAAAAAACACAGATAAGGAAAAAATAGAATCTATTTATAAATATATTGTAAATAATATAAAATATGATTATAATAAAATTAAGGGATTATCAAATGATTATGTACCAGAAATTCATAAGGTATTAGCTGATAAATCTGGAATATGTTATGATTATGCAGCTCTTTTTGCGGGTATGCTAAGATCCCTTGGAATACCAACTAAACTAGTAAAAGGATATAAGAGTGATTTAAAAGAATATCATGCTTGGAATCAGGTGTTCTTAGATGGGAAGTGGGTTGTTATAGATACCACATATGATGCTGCTTTGAAAAAAGATAATGTAAAGATTAGTATGATTAAAGATGCTATTGAGTATAATAATGTAAGAGAATATTAGTATAATAAAATTTTATTTGCTCTTAAAGATGAGAAAAATCCAGCAGAGCAAATATTTTTGACAAGAAGGACAAAGAAAGTCAAAGTCAAAGGAGGATTTATATGCCTGGCCTAAGTAATATGATAGAGAGATTTATTAAATCTATGATAGAGATGGCGGAAGATAGTACAATAGAAATACAGAGGAATGAATTAGCTGAAAGGTTTGATTGTGCACCTTCCCAGATAAATTATGTATTAACCACCAGATTTACCCCTTATAAAGGCTATTATATTGAGAGTAGAAGGGGTGGAGGTGGGTATATTAAGATTATAAAAGTAGGAATAGATGAAAATGAAGATATTAATACTATTATAGTTGACATTATTGGTGAATCAATTACAAAAAATAAAGCATATCATATAATTGATGGACTAATTGAAGAAGGATTTATTAGCGAGAGAGAAGGCGATATTATGAAAGCTGCAATAGGAGATAGGGCTTTAAATAAAGAAGATGTAAATAATCGTAATAAATTAAGAGCTGATGTTTTAAAAAACATTTTGCTTATTCTTGTTAAATAGGAGGTGTTATTCTTGTTATGTCAGGCCTGTGAAAAAAACAATGCAACTATTCATTTTACTAAAATAATCAATGGTAGTATAGAAGAAATGCATCTATGTGATTCTTGTGCTAAGAAAAATAACGATTTAGATTTTGAGTTTCCTTTCTCTTTTCAAAAGATTTTTACTGGGCTTATAGGATCAATGCAGGAAGGGAAAGAAGAAATAAAGAATATCTCATGTCCGCAATGCGGTTTAACCTATAAAAAATTTATGGAAATAGGGAGATTTGGGTGTTCACAGTGTTACGAAACATTTAGGGAAGATGTTGATTCTTTATTGAAAGGAATACATGGACATAATGAACACAAAGGGAAAATACCTACCAAAATAAATAGCCAAACCATTCAAAAAAAGGCCATTGAATCTTTAAGGAATGAATTAGAAGAATCTATAGTTAAAGAAGATTTTGAAAGGGCTGCATTTTTAAGAGATGAGATAAAAAAATTAAAGAGTAAAATTGATGGTTTTGAGGGGTGAGAAATGTGGCAAAATGGCTAGATAGTGAAGGAAAAGAAGAGGATGTGGTAGTTAGTACTAGACTGCGAATTGCAAGAAATATGGCAAATTATAAATTCCCAGATTTTATGACTATGGATGAATCTGAGTATGTCACAGAAGAAGTATTAGGTGTTATGAAAAATAAAGAAGATATATATAGATTCTATAGGGTTAAAGACTTATCTGAGTTGGAAAGTTCCGTACTTGTTGAAGAGCATTTAATAAGTCCAAATCTTGCTCAGAGTACAAGAAATGGAAGTTTCCTTTTGAGAGGTGATGAAAAGGTCACTATAATGATTAATGAGGAAGATCATATTCGAATACAAGTATTGTTATATGGATTAAATATTGAAGAAGGCTGGCGAATTTGTTCAAATATAGATGATTCCTTAGAAGGAAACATTGAATATGCCTTTCACGAAAAATTTGGATATTTAACTTCTTGTCCGACTAATGTAGGAACTGGACTTAGAGCATCTGTAATGGTCCATCTTCCCTGTTTAGCAATGACAGGACACCTCAATACTATTATAGATGGGTTAAGTAAAATAGGTTTAACTGCAAGGGGGCTTTATGGTGAGGGTTCTAAAGCTCTAGGTCATCTTTTTCAGATATCTAATCAGACTACATTAGGAGAAAAAGAGGAAGATATTATTAAAAAGTTAAATAAGGTTATATTACAAATAGTATCGAGGGAAAGAAGTACTAGAGCATACATGATGGATAAGAGAAGTTTAGAATTAGAAGATAAAGTATTTAGATCCCTTGGAATTTTAAATTATAGTAGGCTTATATCATCTACTGAAGCAATGGCACACTTATCTAATGTTAAATTAGGATGTGATATGGGCATAATAAAAGGTATGAATACAAAAGATATTGTCAAACTAATGATAGATATACAACCTGCTAGTATACAGATGAACTTGCATAGAGATATGCTAAAGGATGAAAGAGACATGTATAGAGCACAAATAATAAGAAATAATTTGATTAATATGGAGGGTTAGTAGATATGGCTATGTTTGGAAGATTTACAGAAAAAGCACAAAAGGCAATACTCTTATCTCAAGAGGAAGCTAAAAATTTAAAACATAATTATGTAGGCACAGAACACCTATTATTAGGATTAATAGCAGAGGGAGAAGGAGTAGCAGCAAAAGCCTTATCACAATCTGGTGTTACTTTAGATGAAGCTAGAGCAGAGGTGATCTCGGCTATTGGTGAAGGTCAGTATGGGGCAGATATTTTGGGATTTACTCCTAGGACTAAAAGAATATTTGAGCTAGGTTTTATTGAGGCAAGAAATTTAGGTCATAACTATGTTGGTACAGAACATTTGTTGCTTGGATTACTAGCTGAAGGAGAAGGTGTTGCAATTGTAGTACTAAAAAAACTTGGAGTAGATATAGAAAAACTTGGAGAATTAGTGCTTAGCATGATAACGGATGTGAGTCCAAAACAAGGGCAGACTATGGAAAGCAATAATTCAAATACTCCTAATTTAGCTAAATATAGCACTGATTTAAATAAATTAGCAGCATCTGGAGAAATTGACCCAGTAATAGGTAGAGCAAAAGAAATAGAAAGAGTTATTCAAGTTTTAAGCAGGAGAACTAAAAATAATCCCGTTCTTATTGGTGAGCCAGGTGTAGGAAAAACAGCTATTGCTGAAGGATTGGCTCAGAAAATTGTGGAGGGAACTGTACCAGAGATTATAAAAGATAAGAGGGTTGTTACACTGGACTTACCAGGAATGATTGCAGGAGCAAAATACAGAGGAGAATTTGAAGATAGATTAAAATCTGTGATGAAAGAATTAAAAGAAGCTGGGGATGTTATACTTTTTATAGATGAGTTGCATACAATAGTAGGTGCTGGAGCAGCTGAGGGAGCCATAGATGCTTCAAACATATTAAAACCAGTGTTAGCTCGAGGAGAATTACAAGTAGTTGGAGCAACAACTATAGATGAGTACAGAAAGTATATAGAGAAGGATTCAGCCTTGGAAAGAAGACTGCAGCCAATCATGGTAGAAGAACCTAGTGTAGAAGACACTATTAAGATATTAGAAGGTCTAAGAGATAAGTATGAAGCACATCATAGAGTTAAAATAACAGACGAGGCAATAAAGGCGGCTGCTGAATTATCAAGTAGATATATAAATGATAGATTTCTACCTGATAAGGCTATTGACTTAATAGACGAAGCTGCTTCCATGATTAGGATAAACTCTTATGTAGCACCAGAGGAATTAAAGAATTTAGAGGAAAGATTAGAAGAATTATCTCAAGAAAAGGAAGAAGCAATAAATACTCAAAATTATGAAAAGGCAGCAAAAATAAGGGATATAGAAAGACAAGTAAAGGAAGAATTGCAAAATAACAAGGTTAAATGGGAGCAAGAAAAGCAAACCTCAAGCATGGTAGTTAACTATGAAGAAATAGCCAAGGTAGTGTCCAACTGGACAGGAGTACCAATTACGAAGATGACTACAGAAGAATCTGAGAGGCTCTTAAACTTAGAAAATATATTGCACGAAAAGGTGATTGGACAAGAACAAGCAGTAAAAGCTATATCATCTGCAGTTAGAAGATCAAGGGTTGGGCTTAAGGATCCTAAGAAACCAGTAGGTAGCTTTATATTTGTAGGTCCTACTGGTGTAGGTAAGACATATTTAGCAAAAGCTTTGGCAGAAGCTTTATTTGGCGATGAAGAGGCTATGATAAGAATAGATATGTCAGAATATATGGAGAAACACTCTGTTTCTAGATTAATAGGTTCACCTCCTGGATATGTTGGCTATGATGAAGGAGGGCAGTTAACAGAGGCAGTAAGAAGAAAACCTTATGCAGTAGTTCTATTTGATGAAATTGAAAAAGCTCATCCAGATGTATTTAACATGCTTCTACAGATATTAGATGATGGCAGACTTACGGATTCAAAGGGAAAAACTGTTGATTTTAAAAATACTGTAATAATAATGACTTCTAATGTTGGAGCTACATCTATTAGGAAGCAAAATGTACTGGGGTTCTCTATAGGGAGAGAAGACAATAGGGCAGAATATGAAAGGATGAAAGAAACCATAACTGAGGAATTAAAAAGAACCTTTAGACCTGAATTTTTAAATAGATTAGATGAGATTATAGTTTTCCATAGTCTAGAAGAAGAGCATGTGAAGGAAATCGTTGAGATTATGATAAAAGATTTAGAAAAGCGCCTTTTAAAGATTGGAGTTCAAATAAAGGTATCTGATAATACAAAATCCTATATTGCAGGAAAGGGATTTGATCCAATTTATGGAGCAAGACCATTAGAGAGGACTATAAGAAAGATGATAGAAGATCAGCTAGCTGAAGAAATATTAAGAGGTAATGTTTCTAAGCAAGATAATATAATCATTGATTATGATACTAAAAATGAAAAATTAGCATTTAAAATTTAATAGGGAGCGACGATAGCGTCGCTCCATTATATTATAGGAGAGCAAAATGAAGAAAAAAACTATTTTTATATGTGAAAACTGCGGATACCAGAGTATTGGGCATTTAGGAAGATGCCCAGAGTGTAATTCATGGCATAGTCTTAAGGAAACTATAATTGATGAAAAAAAAGGAACTATCAGTTCTAGGACAAGTATAGAAAGAAAGCCTATCAAAAGGTTGCAAGACGTAATAGCTACAAATAGTGATAGGATTGTAACAAACATAAATGAATTTAATAGGGTAATGGGAGGTGGAATAGTTAAGGATTCCATAACAATACTTTCTGCAAAACCTGGAGCGGGAAAATCTACTTTGCTACTACAAGTAGCAAATGATTTAGCTAAGATGGACTATAAGGTTTTATATGCGTCAGGTGAAGAAAGTGAATCACAAATAAAAAATAGGGCAGATAGGATCATAGAGAAGATTCATCCTAAGGTATGGGTAATGTCTGATAATAGTATGGATAACGTATTGAGAACTATAGAAGAAATTGATCCAGATTTAATTATTATAGATAGTATTCAAACTTTTACTCTTGAAGAGTTCTCCAGTTCTAGAGCTGGATCTCCGACTCAAACAATGGAATGTGCAAATGATTTAGTTCAAATAGCAAAAAATCAAGACAGGCCTAGGGCGATTATTTTAGTAGGACAAATGACAAAAGAAGATGAAATTGCTGGAGTTAGAGCATTAGAACATTTAGTTGATGCTGTACTTATTATAGAAGGTGAAAGCGGGGAAGAGCTAAGGACTTTATTAACTACGAAGAATAGGTATGGTTCTACTGGGGAGATGGGTTTTTTCTATATAACTGATAAGGGTATGATTTCTATAGATAATCCTTCTGAATATTTTATGACGGCTAGAGAAGGAGATGGTACAATGCCAGGATCTGCCATAACTGTAGTCAGAGAAGGAACCAGACCAATTATTCTGGAAATAGAAAGCTTAGTATCAGATTCCTTTACCCCATATCCTTCAAGGATAGGAGAATGTCTAAAAAGAGAACAATTAAATACTTTGGTGTCTATAATAGAACAAAGAGGTGGAATAAGATTCTATGATAAAAATGTAGTTATAAAGACAACTGGAGGAATAAAGCTAAAGGAACAGGCTTCGAATCTTGCAGTACTTATGAGCATCATATCCTCCGTGAAAAATAAAGGCATATCAAATGACACTGTGTTTATATCAGATGTAGGATTAACGGGGGAGTTGAAAAGAGTTCCTTCTCTTGAATCAAGAATCAGAGAATTGGATAGAATGGGATTTAAATATGTATATGTAGCTCCTAATAGCGGGAAGGGAATAAAAACATCAAACCTTAAAATTATAGAATTAGAAACTTTAAAAGATGTAATTAAAAATGTCTTTGATTAAAGATATAAAAATAGGCTTAGAAATTTATTCTAGCCTATTTCTATAATTTTAGATTTATATCCTAAAGGGCAATTACATAATTGATATAAGTTTGCCTATTTCAAGCTAAAAACACCAAGAGTTTTAATCGTACCATATTCTTTTTTTAATATATCGTTTAAGTCTAAATCTAATGTATTACATAAAGCTGCTAGATAAAAAATATATGAGCCTATTTCTTCGTTAAGGACGTCTTTACAACCATCACAAACATTACCTTCAACATGAGTTTTAGCGGCATTTAACATTTCCTCAAAGGTATCTTTACTATAATCTTGTTTGATAGCATGAACAGAAATACATCCACAAGAAGTAACAGATTTCGCTACAGCTCTATTAATTCGAGCATTATACTCATCTAGCTTTGTTATTATATCTAATATACTTTTATGTCTAATAAGAACCTTAGAGACTTGGTCCTGAAAATTCTTACAAGTTGAATTAATATCTGAATTTATAATATTGTCATTCATATTCTCCACTCCCGTCAAAAGATTATTTGCTATAGTTCAATTATACTTATGAAGACAAGCAGTTGTCAAATATTTCTATCAATTATTCCAAAAGATTTCTTAATTTTGAAAATCAATAATAACTTTACAAAATACTAATAAAAAGGGATTGACAACTGAAATAGGTCTATGATACAATATAAACTTTACAATTCCAGCAATTTGATGTATAATAGGATAGAAAAGGTAAATAGGAGGTTTTCAAATGTTTAATGTTGGAGATAAAGTAGTGTATCCTATGCATGGTGCTGGAATTATTGAAGGCATAGAAGAAAGAGAAATATTGGGTGAAAAAAGGAAATATTTTATTATGAGGATGCCTATCGGGGATATGAAAGTTATGGTTCCCGTAGACAACATTGAAGAAGTGGGTGTAAGAGAGATAATTGATAGTACAGATTTAGAACGAGTAATTTCCATACTTAAAGGTAATAAAACAGCTATGCCTCAAAACTGGAATCGAAGATATAGAATAAATATGGATAAGATAAAATCAGGAGATATATTTGAAATTGCTGCTGTTGTTCGTAATCTTCTGATGATGGATTTGGAAAAAGGCTTATCTACAGGTGAAAGAAAAATGTTAAGTTCTGCTAAACAGATGCTATTATCTGAAATGGTTTTAGTTGCAGATTCTGATATTGACAAGGTTGAGCAATTGGTTATAGATGCAATTAAGTGTGAAGAGGAAAATGATACTCTGGAAATTTAATTTGCAAAATAGAAAGATTGGGTTTATTATTATATAAAATTGGTAATAAATATACTAATGGGGGTGAATTGATGATTGATAAAATTTTAAGAGGGGTCATTGGATTAGTAGGGGGATTAATGGGATTTAGTATTTTAACCCTATTTGATAATCTAGGGATCATTAAAATGTTTAGAGAAGGCTGGATTAATTTAGCAGTATACTTAGGAGTTTCTATTTTATTTGGAATTATATTCTTTTCTTTATCATCAAGAATAATTAACAGGGGTAGAAAATTAGTTAAATTAATTGAAAACGAATTGGAAAAATTTTCTGTCTATGATATTACAATATCTTCTGTTGGACTTATTGTAGGATTAGTAATAGCATTTTTATTATCTCAACCAATAAATAATTTGGGAATACCTTATGTTGGAGTTATTGCATCAATTATTATTTATAGTATATTTGGATATTTAGGACTTACTATTCCTCATAGGAAAAAGGACGATATTTCTTCTACCTTAGGAAATATAAAAAGAAGCCCTAGAGATAAGGGAAAATCTCAAAATAGGTCATATCCTAAGATACTAGATACATCTGTTATAATTGATGGTAGAATAGCTGATATTTGTAAAACAGGATTTATTGAAGGACCTCTTATTATTCCTGAATTTGTATTAGAGGAGTTACAGCATATCGCAGATTCATCAGATTCCTTAAAAAGAAATAGAGGAAGAAGAGGATTAGACATACTAAATAAAATACAAAAAGAATTGGATATCGAGGTAATAATAAACGATAAGAAATTTGAAGATGTTCAAGAGGTTGATTCCAAGCTTCTAAAACTAACTCAATTACTTAAAGGGAAAATAATAACTAATGATTATAATCTAAATAAAGTAGCAGAGGTGCAAGGCATAGATGTACTAAATATAAATGAACTGGCTAATGCAGTAAAACCAGTAGTATTACCAGGAGAAGAAATGCTGGTGCAGGTTGTAAGAGATGGAAAGGAATTAGGCCAAGGCCTAGCGTACTTAGATGATGGTACTATGATTGTTGTAGAAAGTGGCAGAAAATTTATTGGTGAAACAATAGATGTAGTGGTGACATCAGTTCTCCAAACTTCTGCTGGAAGGATGATATTTGCCAAACCTAAGTCAATGATAGATAGAGCTGTTTAAGACCCACATGGGTCTTTTTTTCTTTTTTGGTTATAATAAATATTGTTTATTGTTTTAATATACTATGTTATAATACTTTAAGAGGTGAAGAAGATGTATAAAGACTACTATGTATCTGTAATTATTGCCGCCGCTGGAATGAGCAATAGAATGGGAAGCAAGATAAACAAACAATTTATAGCAATAGGCGGTAAACCTATACTTGCCCATACGATAGAAAAGTTTGAGAAATGCAGATATATTGATGAAATAATTTTAGTAGCGAAAGAGGAAGAAATTGAATATTGTAGAAAAGAGATTGTTAAAAAATATAAATTTAATAAAGTGGCTAATATAATTAGAGGTGGAAAAGAAAGACAAGATTCAGTATATAACGGAATATTGGCATTAGATGAAAAAGCGGATATTGTTTTAACCCATGATGGGGCTAGACCATTCGTAAAAATTGAGAATATAGAAGATGGAATAAAAGGTACTATTGATCATGGTGCTTGTGTTATAGGAGTTCCTGTAACAGATACAATCAAAGTAGTAGGAGAAGATAAAACTATAGGTAACACACCTCAGAGAAGCTTACTTTGGGCCGCACAGACTCCTCAGTGCTTTTTTAAGGATATACTTATTAAGGGATATGAAAATGCCATAGACGATGGATTTTGTGGCACTGACGATAGTTCCATAGTTGAAAGAGCAGGATATGGAGTGAAAATGATAATGGGTTCTTATGAAAATATTAAGATTACTACACCTGAGGATATAATTCTTGCTGAATCTTTATTTAAGGATAAGGATATAATTTTTAGAAGAAGAGAATTCATATTTCAAAGCAGGTAGTATGGAATAGATAGGTGATAATATGAGAGTAGGATTTGGTTATGATGTTCATCAACTTGTAGAGGATAGAAAATTAATTATAGGTGGCATAGAAATCCCTTTTGAAAAAGGATTGCTGGGCCATTCAGATGCAGATGTGCTAATACATGCAATAATGGATAGTATATTAGGAGCATTGGCCCTAGGAGACATAGGAAAACATTTTCCTGATACGGATATGAAATATAAGGATATTTCAAGTATTTATCTTTTGTCTCAAGTCTTTAAATTAATGAATGAGGAAAGTTATGATATAGGAAATATAGATGCGACAATAGTTGCTCAAAGACCTAAATTAGCTCCATATATTGAAGATATGAGGGCTAGAATCGCAGACATTTTGCATACATCCATAGATAACATAAATATAAAGGCTACAACTACAGAATGGCTAGGTTTTGTAGGCAGAGAAGAAGGTATTTCATCCTACAGTGTTTGTTTACTTCAGAAAAAATAATTGACATGGGATAATACTATTAGTATAATGTGGATATATTATATAGACGAAGATGGGAAATAGTAAATATTATAGGTCATAGAGAGGAAGTTAAATGGTGGAAAACTTCTGTCCTCCCTGATATTGAACCTAGCCCAGAGTTTTTAGGTGATAAAGCTTAAACGGTTGTGCGTTATAACTATTGAGCGAACCTTTTATTAGGTTTATTAGAGTGGTACCGCGGAATTTAACCTTTCGTCTCTTACAAGAGATGGGAGGTTATTTTTTATGACCTAACCCAGTGAAGGAGCGAAGCGAGTGAACTGTAGGTAGGTCAAACGCAATGAGCACCAAATCTATACGAGCGTAGCGAGTAAATAGATTTGAGTTGCGAAACTGCGTGGATGTCCCAAGGGTCAGAATAAATTTAAATAGCAGAATTAAATTCTCAATTAGAATCCACTGAAGGAGTGAATGTAGATCAAACGCACCATTCGCTACGTTTACTTCGCTGTCCGTTAGGACCAAATTCATGCGAGTGATAACGAGCAAATGAATTTGTACAGTGAGACTGCGTAAATTACTTGGCTAATTGTAAATTAAATTAATAGGAGGAAGATAAAATGAGAATGTCAAAGCTTTATATACCTACTTTAAGAGAAATGCCAGCAGAAGCAGAAATAGCGAGCCATAAGCTACTTTTAAGATCAGGTATGATGAGAAGATTAGTTAGTGGAGTATACTCTTACCTTCCAATGGGATATAGAGTAATAAGAAAAGTTGAGCAGATTGTTAGAGAAGAAATGGATAGGGCTGGATCACAAGAGTTATTGATGTCTGCTATTCAACCAAAAGAGATATGGGAAGCAACAGGAAGATGGGATAATTTTGGACCAGAGATGTTTAGACTTAAGGATAGAAATGATAGAGAATTTTGTCTTGGACCTACACATGAAGAATACTTTACTAGTTTAATAAAAGATGAAGTAAAGTCTTATAAACAACTTCCTTTGAACCTTTATCAAATTCAAACAAAATATAGAGATGAGAAAAGACCGAGATTTGGTTTGATGAGATGTAGAGAGTTTATAATGAAAGATGCATATAGCTTTGATGTAGATGAAGAAAGTATGAAAAAAGCTTACGAAGTAATGTGGGAAGCCTATGACAAAGTGTTCACTAGATTAAAATTAAAATATAAAGTAGTTCAAGGTGATACAGGTGCTATGGGTGGGAAGATATCTCATGAATTCATGGCTATGTCTGATGTAGGTGAAAGTCTCGTAGCATATTGTGATCATTGTGATTACGCAGCTACTGACGAAAAAGCAGAAGTAGTTTACAAAGCTAAAGAGGATATACAGAAAGAGTTAGAATTAGAAAAAGTATATACTCCAGAGATAACAACTATTGAAGCGTTAGTGGAATTTTTTAATATAGAACATAGTAACTTTGCTAAAGCTTTAGTGTTCAATGTTGCAGATAAGCCTATAGTTGCAATAATTCCTGGTGACAGAGAGTTAAATGAAACTAAACTGTGTAATTATTTAGGCATTGGTGGACATGAATTAGAAATGGCAGATGAAGAGATGATATTAGATATCACAGGTGCAAATAAGGGTTTTACTGGTCCTATTGGCCTGAAAGAAGAGGTTAAGCTTTTAATTGACTCTAGAATCACTAAGATGAAAAATCTAGTTGTTGGAGGTAATGAAACAGATTATCACTTGAAAAATGCAAATTATGGTAGAGATTTTACTGGTGAAGTGGTAGAAGATTTACTTTTAGTAAAAGAGGGAGATATTTGTCCAAAATGTGAAAAATCACTGAAAATGGATAGAGGAATTGAAGTAGGGAATATATTCCAGTTAGGAACAAAGTATTCTGATTCTTTGGGAGCTACTTTCTTAGATGAAAATGGTAAAGAAAAACCATTTATAATGGGATGTTACGGTATAGGTGTTTCAAGATCTGTAGCAGCTATTGTTGAGCAATACCATGATGAAGATGGTATTATATGGCCTTTAGTTGTAGCACCTTATCATGTAATTATAACTATAGTAAACGTGAAATCAGAAGAACAAATAGAATTGGGAGAAAAATTATATAAAGAGCTAAATGCATTAGGCTTAGAAGTCGTTTTAGATGATAGAAATGAAAGAGCTGGTGTTAAGTTTAAAGATAGAGATTTAATAGGGATTCCTGTTAGAATAACTGTAGGTAAAAGGGCAGGGGAAGCTATTGTGGAATATTCTATTAGAGGTAAAGAGGATAAATTGGAAATTAGTATCGATAAATTAATACCTTTAATAAAAGAAGAGTTTCATAAAGAAGGTTTGGTTATATGATTAAATAAAAAAGTGGTCCTAGGACCACTTTTTTGTCCAAAAAGAAGGATTTTTAAAATGAATGTAGAATATTAATATAATACAGACATAAAGTCAATAGAAGAATACTTAAATATTTAATTATAATTTTATAATAGTCCTTATTTTATATTTTACAGATGAGAATCTAAGAAACTAGGGGAATGGGGAATTAAAAAAAATAAAAATACAGGCATATTATCAGGGAAATATAATATGATGTATATTATATAATCGATGGAGGGATGCTATGTTAGTAAAATTGGAATCTGAATTAATTACGTTATGTGAAGAAGTTGTGGATATATTATATGAATTAAGAGAACAATCGTTAATATCAGAAGAAGAGTTTAATGCCCACTCAAAACAAAAATTGAAATTTATACAAGAAGCAACAAATGTAGTTATATTGCAATAATATTTTTTTGAAAATGGAAATACTATATTAAATCTTAATATTAAGATTTAATTAATATATTTTATTTATAATTAATTAATTGGG
>NZ_NPMN01000020.1 GCF_002266425.1 Tissierella sp. P1
ATAGCAAATACTTTAAAATCAGGTGATAATTTACTTATTGTATCAAATGGATTCTTTGGAGATAGATTTATTGATCTTGCAGAGAGAAAAGGTATAAATGTAGATGTAATAAGCAGTGAGTGGGGAAAAATTGTACCTGTAAAAGATATTGAGGCAAAATTAAGTGAAAAGAAATATGCTGCTATGACAGTAACTCATGTTGATACATCAACAGGAGTTTGTGCTCCAATAAAAGAAATTGGTGAAATGATGAAAAAGTTCCCTGAGACAATGTATATAGTTGACGGAGTTTGTGCTACTGCAGCTGAACCAGAATATGTAGATGATATGAATATAGATATTCTAATCACTGGGTCACAGAAAGCATTTGGAGTAGCACCAGGACTTGCAATAGTATGGGCAGGACCTAAAGCAATGGAGAGAAGAAAAGAACTTGGAAGAATTCCAGAGTATTATATAGACTTTGATAAATGGCTTCCAATTATGAATGATCCTTCAAAATATTTTGCTACACCAGCAGTAAATATGATTTGGGCACTTAAAGAATCAGTAAGAATAATCAAAGAAGAAGGAATAGAAAATAGATATGAAAGGCATAGAAAAAATGCAAGAGCAATGCAGGCAGCATTAGAAGTTATGGGCTTTACATTGTTAGCAGAAAAAGAGCATAGAGCAGTTACATTATCAAATGTTTTATATATGGATGGAGTAAATGATCTGGAATTCAGGAAAGTTTTAGGAGAGGAAGGAGTAGTTGTAGCAGGAGGATTAGCAGCCTATGCAGGCAAAATGTTTAGGCTAGGTCATATGGGTAATATAGATACACATGATATGGTTTCCACCATAGCAGCCATAGAAAGAGCTTTATATAAATCAGGAATTGAAGTAGAGCTTGGTAGAGGTGTAGGAGCGTTAATGGCAGAATTGCTTAAATAATAGATAGAAGAGGATGGTGGGAACCATCCTTTTTTATGTGAACATAAACCCTGTTAATTCTTTTTAAAAAGATATATAATTGACTTATGGCACATAAGAGGTGAGGACAAAATGTCAACTATATTTATTGATTTAGTTAATAGAGTTGGAATAATAATGATACTTGCTTTTATAATTTCTAGGGTAAAGCCAGTTAAAAAATTATTAGCCAAGAAGAATATCGAAATTAGAGATAAGTTAATTTTATCTGTAATTTTTGGAGTATTTGGGATAATTGGAACTTATATAGGAATATACATACATGGAGGACTTGCTAATTCCAGAGCTATTGGAGTTTTTGTAGGAGGACTTTTAGGTGGTCCTATGGTGGGCATATTAGCTGGGATTATAGCAGGTTTTCATAGAATGATAATAGATATGAATGGACTAACCACTATGGCTTGCACCACCGCTACCATACTAACAGGGATAATATCTGGATTATTAAGCAAGAGATATTATAAAAGTAAAAATAAATGTGTGATGGCAACAGTAGGAGGAATAATAGTAGAGAGCATACAGATGGGTTTAATATTACTGATTTCTAGACCTTTTTCGGATGCTCTAGGAATAGTAAAAATAATTGCACTTCCTATTATTATATTAAATTCCACAGGTATAGCTGTGTTCATTGCAATAATAGATGGTATATCTAGTGAACAAGAAAGGGTGGCTGCTAAACAAGCACAGGTTACTCTACAAATAGCTAATAGATCTTTTCCATACTTTATAAAAGGATTTAATGAAGAAACAGCTCTGGCAACTTCAAAGATAATACAAGAAATGATAGATGTTGAGGCTATAGTTTTTACGGATAAAGAAAATATATTATCATATGTAGGATCTAAAGAGGGAAATTATGAGGTTAAAGAAAATGATATAAAAGCTTTAACAAGAGAAGTTATAGAAACAGGATATACAAAAGTATTAAATATAAAAATAGATTCTAATAGCGATAAGCAAAATTTAGGTTCAGCGATTATTGTTCCACTTAAAGAAAACACTGAAACCATAGGGACTTTAACATTGTATAAAGAGAAAGAAGACTCCATCACTAAAGTGGATTTAGAGTTAACTCTAGGATTGGGTGATCTATTCTCGACTCAAATAGCTTTAAGCAAGTTAGAACATCAAAAGCGACTCTTAGCAAAAGCTGAATTAAAAGCACTTCAATCTCAGATAAATCCTCATTTTTTGTTTAACTCAATAAATACTATAGCTTTTTGCACTGAAACGGAGCCGGAAAAAGCTAAAGAACTATTATTACATTTAGGAGCTTGCTTTAGGAAAAATCTGCAACAGAATTCTGAGGAAGTAAATATATATGTAGAGATAGAATACATAAAGTCGTATGTTGAAATTGAGAAAGCCAGATTCGGGTCGAAATTAGAAGTCATATTTAATATACCTGATAATTTAGATTGTTACTTACCGCCTTTGATACTCCAACCTATAGTTGAAAATGCAATAAATCATGGAATATTTGAAAAAATAGAGGGGGGTACAGTAAAGATAACAGCTATAGATGAAAAAGAAAGGACAATTTTAATTGTAGAAGATAACGGTATAGGAATTAAAGAAGAATTTTTATCTAAGATATTTAATAATGGAAAAAATAATGACTCCATAGGATTGACTAATGTAAACAGTAGGTTAAAAAACAAATATGGAGACAATTATGGACTGGAAATAAATAGTCGATATAATGAGGGGACAGCTGTAACAATGAAGATTCCTAAAATAAGGGAGGTTGAACTCAATGTTGAGGTGTCTGGTTGTTGACGATGAGGACTATGCGAGAAAGGGATTAATTTCATTGCTTAGACATTTTGAAGAAGTGGAAGTAGTTGGAGAGGCTTCTAATGGATATGAAGCTATAAGTAAGAACAAAGAATTAGTACCGGATTTAATTTTTTTAGATATTCGAATGCCCCAAATGAGTGGATTAGAAGTTGCAGATATTATTATGAAAGAGAAGGGACGAACTGTAATTGTATTTACAACAGCTTATGATGAATTCGCAATAAAAGCCTTTGAAGTCAATGCAGTAGACTATTTATTAAAGCCTATATCGAGATCTAGATTAGGACAAACCATTGAAAAAATCCTGAGATTAAACAAAGAGGAGAATCAATGGCATATAAAAGAAATAGAGGAAATAGTCAGAGAATTACGCAAAGACCAAGGGTACAAGAGTACAAAGATATATATTAATGAAAAAGACAAGATAATAGTTTTGAATCATTCTGATATAGTATATATTAGTAGTTTGGATGGATATGCATATATAATAACTACTAAAGGAAACTTTAAATCTCGTATAACACTAAACAGCTTAGAAGAACAACTAGACTATCCCAACTTTTTTAGGGTTCATAGAAGTTATTTAGTAAATTTAGATTTTATAGAAAGCATAATTCCTTGGTATAATGCCACATATGCCTTGGAATTAACTGGAGTAAAGGAAAAGATACCTGTTAGCCGAAGTAAATTAAATGAATTTAAAGATATAATGAAGATATAGATTCCAAAACTAGGCGTTCTCCACCTAGTTTTTTAATAAAATAAATATATATAATAAAAGTAATTTAGATTGAGGGGGAACAATATGCAAACATCTTTTGTAATACAGCAAGTCACAGTATTAGCAATACTAATGGCAGTAGGATATATAGCAACAAAGAAAAATATAATAAATGAAGATATATCCAAGGGGATGACCCAAGTGCTTACAGCAATAGCCTTACCAGCACTTATAATTTCGTCCTTTAATATGAGTTATTCAAAGGATACATTAAGAGGAGTATTATTAATATTTGTATATTCTGTAGGAATACATGTTATCACCGTGTTAATATCTAAGATTCTTTTTATAAAATATCCTAAAGAAAAAAGCTGTTTTAATATTTGGTACATCATTTCCTAACTCAGGATTTATGGGGCTTCCTTTGATATTTGAATTGTTTGGACAAGAAGCGGTGCTTTATGCCTCTGTATTTATGATACCTTACCATACTATATTGTGGACTTATGGAGAAAGAATACTTTCAAAGGAAAAAACACAATCACCATTTAAAATATTAGCGAAAACTCCAGCATTAATTGCAGTATTTCTAGGTACAATAATGTTTATACTAAAAATAGAGATGCCTTATGTAGTTAGTAAGCCTCTTTCAATGTTGTCAGCACTTACCTCACCATTATCAATGCTAATATTGGGTGAAAAAATGACTAAGCTGAAATTAAAGGAAATAATAGGAGATAAGGATATATATTATGCTTGTTTTATTAAATTAATTGTAGCTCCAATTGTGGCAGTATTATTACTTAAGGCTATAAATGCACCACAGCTCCTTACAAGTATAGTAGTTACAATGCAATCATTACCAACAGCAATACTACTTGTAGTCTTAACTCAAAAACATGATTGTGAAATAGAGTTTGCCTTAAAATTCAATATAATAAGCCATATATTATCTATATTGACTATACCAATAATTTCAGTACTGCTATAGAAAGATTAATAGATGATTATCTAAATTAGAAATGGGTGATTAATATGCTTATAACAGTAAAAGATGTATTAGAATTAGATGGATTTAAACATGCTAGAATAGTTGCTGGCAAAAAGGGATTATCTAATATAGTAAATAACGCAACATTAATGGAGGTTCCAGATATATTTCCCTATGTAGATACTCATAGTCTGCTGATTACCACTTTATATCCAATATACAACAATGAAACAGCCACCAATGAACTTATTCCAAAATCAGTAGAACTAAATTTAGCTGGCATATGTATAAAACCTATAAGGTATATAAAGGAAATACCACCAACCATGATAAAGCAAGCCGATGATTTAGATTTTCCAATTATAGAGCTACCACAGGATGCCAATTTATCTAAGCTGGTAACTGAAATCCTTGAATTATCCCTAAATAAACATATAAATATATTAAATTTTAGAAATCACGTCCATGAAAGCCTGATGAAGCTTTTTCTAAAAGGAGAAGATATAGATTCATTAGTAAATAATTTATCTGAAATAGTAAAGTTTCCAGTTCTTTTATTAGATAATGATTTAAATATTACACATATGTCTAAAGATTTAGAGGAACAGGAAGTATCTATAATATCATTTTCTAATAACCATGGAAATAATAGATTTAAAGTTAAAGTAAAAGATATAGAATATGAGGAAGAATACTATATAAAACATTATATAAATGCAGGAAAGACTAGATTTGGATACATCGTATTGTTAAAAGGAGAAGTTAATAATCAGAGTTTAATAGTGGCTGTCGAGCAAGCTTCTCTATTAATAGCATCTGTGTTCTATAAGAATTATGCCGTATTAGAGAAGGAGAAAAGTTTTCAAGATGCGTTTATTAGAGATATATTACAGGGAAAGATAGATTCTCCTATAGATACTATCAATAAAGCTAAAACCTTTGGATGGAATATGGAATTTCCAGAGGTAATAATGATTGCAAAATTATTAATGGAAGATGATAAAAAGAAGAAGCTATTATATGAATATATTTTAGATTCGAAGTATATAGAAAAGATTCTTGAGGAGAAATTATTAATAAATAGTAATAAAATTAAAACTGTGTATATAGATGATTCCATTGTAATTTTTATTAATGTTATATTTATGAACAACATTAAAGAAAATTGCATAGAAGTGGGAAAATTAATCGTAGAAAGGCTAAGAGATAAGGTTAAGATAGGGATAGGGATATCTAATACGGCAAAGGATATGGACAGTTTTTCCTTAGCCTATAAAGAAGCTCAAAGCAGTGTAATCACAGGTTCTATTTTAAATCAAAATTCCTTTGTAAGTCATTATAGTGATTATGAGATGTTTAATATTATAAAAGAAGTAAAGGATATAGAGATTCTAAATAGATATGTAAATAATAAGCTAGGGAAAATAATAGAATACGATAAGGTAAATGATATGAGGTTAATGGAAACTTTAAAGGTTTTAATAGAGGAAAATTTTAATGTTAAGAAATCAGCAGAGAGTTTGTTTATACACTACAATACTTTGAGATATAGAATAGATAGGATAAAAGAATTGGGAATAAAGATAGATAACGGATTTGAAGTTGGAGAATTAGTATTAGCATATAATATCTATCTATGGCTTGCATCAAATCAAAGATAATTATATATATATAATAATGGAAAAAGTAATAAAATGGGTCCCATTGTCAACTATTGACAATGGGACCCATTTTTTTGGCTAGATATAATGATGACTATAAAAAAGGTGTATGATATGCTTTTGTCAAGGGAAAAATTAAAATATTTTTTAATTTCAAATAAATTATTAAATTTCAACAAATGGAGGAAAACTAATCAATATGAATAAGGAGGAGAAAGCAATGATGGATGTAAAAGTGTATAAGATTCCTATGGCAGGACCAGATGATGTAGTTGGTTTGAAAAAATTAATAGAAACGGGTGAGATTATACCTGAAGAAATTGTGGCTGTTTTAGGTAAAACGGAAGGTAATGGTTGTGTAAATGACTTTACCAGAGGATTTTGTACAGCTTCCTTCAGAAGTTTTTTAGCTAGAGAGTTAGGAAAAACTGAAAAAGAAGTAGAAGAAAATGTTGCTTTTGTAATGTCTGGTGGAACTGAAGGGGTAATGACTCCCCATGCTACTATTTTCACTAAAAAAGAAGTAGAAGAAGTAAAAACAGAAGAAAAATCCTTAGCTGTAAGTGTAGGTTTTACTAGAGACTTTTTACCTGAAGAAATGGGTACTTTAACTATGGTTAAAGAAGTAAAAAGAGTAGTTTTAGAGCTTATGGAATCAGCGGGAATTGAAGAAAAGGAAGATGTTCATTTTGTACAAATAAAATGTCCCTTATTGACTTCAGATAGGATTATAGAAGCAAAATCAAGAGGAAAATCTGTTGTTGTGGAAGACACTTACAAATCAATGGGATATACAAGAGGAGCTTCTGCTTTAGGAGTGGCTGTTGCTTTAGATGAAGTAGAAGAAGCAAAAGTTACAGAAGAGACTATATTAAAAGATTGGTCTTTATATTCAAAAGTGGCTTCAACTTCTGCAGGAGTAGAGTTAATGAACTGCGAAATCATATTGATGGGTAATTCTAAAAACTCCATTAGTAAATATAGGATAGGTCATAGTGTCATGAAGGATGCCATAGATCTAGAAGGAGTTATTGAAGCTATGATTAATAGTGGATTAGACATAGATAAACTGCCAAATGAAGAAGATAAGAAAAGAATAGTGAATATACTTGCTAAGGCAGAAGCTTCTCCAGATGGATATGTAAGAAATAGAAGAAACACCATGTTAACTGATTCAGATATAAATCATACTCGTCATGCTAGGGCAGTAGTAAATGGTGTTATAGCTTCAATTGTAGGAGATCCCATGGTTTATGTATCAGGTGGTGCAGAACATCAAGGTCCAGCTGGTGGAGGTCCTGTGGCTGTTATTATTGAAAAATAATATAAGAATTGAGGTGGCTAAATGGATTATATCTTGAAAAATGGATATTTCCCTTTCGTTAATGAAATACAAGATGTCTATATTAAAGATGGATTAGTTGAAAAAGTCGAAAAAGATATTGAACCTATAGACCTAGATACCCAAATTATAGACTTAGAAAATAGGATAGTTATAAGCGGATTTGTAGATGGTCATATGCATCTTGATAAGGCTTTAATAGGAGAAAAAGTAATAAATAAAAGTGGTACCTTATATGAAGCAATTGAAATCATGAGTAAATATAAACATAGTATGACAAAAGAAGATGTAAAAGAAAGATCTAAGAAGATCTTAGATCTTTCTTTTAGAAATGGAACTAGATTCCTTAGAACTCATATAGATGTAGATGATAAGATTCAACTAAAATCAATTGAAGCTTTATTAGAATTAAAAGAAGAATATAAGGAATCAATGGATATTCAAATAGTAGCTTTTCCTCAAGATGGGATAATAAAAAATAGTAGGTCTTATTTTTATCTGGAGGAAGCCTTAAAGATGGGAGCTGATATAGTTGGTGGAATACCTGCAATAGAAGAAGACCCAATAAAGCATATGAATATGATATTTGATTTAGCAATGAAATATGATGTAGATATTGATATGCATATAGACGAAACCGATGATGCTGATTCTTTAATAATCAATGATTTGGCAAGGTTGACTATAGCTAATGGATATATTGGTAGAGTGACAGCAGGTCATTGCTGTAGTCTATCGGCAAATGAAAAGGAAATTATATTACCTATTATTGAGTTAGTTAAAAAAGCAAAGATAAATATAATTTCATTACCTTCTACTAACCTATATCTACAAGGAAGAGGAGATAAAATAAATATTAGAAGAGGCATAGCCCCAGTTAAATATTTGCTAGACCATGATATACCTGTAGCAATTGGATCTGATAACATTAGAGATCCCTTTAATCCTTTTGGAAATGGAAACTTATTGGAAGAAATATTAATAGCTGCTCATGGATGTCATATGGGTGGAGAAAAAGACCTAAATAAATTATTTGATATGGTGTCTATTATTCCTGGAGAAGCTTTAAAATTTGATTATAATATCAAAGAAGGAAATAAAGCAAACTTCATAGTTATAGATGCCGGAACTAAAGTGGATTCAATAATCAGACAAGCTAATATATATGGATACTTCAAAAATGATATTTTTGGAACTAATGTAATAAATAATCAATAAGGAGGCGACTAGGCATGAGTTTGTTAATAAATATAATACCATTAGTTGTAGTATTGGCACTTTTATTTAAAAAGCAGCATATGCTTTTTGCGGGATTAATAGGAGGAATTCTGGCCATTTTAATAGGTGGATTAGAGATGTCAAAAGCAAGCCAAATGTTTGTAGGTGGTATAACTAATATGTTAGGCATTACAGTTCCAATAATCTATGCTGCATCAGCTGCAATGGTTTCAAAAGCTGGAAGTATAGAATCTTTAGTAGAATTAGCTAGAAGGAGTTTAAAGGGAAAGATAGGTATACTAGCAGGAATTATAGTTTTAATACAAGGTTTTGCAACATATATGGCAGGAATGGGTGCAGGAAATACCATGGTTACTGCACCATTAGCGGCAGCTGCAGTAGGGGCAATTCCTGAGGTTATTGTAGCAATGGCAATAGTTTCAGCAGTAGGATTTACCACATCTCCAGCATCAACAGAAACAGTATTAGCGGCAGAAAGTGTTGGAAGAGATGTAATATCTCACGCAGCGGCTATGAGACCATATACTATAGCTTTTTATTTGCTAGCTGCTGGACTAGCTATCTATGGTGTTTATAAAAGAGGGGCTCTTACAAAAGACAATGCTAAAAAAGAAAACAATGATGAAAATAAAAGCAATGGTACTCTGCTAAAACAATCTATACCAGCAATTGCCCTATTAGTAATGGTAGTAGGTGGAAATGCCTTAAATTCATTAATTGGAATAAATCTATTTACACCTGCAACAGCGGTTATCTTTACAAGTATTTTAACAGTGCTCTTAACTCCTCTTAATATAGATGAAACCTGTGAGGCATTGATTGAGGGCTCTAGATTTATATTAACTACTTTATTTGCAGTAGGAATGTTCCTAGCATTCATAAATATGATTGGAGAACTGGGAACCTTTGAGCAAATAGCAGCCTTAGCAAGTAATGTTCCAGAAGCAATAATACTACCTGTAGCAATGATTATAGCATTTTTAATAGCTATTCCTTCTGGAGCATTTGCGGCCGGAGTTCTAACATTGATACTTCCTACTTTATCAGCATTAGGCTTACCTTCAGAGGCCATGGGTTTTGTAGCCATAGCAACAGGACTTGGAACTCAAATAAGTCCTGTTCAGATAAATATTGCAGCCCTATCAAAAGGTTTTGAAATAGACATAATAGACGTTATAAAGGGAAATCTAAGATATATATTAGGAGCATTAGCCTTACTGATTATAATTGCAGTCGTAGTAATATAAAAAACTATATGAAAGGGATATAGCGATGATATATCCCTTTCATAAAACAGAGGTGATATTATGGAAAATAAAAAAACGGAAATGGATATTGTTTATGGTATTGAAGATAAGCCAGAGTTATCCAAAGCCATACCTTTAGCATTTCAACATATATTAGCTATGTTTGCTGCCAATATTACTGTACCCCTTTTATTATCAGCTTTATTAGATTTACCACCAAGTGAAACAACATTTTTAATACAATGTGCTTTACTTATGGCTGGAGTAGCAACCTTTATTCAGATAATGAAATATAAAGGGATAGGCTCAGGGCTTCCTATAGTAATGGGGACTAGCAATGCTTTTATATCTACAGTTTTAGCCATAGCCAAAGATTTTGGAATAGGTGGAGTTTTAGGTGCTAGCTTTATCGGAGGATTATTTGAGGTATTTTTAGGGAAAAACCTTCTAAGATTAAAGAAAATATTTACGCCTTTAGTAGCAGGCATAGTAGTACTAACAATAGGGATAACACTTATACCTGTTGGTATAAAGCAGGCAGCAGGTGGAAGTACCAATATAGGGGATTTAAGAAGCTTACTAATTTCAACAACAGTTCTAGTCATAATAATTTTATTTAATCAGAGCAAGAACAAATTCTTAAAATCCTCATCAATACTAATAGGATTAGTATCTGGATATTTAATATCTTATTTTTTAGGAATAATAGATATAACTCCAGTGATGGAATCAAGCTGGATTTCACTACCTAAGCCTTTTGCATATAAATGGTCATTTAAACCAACTGCTATTATAGCCATGCTTTTCATGTATGTTGCCACAGCAATAGAAACCATAGGAGATATATCTGCCCTTACTATCGGAGCAGAAGCAGAGAAGCCACTGACGAAGAAATGAGTGGAGGAGTAATTGCCGATGGATTAGGAAGTAGTATAGCAGCTTTATTTAACGGATTTCCTAATACTTCCTATACTCAGAATATAGGAGTAGTTAACTTAACAGGTGTATTTAGCAGACATGTGGTAAAGATAGGAGGAATTATTTTAATAGTTCTATCTATATTTCCTAAATTTGGTTCTTTGATAGCTATAATGCCAGAACCAGTATTAGGAGGGGCAGCTATCGCCATGTTTTCTATGGTAGCTGTATCTGGCTTATCTTTATTGAGAAATATAAAGATGAATAGTAGAAACATGCTTATAATCGCAATATCCTTAGGACTTGGTATAGGATTAAATATAGTACCGGAAGCAACCCAAAATTTGCCTAGAGATATACAACTTTTCTTGACATCTGGAGTAGTTCCAGCAGGATTAGTATCAATAATCTTAGATTTATGTCTACCAGATAATGAGTAAGGATTAACTAAGAGGAAGGGACGGTCTATGGAGAAAGATGGATATGAAATCATAAGTTTTAGTGCTTATGCTTATGACAAACACTTCATTGAATTTTTTAATGAGAATAGGAATTTAGAGAGAGTAGGCAAAATCCACAGCATCTACTCTAGAACTATAAACTTTTTAGATAATAAAGACAATATGTATACCATAGGATCTAAAAGTATAGATAATAGTCCCTTCACCTTGAGAATAGACAATAGAAATATAAGTTTTGAAGATTTGGATTTAGAAGAAGGAAATAGATTATTTAAAATGGACAACAGCCTAATTATAGAGGATAAAGTAAAAATAGATTTGGGATCTAATGGCATATTGTGGAATCCTAATGTAGAAAAGAGAAGAGATTTAAATAAAAACTTAATAATGAAAAATATAGGATATTTTAATGATTTTATTTTAGAGAAGGGTTCAAATGGTGGATGTAGATATTTTTATTTAGAGAATTATTTAAAAGTAAAAGCTTGTAATCTCGGGTTAATTGAAAAAGAATTATCGGTGAGAATAGAAGTATTCTTAGATGCTTTAAATTATGGAAATATAGATGAAGTTAAGATTAATTCCTTAATCGGATTTGGAATTGGGTTAACACCTTCTGGTGATGATTTTCTAACGGGTTTCTTATCCGTACTAAATATAATCTCAACAGATTATTCCAATAAAATAAAAAGAAAATTAATAAATTTAATTGATATAGATAAAATCTCAACTACTGATGTAAGCAAACAAATGCTTTCAATTACTTTAAGAGGTGAATCCAGAGAATATATTTTAAGTTTTATAAATGCATTCTTAGATGGAGATAAAGAACAGTTCCTTTTATTTTTGGAAAGATTACTGAATATTGGGTCTTCTTCCGGGACTGACCTAGCTGTTGGAGTAGTTACTGCATTTATTTTATTAATAAACAATTTCAATATGGAGGAATAAGAACTATGAAAAATACAATAATTAGAAAAAATGCTTATTATGACTCTGTTACTTTGATGTCTTTGTCCAGTAAAATACTAGATGTAAACGGGGTAGAAGAGGCAGTAGTATCTATGGCAACAGAAATGAATAAACAATTGCTACAAAATGTTGGATTAGCTACAAAGGAGTCAGATGATGCTGGAAATAATGATTTAATGATTGCTATAAAGGCAGAAAATGAGAATAGTTATGAGGAGGCTTTAAAGTTAGTAGAAGAGCTTTTAAGTCCAAAAAATAAAAAGAAGAAAAAAGGAGAACTAGAAAGTCCCAAGACAATCGATACAGCATTACAACAAATGGAAGATGCTAATTTAGCAGTAATTTCAGTACCGGGGCGATATGCAGCCAGGGAAGCAAAAAAAGCTTTGGAAAAAGGTCTTCATGTAATGATGTTTAGTGACAATGTAACTCTAGAAGAGGAAAAAGAGTTAAAGGAAATAGGTAGAGAAAAAGGACTTTTAGTAATGGGACCTGATTGCGGTACTGCTAGTATAAACAATGTTGGATTGTGTTTTGCCAATGAAGTAAGAAATGGAGATATAGGAATAGTTGGAGCTTCAGGTACAGGACTTCAAGAGGTCATGGTTCAAATCCATAGACTTGGAGGAGGAATCTCTCAAGGAATAGGAACAGGAGGAAGAGACCTTAAAGAAGAAATTGGTGGAATTATGATGATAGAAGGGCTAAAGGCTTTAAGTAGAGATAAGGATACTGAAGTAATAGTTTTGATCTCTAAGCCGCCAGCAAAATCTGTGGAAAAGAAAATACTGGAGGAAGTAAAGAAGGTAGATAAACCAGTAGTTATATGTTTTATAGATGGAGATAAAGAAGATGAAAAGGATTCAAAGGCTACATTTGTTTATGGACTTTATGAAGCAGCAAAGAAAGCTGTGGAGCTATCAAGTGGATGTAAAGAGGAAATTGGAAAAGAGAATAATTCATTTATAGATGTTAAAGAGTTGAAGAAGTCATTAAAGCCAGGACAAAGGTATTTTAGAGGATTATTCTGTGGAGGTACATTATGTGCTGAAGCACTATCTATTTTAAGGGGAAGCTTTGATTCTGTTAGAAGCAATGTAGCTAAAAATGAAAACGAAAAGCTTGAGAACATAAATGATTATCATGGGAATGTACTATTAGATTTAGGAGAAGATGAATTCACTGTAGGAAAACCTCATCCCATGATAGAGCCTACTTTAAGGCTTGATAGGATAATAAAAGAAGCAAAGGATGAAGAAGTAGGAGTTATACTCATGGATTTTGAACTAGGATATGGGTCTCATGAAGATCCTGTAGGAGTTACTATAAAATCTATTAAAGAGGCAAAAAATATTGCTAATTCTCATGGAAGAAATTTAATATTTGTAGCTTATATTTGTGGTACAGATATTGATAAACAAAATTATGAAAATCAAAGAAAAATGTTAGAGCAGGAAGGAGTATTAATTGCAGAAAGTAATATTGAAGCAGCCAATATAGTAATAGAAATATTATCATAATAGGAGGGTTTGACATGAGTGGTATTAATAATTTGTTTTCACAAGAATTAAAGATATTAAATATAGGGACAAGCAAATTTAAAGACGATCTAGAACTTCAGGGGCAAGATGTATTGCAACTAGATTGGGTACCTGCTGCTGGTGGAGATATAGAATTATTAAATATGATTGATAGATTATCTGGTAGAGAAGATATAAAAGAGGCTAATAAAAAGGCAGTAGAAAGAATGATGAATTCTCATCCTATGCTCATAGATATAGATAAGGCAATAAATGTAATCCCGGGGATGAAGGAAAATATGATACTCCATTCGGGACCACCTATAGAATGGGAAAGAATGGCTGGACCAATGAAGGGAGCCGTAATAGGAGCTTTAATTTATGAAGGCAGAGCTAAAAATGAAGAAGAAGCAATAAAGATAGCATCATCGGGAGAAATTGAGTTTTCACCTTGTAATGAATACTGTACTGTGGGACCTATGGCAGGTATAGTATCTCCTTCTATGCCAGTACATGTAGTATATAACAAGACATATGGAAATTATGGTTATTGTACAATTAATGAGGGATTAGGAAAGGTTCTAAGATATGGTGCATTTAATGATGAAGTTATAGAAAGACTTAAATGGATAGAAGAAGAGTTTGCACCTACTATGAAAAAGGCTTTAAAGAGTATTGATGGAGGAATAGATATAAAGTCTATAATTTCTCAAGCAGTTCATATGGGAGATGAATGTCATAATAGGAACAAGGCTGCTACTAGTTTATTCTTTAGGGAAATAACTTCTTATATCATAGATACTGATGTAGATATAGACATAAAAAAGAGAGTATTAAATTTCATAAAGATGAATGAACATTATTTCCTAAATCTATCTATGCCATCCTGTAAGGTTGCAACAGATGCAGCTCATGGAGTAGAAAATTCTACTGTGGTAACTACAATGGCAAGAAACGGTGTAGATTTTGGAATAAGAGTAAGTGGTCTTGGTGAAGGCCAATGGTTTACTGCTCCTGCAAATATGATAAAAGGACTGATGTTCCCAGGGTTTAAAGAGGAAGATGCTAACCCAGACATAGGAGATAGTGCTATTACAGAAACCATGGGCATAGGAGGATTTGCCATGGGTGGGTCTCCAGCTATAGTTCAGTTTGTAGGAGGAACTGTAGAAGATGCCATTGGATATAGTGAAAAAATGTATGAAATAACTGTAGGTGAAAATACAAATTATTCTATTCCAACTTTAGACTTTCGTGGTTCTGCCATAGGAATAGATATAGTTAAAGTAATTGAAAAAGGTATTTTACCTATAATCAATACTGGAATGGCTCATAAGGTTGCAGGTATAGGACAAGTTGGTGCAGGTTTAGTAAGTCCACCAATGGAATGTTTTAAAAAGGCAATTCTTGAGTTTAATAAAAATAACTAGGAGGGAAATATGAGCAGGATATTAATTGCTTTAGGAGGAAATGCTTTAGGAGATACTCCAAAAGAACAATTTGAGCTGGTAAAGGAAACGGCAAAACCAATAGTAGACCTTATAGAGAAAGGGCACGAAGTAATAATTGCTCATGGAAATGGGCCTCAAGTAGGTATGATTAACCTAGCTATGGAAGAAGTATCTATGCCTTTTCCAGAATGTATTGCAATGAGTCAGGGATATATTGGATACCATCTCCAAAATAGAATATATGAAGAGTTAAATAGAAGAAATATAAATAAAGATGTGGTAGCTATAGTAACTCAAGTTGTAGTAGATGAAAATGATGAAGCTTTACAGAATCCTACAAAGCCTATAGGAAGATTTTATTCTAAAGAAGAAGCAGAAAAACTAGTAATAGCAAAGGGCTATAAAATGATAGAGGATTCTGGGAGAGGATATAGAAGAGTAGTAGCTTCACCAAAACCTATAGACATAGTTGAAAAAGAATGTATAAAAACTCTAGTGAAGGATGGACATATAGTAATAACAGTTGGTGGTGGCGGAATTCCAGTAGTTAAAAAAGACTTTGGCTATGAAGGAGTTAACGGTGTAATAGATAAAGATTTCGCTAGCGGCAAAATTGCAGAATTAGTTGATGCAGATTATTTGTTTGTCCTAACAGCTGTGGATAGAATAGCTATCAACTTTGGAAAGGAAGACCAAACCAATTTAGATAAGATGTCTATAGAAGAGGCTTATAGATATATAGAAGAAGGACAATTTGCACCGGGAAGTATGCTTCCAAAGGTAATAGCGGCAGTAAATTTTGCCAAATCAAGAAAAGGAAGACAAGCAATAATAGCTTCATTAGAAAAAGCAAAGGAAGCATTAGTTGGAGAAAGTGGAACAATAATATATAATAGTTAGAGTAATACTAAGATGGATTATATGATATAATTAGAGACATTACAGATATAAGAGATATAATGAAATGAAGATAGCTTTATATACGGTATAGATTGCTAAATTAATCATTGAGGTGATGTAGATATGTTCAATATAATCCAAGAAGTAAAGAAAATAGAAGAAGATATAATTAACTGGAGAAGAGAACTTCATCAAATACCAGAAATAGGACTGGATTTACCAAAGACCGCAAAGTTTATAATGGATGAATTAGATAATATGAATATAGAATACCATACCTTAGTAAATGGAAATGCTATCGTAGGATTAATAAAAGGTAAAGAAGAAGGAAAGACCATAGGATTAAGGGCAGACACCGATGCTCTTCCTGTTAAAGAAAAAACGGGATTAGAATTTGCGTCAAATAATGGATGTATGCATGCCTGTGGACATGATGGACATACTGCCATCTTGCTAGGAGTAGCTAAGGTATTAAATGAAAATAAAGATAAGTTCAAAGGTAATATAAAGTTATTATTTCAACCTGGAGAGGAATATCCAGGTGGTGCAAAACCTATGATAGAAGAAGGTGCCTTGGAAAATCCTAAGGTAGATGCTGTAATGGGACTGCACTTAGGAAATCTAGGGAAGGAAATTCCTAAAGGAAAAATAGGAGTATCTTATGGAATTATGATGGCAGCAGTAGATGTAATGTATATTAAAATAAATGGCAAGGGTTCTCATGGTGCATACCCTCATCAATCTATAGACCCTATTGTTACAGCTTCAGAAATTGTTTTAGCACTACAGACGATAATCAGCCGTGAAGTAGATCCAGTGGAACCAGCAGTAGTATCTGTTACTAGAATAGACGGTGGATTTAACCATAATATAATTCCGGATTCAGTTGAAATTCAAGGAACAATAAGGACGGTAAATGAAGAGACTAGGCAGAGAATCTCCAGAAGAATAGAAGAAATAGTAAAGGGAGTAACCCTAGCCCATGGAGCCAGCTATGAGATTGATTATGAATTCTGTTATCCGGCACTTATAAACTCAGAGGAGTTTACTAAGGGATTTGTAGAATCTGCTAAGAAGATAATCCCAGAAGAAGATATAGTAGAGATGAAATCACCTGTAATGGGTGCAGAGGATATGTCCTTTTTCTTACAAAGAGTTCCGGGAACCTTTTTCTATCTTAGTAACATGGCAGAAATAGACGGAGAATTCCACCCGCATCACAATCCTAAGTTTGATATAGACGAAGGACAAATGTGGAAGGGTGCAGCCCTTATTATACAGAATACAATAGATTGGTTAAATAAAAACTAGGCTTATGCCTAGTTTCAGGCCGTCGACATTTTATATGTTGATGGCCTTTTAATATCTATGATTAGTAAAAGAATTATGCTATACTGATTATTAGTCGGATAATATACACATTATTTGCCCGAATTTTTTGGTTTCTCTCTTGACTTTGACGTCGCGTCAACCTGTACACTTATACTTGAAAGGGGGGATAGTCATAGAACTGCAAACCATCAGTCAAGTATCTAAACATTTTTCAATTTCAACTCGGACACTTAGATATTACGAACAAATAGGGTTGATAACACCTATGAAAAAAGAAGATTTCGCTTATCGCGTATATGATATCGAAGCCATCACACGCCTGCGTCAGATTATTATTCTACGCAAACTGAGGATACCGCTTAAACAGATTGCCGAGATTCTGCAAAGTGCGGATGTGGGTGTTGCAATCGAAGCCTTTGAGCGCAACCTTATGGAAATTGAGGACGAAATTACCGCACTCTCCACTATCCGTAGCGTTATTAAAGCCTTTATCCAACATCTAAATCTTGGAAGTGCGATATTCGCACTACCGGATGATGAAGGTTTATTAGAAATTGTAGATTCATTGACTGTCTCTAAAATTAATTTCAAGGAGGCAAAGTCAATGGAACAACTTAACCACGCAAGCGAGAAGCTTAGTAAACTTGAGGACAAAGATGTACGGATTGTTTACCTTCCGCCCATGACCGTTGCTGCCGCTTACGCATCAGGAGAAGGCTGCGAAGGCAAAGTGATGGGCATGATTAATCAATTCGTAAAAGATAGCGGATTGTTAAAAATCAAACCAGACGCCCGAAGTTTTGGTTTTGACTGCTCTAAGGAGGAAGTAGTACTCGGAGAACCTTCTCACATATATGAAGGTTGGGTATCTGTTCCCGATGACATAGAAATACCCATGCCTTTAGTAAAGCGAACCTTTAGTGGTGGGTTATATGCCGCACATGTATTGAGGACATGGGATTTTGAGGATTGGCGTTTATTAAGAGAATGGGTCAACGCCAGCGATAAATATGATAACGACTGGGATTCCCCACGCTGGATATCGCCTGAAACCGTTGCGGGGCAGGGATTTGAAGAAACGTTGAATTTTTATAATTTTATACAAAAAGGCAGTAAAATGGAAGATTTACAACTTGATTTATTATTCCCTATTAAGGAGAAGGACAATGGAAGATTATAAAATTGGCTCGATAATATCATTTGGTGACTACAACTGGCGTGTGCTTGACATACAAAATAACGCGGCTTTGGTTATAACTGAAGAAATAATAGAACAACGTGCTTACCATGATGCTTATAAAGATATAACATGGGCTGACTGCGCGTTAAGAAAATATCTTAATGGTGAATTTTATGACAAATTCAACGTAACTGATAAATCAAGGATAATTCCGGTAATAAATAAAAATCCTGATAATCAGTGGTATGGTTCAAAGGGCGGAGAAGATACGCAAGACAGTATATTTTTATTAAGCCTTGAGGAAGTGTGCAAATATTTCGGTGATAGCCGTTCAAAACTGCAAAACCGAGGAAAAAATCAAAGATATTGGTTTGAAAGAAAAGATGAAAACAACAGTAAGCGAATAGCAAGACTTCAGGGTAAAGAATGGAGTTGGTGGTGGTGGCTTCGGTCGCCCGGCCGCGTTAATGTAAAAGCCGTATACATCTTTGGGACTGACGGTAATATAGGTATCCAAGGCAACAATATATTGAAAGGCAACATCAGTGATGGCAAATGTACAGGCGGCGTCCGTCCTGCTTTGTGGTTGAATATATAATTTCAATTATGGCTAATAAGCATAATACCATAGGAAGCAAGGAACTCCATGCACTCCGAAGCCAAACCATTGAACGGATCTTTGCAGATGATAAGGGGCTTCATGGTATGCGTTATGCCAAGCATAGAGGTTTAGACCGAGTGAAAATGGAACTAAACCTCTTATTTGGTTACATGAATCTCAAAAAATTGGCAAATAGGTTGTGGAAGAACGGTAACCCCTTTGCTTTTCTGCTTGTTTGTGTCAATATTCGAAGTTTTTCAAAAAAATTTGCGAACTTGAAATTGCTTGTTGATTTTTGCAAACCAAGAAGCAATAAGTCAACAATCTGAAACTAGGCTTATGCCTAGTTTTTTTAGTATATTATGGTTTTTCATTTATATTATGGGGATTAATGGATGAGTTGATCATAAGTAGATATAGACTTAGAGATAATCGATATAATTATATATACATTACTATTATTGAGACTTACATATTAATAGCCATAATTATTAACTATACTAGAATCTTTATATATAGATTTTATCTATATCTTTAATTTTATTTATAGATTTTATTAATTGGACTTTATAAAATAGAAATGCTACACTTTTAAAGATATTTAACTTTATATTGATATAAGGATATTATAATAAGATACTAGTAGGAGGATTTTAAATGAACAAGAAATTTTTAACTTTGTTACTTGTAGCTGCATTAATGATGACAGTATTTACAGGATGTAAACAACAACCTAAGAAATCAGATAGTGATCCGGTAAATAAAGAATCAGTAGCTAAGGATGAAGATACACAGAAGTCAGAAGTTGAAAAGGTTGAAGCTGTGGATGTAAAGAAGGTATTTGTTTCTCCGCAATGGGTTAAAAGTGTTATTGATGGGGAGCAGGAAGAATCAAAGAAATATATAATTTTGGAAGCTTCTTGGGGATCAGCTGATGATAGTCCGGATTATAATACTGGTCACATACCAGGTGCTGTGCATGTAGATATTGCAAGCATCGAGGGGGAACCTTATTGGAATCTAAAATCTCCAGAAGAAGTTGAACAAGCAATGCTTGAACTTGGAGTTACAAAGGATACTGCTGTTATTCTATATGGATCTGATGTTTCTGGTACTGCCAGAGTTGCATATGCATATTTATGGGCAGGAGTTGAGAATGTTAAAATGCTTAATGGAAGTCTTGATGCGTGGAGAAAAGCAGGATATGAATTAGAAACTACTGCAAATACTGCAACACCTGCAACGGAATTTGGTGCAAAGGTTCCGGTGAATCCACAGTTCTGGATATCAGTTGAAGATGCAGATAAGAAATTAAAAGATGATTCTAATTTCCGTTTAGTAAGTATTCGTTCATATAAGGAGTTCAATGGTGAAACAAGCGGTTATTCTTACATTGATAAAGCTGGAGAGCCTAAGGGTGCTGTATGGGGTAAAGCAGGTAGTGATCCATACCATATGGAAGACTATACCCATGAAGATGGAACCTATATTACAATGGATGAAATGAAAGAGCTTTGGAAAGGACTTAACTTTACCTTGGACAATGAGCTTTCTTTCTATTGTGGAACAGGTTGGCGTGCATCAATTCCGTTTTTAATTATGTACGAAAATGGATATACCAATATGAGTATGTATGATGGTGGATGGTATCAATGGCAAATGAATGATAATCTCCCTGTTCAAGTGGGAGATCCAAATACTGGTGAAGTCGTTTATACGACAGTAGGTGAACTTTCAAATGACAAGGCGGCAAAATAGAAGTAAATATATATGCGCAATTTTGTGTGGTATCTTAGAGTTTTTAGCAATAATCGGAGCCTATGCAGCTCATTATTTCACTAAAACTCGTATGGGGATGCTTCGTCATGTGATATATCTTAACGGTAAATGGGAGAAGGCATTTCCTATTCCAGCGATGAAATGGATTGCTATAAGTATCATTCTTGCTCTTGTAATCATTGCATATCTGCGTTATCGTAAGGGAAATACAGACTATAATATTAATATACCTGTAATGCTATTGACTATTATCATGAGTATATGGACAGCATATTTTTTGCTTGTCTATAGTACAGAAAAGAATCGTGCTTATTATATTTTAAGTATTTGTTTCCTGTTGGCAACAGTATTTCAAAATATTTTATATCATTGTATTTTTTCAATTAAATCAAAGAGATAAATTTAAAAGAGAGACTGAAATAATTTCAGTCTCTCTTGGTTATATAATCCATTATAATTAAACCTATATTTTCATGATGTGTATTTTAGATATTTATTATTCTCTTACCAATATCTTAGTTACTTCTCCAATATATAATGTATGATGGTCAGAATTAGGATAGATTTTTTCATTAAGTTCCTGATCAATGAATGACTCAGGTTTATATTCCTGAGCAAATAATTTCTTACAGAAGATTGCTATATTTGCTTCTTCAAAATAAGGAATATTATTATCATGTATAACTGTAAAATTAGATTTTTTAATTTTATCTTCATCTCTACCAGATTTTGTTCCAAGATAAGATAATGTTTCTCTAAAACTGTTATCAAAGAATGTCAATGAGAATGAATTTGAATTATCTATAAACTTCTTAGTATAGCGTTGTGGACGAATAACTATATATGCCACATTCTTATTCCACATAACACCTAAACCGCCCCAGGAAGCAGTCATTGTATTAGTTTTTCCATCCTTTTCTGCAGTAATTAGCATCCAATCCTTGCCAATTAATTTAAATGGGCTATAGTTAAATTCTTCAGGTCTAGTTTCTTTAAATTTAGTCATATATAATCCCTCCATATTTATTATTATACTTATTATTATATAATAGATGAAAGTAAATTCATATTATGATAGGTACATTAAACAAGAAATAAATAGAGATGATAAGGGAAAAATTGGGAAATCCTTGATAATATAGTATAATGATGGTGACAGATAATGTGAAGTAGATTAGTAGATATGAAGGCTATATCATTGAAATGCTCATTAAGGAAAAGGAGGTACTGTTATGAAATTCAAAGGATTTAATGCACATAATAAATATATGATATTGAAACATGCATTGAAGGAAAACAACGTTTCTCGGACCTGTGAGCTGTTTGGTATTTCTAGGACAACCTTTTATAATTGGCAAAGGGCTTATCAGAAGTATGGCATGGTTGGACTAGAAATAAAGGAACCACAAAAGCCACAAATGCCTAATAAAGTCAATAAGACTATTGAGCAGGAAATATTAGCATATGTAAGCAGTTATCCTGCCGATGGACCCAAAAGAATTTATTATGAGCTAAGAGCTGAAGGAATTGATATCGGAGAGACAGGTATTTATAATGTCTTAAGGCGAAATAATTTAGCAACAAAGGCTCAGAGAGTGCAATATTCTAAGAATAAAGCATTTCATATGAAAACTAATCGAAAGGATAGTAAGGAAATACTTGGATTTTTTAATAAACAGGAGATTTATCCGGGATATTTAGTTATCCAGCAGATTAACTTTATGGGAACCTTCGATGGCATTGGTAAAATATATCAATATAGCTTCTATGATATTGCTTCAAAATGGATAGCAGTAAAACTATACAATAAAAAACAGGATATTGATATCTGGAATTATTTTGAGCGTAAATTAGTTTATTTATTGAAACTATTCAATATAAATATTACAAATTTAGCTACTGACAGAAAAAAGGAGTTTTTACCTTACTTTGTAAAGGATAATAAGTATAAAGAAGTTATAGAAGACCTTCATATAAATCATATATTTATTTCTCCTGAGGATAATACGGCATTAGAAGATATGATGTCACTAAATAAGTTTTTGGTTACAGAGTTCTATGATAAAATTGGTTTGAATCATGAACTTGATTCATTTACAAAGGTTGAAGGTGCACTTAATAAATTTATAAGGGAATATAATTTTTACAATATAATACTAGATGGTCATAATATAGGTAGGACACCTGTTGAGGCAGTACTTGAAAGGGCATCACAAAATAATGTAGATTTAGATACATTGCCACTTTGGATTCTGGCATTGATAAATTATTCAAGGCGGGGTGAGAAAGGTGAACAGGGAAGACTGTAAAATTGCAGTAATTGGTGGAGGACTTTCAGGACTTGTTATAGCCGAAGGTCTGCAAAAAAGGAGATATAAAAATATCACTGTTTTTGAAAAAGATGAACGGATAGGTGGTAAATTGTATACCATCTGGCATAAGGGAAAATCTCACGAACTGGGGGCAATATTTGGCCTACCTTCTCAACCGTATCTTAAGGCTTTGATGAAACGGTTAAATATCAAAGCAGACGGACCAAAATTATCTCGTACCAATTATAATACTAATGGTCAAAAAACTATACCCATACCGAAGGAAAAATTGGAAGACTTTGTGGATGAACTGGATCGATTGCCAGACGTATTAGAGATGTATAAGTCACTTAAAAAATCAAATATTGAAAATGTTGAGCCTGTATTAATGCTTCCATTTTCAAAATGGTGTGATATACATGAATTTCGGATTTTAAAGACCATCTATACCCAATATTTTACTATCTTTGGATTAGGTAATATTGATGAAGTACCAGCTCTATACGTACTTAGAATCTTAAACTACGATCATTTAATGTCCTTTATGGAGTTACCGGAGTTTGCCACTTGGAAGAATGGGGTTTCTTCATTGACAGAACGACTAAGAAAGGAAATCAAAGATATCCGTCTAGGTCAAAAGGTAATAGATATTTCTGTATCTCAGAAACAAACCCTATTAGTACAAACCCAATTTGAAATTCTTGAATTTAATCGAGTCATCATTGCTGCTCCCTTGGATCAATTTTCAAATCTTCATTTTTGGGATCAAGATATGAAGCGACAACTAAACAGTATAAGATATCAATCATTTAATGTTTATGCATTCATAGCTGACAAAATCCCCAAAGGCTGTGGATGCGTATTAGAAAACTTATCACCCAATCGGCAAGGACATATTACCATATGGAACTCTAGGTGGGATAAAGAGGATAATGAAGGGATGGTGATGCTTTATGCATATAATCCTAGTGATAGCTCTAAAATTCCTGCCTTAGATATTATTAAAGATGACTTGTTAAAATTAGGTATACAGAATCCAAGGCTTTATCAGGCTAAAAATTGGCAGCATTGCCCTTATGTAGATACTTATGCCTTAGAAAATGGATTTTATGATAAAATGGAATCTATGCAAGGTAAATACAATGTATTTTTAGCAGGTGAAATTATGAGTACACTTTCAATGGAAAACTGTATACGGTATTCTATAGATTTATTAAATCGTTTTTTTTAGCCATATGTTAAAAATCTCCTTAATCACTAGTGATTAAGGAGATTTTCTTTAGTTTATATAGATTCTAGCTTTGAACTTATTTTTGAATCCTTCCAAATCTCGTCTTTTAAAGGATTGAGACCATATTTAGCGATTCGGTAGAACTGCCAAACTGCTAATATTATATTAAGACTTAAAGATAGTATTGCTAGAGTCCAGTTAGCTTGAGGTTTATAGCTTACCTTTACATTTAAAATACTGCCTGTAGCAAAGAAATATGGGAATGTCATGACCCATGACATCCAAAATAAAAGTGTATGTGCACGGTTTTGCATCCAAGTTCCTTTCGACCATAAAAGTGCAGGAATAGTAGGTGCAAGATTTAATGCTAATCCTGAATACAAGGCGTTGCCAGGTGCACAGGAATATACATAGGATATGTTCCAAACTCCATAAGCTATAATATAAAGGAGATTTTGGTCAGGCCATATCATATCCTTACGTTTACCTGAAGTAGAGTAGATACCAAACCAACCGCAAATCACTAGAATATTTAGAATTCCGGCTATTGCATTTAAATAGTTCCACCCTCCGGATATATAATACATACCGTCAACCATTCCATTAAAGCCAGCTATACCAACTTGAAATTCTCGTGCTACAGCTTCCAAGATATTGATAGCTAAGATAGATGGAATAAGTGTTAGATACCACCTGTGTTTCTTATGGTAGTCTGTAAATCGAACCACCATATAAATAAGGCAACCTGCTAGTGCCGAATAAACTTTGACCCAAGTAAACCAAGACGTGATTTCATTAGGGCCTCTGGTGACCCAAACTATAGTAAGGATTATCGGTAAAACCATAAACATAAGAATACTTACTCTTTTACTTGTGCGGGAAAGCTCATTCAATCCAATAAGAATACCAAGAACAACAAACCACATAATTATGTTATACCAGGGAAGCGTTTCAAAAAAGAACATAACCAAAACCCCTTTCATATAAATATAATGATTTGATACTTTCAAAATATTACGTTAAAAAAATAACGTAAATTCAACTATAGTTTATCATTAATTTAATTCCTAATCCATAGTATTTCAGCACATTCCAATGACTTTTTTACATTCAAGTCATATTTACATATTTTTTTATGAGAAGTGCTTAGAATTAGGATTATATAATTTATAAGTGTAAACAATGCTTGAAATAGAAAGTCGATAAACATTGAAATCTTACTGTCTCCCTTTTTTTGACAGTAAATTTTATTTTAAATACAATGAAAGTGATAAAATAGTAACGATTTTCATAGAGCTGTATTGTAAATGTAATGAAAATTTATAGGGAGGCGGATAATAAATGGAAAAATTTAAAGTTTTAGAAATCAAGGAAAATATTTTCGAAGATAACAATCGACAAGCGGATATCCTTAGGGATGAATTGAAAAAGAAGGGGATATTTCTGTTAAACCTCATGTCATCACCAGGATCAGGTAAAACAACTACAGTTTTAAGGACTATTGAAGCTTTGAAATCGGATATGAAAATTGGAGTTATGGAAGCAGATATAGACTCTGATGTGGATGCTCATTCAGTAGCTCAAACAGGTACAAAGGTAATTCAATTGCATACAGGGGGAATGTGCCATCTAGATGCTGATATGACAAGACAAGGTCTAGAAGGATTAGGAACACAAAACCTTGACTTTATAATATTGGAAAATGTAGGTAATCTTGTATGTCCGGCAGAGTTCGATACAGGTTCATCTAAGAATGCCATGATATTAAGTGTACCAGAGGGTGATGATAAGCCCCTTAAATATCCCTTGATGTTTTCAATTGCAGATGTTTTACTTATTAATAAAATAGATGTAATTGATTATTTTAACTTTGATCTAGAGGCGGTAAAGTCTCGTGCAAAGAAATTAAATCCAAATATAAAGATCATTCCTATTTCAGCAAGGACTGGAGAGGGAGTTGATGAATGGCTGATTGGATTCGTAATGAGGTAAAAAGCTGGCAGGAATAAAAACATTAAGGAGTGAGATTTATGGGAAAGCCAAAAGTATTAGACTTAGCAAATCATATTGGCAGAAAGAAGCCTAATTCGAAATCAGCATATAACTATAAAGATCCTGAATATATGATATTAGAACCAGTAGTTACAGATGAAATGGCAGAAGTAGGATTATGCCTAGAGTTTCGGAAACCAAAGAGTGCAAAGGAAGTAGCACCTTTATGCAGCCAATCCTTGGAGGATACAGAAAAACATTTGTGGGAATTAGCAGTTGCTGGTGCTTGTTTTGTAAACAAAATAGATGGAGAAGATAAATACTGGCTTGATACTTGGGTGCCAGGGGTTATGGAAATGATGGTTAACAATAAGGAAAATGTAAAGAAATATCCTCAAATAGCAGAAGCTTTCGAGGCTTATGGTAGAGTAAGAGGGCCAAAAACAGCAGGAGCATTTCCCGTGGGGAAAGGTCTAATGCGTGTTATTCCCATTGAAACAGCCATTGATGGTGAAACAAGAAGAGCATCTTATGAGGAAGTATCAAAATATCTAAATGAAAATGAAATATTTTCAGTATCTGATTGCTCCTGTCGTACGGCTAGAGAGGTTATGGGAGAAGGCTGTGGACATTTAAAGGAGGATATGTGTATCCAATTGGGACATGCAGCGGAATATTATATCCGTACGGGAAGAGGTAAGCAAATAACTAAGGAAGAAGCCTTTGAAATCATAAAAAGAGCAGAAGAAAATGGTTTGATGCATCAAATACCAAATTTAGATGGTTTTGGAAAGACTCATGCAATATGTAACTGTTGTGGATGTAGCTGCCTATCTTTAAGAACTGCAGGGATGTTCTTAAATAATGATATGGTCAGATCAAACTATGTATCTCATATTGATAAGGAGAAATGTGTTGCCTGTGGAGAATGTGTCCAAGTCTGTCCTGTAAATGCATTAAAGCTAGGTCAAAAAATATGTGCTAAAACACCAATTAAAGAAAATAAAAGGATGGATTTTCCATCTAATACAGAATGGGGACCAGATAAATGGAATCCTGATTATCGTACAAACAGAGAGAATGTAGTGGATACAGGAACAAGCCCTTGTAAGACTCAGTGCCCAGCTCATATTTCTATCCAAGGTTATATTAAGTTGGCTTCTCAAGGAAAATACAAGGAGGCCCTTGAACTGATAAAAAATGAAAACCCATTCCCAGCAGTATGTGGACGTATATGTCCAAGAAAATGCGAATCTGTATGTACTAGAGGGGATATAGATGACCCAGTAGCTATAGATGATATTAAAAAATTCATAGCGGAACAGGACTTAAACAAGGAAAATCGTTATATACCAAAAGTTAAACATAATTATGGAAAGAAAATAGCCGTTATAGGAGCAGGTCCTTCTGGTTTATCTTGTGCATATTACTTAGCCATCGATGGATACAAGGTGACAGTATTTGAAAAACAACAGGCTCTAGGCGGCATGCTTACTCTCGGAATTCCATCCTATAGATTGGAAAAAAATGTAGTAAATGCTGAAATAGATATTCTAAAAGAATTAGGGGTAGAGTTTAAGACGGGTATTGAAGTAGGAGAAGATATAAGCCTCAAGGAATTAAGACAACAAGGATACAAGGCATTTTATCTTGCAATAGGAGCACAATCAGGAAGAAAATTAGGAATTGAAGGAGAAGAGGGGGAAGGGGTTATTACAGGAGTTGATTTCCTTAGAGATGTAAATTTGGGAAGAGAAGTAAAGCTTGAAGGAAATGTAGTAGTCATAGGTGGAGGGAATGTGGCTATAGACGTAGCTCGAACAGCTACAAGAGTAGGAGCATCAAAGGTAGATATGTTCTGTTTAGAAAGTCGAGAGGAGATGCCCGCTCTAGATGAAGAGGTTGATGAGGCAATGTCAGAAGATATCGTAATAAATAACTCTTGGGGTCCTAAGAGAATTGTCACGGAAAATGGCCGTGTAGTAGCCATAGAATTTAGGAAGTGTACTTCTGTATTTGATGAGAACAAGAGGTTCAATCCTAAGTATGATGAAAACAATACTATTACAGTAAAAGCAGACCATATATTATTATCCATAGGTCAAGGTATTGAATGGGGAAATCTATTAGAGGGCTCAAAGATAGAGCTTAATCCAAATAAGACTATCAAAGCTGATTCCTTTACTCTTCAAACTGCTGAATCAGATGTATTTGCAGGTGGTGATGCTATGACAGGTCCTAAATTTGCCATAGATGCTATTGCTCTAGGAAAAGAAGCTGCAATTTCCATTCATCGTTTTGTTCAACCGGGGCAAAGCTTAGTACTTGGACGCGATAGAAGAGCATATCATGCCTTAGACAAGGACAATTTGATACTTGAAGGATATGATAATGCTCCAAGACAGAGGACGGCTCATGTAGATGGAGCAAAGGCTAAGACTTCCTTTAATGACCTAAGAGAGACCCTTACAGAAGAACAAGTAAAGAAGGAAACAGAGAGATGCCTAAGCTGTGGAGCTACAACGATAGACGAATATACGTGCATAGGATGCGGGGCATGTACCACAAGATGTAAATTTGATGCTATATCTCTCATAAGAAAGTATGATGAAGAAAATGTATCCTTTGAAGACCTTAAACCGATAATAGTCAAAAATATGATTAAGCGTAAGGGTAGAATGGTTGTCCACAAGGTTAAGAAATCTATGGGTGTCTATACTAAGTAGAATATGTGGGAGTGAGCTATTTGCATGAATTAGGCGTAGTTATTAAAGTAGTTAAAACAGTAGAAAATTTTGCTAAAAGCAATGGAATAACAAATATAGATACTTTAGTGCTTCAAATAGGACAATTATCCTCCATGATACCGAGATATATTGAAGCCTGCTATCCAGCTGCAGTAGATGGAACTATGCTAGAGGATACTAGGCTTGAGATAGAGATTCTACCGGGAAATGGCATGTGTAAATCTTGCCATAAGGTATTTAATCTGATTGAAAATAAATACCGCTGTCCTTATTGCGGAGGAGAAAACATAGAGGTATTAAGTGGTAAAGAGTTTATGATTAAAGAGATTATCGCTTATTGAAGGAAGGGATATTATGAAAAATAAAATGATAAAGAGCTTGGTATTATCGGGAGTATTTATAGCCACGGGGCTTGTATTGCCCATGGCATTTCATGCTATAGGAGGGGCAGGTCCAGTGTTTTTGCCTATGCATATTCCTGTACTAATTGCTGGATTTTTTCTAGAATTACCATTTGCAGCTGCAGTAGGTATATTAACTCCTCTTTTGAGCTCATTATTGACAGGGATGCCACCATTTTTTCCAGTATTGCCCTATATGATTCTTGAGCTTGCAACTTATGGAGCAATAGTAAGTCTTCTTTATAGAAAATCAAAGGTGAATGTCTGCATGTCCCTTATCATTAGTATGATATGTGGTAGAATTATGGCCGGTGCTGCAGTATGGGTATTGGCAACAATTTTTATGGTACAGCTTCCTAGTCCGGTTGTGTTTGTGCAAGGTGCAATCATTAAAGGGATTCCAGGGATCATCATACAACTAATCCTAATACCTTCAATTGTATTAGGGGTGAAAAGATTCAATCCAACTAGCGAGTTTCATAAGTTGACATAGGTGAATTTAAATGGAATCACAAAAAGATTTTTTTAATAGATTAGCAAATACTTGGGACGAAATATGCAACCACGATATGATAAAAGTAGAGTTTATACTGGATTTAGTTGAAATAAAAGCAGGAACCCATATTTTAGATGTTGGAACAGGAACTGGCATACTTATTCCCGGCTTATTTCAAAGAGTAACCCAGTCAGGTTACATCAAGGCAATTGATGTAGCTGAAAAAATGATTGAGGTTGCTCAGAGAAAAAACAAATATGAGAATGTAATCTTTGAATGTGTAGATGTACTAGAGAGCAAAGATGATGAAGATATATATGATCATATAATCTGCTATTCCATGTTTCCTCATTTTAAACACAGAAAAGCAGAAGCGATTACAAGTTTGGCACAAAAGTTGAAAGCTGGCGGAAAACTTACAATTTGCCATTCTCAAAGCAGGGAGTCTATTAATAATCTTCATAAAGGAGCAGATGAAACTGTAAAAGAGGATGATTTACCTCCAATGGCAATACTAAGGCAATACTTTTTAGATGCTGGGTTGGAAGTTTTAAAGGAAGTAGATAATATGGATATGTTCGTAATAATCGGATGTAAATAGTTAATTTAGGATAACCATTCTGATGTGACTCACAGCAGGGTGGTTATTTTTCCTATGAAGAAGTATGGTGGTTGCATATCATTTTTTTATTACCTTAATAAGGTATATATCTAAAATAAGAAATAAAATACTATAATATAGTAAGGAATAAATACAAAATAACAGATAAAAAATTGGGGTTTTTTTAATAATATAGTATAATAGGGGTAATATGATAAGGTGAGGTAGATTGGTAAGTATGAAATCTATAGAATATAATAAGTTAGTAAGAGATAAAATACCAGAAATAATTGAAAAGGCAGGCAATCAGGCAATAGTTGAAAAAGTAGGTGAAAGTCAACTTATTAGGCTATTAAATAAAAAACTTGAGGAAGAATTAACCGAATATCTTGAAAGTGGAAATGTAGAAGAACTTGCAGATTTAGTAGAAGTATTATATGGAATTCTTGACCATAAAGGAGTATCAATTGAAGAATTTGAAAGAATTAGACAAGAGAAAAATGAGAAAAGAGGAGCTTTTAGAGAAGGACTTGTACTTATAAAGGTAATAGAAGAATAATATATTATAAATGAAGGTTTTAGGGAAATAATTCTTGAGATCCAAAGCCATAGATTTTTATATAAAAAATGGATTTAAAGTAAATGGAATTGATTTAAGCTGTTATACTAATGATGATATTGGGAAAAATGAAGTAAGGATAGAAATGGTTTATAGAATGTAATGAGAGGTTGTTAGTAATTTCTAGGAGGGAAAATCATGAAACTTATAAAATTTATATTGATTGGGATTATATTTATCTTGATATTTAATGCTCTAGGTATGTTTAATCCTGAAACAAGTAAAAAAGTAGATAATGCTGTTGAAATAACTAAAATTAAAATAAACGAATTTAAATATAAGGATAAGCCCCTTATTGATATGTCGTTAAAAGAGTTAGCCTCTAATATTTCTTCTGACATTAATTATTTAAAGGAAGAGGTAATTACAGATGAAGGGGTTAAATTATCAGGAAAGGGATTATCTGTGATTATAAACCCAACGAAAGATACAATTCTCACTGGTAAGGTTGATGCTACAGAATCTAAGGCTGTAGAATCTCTAGAGAAGCTTCTTTATAACTTGACTAAGAAGGATATCAAGATTCCAGATGAATTTTTAGACAAAAGTAGCTTTAATGTTGCTGTAGAAAAAATAGATGGAGAATATAATCTAAAATTAGATGAATAAGACTTAAGTAATTAAGATGTGATTACACAAAGAAAAGGAGTCATTATATGAATAATGAAAATACTAGAACAATCAAGCCTAATACAAAATATAAACATTTCAAAGGAAAAGAATATTTAGTTCTTCATATGGCAAAGCATTCAGAGACTTTAGAAGATATGGTTGTATACCAAGCTCTATATGGGGAATATGGAATTTGGGTTAGACCATTAGATATGTTTTTAGAAAAAATAGAGCGAGATGGAAAGTCAGTTAATAGGTTTGAAGAAATTGTTGAATAGAGTTTAAGGTACTTGAAAAGTATGTTTTTCAATTAGTTTTCTTAAGACAATTTCAAATTCCCTATCCGCTTCAGGAATCCTTTTCTTAGCCTTGCTATAATATTTATTCTGTTTTCTAAGCTGTTGATGTAAATGTCTTCGATTCAACATTCCATCTATATTATTTTGTGAAAATATAGAGCCATTTTGATTTATACAGATAGCTTCTTTAGATAAACACATAGCAGCTAATCCATAATCCTGGGTGATAACTATATCACCTTTTTCTATTCTATTTATTATATAAAAATCAGCACTATCACGTGAAATATCTACAGAAACAACAGTTGCGTAAAGGTCGGTAATTTCATGGGCATAGTTTTTTACAACTATTATTTCTAATTTATACTCTTTAGCAATTCCTACCGCTATATCAACTACGGGACATCCATCTGCATCCACATATATTTTCATATTCTCACCTCAATTCATTATATCATGAAAGAAATAAATATATACTAAGAATCTATATCAGGATTATAGAACTATAATAATATATTATCTGACAGAGTAATGTTTGGATATGTTAAAATAATTCTTAGGTATATGGAATATTCATTAGAATTAAATTGTTATATTAGCAATGGAAATATAGAAAAAATATATTGCTTATAGATATGGTGGTGAAAAAATGTCAAGATTAACAGACGAAATATTAATAGATAGAGTAGAACTTTATGACACATATGAAAAAGGAAAACAATATTATGAATCTGGAAAAGTAAGAGAAGTAAAGACAACTCCAAACCATAATTATTATGTTGCCAGTGTAGTTGGAGGTTCTGTGTATAAATCGATTGTTGAGTTTAATAGCTATGATAATATTGTTGCTACATCTTGTACATGTGGAGCCTATAAAAAATATCATGGAGATTGTAAACATATAGTTGCTTTGTTGATATTAATTATGGACTACGAGGAAACAAGTCTTACAAGATATAAGAAATCTGAAGGAGATATAAAAAACATACTTCATTATTATAGCCAAGAATCAAGTGATATAAAAACTCCTGTAAATCTAGAAATAAATTTTAAACTTACAGCTGAAGGAGCTTTTCTTGATTTTAGAATTGGAGTAGATAAACTATATGTGGTTAGAGGGGCAGAGAAATTTATATCAGATTTACAAGAAAATAAGGAAATAGAATTTGGCAAGAAATTTAAATTTAGTCCAGAGATCCATTGTTTTAACTCTAATGATAAGAAATTGATAGATTTTATTACCTTATTATATGAAAATTATGAAATAAATTTTTATAATTCTTATGGTAATAAATATAACAGTACATTTAAAGGAAATGCTATATACTTAGGTCCAGAATCTCTTAAGAGATTTTTTGAATTAATGAAAGATAGAAAATTTAATGCAAATATATATCATAGTTATGTTGAAGACATAATAGTAACTGATGAAGATATGGAATTAAACCTGAAAATAGAGGAGAGTAAAGAAGACCTTCTGTTAAGAGTTGTTGATGGATCACAGTTAATATCCTTGACACCAAATGGAGAATACTTTTTTTATAAGGATAAGATTTATCAATTATCTCAGGAGAAAATAAATAATATAATGCCAATATATAATGAAATAATAAAAAAAGAAACAACGGCAATAAGGATAGAAAAAGATTTAAAAGAGACCTTTATTTCAGAGGTGCTTCCTGCTATTAGAAAGCATTCAAAATTAATTATAGATAAAAATGTAGAAGAGTCGATCTATAGTGAACCATTACATTCTATAATGTATTTTGATAAACAAGATGAGTTAATTCTTGGAAAGGTAATATTTAATTATGGAAATATAAGTATAAATCCTTTTTCTTCACAGAAGACAAATGATTTAAATACAGAGAAAATATTATTAAGGGATATAGAAACTGAAAGGACTATAATGATGCTCCTAGAACAAGGAGATTTTAAGGTGGAAGATGGAGGATTTTATCTAGAGGAAGAAGAGCAAATTTATGATTTTATAACTGATATTATACCTGAGTTACAGAAACATTGTGAAGTATATTATTCTGAGAGCTTTAAGAAAGTGGGCCTTATAAGTTCTAAGAGCTTTAAAGGTGGACTCAAGCTTGATGATAAATCAGATATTTTGGAATTTAATTTTGATATAGAAGGTGTAGATGATTCTGAATTTGAAAATATCTTAGGAAGCTTAAGAGAAAAGAAGAAATATTATAAATTGAAAAATGGTTCTTTTTTGTCTCTTGATAATAAAGCCTTTGACCATATAGTAGATATGTTGAATTATTTAGATATTGAAGGAAAAGATTTTCATGATGGAAATGTTAAAATTCCTAAATTTAGGACATTGTATCTTGACAAGTTTATAAGAGATAGAGGAATTGACTATATCAAGAAAAATGTAAATTTCAAGAGATTAGTACAAGATATAAATGATCCAGATGATATAGAATATGAATTACCTAAAGGCTTAACAGCTGATTTAAGGGATTATCAAAAATTTGGTTTCAAATGGCTTAAAACATTATCAAATTATGGATTTGGTGGAGTTCTAGCTGATGAAATGGGTTTAGGAAAGACGATTCAAATGATAAGCTTCTTACTATCTGAAAAAGAGGAAAAAGGTTCCGAAGCAAGTATAGTCATAGTACCTACATCTCTTGTATATAATTGGGAAGAAGAAGTAAAGAGATTTTCTCCAAGTCTAAAAACCTTAGTAATAGTTGGAAGTAAGGATGAGAGAAATAAACTCATTAGTACTATAAAAGACTATGATTTAATAATCACTTCATATCCGTTAATTAGAAGAGATATAGGAGAGTATAGAGATATATTTTTTAGATACTGTATATTAGATGAAGCACAGTATATTAAAAATCAAGAATCCCTTAGTGCAAAATCTGTAAAAAATATTAAGGCAAAGAATTATTTTGCTTTGACTGGAACACCTATGGAAAATTCATTATCTGAACTTTGGTCAATATTTGATTTCTTAATGCCAGGGTATCTTTTGACAAGTAAGAAATTTATTAAGAAGTATGAATGGCCAATAGTTAAGAAAGAAGATAACGAAAAATTAAAAGAATTAAGTAATCAGATTAAGCCCTTTATATTGAGGCGATCTAAGAAAGAAGTATTAAAGGAATTACCAGATAAGATAGAACAAAAGATAGTAGTAGATATGTTAAAAGATCAGAAAAAATTGTATAAGGCATATTTACAGGCTATAAAAGGTGAAATAGATGATGAGATAAATGCAAAGGGATATAGTAGGTCACATATAAAAATTCTTGCTGGGCTAACAAGATTGAGACAAATATGCTGCCATCCTGGAATATTTGTAGAAGGCTATAATGGTGGAAGCGGTAAACTAGATTCCTTAGAGGAAATAGTAGCTGAAGCTGTTGCTTCAGGACATAGAATATTGATATTCTCACAGTTTACAACTATGCTAGAAAAAATAAAAAAACTTTTAGAATATAATAAGATAAAGACTTTATACCTTGATGGAGGAACCCCTATTATGGAAAGGAGCAATCTGGTAATGGACTTCAACAAAGGAATAGGAGATGTATTTTTAATATCTCTTAAAGCAGGAGGTACTGGATTAAATTTACCTTCTGCAGATATGGTAATCCATTTCGATCCATGGTGGAATCCAGCAGTAGAAGATCAAGCTACAGATAGGGCCCACAGGATAGGACAGGAAAAAACTGTTCAAGTTATAAAACTAGTTGCAAAGGGAACCATAGAGGAAAAAATATTTAAACTGCAAGAAAAGAAAAAAGAAATGATTGATAAAGTGATTACTGATGGAGAAACATTAATATCAAAATTATCAGAAGAAGAAATAATTTCATTATTTGATATGGAGTGAGGAAAATAAATAATATAGTAATAAAATCCGCCTATATCTAGAAATTAACTATAATATTTATCAATTATACAATAAATAATCTATATACTATAATTTATTTAACTAAATTATAGTAGGAGGTCATTTCATGAATCAAAGAAACAGGACTTATGCATTGATTTTTTCAGCTTTGGCTATTGCAGTAAATATTGTACTTGGAACAGTAGTGGACATGTTAAGCATACCCCTATTATTTCTAGATACTGTAGGGACTATATTTACTGCTGCTGTATTTGGACCTTGGTATGGAGCTTTAGCAGGAGGATTAACAAATTTGCTTCAAGGAGTTATTACAAATCCGAAGGTCATACCCTTTGCATTAGTTAATATCGCAATAGGAATTACAGTTGGTTTTATAGCTAAAAAGTGGAAATTTAATTTTGTGACAGCAGCTATAACTGGAATAATACTTGCAGTGGTGGCACCTTTAATTGGTACACCTATAGCTACTTATGTATATGGAGGCATTACAGGAGACTTTAATGACGTATTATTTACTTGGCTAGCTCAGTCAGGGCAAAAGATTTTTACTGCAGCTTTATTCCTAGGATTACAAGTAATTTTGTCGATAAAATAGCGAGTTGTTTAATAGTCTCTCTATTAATTCAAAGGCTTCCAAAGAGATATATTGAAGGAGCGAAATAAATGAAATTCATCAGCTCCCCTGTCCAGAGTATAGACATTTAGGATTGAAGCGAAAGCCTATGGATAAACTTGAGTATGATACTGCGGAGTTTAGAACTCTCTGCAAAAACATATCTCAAGATGCTATAAATATTATGAAAGAATACTTAGATAATGAATATGAGATTGTTGGACTTTTGGGCATTAATGAAAGTCCAAGCTGTAGCATAAGAGGTGTAAAGGAAATATTTATGGAAGAGTTAATAACTTTAGCTACAAAAGAACAAATAATATTGAACACTATAGATGTGTCAGGAGAATATTTTGATGGGGGAGATAATGAAGAGTTCATTAAAAAGCTAAGAAAATTTATAAAAAACTAGGTGATATCACCTAGTTTTTAATTGACTAATATGCAGTCCAACCAGCATCAGCTACAATGGTTGCGCCGTTGACTAGGCTGGATTCATCTGAAGCTAAGAATAATGCTATATTTGCAATCTCTTCTGGAGAACCAGATCTTATATTATTTCCAGTACCAGACATTATTCGTTCAACTCCGAAAGCATTAGGTTTCTGATTTGAAGTTATTTCTGTATCTACTCCACCGGGACATATAACATTACATCTAATTCCTTTATTGGCATAGATGAATCCAATGTTTTTAGTTAGACCTACTAAACCAAATTTAGATGCAGTGTATGCAGCACCACCCCTAGCACCATTTAGCCCACCAATTGATGCAACATTTATTATATTGCCCTTTCCAGATTCAACCATAAAAGGTAAAACCTTTCTAGTTAATTTCATAGGTGCTGTAAGGTTTATATTCAATATATTTTCCCACAGTTCGTCAGACAAATCATGGCAGGTGTGAAATTATCAAGGTTTCCTGCATTATTGATTAAAATATCAATTTTACCTAAATTCTTTACTGTATAGTCCACTAATTTGTCTATATCTTCTTGCTTAGATACATCTCCTTCAAAGGGGATAATAATCCCTTTATACTCTATAGAAGAATTTACAAGTTCTTCTAACTTATTCATTCTTCTAGCCACAGCAACCACCCTCGCACCTTCCTTGGCAAAAAGTAAAGCCATCTCCTTACCTATACCAGAACTAGCTCCTGTAACTAGAACAATTTTTTCATCTAATCTCATTTTTCACCTCCAAAAGTATTCTATATTTATTTTCTACTATTTAATATAAGAAAGTCAAGAAAAATTTAACCTATATATTATAGGGTATTTTTAATAAATAAAGAAATATTAAATTTAGTGTAACTTTTTGTTTATTCAGACGAATAATATATGAAAGACAATGGAGGCCTCCAATGATAGATGATAAAATTCTTTACAAAAAATTTCTTAAAGGCGATATAACTGCCTTCGAAGACATTATATTTACTCACAAGGACAACTTAATATACTTTATTTCTCGATATGCTGGAGATATCTTTATTGCTGAAGATATTGCTCAGGATGTATTTGCCTATGTCTATGTTTACAAGGAAAAATATAATTTTGACTATTCCTTTAAAACTTATATATATACATTAGGACGAAATAAGGCCATAGATTATGTAAGAAAGCAATCAAAGTTAAAGGTAATTCCCTTTGAAAGAGATAATGAGATATTATTAGATGAAGATAGTCTAGAAGAAAAAGTAATAAAAGATGAAGAAAAAAAACTCCTTCTTGATAGTTTAAAAAAGTTAAAACCTGATTATGAAAAAGCTATTTATTTAGCTAACTTTGAAGAATTATCTTATGAAGAGATATCAAAAATTCTAGGAAAAACCTTAGGACAGACAAGAGTATTGATTCATAGAGCTAGGAAAGCTCTTAGAGATGTATTGGAGAAAGGAGCTGGAGATGATGAAAGATAATAGGGAATTCCTAGAAGGGGTATATAAGAAGGCGGAAATGTTGGAAAGAGAAAGAGTTGAAAAAAGTAGAATATATAAAAGATATGTAAAGATTTCATCTATGGCAGCGGCTATAGTTATAATAGTTCCTTTACTATTATTTAAGGGACAAAATTCAGTTCCAAAAGGCTATACCGAAATTCCTCAAATAGCTAGGATGTTTACCATAGATGATCCTATGATTAGCTTCCATGAAGCAGATTATATAGTTGTAGGAGAAACTAAGAAAATTGATAAAAGTCAATATGTAAAAGAAAATAATTATATATATACAGATATTACTATAGACATTGAGAAGGTCTTTTTAGGAGATATTCATAAGGATGAAATTATTCTTAGGGTAAGGGGAGGAAAGGTAGAAAAGGAAAAGGTTTTCTCCCAAATGGAAGGTGAATTTAAGAAAGGAAGTAAATCTTTATTATTTCTTCAGAAAGAGGAAGGAGTATATTATTTAGTAAATGATGGTGAAGGTCAATTTTTAGAGGTGGAAAAGGATGTTTTTATAGATAAGCAGGGAAATAAATATAATATAGATGATATAAAAGATAATATAGATAGGAGATAAGTAAAATGAAAAAAATATTTGGATTATTCTTAGCAATGATAATGATGACTTCGTTTTTAGGAGGATGTGTTCCTAAAAAAGAAGTAAGGATAGTGGATTTGAAGGAAGTACATGCTGCAGTTAAGGAAGCACTTGGTGAGGATTATTATGCAAATAGAGAATTAACTGTAGAAGAAATAAAGGATTTGACAGGTATAAAGGAAGAAGATATAGAAGTCTTTATAGCAGAGATGCCGATGATAAGTGTTAACGTAGATACTTTTATTGCAATCAAGGCAGAAGAAGGTAAAGGAGCTGTGATAGAAGACAGTTTAGAAAAACACAGAAAATTCCTTGTGGAGGAATCTTTACAGTATCCTATGAATATGCCTAAGGTAAACTCTGCTAAGGTAGTTAGACACGGGGATTATGTTTTCTTTTTAATGCTTGGTAAATACGATGATAGACAAGAGGCTACAGAGGAAGAAAGACTTGAGTTCGCAAAGGCAGAAGTAAAGAAGGTAGAAGATATTATCAATAAGTTCTTTGAATAAATTGCAATCTAGTCTGGTTTTTTCATCAGACTAGATATTTTTTAATGGGGGATTATTATGGTTTTTAGTAGCGTATTATTTTTGTTTTATTTTTTACCATTTGTTTTAACGATATATTTTATAGCACCTAAAAAATATAGGAATTTCATACTATTAATAGCAAGCCTTTTATTTTATAGCTGGGGAGAACCTAAATATATATGGATTATGATATTTTCAACAGTCCTTGATTATACCTGTGGCAGATTAGTTCATTATTATAAATGTAATGAAAACATAAATAAAGCAAAGCTATGGTTAGGAGTATCTATATTTGTTAATTTAGGATTATTAGGTTTTTTCAAATACTCTGACTTTCTTATATCCAATATAAATAATATATTAGGTTCTAGTATTCCGCTATTAAGTCTTACCTTACCTATAGGCATATCCTTTTATACTTTTCAAACTATGTCCTATACAATAGATGTCTACAGAGGGGATACAAAAGTACAAAATAATATTATTTCCTTTGGCACCTATGTAACTCTTTTCCCTCAGCTTATAGCAGGGCCTATAGTCAGATATCAGACTGTAGCAGGAGAAATGGATAATAGAGTGGAATCCTATGATTTATTTAGTGAAGGTATAAAGAGATTTACTTTAGGTCTAGGAAAGAAAGTTTTGTTGGCAAATAATATAGGCATCCTCTGGGACAATATATCCCATCTAAATATGTCAAATATTCCAGTGTTAACTGCTTGGCTAGGTATATTGGCCTTTAGCTTTCAAATATACTTTGACTTCTCTGGATATTCAGATATGGCTATTGGTCTTGGAAAGATCTTTGGATTTAATTTCTTAGAGAATTTTAATTATCCTTATATGTCTAAAAGCATTACCGAGTTTTGGAGAAGATGGCATATATCTCTAGGTACATGGTTCAAGGAATATCTATATATTCCTTAGGGGGCAATAGGAAAGGGAGGTTTAATCATATTAGAAATATATTAATAGTTTGGATTTTAACTGGAATATGGCATGGTGCCAGCTGGAATTTTGCCCTGTGGGGATTATTCTTTGGAATTATATTGATTGCAGAAAACTATTTCTTCTTGATATATTGAAGAAATTACCTCAGTGGCTTACAAGAATTTATACCCTATTTCTAGTCCTTGTATCATGGGCCATATTCGCCTTTGATTCCATAAAGGATGGGCTAAGTTATATTAAAATCTTATTTGGATTTGGAAGTAATGATATTTTTAACCATACATCTTTATATCTACTATATACCAATATATTATTATTTTTAATTCTTATAATAGGGTCAACAGATATACCTAAGAGGTTGTGGAAGCATGTGAATAATAGATTTAGCAAGATATCATGGATTGCAGAAAATGTATTTTTATTCTTAGTAGTAGTATTATCAATAGCATATCTAGTAGATCAATCTTATAATCCATTTTTATATTTTCGTTTTTAGGAGGATAGATATGAAAGAAAAAGCAAGAGTTATAATATGTACTGGATTATTATTATCATTATCCATAGGTAATATAGTATCACCCAAAAGGGTGTTTTCCAACAAAGAAAATAGATATCTACAAGGACTTCCAAAGCTTAATTTGGATACTATAATATCTGGAAAGTTTAGTAAAGATTTTGAAACCTATACAACGGACCAATTTATCTCTAAAGATAATTGGATAGGATTAAAGACAATTGCAGATTTATCTTTATTAAAAAAGGATAATGGCAGAGCTTACTTTGGAAAAGAAGATTATTTATTTGATATAGATAAGGAAATAGATGAAGAACAATTAAAGAAAAATATAGAGAGTATCAGTATATTTTTAGATAAAATGAATAAGCATAATATTCCTGTTACCTCTCTATTGGTACCTAGTAAGTCTACAGTTCTAAATCATAAATTGCCCTTATATGCTCCTATAGTTGATGAAAGTTATATTATAGATAAATTGAAATCCTCTTTTAATGGAAAAATGAAACTAATAAATTTAGTAAAAGCCCTAAGTGAAAAATCTAATGAAGATATATACTATAGAACTGACCATCATTGGACTACTAAAGGAGTTTTTTATGCTTATAAATATTATATGGAAGCAATAGGAGAAAATCCATTAAAGGAAGAGGAGTTTATAGTAAAAAAGATATCTCAAGAGTTTTGGGGAACTAATTATAGAAAGGCTAATTTTTATTTAGGAAAACCAGATGATATATATATTTATGAACCAAAGGAGAATGTGAAGTATAATATTAAAATTAATAATAAAGAAGAAGTTTATAGCCTTTATGATGAAACTTATTTAAATAAAACTGATAAGTACTCTTATTTCTTAGGAGGAGATAAATCACTAATGGAAATAGAAACATCAGTGAAAAACAAAAAATCTTTATTGGTAATCAAAGATTCTTTTGCTAATAGCTTTATTCCATTTCTAACAAATCATTATGAAAAAATCATAGTTATAGATCCTAGACATTTTAATATGAGTATAGAAGAGCTTGTCAAAGAGAAGGGAATTGATGAGATATTGCTTTTGTTTAATGTACAAAACTTTGCTAAAGAAAAGGCTTTGTTTGTTTTAGGGAGATAAAATAAATTTCAGACATAAGTGAATTCAAAGAGAAAAGTAGCTATCTTTTTAATGATTATTTTTATCATTATAGGATAGCCACTTTAATTTAGGCTTGTATTTTAGTTGTTAATAATTGTTTCTCAAAAAACCTTCATCTGCCTAATCTGTAAATGAATCGGATGATTAAACCGGTTCTTTACTTTCATCTTCTTTAAATATTGCAAATCCAGTGAAAGCATATATAGCTGCTATTATAGGACATAGAATGCAGAAGAATGCATACGGTGCATATGCGGTGACTTCTATACCCAGAACCCCTGCTATATATACTCCAGATGTAGACCATGGGATCAAATAACAGAATATTGTTCCTCCATCTTCAAGAGTCCGTGATAAAACAGTCTTCTTAACTTTGTACTCAGTATATGAGTTTTTCATTAATTGACCAGTAAGAATAATTGAAATATACTGGCTCGCACACAAAATTGTTACAATCAAACTCGTTAAAAGAGTGAATATAACTAGAGTGCCTTCAGAACGGATAATTTTATTCATTTTATTCAATGCTACATCTAATACTCCTATACTTTGAAGTATTTCACCGAGTCCAACAGCTAAGAATGCTAGTGCTGTTGCTCCCATCATACTTAACATTCCGCCTCGGTTAAGTAGTTTATTAATTTCAGGTATATCTGTATTGATGCTGAATCCGTTGCCAAGAGAATTTATTATTGTCTTTAATTCATAATGGGAGCCTTGGAATAAAAATGCTGCAAAGATTCCCATAAGCGAGCTAATAATTAATGCAACAAGAGGTGGAATCTTTTTTACAGCCAAAAATATTGTGAATATTGGAACTATTAGAAGTATAGGAGTAATGTTAAAATTAGTATCTAAAACTCCCTTTATATTGTTAATCAAAGTCATATCAAGTTCAAGTCCTTGATATTTTAGACTTATTAAGAAATACAATATTGCTGATATAATTACAGCAGGTATTGTTGTAAATAACATAGACCTAACGTGTTCAAAGACATTGCAATCAGATACTGCTGCTGCTAAGTTAGTTGAGTCTGAAAAAGGAGAGAGTTTATCTCCAAAAACAGAACCTGAAACTACCATGCCTGCTGTAATGGCAGGATTAATATTTAGCCCAATTCCAATACCCATAAATGCTACGCCTAGAGTTGAAATAGCAGTATATGAACTTCCTGTAAAAAATGATATTATGCAACATATTAAAAAACCTGCAATAATAAATGTAGCGGGAGTTAATATGCTGAGCCCGTAATATATTATAGTAGGCACTATACCCGATACTATCCATGAACCAATGACAGCACCAACTGCCATTAGTATCATTGCAGCTAATATTACATCTTTACATCCTTTTAGGAAAAAGCTTTCTATATCTTGAAGACTAAAACCATTAATAATACCTATTATTGAACACACAATAATAGCAATCAAAAATACAACTTGTGTAGATATTTTTAGTAGTGCAAATCCACCCACGAATATTAAAGCTAAAGAGACCATGCATAAAAAAGCCATACCGAAACTAACCTGCTTTTTATCTTTATTCAGGATGTTTTTTACATTTTCACTCATGAAAATTCTCCTTTCATAATTTAATTCTAGTATTTAATATTTCTTAAGTGGCTTGATTTTGTGGTCTATTTGATATTTCTTAGACGGTTTGATTCTTCATAATCTATTTCATGTGTTATAGGATTAATTATAACTCCATATTTCAACTTTGCATTTTCTATAGAAACTAAGCCCATTTCAACATCCTCTTTAACTTTTTCCATATCTCTCTCTAATGGATTTCCATATCCTCCACCGCTTGCTGTAATACATGTTATTGTATCACCGTAATTAAGAAAAATCACATCACCCATAGCATAGTCCAATATTTTTTCATCTTCTTTTCCCTCATTTATTATCCATTTACTCGTGTTTCCATGTTTTCCTCCGTGCATCCCTTGTGGAGGTATTTTTGATTTTTGTGATACGTGTGAGAATATGCCATCATGCCCTACTAATTTCCATTTTCTTCTTTGTGCGAATCCACTTCTGAATTTTCCTGCACCCTCAGAATCTGGCAGAATAGATCTCTCAATAAACAGCATAGGGGCTTCTATTTCTTGAGCTTCTAATGGAGGAATAGGACAATTTGTGACGTGACATGACATTATTGTTATACCATCTTTGTCAGATCTCGCACCTAGACCACCAGGTACTATTTCACCCCAATATTGTCGGTGAGTTATTTCACCGCCACGAGGATGAGTTTCCAAATTGGTTCCTGAACAAAAATCATAATTTGTTCCGCAAGAATCAGCCATTACTTTATTTGGTATAGCATTAGCCATTGCACCCATTATCAGATCAACTAATATGTGATCTGTAACCATTCTTTGGAAGCATCCTATTGGCATTTGACAGTTTACAAGAGTTCCCTCTGGAGCGATTACTTTTATTGGCCGTTGACACCCTTGATTTGATGGAATATCTGCATTTGTTATACACCTCATGGCATAATATGTTGCTGAAATAGTTGCTGAAAGAGGTGAATTTATAGGACCTCTTATTTGTTTATCAGTGCCGGTATAATCAAAGGTTATATTATCTCCCTCAACTATTACTGTTAATTTTAAATTATATGGACCTCCTTCAAATCCGTCATCAAGAATCTTTTCCTCATGTGTGTAACTACCGTCTTTTATAAGTATTATTTCATTTCTTGTCAATCTTTCGGAGTAATTCAAAAGATCTTCCGTAACTTCTTTTACAAGCTCTAAACCATATTTTTTGACAATTTGTTTAAAACCTTTTATTCCAATATTGCATGCAGAAATTTGAGCCATTAAGTCACCTTTCATATCTCTTGGAGTTCTTGTGTTATTTAGAATTACATTCCAAAGTGCTTCATTTCTTATTCCTTTATCATATAATTTTATTGGTTCCAATAAGAACCCTTCTTGCCATATTTCAACAGTCCACGAATCGCCTGTCCAAACTCCGCCAACATCTTTGTGATGTAACATTGTCATAGAAAATGCAATAAGCTCATTATTATCATGAAATACAGGTGCTATCATAATTAAATCCTTAGTATGGTGACTGCCCAAAGATTCTCCACCGGCATATGGGTGGTTGGTTAGTATTAAATCTCCGGGATTTAAATCTTCCTTTGAAAAATATTTTGTAAGTACAGTATTTAAACATGGTCCAAGGCAATTTAAATGTATCGGAATATTAGCTCCTTCAGCCAATAATCTCCCGCTGCCATCAAAAATAGCAGAAGAACAGTCCATCATTTCTTTTACAATAGTTGAGTAGCTGCTTCTGACCATAGTAGCTGACATTTGCTCAGCTACAGAACGTAAAGCATTATTGATAACCTCAAGCAAAATAACATTAGCCATTTAATTCACCATCCTTATACATTAATATTTGTGTGCATAATAATGTTTTTCATGTCATCAACCGTAGCCGTATGATTAGGGTATATAACTACGGTGGCACCCATTTCAGCTACTATAGCAGGACCTTCAATGGTTTCGCCGGTGCTTAATGAATCTCTATTTATAATTGGTACATTGTGCTCTTTGCCGTCAAAAATAGCTGTCCCTAATCTTTTTTCTATTTTATTTACCTGTGAACTTTTCTTAATATCAGGTTTTACAATGGTTCCAATTGCACTGACTCTATAATTCACGAATTCAATAGGGTCTTCTTTCATGCAATGGCCATATGCGTGTTCGTGAAGATTATGGAAGTTTTCAATCATATCGTCGATATCTTTTTCAGTTAAAGCTTTGGGTGGAAGTGGAACACTTATTTCAAAAGCTTGACCAAAATATCTCATATCACAAGTTCTTATTAGTAGCTTATTTTCTTCAGATACATTTTGTTTTTCAAGTCCGTCATTCCCCTGCTTGTCCAGTTCTATATATATATCATTTAATATCTCTGGACTTATTTGCTCTTTTGTCATCAACTTAGAATGAACGTAATCGCATTTTATATCAGATAATACTAATCCTACTGCACTGAAAGTTCCTGGTGAATAAGGAACAATAACTTTCGGAATTTCAAGCTCTTCAGCAAGTTTTCCTGCATGAAGTCCACCTGCACCACCGAAGGCTACTAGTGTAAATTCTCTTGGGTCGTATCCCTTTTGAACAGAAACAAATTTTATAGCCCTTATCATGTTAGAATTTACCACATCAATGATACCTTCCGCTGCTTTTATTGTGTCAATGCCCAAAGGAGCTGCAATATATCTGGAAATTGCATTTTCAGTTTTTTCCATTGCATTATCCAAATTTTCTTCAAATATTTCAGGTCTAATTCTTCCGGTAACGAGGTTTGCATCAGTTACGGTGGGTTTTTCTCCGCCCTTTCCATAACATACAGGTCCAGGTTCTGCTCCTGCACTCAAAGGACCAACCTTTAATGCGCCGCCTCCATCAACCCATGCAATGCTTCCTCCTCCGGCTCCAATAAAATTAAGATCAACTGTAGGAATGCTTATGGGATACCCTTCAATATGACTATCTGTAGTAAATTTCATTACATTGTCTTGAATCAATGCAACATCAGTACTCGTTCCACCCATATCAAAAGTGATAATGTTTTTTTCGTCTATCAATTTACTTATATAGTTTGCCGCTATGATACCTGCAATTGGCCCTGAATCCGATACTGAAACAGGTTTTGTTAATGCTGTATCAAATGTCATTATTCCTGCATTACCTTGCATCATATAATACTTTGCATCTATTTGGCTATTGTCCATTTGATTTTTAAAATCGACTAAATGTGAAGCCATACTTGGCATCATAAATGCATTTATTACAGTAGTAGATGTTCTTTCGTATTCCCTGAATTGAGGATTGATATCAGCTGAAATTGAAACATAAGCTTCCGGCCATTCTCTATTTATTATTTCTTTTATTTTTATTTCATGATCGGGATTTGCGTATGAATGCATCAAACATACGGCTACAGCACGAATTTTCTTTTCTTTTAATTTATTAATAATTTCTATAACTTCATTTTCATTTAAAGGCTCAAGTTCCTGACCTAAAAAGTTTATTCTTTCAGAAACTTCGAATCTTAAATTTCTTTTTATTAGAGGTTCTGGCTTGTCCATGTTAATATCATAAATATTTTCACTTCTATATGCTCTTCCAATTTCCAGAACATCTCTGAATCCTCTAGTTGTTATTAATGCAGTCGCCTCATTAAGTTTCTGTGCAATCATATTTACGACTATTGTTGTACCATAAATCAATTCTTCGATTTCCTGGGGTTTAACTCCATATTCATCAATGATTTTATTTATGCCTGTGTTGATGCCTTTAAGCAATTCTTTTGGAGTAGAGGGAGTTTTTGTATAGTATATTTTTCCTGTCTCAACATTTGTCAAAACAACGTCTGTATTTGTTCCCCCAGTATCTATTCCTATTCTGAACATTTAATCACCTCATTTTAATTGTTTTTGTTGTTTAAATAATAATCTAATGAAGATCTATAGAGAGATCTTTCATAAATATTTTTACTTTTCTCATTAAGGTTAAGAGGACCTTTGCTTAATATTACATCCAAGAATGGTGTTATCAATCTGCCATATAGTTTCATACAATCTTTTGCATCAACACCAGGCCAAGCATTGCAGCTTACTACTAATCTTCTGTTTTTACTATTGACTGTTTTGGGTAAATTATTATATAAATCATCGTCAATTTCTATGACGAATTTATCCAATGTCCCTGTTGGAATTCCTTCTATTGCCTTAACTTGTGCAGGCGAAACACTATCATTATATGGGTCAGCAGTCAGATCAAGTATTACAGCATAATCAGGTAAATAATTAATCAGCTCATTTCGTATTATTATTTTGGTAGGATCAGGTCTTTTACTTGCATCTACGAGTATATCAGATTTTTCTATAATTATTTTTAAATTTTCATAATTTTGAGTTATATTTCTTGGAATCATATGGACTATAAGACCTCTACCATTATTTTTCGAAAGGAATTCCTCATCACTAAATTCCTCGAAGGCTTTGGCGCAATTGGCAGAAACAGCACCCATACCTATAATAGTAACATTGATTATTTTGTCTTTTGTATTCTGAAAATTATTGGTTTGTTTTTTTAATTGTTCGAAAGCTATACGAGAGCCAGCTCTTGATGTTCCTCGGTAATTTACCATAATTCTCTGATTTTCGTCATCAAGCATCGAGTCCATCGAATAACAATTTATTTTCTTTTGTCGAAGAATATTATTCCTTGTTTCTCTAGTTTCATAATGAAGCATAGAAATTAGTGTTGAATCTTCATTGATAAGATTAAGCTCATCTATTTCAGGAGCTCGTAAAACGACTATTAAGTCTTTTTTATACACCTCATTACGAGGAGTGAATATAATATTTTTGTTCTTTTGGATATAATCTTGTGGAGTATACCCCAAATCTTTTCCATAATCCTCTTCGAGAAAAATTTGAACGTCATATTCGTTTAAATTTTCAAATAATTCTGGTAAAAAATCTCTCTTTTCACCTTCTTCCTTATGCATTTTTGGGAAACCAATTGATTTTATAAATTTCATTTACATCACCCCTATTTATAAAATTTAGCTTTCTGCAGTATTATAAATAGCAAAAATCATGCCAAGTCAATTCAATGTGGTTTATATCAGAATTTCAACATTTATCAGGAATTATAATTTCAATATTCAGATAATTACTGTTGCTATATTCGAACATGTTGTTATTATGCAACACTAGATTGTCAATTTATACGATAAATACTAATTTATAAATGGTTTATATATATTATCTCATAATACTAAAAAACAAATGCATTTAATTCAATATTGTTGTTGCTTAATTGCAACACTTTTTTGAATTGGTATTGAGAATATATATCTATATGATACAATGAGGACAAGAAAATGTTATTAAAACGGATAGAAAGGATGGATTTGTATGGAAAATATTAACTTTTTTGATAGATTGACAGACAGTTCCCTTACATTGAATAAATATGAAACAAGATTAGCTGAATATATAAAAGAAAATTATAAGAAAATATCATTCTTAGATATGATGGACATTTCCAAAATTACATCTGTAGATTTAGAACATATAACATCATATATTAATAAAGTAGGATTTAGTGATTATGAGAGTTTTAGAAATTTTATCAGAGAATTTGCTATGCTAGAATTGAAATCTACAGACAGATTTGAATTCTCTTTGGTCAATGTAAATCCCAAAATTAATAATATAAAAAATTTAATAATTAATAAGGAAATATCAAATCTAAATAAAATGATGGAAAATTTTGATGAATCCGTATTTTATTCAATAATAGAAGAAATTTATAAAGCTCCGGAAATTATTATTATTGGAACTAGAAGTTCGAGTGTGATTGCAATATATGCCGAGCAAATGTTTAATAAATTAGGTAAAAAAGCTACGAAAATAATATCGGACGGAACGGATAGTTTTAATAAATTTTCTTTATTCGACCATGATTCAATTGTCATTTCAATTGCATTTGCCAGATATCCAAAAGAAACTATAAGAGTAACAAATTTTTTTAAAAAGAATAATTTTAAAATTGTATCTATAACTGACAATATAATGTCCCCTCTGACACCTTTGTCTGATATCACTTTTACTATACCTTGCGAATCAATATCAATAACAGATTTTTATGCGACTCCTTTCAGCGTAATAAATATTATTATCGTTCTTTTAAGTCAGTTGGATAAGGAAGGTTCAATTAGTTATCTTAATAAATTTGAAACAACTGCAAAAGACTATGGATTTTATTTTTAGTATTACTATTTAATAAAAAGCATAGGAGGGAACAAGCATGGAAAAATATGACGGTTATGTATTGTATGATGAAGACAATTGTGCAATAATACCCAAGGATTTTAATAAATATAAAACTGAAAATATTATTAGTATAAACGATAAAATGAAAGACATTATAAGTCTATGTTTGAGAGTAGCAAAGTCAGATGCTCCTGTTTTAATTACAGGAGATTCAGGTGTGGGGAAGGAACTGCTGACGGAATTAATACATAATAACAGCAACAGAAAAGAAGAATCATTCATTAAAATAAATTGTGCATCAATAGTGGATGGCTTAAAAGAGTCAGAATTTTTTGGATATGAAGCAGGTTCTTTTACGGGAGCATCAAGATTTGGAAAAAAAGGAATTATTGAACAATCCCAAAAAGGAACTTTATTTTTGGATGAAATTGGGGAAATGTCTTTGAATTTACAATCAGCACTTTTAAGAGTAATTCAAGACGGCAAGTTTTTACGGGTAGGTGGCTATAAGGAAATTAAATCTGATATACGCATTATATGTGCAACAAACAGAGATATTAAAGATTTAGTCGAGCAAGGGTTGTTTAGAAACGATTTGTATTTTAGGCTTAATGTTATACCAGCTTTTATACCTCCTCTATCAGAGAGAAGAGATGATATACCAATTTTATCTCTATATTATACCGATTATTTTAATAAGAAATACAACACCACAAAAAAATTATCACGTAATGTAATAGAAGCATTGATAGATAAAGAGTGGACCGGAAATGTCAGAGAATTAAAAAACAAAATTGAGAGATTAATTCTAATTACTATTAACGGTATAATAACTATTGAGGATTTGAGGTATGTTGAATCAATTAACCAAAAAGAAGGCTCTGTTTACTATGTAAATCAAGATATAGATTATTTTGAAACAAATCGACCATTAAAAGAAATTATGGATGAATTTGAATATAATATTCTTACAAAGGCAGTTAAAGAACATGGAAGTATCAGAAAAGCGGCAAAAGCCTTAAGCGTAAATCCATCAACAATATCGAGAAAGCTGAAAAAGTAATGCTTTATACTATTAAAATTCATATACATATAAAACTATTTAAAATGCAGTAAAATCAGCCTAAAAAAACCTAATTCTATGAATATTCAGGTCATTAGATTAAGCTATACTAGCATTCATGTATATAAAAATAATCAATTTGATTCATATATAAAGTAATTGTACAATAACTATGGATTTGATATATTAAAAAATTAACAATATATTAGGAGGACTGAAATGAGAAACAAGAAATGGTTAGTACTATTACTTTCACTAGTTATGCTGGTATCAACGGCTTGTGGCAATAAGACAGTAACAGAAGACCCAGCACCAACTGATACACCTACGGATATAGGACAAGAGCCAACAGCTCCACAGAAGGTAGACGGTGGGATTTTCATATTTGCAATTGCCAGTGACCCAAATGTAATGAACCCATTATACGCTGGAGATAGAGTTACTATGACTATTAACAATGCAATATTTGCGCCACTTTATGTCATTGATGAAGAAGGAACAGAATTCTTCTTGGCTGAAAGTATTACTCCTTCAGAAGATTATCTAACTTATACCTTAAAGCTAAAATCAGGACTTAAATGGCATGATGGAGAGGATTTAAATGCAGATGATGTAATCTTTACGTTAAATTCAATCACAGATGAAAAGCAAAAAGCTAATTCCAGAGGTTCATTTATAATTGCTGGAAAACCAGTAGAAGCTAAAAAGATAGATGATTTAACAGTAGAATTCATATTACCAGAAGTTTCAGTACCATTTATGGGAAGTTTAGGTGGTATCCGTCCAATTCCGCAACATATATTTGAGGGCGAAGAAGATTTAGCAAAGAGTACAAAAAATCTAGAGCCAATAGGTTCAGGGCCATTTAAATTCAAAGAGATGAAGAGTGGTGAAAAGGTAGAATTAGTTAGATTTGATGAATATTTTGACGGAAAACCAAATCTTGAATCAGTAGTATTTAGAGTAATAGCCGATCCAAATGCAGCAAATACAGCATTATTAAATGGTGAATTGTCTGCTAGATATATAACTACTGCAGATGTGGATAAATTTAATACAGATGAAAATTTCAATGTAGTTCTTTACAAAGAGGGTATGTTGAATAATATGGTATTTAGATTAACTAACAAGGACTTACAAAATAAGGATGTAAGAAAAGCAATAGCCTATGGAATAAATAAAGATGAGATAATAACAGGAGTTTATAAATCATCAGAATATGCGGAGAAAGCATATTCCGTATTTGTACCAAGTACACAATTCCATACTTCAGATGTAGAAAAATACGAATATAATGTGGAAAAAGCAAAAGAACTTCTTAAAAATGCAGGAGTTGAAAACCTAAAGTTAAGATTAGCATATATCAACTCAAGTAAAGAAAATGAAGGCTTTGGGCTTATTATGCAGCAACAATTAAAGGCAATTGGCATTGAATTAGAACTTCTACCAATGGAAAGAGGAGCATTTTATGATAAATTACTTGATGCTTCAAATACAGATTTTGATTTGGCGTTCAATGGTTATGTAATGGGTGTAGAGCCAAACGGATATAAACCATTGTTCAGAACGGGGGATTTTAACAATTTTATGGGATATGCAAACGAAGAATTAGATGCAGCATGGGAAGATGGAGTAGTTGAAACAGATGAAGCTAAAAGAGGGGAAATCTATCAAACTATTCAAAAACAATTAATGAAGGATATGGTAGTATATCCAATAGCTTATCCAAATTCAATAGTTGCAGTAAATAAAAAATATGGTGGAATAGAAGAAGCTAAGCCAGTTCCAATCTTTATGTTTAGAGATTTATCTAAGCTTTATATTATGGAATAATTTAAATAAAGACCACAAAAGTAAACTAAATTTTAGTTTACTTTTGTGATTATATTAGGAGGAATTTATGTGGTAAGAATGATTATAAAGAGAATGATTCAAGCAATACCAATGATGATTGCCATATCTATAGTTTCATTTCTTCTTATAAAATTAGCACCAGGAGATCCGGTACAGGCCTATATCACTCCAGAGATGGGGCCAGCAGAGATAGAAAGTATAAGAGAAAGCATGGGTCTCAATAGTCCCATACATATACAATATATAAGATGGTTAAAGTCTGCACTAAAGGGTGATTTAGGATATTCACTAGTAAATCATAGACCTGTAGCAATGCAAATAATTGAAAGACTTCCAGCAACTTTAGGTCTTATGGGGGCTTCTCTAGTGATTTCTATGATTTTGGGAATTATAATAGGTCTTATTTCAGCTGTAAATCAAAATAAATTCTTTGATAATATTGCTACTTTTACTTCCTATCTTGGCATTTCCATACCAAGTTTTTGGTTTGCAATGATGCTAGTATATGTATTATCTTTAAAATTAAAACTCTTACCAAGTATTGGAATGAGAACCATAGGAGTACATACTACTTGGGATTTAATAAAGCATGGAATAATGCCTACAATTGTTTTAAGTTTACAAAATATAGCTACAGTTACTAGATATATTAGGTCAAGCACCATATCTCAATTAAGAGAAGATTATGTAATGGTTGAATATGCATCAGGAGCTAGCAAAAGAGAAGTGTTGTATAAGTACGTATTAAAGAATGCAATTTTACCTGTAATTACAATACTAGGCATGTCTTTACCAGGACTAGTATCTGGAGCATTTATTACAGAGAGTATTTTTGGATGGCCAGGTATGGGACAACTAGGCATTAAATCTATATTTAGTTATGATTATCCACTTATTATGGCAATTACCATGTTTTCATCCTTTATATTGATTATAGGAAATTTATTGTCAGATATATTATACGGTATTGCGGATCCAAGGATTAAGGAGTTGAAATAACAATGAATGATAGATTAAAAACAAATCTTAAATATCAGCTAAGACAAAATAAATTAGGGATTATAGCTCTAACGATAATCTTCATATTAGTAATTGCATCTATCTTCGCCTTTCTATCTCCCCATGATCCAAATAAGATTGATGTAATGAATAGTTTGAGTTCCCCTAGCAAAGACCATATATTTGGTACAGATGAGATGGGGAGAGATTATTTCGCTCGTGCACTGTATGGAGGAAGGGTATCTCTGACAGTTGGTTTTCTTTCTATGATAATATCAACGGTAATAGGGACTATAGTAGGAACTATCAGCGGATATTTTGGAGGGAGAGTTGATAGCTTAATTATGAGGACAATAGATATACTTATGAGTATACCTACTTTTTTTCTAATACTTATATTAAATGCTTATTTAAAACCAGGGATTCAAAATATCATCATTATAATAGGATTATTCAGCTGGATGGGGATAGCAAGAATTGTTAGAGCTGAGACACTTTCAGTTAAGGAAAGGGAGTATGTACTATATTCAAAAGTTATAGGAGAAAGGTCTAATATTATTATGCTTAAACATATTATACCAAATATTTTTCCTACAGTTATAGTAGCATCAACCTTAAATATTGCAGGAGCAATTCTAACAGAATCATCTCTATCTTTCTTAGGATTAGGAGTACGTCAACCAGATTCATCTTGGGGCAGTATGCTTAAATATGCCCAAGGATATATTGGAGATGCACCATACTTAGCCTTATTTCCCGGGATATTAATATTGCTTACAGTACTTAGCTTTAATATTTTAGGAGATGTATTTAGAGTTGCATTTGAGCCTAAGGCAAATAATGATTAGGCAAGGAAAAGGAGAGATTTAACATGAAAGAGCCCTTATTAAGTTTGAAGGATTTAAAGGTTTCTTTTTTTAATAATAGTGGTGAGGTTAAAGTAATTCGTGGAGTTTCATTTAACTTAGAAAAAGGAGAAGTCCTTGGGGTAGTTGGAGAATCTGGAAGCGGAAAATCAGTTACTTCCATGTCTATAATTAAATTACTTAAGGGAACAGGAAAGATTACAAATGGCGAGATTGTTTATAAGGGAGAAAACCTAGTAGATAAAACTGAAAAGGAAATGATGAAAATTCGTGGCAATGATATAGCTATGATATTTCAAGATCCCATGACTTCACTTAATCCAGTATTTACAGTGGGAACACAAATATCTGATGTAATAAGAAGGCATCAGGGATTAAGTAAAATTGAAGCTAAAAATAAAGCCATAGAAATGCTAAGAATGGTAGGTATTCCTTCTCCAGAGGAAAGATATAATAACTATCCTCATGAATTCAGCGGTGGTATGAGGCAAAGGGCTATTATTGCCATGGCATTAAGCTGTGAACCTGAGCTGCTTATAGCAGATGAACCTACTACAGCTCTAGATGTCACAATTCAAGCTCAGATACTTGAATTGCTGATGGAGTTGAAGGAAAAGATGGATACATCAATTATTTTGATAACCCATGATTTAGGAGTAGTAGCTAATACATGCAATAGAGTAATAGTTATGTATGGAGGACTTATTATGGAGGAAGGAACTGTAGATGATATATTCTATAATCCAATGCATCCATATACAAAAGGATTACTTCAATCCTTACCAAATAAAGATACTAAGGAAAGACAAAGACTTGTGCCAATAAGAGGAAATCCACCAGATTTATCTAAGGCAATAGAAGGATGTCCTTTTGCAGAACGTTGTCCTTATGTAATGGATATCTGCAAAAAACAACAGCCTAAATATTATGGAGAAAATGCTCATAGAGCTATGTGCTGGCTCTTAGATAAGGGAGATGATAATAATGGAAAATAGGAAAAAAGAAAGGTTAATAGAAGTTAATAATCTAAAAAAATATTTTCCAGTGAAAAAATCATCTTTCATGGGTAAATCACAATATTTAAAAGCTGTAGACGATGTGAGTTTTTATATAAATGAAGGAGAAACCCTAGGGTTAGTAGGTGAATCTGGTTGTGGCAAATCTACTACAGGTAGAAGTATTATTAGACTTTTTGATATAACTGGTGGTCAGATTCTCTATAGAGGAAAAGATATAGCTAAATTAAAGGAGTCAGATTTAAGACCTTATAGAAGAAAAATGCAGGTAATATTTCAAGACCCCTATGCATCACTTAATCCAACCTTAACTGTAAAAGATCTAATCTCAGAGCCTTTAGATGTTTACCATATAGGCAGTAAAAAGGAACGACAGGAGAGGACTTTGGAATTATTGGAAAAAGTAGGACTAGGAAAGAACCATCTGGATAGATATCCCCATGAGTTCAGCGGGGGACAAAGGCAGAGAATAGGCATAGCAAGGGCATTATCTATTAATCCAGAATTTATATTATGTGATGAACCTATATCAGCCCTTGATGTATCTATTCAAGCACAGGTAGTAAATATGCTGGAGGATCTGCAAAATGAAATGGGATTGACATATTTATTTATAGCCCATGATTTATCTATGGTAAGACATATATCCCATAGAATAGGAGTAATGTATCTAGGAAAATTAATAGAAATAGGGAAGAGTGATGAAATCTATAACAATCCTCTTCACCCTTATACTCAAGCCCTTTTATCATCAGTTCTTGAGCCTGATCCAAGAATGGCTATAGAGAATCCTATTAAGGTATTAGAAGGAGATGTACCTAGCCCTCTTAATCCACCGTCAGGCTGCAAATTTGTTACTAGATGTAAATATGCCATGAATCAATGTCATGAAATAGAGCCAAAGTTAATAGAGAGAGAATCAGGCCATATGGTAGCTTGTCATTTATCCTAAAGGGATAATAAAATAGCGAATAATATCATAAAGTTTAGCAATATAAGAGTATATATTAATAAAAGAAAATATTATAATAATATTTGTAATAAAGAATACTAATTAACTATCATCATAAGTTGGAATAATTTCACAAATTGTTCCAACTTTTTTATTATATAAAATTTTGGTAATAAAACAAAGTTAGGGGTAATAATGGGATTGGCAATATAAAGTACAGTATTTTATATTCACGGCAATCAAAAAGGGTGAGGATATGGCAAAACATAAAAAGCTAGAAATTCAACATATTATTTCTATAACTATTTCAATCATAATTGTTCTCATAGTTATCAGCAATCTTCTAATAATTAATTTTCCAAATCAAGAGAGCAAGTATATAGCAAAAAAAGGAGTTTTGGATATTCGGGATTGGAAAATAGATAGAGAAGGAAATATTAAATTAGATGGAGAATGGGAGTTTTATCCAGGGGTACTGCTTAAGCCCGAAGAAACAAAAGCTGATGGATTTAAAAAATATGAGAAAATTAGAAAATATGTAAAGGTTCCTGGTCCATGGAAGGACTATTTAAATGAGGAGGGCTCTTCTGATGGATCAGGTACATATAGGATTATTGTTAGAGTGCCAGAGGATGAAATATATGGTATCAAAACTAGGACTATACGTACAGCCAGTCGAATTTATTTGAATGGGCAGGAGTTTGCTAGTGTAGGGAACTTATCTATAAATAAGGAGGACTTTCGCAGGGGAAGCAAATATAGGGTAGTAGCAGGTAATAGCTTAAATAAGGAAATTGAATTAATAATTAATGTTTCAAACTATGATTATGCAACAGGAGGCATCATCAAATCCGTTGAATTTGGAACTTTTGAATCGATTATGGAGAGCAACAATAAGAGCCGTGCCTTAGATGCACTGACGATTTCAGTTTGTCTAACCTTATGTATATATTTTCTTATAATATACTCTCAGCGGAGGAAAGAACATTATTTAATATATTTTAGCGGAATGAATTTCTTTATGGCAATATATTTATCAACTATGAATGAACAGCTTTTAGATTTAGTATATAACTACAGTTATGTAACTAGAACTGCAATCCAGGTTCTGACAATGATGATGGTAATCCTTTGTTTTTCACAATTTACCCATTGTTTCTTCAGTAATCATGGCAGCAATAAGATTATAAATAGAATATCTATAATAATTTTTGCTACGCTGGCAATTTTCTTTTATAATCCAAATACCCCTTTATTTATCTATCTGGGTTATTTACATGCGGCTATCTTGGGGCTTTTGATGATGAGATATAGCTACATATTTTATATTTTATTAAAGGAAATATATAATAAAGCAGATTCCTTAGAATATATTTTGATAATTACAACCTCTATGTTTTCCTATTGGTTCATAATGACATTGAAGATATTATTTGAAATTGATTTAGGGAATATTCCTATTTTGTTGATTTTATTATTGATGCTTAGTATAGCTGCATTAATGAGCCGTCGACTTCAATTAGATTATCAAAGGGCAAGCTCTCTCTCAGAGAAGCTTATAAGGTACGATAAGCTAAAGGATGAATTTCTAGCTAAGGCATCCCATGAATTAAGGACACCTTTACATGTAATACTCAATTTAACAAAAAATTTATTAGAGGGGCAAAAGGGGGCACTGAATTCTCAACAACAGGAAGATTTGTTCTTTATAAATCAGGAAGGTCAAAGATTAACTCGTTTAGTAGAAGATTTATTAGATGCTTCTCAAATAAAAAACGGCGAGATAAAGTTGAGATTAAGCTCAATTGAACCATATAAAATTGTAGAAGATATTTTAAAGGAAATGAAAATTTTAATTCCTGAAAATAAGTCCATTGTATTAAAAAATCAAATTCCTAGAGTATTTCCAGCATTAAGGGCAGATTCAGATAAATTTAGGCAGATTATCTATAATCTAGTCCATAATGCTATTAAATATACAAAAGATGGAGAAATAGTAGTCTCTGCGTCTATAGTTGATGGACAAGTTGAAATTAGGGTATCAGATACTGGAATTGGAATCGAAGAAAAATATTTTAAGGAAGTTTTTGATATTTTTTATCAAAAGAATGAAGAGGGACAGGTGGAACAAGGATTAGGATTGGGATTATCCATAGTAAAATATTTAGTAGAGAGTCAAGGTGGTAGAATAGACGTCGAGTCGATCTATGGAAAAGGTTCTAATTTTAAGTTTACATTACCAGTATATGATGGAGGGATGAAAGAGCAAGATGAAATAGCTTTTATTCAAGAAAAAGTTTTTCAATCTAATATGTCTTTGGAACTATCTCCTAAATTAGAAAGAGAAAAAAGAAGCAATATAGGTAAACCAATGATTTTAATAGTGGATGATGAACCATTGAATCAAAAAATTCTATGGGATATTATGGAACAACTAGAGTTCAATATTATTTTAGCAGATAATGGGGAAGAAGCTTTAGATATTCTTAAAAGAAATAAAATAGATTTAATAATACTAGATTTTATGCTACCAGATATGTCTGGAGATAGAGTATGTAAAGAGGTTCGTAAAGAATACTCTATGGTAGAGCTTCCTATTTTGATTTTGACTGCGTCAGGAAGAACTATTGATTTAATGAGTGCATTTGATTATGGTGCTAATGATTTTCAAAGGAAGCCGGTAGATTCTGAGGAATTAAAATCTAGAATTCAATCTCTATTGCTAATGAAAAAATCAGTAGAGGAAGGGCTAGAAAAAGAATTTCAATATTTTTATTCTCAAATATCTCCACATTTTCTATACAATACAATAAATACTATTATCGGTCTGAGTTACAAGGATCGTGAAAAAGCAAGAAGAGCTCTAAACAATTTGTCTATTTATTTTAGAGGAAAACTAGATCTCCATAGAAAGAAGGGTCTTATTACTTTAGAGTCAGAATTGGAATTGATAATTGCATACCTTGAAATAGAGCAAATGAGGTATGGAGAAAGATTGGAGATTGAATGTGATATTGAAGAGGGAATAAGAGCCATGATTCCTCCTTTAACATTACAGCCTATAGTAGAGAATTCCGTACGACATGGTATTGTAGCTAAAAATAATAGTGGAATAGTAAAGATAGTTGTAAAAAGAAAAACCGAAGGATTTGTAAGTATAGAAATCGAAGACAATGGAATGGGAATGACATTTGAGAAACAACAAGAGATTCTAAAAGGAAATAGCCAAAGACTAGGATTTACAAATGTGGTGAAGAAAATAAAGATATTAAAAGGAGCAACTTTGACATTAGAAAGTAAACTAGGAGAAGGCACAATAGTAGAGATTGTTATTCCGGAGGTGAAATATAATGAGAATCATTTTAATTGATGATGAACCTATTGCATTAGACTTGTTAAAACTTATGCTTTCCTCATATGAGGATGTGGATGTAGTTGGTAGTTATACAAAACCTCTTGATGCATTAAAGGGTATTAAGAAAATACAACCTGATGTTATATTTTTAGATATTGAAATGGGCGAGATAAATGGGCTAGAGCTTGCTGAGCTTTTTATGAAAGAACTTGATGCTGTGGAAATAGTGTTTATTACAGCTTACTCAGAATATGCAGTGGATGCCTTTGAAATAAATGCTATTGATTATTTATTAAAGCCCATTCAGGAAAAACGTCTTAATAAAACCATTGAAAGGTTAAAAGATAAATCTATGGAACACTATGGAATAAATATCTTGGATAATAGATTGAAAGTAAATAGTTTTGGTTCCTTTGAGGTGTTGGATAGTATGGAGAATCCTCTAATCTGGCGTACTCAAAAATCCAAGGAGTTATTTGCTTATCTATGGAGCAAAAAGGAAAGAGCTGTTTCCAAAATGTTGATTATGGAAACCATTTTTCCCGATAAAGATTTAGATAAAGCCACTACTCTTTTACACACAACTATTTATCAATTGAGAAAGAATTTAGAGAGATTAGGATATTCAAATGGAATCATTTACTTCAATGACTGTTATCAATTAGATATACCAATTAAATCTGATGTCCAAGAATTAAATAAAATTCTAGGTTCAAAGAAACATAACGATAAGGAGATAGAAGAAATATTAAGAATTTACAAAGGAGATTTTCTAGAAGAAGGATATCATTGGGCCATGGAAACTCAACAAATATATAAAGACGTAGTATTTAATACACTAGAAAAATACGCAAGGACTCAATTAGAATATGAAAAACTAACTCCAATTTTAAAGACTTGTTTGGATAAGATTCACAAAATGGATTCTTTTAATGAAAAGGTGGCAGAAATGATAATTCATTATTATGGTAAACAAAATAAGAGATCTAGTTTGGAAGTTTTTTTCAATAATTATGTAGAAAATCTTTGGGAAGAAATGAGTCTTAAACCAATGGAAATTACAATAGATCTGTATAGAAAATATATGGAAAATTTTTAGTGGATGTAAAAATAGTAAAAGTATATTACTTCTTTGTTCAGAGTTTGTTCAGAGCTTATATATATAATTAAATATATAAAAATTGATTATTTTGTACTTAAAGACGTTTTAACAAACTAACAAAATTTATTGAAAAAGATTCGTTCTATAGTCGTGAAAAGTTATAAGAGAGGATGGCTGTAAAAAATGCAAAAAAGGTCGAATACCAATTTGAAATACTTAAGTTTAAATATAAAAATATTATTATCTGTTCTGATGATATTCTTACTGTTTGTATCGATTTTAGCCTTTATTGGTCTAAGGGGTTATGCCAATATAGCAGTTAGTACAGAGCAAAGAAATTTACAAAATATAAATAATGTTGCAATAGATGCATTAGCTTCCGCTAGCCGTGCAAGTCAATATGTAAAAACCAATATTCTAGGAAAGGACGATATAGATGCCTTGGCTTCTGCCAGTGAAATCCAATATGTAGAATCCACTGCTCAAGGAGTGGATGACGAATTAAATAAAATATTGTCTGCCCAAAATTATATAGAAAGCTTAAATATCGGGAAGGAAGGATTTTTTGTAGCATTTAATGAAAAAGGAGAAATAAAATTACACTCAGATATAGGGCATATGCAAAAATATGGATTCGAAATCAAAGGTGACTATTCTTTAATATATGAAGATATACTTAATTATTCCTTAAAAAATACATCTAAGGAAGTTTCAGATAATAATGAGGATTTCCATCGAATGTTCATAGGAGAAGAACGTTTTATATTAGATGGAAAAGATTATTATGCGAGAATTGAGAGGTGGGAAAGTCTCTATATAGCAAGTATATTAGATGAATATTCAATTGTGGCAGAGGCTAAACAGCAAATAATAAAAATACTTATTTTCTTATCCTTTGGAATTATAATTGCTTCAATGATTTTTGTTTATTTAATTAAGAAGCTAGTAGGAGATAAGATGAAAATCATAAGAGATAATGCACAAAAATTTGGCCAAGGTGATTTTGAAAATTTAAGGGAGCTGCAAGTTAGAGTTAGAGATGAAATCTCTGAGACTAATAAAGTTTTAATAGATTCTTCTAAAAATATGATGGATATAATAAAGACCTTAAGTAGAATAGTGAAGAATTGTTACTAAAAGGAGAAACTTTACAAGATTTAAGTAGAAGCTATAGTATTGGAAGCAAAGAAATTGTGATTGCAGTAGATGAGATTGCAAGTGGAAGTGAGAAACAAGCACATGAAACTATGAAAGGTTTAGAAGAGTTGAGTTTATTGAAAGAAATAATTGATGAAGAACAGGAAAAGTTAAAAATATTAAATTTAAGAATTGAAGATATAGACAAGCTCAAGGAAGAAGGAAATGAAATAATAGAAACCTTAGTAGAATATACAAATAGAAGCAATGAAGCAGCTATACAAGTGAAACATGTTATAGACCAATCTAATTTTAATGCTAATAAGATAGAAGAGGCAAGTGCAAAAATAAAAGGAATAGCTAATCAAACCAATCTTTTAGCACTTAATGCAAGTATAGAGGCCGCTAGGGTAGGGGAATATGGAAAAGGTTTTGCAGTTGTGGCAGATGAAATAAGGAAATTGTCAGAAGAATCTAGTGTATTTGCTTTAGAGATTGAAGATATTATAAAAGATCTATTGTTGGGATCTGAAAAAGCAGTAGATCTAATGAATGGAGTTAGGGAAGAAGCAGAATATCAAACGGATAGTGTAGAAAGAACAGGAGAAAAATTCCATAGAATAAGAGAAAAAATAGAAGAAATAAAGAATGTAATAGATGAACTTAATGAAAGTGGTAGTATCCTTGAAGCAAGGAAAGAGGAAATAGCAGAAGTAATAGAGCATTTAAGTGCTATTGCACAGGAAAACAATGCGAATACAGAAGAAGTCAGCGCAAAGGTAGAAGAACAAAATAACAGTACTTTGAAATTAGAAGACTTGAGTAATAACTTAAGAATGGTGTCTGAAAGCTTAATGAGTAAGCTAGAGATACTGTATAGCACTAAGTGAGTATGATTATTTTAATAAATATTCACAGTGATATTTTATTTTTTAAATAAATTAACTATAATATATCTTTCAAAAAAGATTTAGCTTCACAAAGTAAGAGGAGTTGTTGATATGGATGTTTTCAGAGTATATGATTTAAATGGCTATTTAGAAGGACTTAACAGATTATTTGATGTTGTTAGGATAGTAAATCCTATATCGAAGAAAGTTATTTATCAAAATGGAGAGGGAGAGACCATAATTCATGGAGATGATTGCTATGAATTTTGGGAGAAAGGAAAGGTGTGTGATAATTGTATATCTGCCAGAGCATTTACAGAAAGAAAGAGTTTTACAAAAATTGAATACAAAGGTGATGGAGTATATATGGTTATGGCATCTCCAATTATATTTGGAGATGATATGTATATATTAGAGATACTGAAAGATCTTACTGAAACAGGGATCGTGACAGGGTTAAGTGGATTAAGTCTCAAAGAATCTACAGATATTATAGCTAAGCTCAATGAAAAAGTTATGAAAGATGATTTAACGGGAGCATATAATAGGCGATATATAAATGAAAAGTTGCCATCTGATATTTTTTATGCAGCAAGAAGCAATGAAAAAATTTCTGTTATTATGCTAGATATCGATTACTTCAAGGAAATAAATGATATCTATGGACATCTTGCTGGAGACTTAGTGCTAAAAGAAGTAACTAGTATAATAAAATCTAAAATTAGAAGAAATTATGACTGGGTTGCAAGATATGGAGGAGATGAATTTCTTATAGTTTTAAAAAATTCCGATAAAAAGGCATCTGATATGATTATAAAAGAAATTCAAATGGCATTAAGGAATAAGGTGATTAAATTTGATAATTATACAATTGGTTTAACCCTTAGCTTTGGGACCTATATAGTAGAACCAGGAACTAAGGATTTTGATGAAGTTCTCTATATAGTTGATAATAATTTAAATATGGCAAAAGAGTATGGGAAGGACAAAGTGATATCATCTTAGTATTGGGTGTAATGGAAGGTGGATTGAATATGGAATATTCATATGAATTGGTGAGATCTAAAAAAGGAGTGCCATTTAAAATATTTATTCATAGTGTAAATAGACTGAAAATGCACTGGCATAGCCAAATGGAAATTATACTAGTATTAAAGGGTTCTATTAATATCAGAATTGGGAGTGAATCTTATCTACTTAAAGAAAATGATTTAATTCTAGTAAATAGTAATGAAGTTCATAATACGAGTAAAACTGCGGAGGATAATATTTTAATAGTGCTTCAAGTTAATTTAGATCATAATGTCCATTATTATCCTAAATTTAATGAAATGATATTTGACTGTAAATCCTTTACCTGTAATGAAGAGGAACAAGGAAAGTTCGATGCAATTAGAAGACATTTGGCTAAGATATTCTGGGAGATTAATAAAAAGAGAGAAGGATATCAGTTTATAGTAGGCAGTGAAATGAATTTATTGGGCTCCCATTTAATAAATAACTTCGAATACTCCTTTCTGGAAGATGAAAAGGTAGAGGCTATTCACAAAAATATAGATAGACTCAGCAGTATTATAAAATATATAGATGAAAATTTTGAAGAGGGAGTAACACTTCAAGAAGTAGCTGATAATGAGAATCTCAATGTTTATTATGTTTCTCATTTTATTAAGAAAAACTTAGGAATATCATTTCAAGAGTATATAAATAATAAAAGGTTGGATAAAGCTGTAGAATTACTAGTAAATACGAATAAGACAGTAACTGAGATAGCCTTTGAAAGTGGATTTTCTAGCACAAAATCCCTGAATACTCTTTTCAACAAGACATATAATTCTTCACCTTCAGCATATAGAAAAGAAAAAACTAATTTAGATGATATAAGTCATACTGATATAGAAGGAGAAAAGATAAAAAGTAAAACCTATCTAGATGTTGATAGGACTGCAGCCTTTACAAAACTATTTAAATATTTAGAAATGGACTTAGAAATGAAAGAAAAGAAAACTCTAACACTAAAGGATTTCATTAGTATAGACACAAATCAGGATGGAATATACCATAATTTCTATTGGAAGAAACTTACGACATTTGGCAGGGCTGCAGAAGGATTAAGAAAAAATTGGCAAGACCAATTAAAGGAGCTTCAATCTCAAATAGGATTTGAATATATTAGATTTCACGGTATTTTCTCAGATGAAATGATGGTATACAACATAAATGATGATGGAAGTATAGCATATAATTGGTCCTATATAGATGAACTATTTGACTTTTTTAAGGATGTCAATATCAAACCTTTTATTGAATTAGGTTTTATGCCTTCTGAAATAGCAAAATCTGATGAAACTATGTTTTGGTGGAGAGCAAATATATCTGGACCAAGGGACATAAAGCTATGGACGGATTTAATTAGAGAATTCATCAGACATTGTATAAATAGATATGGTTTAAAGGAAGTTGAAACTTGGTATTTTGAGGTCTGGAATGAGCCGGACTTGGAACATGTTTTTTGGATTGGAGGAGAAGAAGAATATTTTAAGTTCTATAAAGAAACTGTATTAGCTATTAAATCTATTTCTAGGGAAATGAAGGTAGGAGGACCTTCTGTTACTTATCAAGTTATAAAGGATGGCAGATGGTTTGAAGACTTCTTAACATATTGTGATAGAAATAAAGTACCTCTGGATTTTGTTTCCTTGCATATTTATCCTGAAGATTTTTCATCTAAGCAAATGGTACAGGATATAATGGTTAGAGCTAAGGCAGGAGAAGATATATTAAAATTAACATCATCATGGAAAGATATGAAAAGAATTTATTTTGATGAAAATCACACCTATGATACATTGAAATCTGTTCATAGCAAAATAAATCAATATTTGCCCTATAAACCTGAGATTCATATAACTGAGTGGAATTCTTCATCCTATGGAAGAAATTTTATTCATGACACATGCTTCGAATCTGTTTTTATTATTAGAAATATTTTGAAATCTATAGACGAAGTAAATTCAATTGGATATTGGACGTTTACAGATATTATGGAGGAAACAAAAGCTGGTATTTCCCAGTTTCATGGCGGTTTTGGCTTGATAAACAAAGATGGACTGAAAAAACCATCCTATTTTGCTTATTATCTATTATCTAAATTAGGAGAAAAGATTATAGGGCAGGGTGAAGAATATATCGTAACTAAAAATGATGATGATGTTCAGATTTTAGCCTATAATTTTGCATATTTTGATGAACTTTTTATGAATGGAGATACATCGGCACTAACTAATACTGAAAGATATCTGGTATATGAGGATAAGCCACCCAAGGAGGTAGGTTTCAATATTATAGGGGTCTCAGGACATTATAAGGTTACGAGATATAAGTTAAATAGAGAACATGGATCTCCATTTGACGAATGGGTAAAGATGGGAGCTCCTGAAAATCTGACAAAAGAAGAAATACAATATCTTAAGGGGAGAGCTAATCCCAAAATATCTGTAGAGTATATGGAGATAGGGGGAGAATACTCTGATAATTTATATATTCCAGTACATGGAGTGGAGCTTATAATACTAGAGAAGCAAACATAGTTGGAGGTGAACATTACTGTTATGGATGTGTTCTTAGCTCGACAACCTATTTTTGATTCTGACAAAAGGTTAGTGCTTATGAAATTTTATATAGAAGTGGACTCGTAAACAATTTTGATGGAATTGACGGAGATGAGGCTTCTAGGGAAGTAATCTTTAATACATTTCAGACCTTTGGTATTGAAAACTTAACAAATGCAAAGCCAGTATTTATCAATTTTACAGAGAGTTTAATAAATGACGAAACAGCCACACTTTTTTCTAAGGACCTTCTTGTGGTAGAAATACTAGAGGATGTACTACCCAGTGAGCAGGTCATAGAAAATAGTAAATCCCTAAAAGAAATGGGATATAAAATTGCATTAGATGATTTTATATATAAACCAGAATATGAAGAGTTAATAGAATTAGCAGATATAGTAAAAATTGATTTTTTGCTATCAGATAAAGAAGAAATCAAGAGACTTAGTAGAGATTTAAAGAAGCGAAATATAGAACTATTAGCAGAAAAGGTTGAAACCCGAGAAGATTTTGAATATGCAAAAAAACTTGGATTCTCTTTATTCCAAGGATTTTTCTTTAGTAAACCAGAAATAGTGATATCAAAAAAGATACAGCCAATTAAAGCTACTTGCTTGCAATTGGTTAGCAAAGTAAATGAAAAAGAAATAGATTTTGGTAAAATTGCCAATATAGTATCCATGGATTTGTCATTGACCTACAATCTACTAAAATTAGTGAATTCTGCAGCATTTGGATTTAGATATAGGATTAAATCAGTTAAACATGCTGTAGTAGCACTTGGAGAAAGAGAAATAAAAAAGTGGATATATCTTGTCGTAGTAAATACTATAGGAGAAGATGAGCCAGACGAACTAACTAGATTATCACTCATCAGAGCTAGATTTGCTGAATTAATAGCAATCAATACTAGATACAAGAAACAATCAGAGGAGATGTTCTTACTAGGATTATTCTCGTTGCTAGATGTTATTTTAAGAAGACCTATTAGTGAAGTGCTAGATGAAGTAAAAGCATCAAATGTGATAAAAGCGGCTTTAATAGATGGAAATGGGGAAATTGGGATCATATATAAAATGATAATAGCTTATGAAAAAGCAGAATGGGATGAGGTTCTTTTATATGCAGAAAGTTTAGATATTGACTGCTATTTAATTGTTAAGGCATATATGGATGCATTGCTATGGTACAACAAATTGGTAGGATAAAGTATTTATATTTTAGAACAGCAAAAAAAGGTATAAATTTCAACAAAATTGACATATATATGAAATTTATAATGACATATCATAAGAATGATATGTTGAAAAATAAAGAAAGGGGGAAGATATATGAAGAAAAGTAAAACAAGAGTGGTACTCATGGTTGCGTTAGCTATGTTGTTACAGATAATCGGGCCTGCAGCACAATCAGTCTATGCTGAGATAGCAAAAGGACCTTTTTCAATGACAGAGAGACCAATAGGTGAAGATGGCATAGCAAGATTAGACTGGGAATTTGCTCTGGATTCTAATAATAGAGTAGTAGAATATACCTATATTGGTAGCTTTACTTTGGAAAACAAAGTGCCAGAAACTGACTTAATAGCAGAAGATGATGAAGAAACAGTAATAGGAAGTTACAGTATATCTACAGATGGAGAAGTGACTGTAAAAATCAACCGAGATCTATATGAAGGTTTAGAAGATAAGGAAGAAGAAACATCTACAGTTCCAGAAGATGAAACAGAAGAAACAGATGATACAGAAGTAGAAGATACACTTACAGAGAAAGAGAATGAAGAATTACAAGAAGAAAAAGTAGAAGGTGAAGAAGCCTCAGATGGAGAAGAAACACCTAGTGAGGGACGAGAGCCTACTATATTAGAAAATGAAGAAATTAGCTTCATAGGAAAGACATCCGCTATGCTAGCATCTGCAACAGATAATCTAGGAGATTTATTTGTAGGGGATGAAGAAGCAAAGGTAGTAAAATTCACTGGAACTATGGAAGTTGGAGGTGCTAGTGAGAAGGTTAAACCTACTATAATGGCTAGACTTGGGGTGACTAGTGAGGGTAATGATCTAGGAGAGATATTTGAGTTTGAATTCTTCAGACTTGGTGGAAAAGATGGTACTAATATTAATGAGGGTGAAATAATAGAGATAGGGCCTGATACCATAGTAACACTTGGATACAAATGGGATACACAAGGACTTGATGCAAAAAATGGAGATACGGCAACTATACAGTTACCAGATGTGTTTAAAGCCATGGATATAACAACTCCTCAAAATATAATAGTTGAGGGAACTATTGTTGGAACGTATACTATCATTGGTAGTGAACTAAGGTTTATATTCAACGAAAACATTGAAATAGCAGAGACTAAAAATGGTTTCGTAAACCTTGGATTAGAGTTTAACCTAGAAAAATTTGAAGAAAATATAGAGCAAGAGATTGAATTCAATGATAAGAAAAATACAACTCTAAAGGTAATAGCAAAACCAAGCGGAGATATAAGGGGCATAGATAAAGAAGGTCATCCAGATAAAAAACATGATGCAAAGGAGATCACATGGACTATAGATATTATCAATACTAGTGATAAGGAGATAACAAATGCAACGGTAAAAGACATAATTCCAGATGGATTAGGTTCACCAAGAGATTTCAAAGTAAATGAACTAATTATAGGGCTTGAAGGAGATAAATCTCTTGGCAGTTCAGTCACAGTAGCACCAAATATGATTGATAATGAATTTAGTATTGGATTTAACAATATAGCACCATATAAAGGCTATAGGATTGTGTATACCACTACAATTGAAGATTATTCCAAAGACACCTTTACAAATGATGCAACTTTTAGTATGATGATAAAGAACTATCAGCAGATGCTACAGTGGGTGGATTTACAAGAAGTAATCCTATAGAAAAAGATGGCTGGCGAGTTGGCAATACTGATGAAATTGAATGGCGTATATATGTAAATAAATCTGGCAATGAAATAAAAGATGCTAAAGTTGAGGATAATTTGCCAGAAGGATTGAAGATTGTAGAAGGTACTATAGAAGTTTATAGAAATGGTACTAAAATAAATGATGGAAGTATTGAGACAACAGGATTTCCAATAGAATTAGGGGATTTAGCATCAACTGATGAGTATGAAATAAGATTTAAAACAAGTATTGATTATTCAGATGTAAATGGTGGAGATTATCAAAAAAATAATGAATTTACTAATAAAACTGAACTATATAGTGGAGAAGCCAAAGTAGGAAATGCAGAGAAACAGGTTGATATAGTAAGAGATCCTATTCTTAAAAAAGTAGGTAAATCCAATGTAGATTATGATAATAAAACTCTTACTTGGACTGTTCATGTAAATGAAGCTGGACACCCACTAAGTAATGTAGTCTTAACAGACTATATACCAAAAGGATTGAGTATCAAAGCAGAGGATATCACTATCGCTGGTATGACTGCCGAAAATATAACAATAACTCCTATCACTGATGGAGTGCACAAGGATAAAACAGAGGTTAAGATAGAATTAGGTGATATAGGTACAGAAAAGATTACAGTAACCTATACAACCAAAATTGAAGATTTTACAATAAATGGGTTTAGCAATATTGCAGGATTGACAGGGATTGGTGTTGGGGAAGGTGGAACGATAAATCCTGTACCAATCAATCCACCGGCTAATAGCTTTGGTAAAAGCTTTAAATCTGTAGACTATAATGCTAAGACCATGAATTGGGAACTTAGGGTTAATCCAATAAGAGAAGCGATAAATGAACTAGAAATAGAGGATACCTTCCCAAGTAGAGGGTTAATATTGTTGCCTGATTCGGTAATAGTTAAAGTTGAGGGAACAGGAGGAAGAACTTTTGCTAAAGGTACAGATTATACTCTTGAACCTCGAGAAGATGGCTATCACAAGGGCTTTATTATTAAGCTTAAGGAATCCGCATTACCATTAAATAATATTTTGTCGATAACTTATACAACTTCCTATGACCCAGAAGCAGAAATTGAAGGTAATACACCAGAGCCTAATGATAACATCGATGAAACTTATAGAAACAAAGCTAAATTCACATGGGAAACAATAAATGGTAATTCCGGCTCAATAGAAAGGGATGCATCTCATAAGGTTAGACAAGATTCTTGGAATAGTGGTAAGAAGGAAGGTCAATTAATACATTTTGATAGTGGAGTAAAGAAAAATGGCTGGATTAGTGGTACTGAGAGAAAGACAGCTTGGCAGCTATATATTAACTATCAAAAACAAAATCTTGGAACCGGTGTTAAAGTTATCGATACTTTAGCTTATGATGGAACCATTGATGAGGATAGTATAGAAGTATTCGTTTATGACGTAAATTCTGGTGGAACCACTACGAACACAGGAACAAAGTTGGATGCTAGTAATTATACAGTTGTCGTTGATGATAAGACATTTATCTTAACCTTCAATAATGATTTCGAAGTAAAAGAAAGATATGTAATAGAATTTACAACCACAGTACCTGATGTATCAGAAGCGAAATATATTAACAACGCTACAGTCAAAGTTGGAGGAAAGGACTATGATTATTCTGCAACAATTGACTATAGTAAGCACAACGATTTCCTAGAAAAAGGAGCAGTTGGTGTAAAGGATAAGAAGGTGTTTACAGGAGATGAAGTTAACTGGGAAGTTAATGTTAATGAAAGTCTATCAATAATCAAAGATGCAAAGATAGTTGACACCATGAGTCCAGGACTTGTATATGTAGGAGATAGCCTTGAAATCTTTAGATTAGAAGGTTCAACTGAGGTTAAATTAATCAAGGGTACAGATTATAACCTTGATGTAAATACAGATGCTGACGAAACAGTTCTAACCATAGACTTTGTCAAAGACGTTGAAAATATCTTGATACTAAGATACAAAACTATTGTAACAAAAACAGATGGAGAAGTATTCAATAATGTAGAATTTGCTGGAACAGGTATTGAGAAAAAGACCATACCAGTTGAAAAACTAAAAGTAAGACAATTCTCTGATGCAGGTGGAGAGTGGGATCCAAATAGAGGAGCATTAAGGATCACTAAAGTAGATTCAGAGGAAAACGAAGTTATAACTAGCAGTGAAGCTACATTTACACTATGGTACGATTTAAATGGCAAAAGAATTCAATTTGGTGATGCAGAGTATACTACTGAAAGTGGTATATTAACTATAGGAAACCTACCTTTTAGAACCTACTATTTAAGAGAAGAAGTAGCACCAAATGGATATGTTAGATCAGAAGAAGAAATGGAAATAGTAGTAAATAAGGCATATGATAAAAACGAAGAGAATATTGCAGTAGGAAGCTTTGAAAATACCAAAGAAAAAATAGAAGTAAAAGGAACCAAAGTATGGAACGGCGGAGCAGATCCAAGACCAACAACATGGTTTAAACTATACAGACAAATAGGTACTGAAGAAGCAGTAGAAGTACTAGGTGCAGGAATCAAAGAACTTTCAAATGGTATAACAGAGGTGACTTGGGAAAACTTAGACAAAACCAATATTGACGGTACACAATATATTTACTCTGTTAAAGAAGTGAATGAACAAGGTGAAGATTCTTCCCCTGAAAACTATGTAAAAGCAGAGAATGGTCTAGAGGTAACCAATCATTATGTTAGTCCTACAGATGCAAGTGCTAGAGCAATTAAGAAATGGGACGGCGGAGAAAACCCAAGACCAACAATATGGTTCAAGCTATATAGACAAATAGGTAGTGAAGAAGCTGCAGAAGTGCCAGGTTCTGAAATCAAAGAATTGCTAGATGGCACAACAGAAGTAGTTTGGACTGGTCTTACAAAGACGGATGAAAAGGGAAATAAATATATCTTTAGTGTAAAAGAAGTAGATAAAGATGGTAATGACTTTGAACCAGAAGATTATAAAAAGGCAGAATCTGGTCTGAAGGTAATGAACATCTATACTAAGACTTCAGTTACAGGCAAAAAGGTGTGGATTGGCGGACCAAGGATAAAGCCGACTATAGAATTGCAGCTATACAAAGATGGTGAACCGTTTGGTGTACCAGTGAAATTAGAAGACGGAAAAACAGAATATACTTGGGATGAATTAGACAGGATGGATATTGATGGAAATGAATACGAGTATACCATAGACGAGGTTAAAGTACCAAGTGGATATAGAAAATCAATATCAGAAGATGGTCTAACAATAACTAACAGATATATACCACCAGTAGACCCAGACCCAGAAAAACCAATAGATCCAAAACCGCCGGTGGATCCGGACCCAGAAAAACCAACAGATCCAGAACCACCAACAAAACCACCAGTGGATCCAGAGAAACCTGTTGAACCTGAGAAACCAGTAGATCCAGAAAAACCAACAGAACCAACAGAACCTACTGAACCAACAGAGCCTACAGATCCAACGGAGCCAACAGAACCAGAGGAGCCTGAAATACCAATAGTTATTACACCTCCTAAAGGTGGAATTGTTGAGTTTGATAAAGATGGCAAATGGAAATATACTCCAAATCCAGGTTTTACGGGTAAAGATAGCTTTGTCATAAAACATCCAGATGGAACAGAGGAATTGATAGAAATAGACGTAGAAGCTCCATTAGGTGGGATAGAAAAAGAAACCTTACCAAAGACAGGGCAAGCTAATTCAATATTAATGTATCTTGCAGGATTATTCTTCATAGTAGTAGGAATAATTCTAAGAAAAAAGATAGCATAACAAACTAAGGCAGAGAATATTCATATTCTCTGCTTTTTGTACGTAATAAACATTAGTTTTAAACAATGGAATTTGGGTATATAATGGATATAAAATTATATAAAAATTTCAAATAAGTAGGACAAAATTCCTATTCACTTAAATAAAATAATATGGTAAACTATAGAAAATAAATATAATTTATTGGTGCTTTCCACCGATAAAGGCAAATCTAGTGAAAGCTAGAGACGCAAAGCTAAAGGGCCTTCCTTAGAAATAAGATGGCAGCCAGTTACCGAAAGGAGAGTTTTTTATGTTCAAAAAACATAGGATTATACTCTTACTAGTTATCACTTTATTACTATTCTCAGCAGTAGCTCAAGCAGCTGATGATTATATTGATAAATCCCAAATAAATAGTGGAGTAATAAAAATCAACAATAATAATGGCAAGGTTGGAGCAGTAAGAGTTAGCAAAGGCAGTACAAGCTATGATTATATATTAAAAGGAAACGATACTATACCTTTACAACTTGGAAATGGTGAATACACTATATTGGTATTAGAAAGTGTAGGGGGAAATAAGTTCAAGCAAATTGCAAAGGAAACTATTGCACTAAAATCAGTAGATTCAAATGAAATATATTTACAATCTATTCAAATGATCAATTGGAATAACGATATGGATGCCATAAAAAAGGCAAAGGAACTAACTAAAAACGCTAAAAATGATAAGGAAAAGGTAGAAGTTATTTACAACTATATCATAACTAATATAAGCTATGATAATGATAAGGCAAGTAATTTAAGTTCCAATTATATACCAAAAATAGATGAAACATTGAAATCACAAACAGGAATATGTTATGATTATGCATCTTTATTGGCAGGAATGCTTAGATCTGTAGGAGTGCCTACTAAATTAGTTATGGGACGTAAGAATGATATTAAAGAATATCATGCATGGAACCAAGTATATTTGGCAGATAACAATGAATGGGTTAATATAGATACAACGTATGATGCTGGACTTAAAAAAGGGAATGCAGCTACTACTATGATAAAAGATGAAAAAGATTATAAAATAGAAAAAGAATATTAAAATAAAAAGGGAACTTATCATTGATAAGATCCCTTTTTTAGATATTATATTATTTATCCTTTAACATCTTAATAGCCTTTGTAATTTTTATAGGATTACCGTATATTAAAGTACCCAATCTATATATCTTAGCCCCAAATATTCCAGTAATGATAGTTGATACAGCTAATATCAATAGAGAAGTTACTATTTGTAAACTTGATACATTTCCCATAGATACCCTTACAAACATTGCCATAAAGGATGTAAATGGAATAAATGAAGCTACTTTTAATGCATACATATCTGGGTTTGTAAGACCCATCATAGAGATAAAGAAAGCAACAATAAATACTATAGTAAGCGGTGTTGAGCTTGTACCTACATCTTCAGTTCTAGATACTAAGGCACCAATGACACCATAGATAAATAGATAGAAAAGATATCCTAATATTCCAAAGATAGAAAATGTAGCCAATACATTTCCGGGAATGTTAAAGATAAAGTCTAAATTATTATCCCAAGCTTGGATATTTAATTTATAAGTTATACTAGCTACCAAAATCAAAGCACCGAACTGTATTATTCCAGCCAAAGCGCCAGCTATTACCTTACCGAATATAAGATTTTTTGTACTGGTGCTAGTTACTAAGATTTCCATAGTACGATTGCTCTTTTCACTAGCTACTGAAGTAGCTGTCAACTGACCATAGAATAGTACAACAAAATATAATCCAAAGATTAATATATAAGTATATAAATAATTTTTCATACCATCCTTACCTAAGACAGTAGTTTCATATTCCATAGGTATATTATAAACTTCCATGACTTCATTATAATCTATACCTTTTTCTGAAAAAGTTTTATTTCTAAATAGATTTAATAAAGCGCTTTCAAATGTAAACCTATTCCCATCATCCATACTAGTATTTTTTACTAGATATTCATAATTTGTAGGGCTGTTAACTATAAATCCTGCAGTTATATTATCTGATATAACTAAATTACTTAACTCATCTTCATTTTTTACGTTGATTAATTCATTATCTGGCAATTGAGATTGTAACTCATCTAATTTAATTGTATCTTTCTTAATTAAAACCCCATATTTAATTTTAGAATCAGTATAAGATATTTCTTCTTTCTTTTTATCACCGAAAATTGGTTTACCAAAAGCATCCATTATAGTTGGTATAGTAAGCCCGATTATTACTAATAAACATAGGATAATAGTAGAAACCTTAAATACCTTATTTTTTAGAAAATTAAATAATTCAAATTTAAGCACTGTCAAAAGACCTCTCATTACTTATCACCTACCTTTTGTACAAATATATCTGTGAGAGTTGGCTCATATACTGAAAACTTTTCAATATCAATATTAAGTCCTATTAAGTTATTTAACAGCTCATTTTTTGTTTTACCATTGATTAATTCAATAATCAAATAATCATTTTTAGATTCAAGTATTTCTATATCTTTTACTTTATTAAATAAAACATTTTGTAATTCATCAATATTAAGATTAACAGCACTTAAAGTTATCCTATTAGCACCATACTCTTTTTTTATAGATTTTAGATTTCCTGTCAAAACTATATCACCTTTGTTTATAAGAGCAATTTCTTCACAAAATTCCTCTACATAGGTCATTTGATGGCTAGAGAAGATAACCAATTTTTGCTCATCTATTAATTCATTAATTACATCTTTAAGTATCTGAGAGTTAACAGGATCTAGACCACTAAAGGGTTCGTCTAGTACAATTATATCTGGATTACATAGTAGTGTCTCTGCTATCTGTACCTTTTGTTGATTACCCTTAGAAAGAGTTTCTAGCTTTTTATCTTTATATTCTAATACACCTAGTTTTTCTAGCCAATACAAAGTATTTTCCTTAGCCTCTTTTCTAGATAATCCTCTTAATTCTCCAAAATAAATAAGTTGGTCTAATATCTTTTGCTTAGGATATAAGCCTCTTTCTTCGGGAAGATATCCAATTGAATGTTCAGTAGGATTAAAAGTTTTTCCATCTAAAAGGATCTCTCCTTCATTTGCATCAAATAATCCCATAAGTATTCTAATAGTTGTAGTTTTACCAGCACCATTTCTACCAAGGAATCCCAATGCTTTGCCACTTGTTATTGAAAAAGATACGCCATGTAATACTTCAGTGCCTGAAAAACTTTTACGTATATTCTTTATCTCAAGTATCATAAAATCATCCCCTTTATGAAATATATATTTTAAATTATAGGGTATAGGAATTAGTAAAACAAGGGAAAATCTTGTAAAAAGGAATGAAGTAAGCAATATAATTACTTTAGTCATTATTTTAATATATCTTACTTTTTTATCTTTCATAAATCTAAATGTCATAAGATAAAAGCTAGATAATTAAATCTGTTGGACAATAGTGGGATAATTTGGTAAAGTAATATATAGATATTATGTAAGTAAACAATAGAGAGCGGTGGTATATTATGGATTATAAAAATATCATTGAGCTGATAATCAATAATTTAGAAGAAGGCATAATAGTTGTAGATTCAAATCTAAATATTAGATACTTCAATGAATCATCTAGAAACATTACAGGATTTGATCCTAAAGAAGCAATAGGAAAAAATATTCTTCAAGTATTTCCAAACATTAAAAAAGAAAACAGCACTTTTCATAAAGTAATTAATAGTAAAATGCCTATAATTGAGCATGTTCAAAACTATATTAATTATGTGGGAAAAAGTGTTTCAATAGTTACATCTACAATTCCAATAATTAATGATGGTAAAATTGAGGGAGCAATTGAAATCTTTAAGGATTTGACCAATGTAGTTGAATTATCAGAGAAGATACTTATGCTTCAAAGCACATTACATGGCAAAGATGCAGGGTTTAATAAGTTTTTTCAAAATGGAACACAATACCATTTATCTGATATGATTGGTCAAAGTAAATTGATAAATGAACTAAAGTTAAAAGTACAAAAAGTTGCTAATAGCAATTCACCAGTATTTGTGTTCGGAGAGACAGGTACAGGGAAAGAATTAGTAGTACAAGGATTACATAATTTAAGCCATAGGAGAAACAAGCCTTTTATTGCACAAAACTGTGGAGCGTTACCTGAAAACTTACTTGAAAGTATACTTTTTGGCACAGTACAGGGAAGTTTCACTGGTGCCAAGGATAAGCAGGGACTATTTGAGCTAGCTGATGGAGGTACATTGTTCTTAGACGAATTAAACTCTATGGAATTAGGACTGCAGTCAAAGCTGCTACGTGTGATTGAGGATGGTATGATAAGGAGAGTAGGAAGTACAAAAACTACTGTTGTAGATGTTAGATTAGTTGTGGCTTCTAATGAAGAGGCTAAAAAACTTGTAAAGGAAAATAAACTTAGAGAGGATTTGTACTATAGATTAAATGTAATAAATTTAAATATACCACCTCTTAGGGATAGAAAAGAAGATATTCCGATTTTAGTTGAACACTTTATTAAGATTTGTAATGATAAAATGAATAAATCCGTTAAATCAGTGGATAAGCATGTAATGGAATATTTTTCAAATAATGATTGGCCAGGAAATGTAAGAGAGTTACAGAATACCATTGAGAGTTCTATGAATTTTGCCGAGGGTGAGTATATTAGATTAGAAGATCTCCAAACTTATAATGGACCTTATATAAAAAATGTGGAAGTAGAACATTTTGAACATAAAATATCGAAGGATATAGGACTTAAAATGGCAGTAGAAGAATATGAGAAAAGTATTATTAAATTAGCGCTTGACGAAGCAGGTAATAACTATGCTCAGGCAGCAAGAAATCTTAAGATACCAAAACAAACACTTTACAGCAAATTAAAAAAATATGAAATAGATCCAAAGAATTAAATTCTATTATAATGTCGAATTTAGTCTGAAATTTCATACTAATTTTAAAACAACTAAGAGAAAGTATTAAATTTAATACTTTCTCTTAGTTGTTTTTTATTTGGATTTATAAATACATTGATATCACTACACTTTATTAAAGTGAAAAAATGGCATGAAGATTGCTATATAAATAAGATAGATGGAGGTGAATAAAAGGTATTATAATAACCAATTTAATTTTCATTATTAAAAATTATGAGAGAGGTAGATTTATTTATGTTCAAATTCATTATTAAAAGAATAGCGTATTCATTGATTACTTTATTTCTAATTATTACCGCAACATTTTTCTTAATAGCAGGTGCACCAGGAGATCCGATAGCGGCTAAAGTTGGACAAATGCCTGAAAAGGCACAGGGTGTAATTCGTGCTAGATACGGATTAGACAAACCAGTGACCGAAAGATATTTAATATATATGAAAAATCTTTTAACAACTGGGGATTTTGGAGAATCCATAATGTATACTGGAACATCTGCCAATGATGTTATTAAAAAAAATGCTCCAATTTCAGCAAAAATAGGTATTATAGCTGTAACTCTGCAGATTACCATTGGAGTTTGTCTGGGTTTGGTCTCGGCCCTCAATAGAGAGAAACTGGGAGATCATATAATAAGGGTTTGTGTTGTTTTAGCTATATGTATTCCAAGCTTTGTATTTGCGGCATTGTTACAATACTTTATAGCCTTCAAGTGGAAGCTAGCTCCTGTATTTGGCTGGGGACAGTTAAAACATTATATTTTACCAGTCACAGTATATGCCATTGGAGGTATAGCATCTTATACAAAATACATGAGAAGCAGTACAATCTCCGTAATCAACGAAGATTATATTATTACAGCAAAGGCAAAAGGATGTAAAAAGCAACGAATTGTTAGAAAACATATCCTAAGAAACTCGATGATTCCTATTGTTACTATGATTGGACCTGCAGTTGCAGGTATATTTGGAGGATCATTTATACTTGAAAAGATGTTTTCAATACCTGGACTTGGTAATTACTATGTAAAAGCTGTCTCAGACAGTGACTACACTATGATAATAGGTCTTACTATATTTTTTGCAATACTATATACTTTGGCACTAATCTCAGTAGATATTCTATATGGAATTGTTGATCCAAGAATTAGAGTTGCAAAATCTTAGACAAAAATAATAGCGAGGTAATGATAATATGAATAGTTTAGAAATTAATGCAAAAATAATTAATGATGAGATAATAACAGATGATATGTTTGAGAGAGTTGGTACAAAGGGATTATCTGGAGAAACATTAAACAAGCCTTCCTTAACTTATTGGGCAGATGTTTGGAGAAGGTTCAAAGCGAATAAGTTAGCAATTGTAGGATTGATACTTTTAATATTAGTTGTACTAACCATATATATTGGACCACTACTGTCAGGTAAAGATTATCAGTACATGGATTCTTCAGTAAAAAGCTTGAAACCTAATAGTGAATATTGGTTTGGTACCGACGATATGGGTCGGGATATCTTTACTAGAGTATGTGTTGGTGGAAGGATATCCATATTAATTGGACTTAGTTGCACTTTAGTAATGTTTGTTATAGGTTCATTGTTAGGTGCTATTGCAGGTTTAAAAGGAGGCTTGGCTGATAATCTTATAATGAGATTTTCTGAGTTTATTGGGAACTTACCTTATTTAATTATTGTCCTAATACTCTCCATAGTACTAGGAAGAAGTATATTTTCTTTGGTGCTAGCAATGAGTCTTACATCTTGGGTGGGAACTACAAGGATGGTAAGAGGTCAAATACTTCAAATCAAAGAACAAGATTATGTTGAAGCAGCTAGAGCATTAGGTTCAGATACTAAGAGGATTATTATGAAACATCTTTTACCTAATACATTAGGAATTATAATGGTTACTATTACCATGTCGGTACCGTCATTTATTTTTGGTGAAGCATTTCTTAGCTATATAGGGTTAGGGGTAAGAGCACCTAAAACTAGTTGGGGTGCCTTAGCATCGGCAGGGCAGCAGAGATTAATGTTTTATCCTCATGAGTTATTCTTTCCTTGCTTGATGATTGTTTTGACTATGTTGGCATTTCACTTAATTGGTGATGGACTTTCAGATGCCTTAGACCCAAAGTTAAGAAAGTAGGTGTATTACATGAATGAAAAAAGATTACTTGAAATTAAAAATTTAAATGTTTCTTTTAATACCTATGCAGGTACTGCATATGCAGTTAGAGGTATTGATTTTCATTTGGATAGAGGAGAAAATCTTGCAATTGTAGGAGAGTCAGGATGTGGTAAAACAGTTACTGCAAAAGCAATTATGGGTTTATTACCAAGTCCTCAGTCTGTTGTTGGAAGAGAAGGTTCAGAGATTAATTTCAGCGGAAAAAATCTTCTGGATTTCAATGAGGAAGAGATGTCTAAAATTAGAGGTAAAGAAATTTCTATGATATTTCAAGACCCAATGACATCCTTAAATCCCACTATGAAAATTGGAGATCAAATTGCAGAAAGTGTTTTTTTGCATAATGATATGTCATATAGTGAAGCTAGAAATGTGGCTCTTAAGATGCTGGAACTAGTTAGAATACCTAATGCAAAGATAAGATTAAATCAATATCCATTTGAATTCTCAGGAGGAATGAGACAAAGGGCCATGATAGCAATCGCCCTTGCATGTAATCCAAAGATACTTATAGCCGACGAACCAACCACGGCATTAGATGTAACTATTCAAGCACAAATTATGGATTTAATAGCTGACTTGCAAAAAGAATTAAATACAGGGGTTATTTTAGTTACCCATGATTTAGGAGTTGTAGCAAGTGTTGCTGATAGAATACAGGTAATGTATGCAGGTAAAATTGTTGAGAGAGGAACTGTAGATGAAATTTTCTATAGCCCAAAACACCCTTATACCTTGGCTCTTTTAAAATCTGTACCAAAATTAAGCTCTAACAATAAAGAGACTTTATATTCTTTAACAGGTACACCTCCTGACTTAATAAAACCACCTGTTGGTTGTCCATTTGCACCGAGATGTGAATTTGGTATGACAGTTTGTAGAGTGAAATATCCTGAATCAATAAAATTTAGCAAAACACAAGAAAGTTCTTGTTGGCTACATGATGAAAGAGCTGACGTTAGAGGAGTGCCGCAGGAATTATTGTTAAGAGGTGAAGTCTATGGAAAATAAAGAGGTACTTATTCAAGTAAAAAACTTAAAAAAATATTTTAAAGTTGGAAGAAACAGCATGCTAAAAGCTGTAGATGATGTAAGCTTTAATATTTATAAAGGTGAAACCTTAGGCCTTGTTGGAGAATCAGGCTGTGGTAAAACAACTTGTGGAAAAACTGTAATGGGACTATATGAAGCCACAGGAGGAGAAGTTGTCTATGATGGAGTAGATATACATAGTTTCAATCATAGGGAAAAGAAGGAATTTACTAAAAAAGCCCAAATAATATTTCAAGATCCATATTCTTCATTGAATCCAAGAATGACAGTAGGAGCTATTATTGGAGAAGGTATAGATATACATGATCTGTACAAAGGAAAAGAGAGAGAAGAAAAGATTTTTGAGCTACTTGAAACTGTAGGATTAAATAGGGAGCATGCTTCTAGATTTCCCCACGAGTTTTCTGGAGGGCAAAGACAAAGAATTGGAATAGCAAGGGCATTAGCATAGAGCCTGAATTCATTGTTTGTGATGAGCCTATTTCAGCACTTGATGTTTCAATACAAGCACAGGTTGTAAATCTTCTAATTGAATTGCAAAAAACAAGAGGACTTACTTATTTATTTATAGCACATGATTTATCAATGATTAAACATATTTCCGATAGAGTTGGTGTAATGTACCTTGGCAGCTTAGTAGAATTTGCAACTAGTGGTTCCCTTTACAAAAATCCATTGCATCCATATACACAAGCATTATTATCAGCAATTCCTATACCAGATCCTAATGAGGAAAAGGAAAAAAAGAGAATACCAATAGATGGGGAAATACCTAGTCCTATTAATCCTCTTCCTGGATGTAGATTTGCTTCTAGATGTAAATACGCGATGGAAATATGTAACAAAGAAATGCCATCTCTTGTAGAAGTGTACAATCAGCATTTCGTTGCTTGTCATATGGTAAAAAAATCCTAAGTCTTTAATAGCATTGGCTTTTAAAGTATAAAATCATTATCAATAAAGGAGGATAATATGAAAAAAATTAAGAAGGTAATTATTTTAGTTATTATTTTTGCATTATGCTTTGGTACATTAACAGGATGTGGAAAGAAGGAAGATGTACCAGCAACTACGGGTGATGTAACAAGTACAGATAATTCTAATGGTTCCGATAAAGATGGAATCCAAATGGATGCAGAACAAGTATATAAATATAGCTTCAATAGTGATATAACAGGTCTTAATCCAATGCTTAATACTACAGGGCCTGATAACTCAATTCACAATTTTATTCTTGAAACTCTAGTTTCAGAAGTAACTGATGAAAATAATAATGCAGTAATAAAGCCCAGTGTTGCAAAGGATTGGACGATTAGTGAAGATGGAACTGTATATACCTTTAACATTAGAGAAGATGCTGTGTGGAGTGATGGAGTTCCTGTAACTGCAAATGATTTTCTATTTACATTTAGAACAATGGCTACACCAGAAGTAGGCTCTACTAATGCTTGGCTATTTGATGGCGTTATTGTAAACTTTGGAGAATCACTTTATAACGATGGGAGTAATCCTAAAAATAATAAGAAGCCAGAAGATATTGGTGTAAAAGCAATTGATGAAAAAACAATTGAATTTACACTAACTAAACCATACGGATATTTTCTTGAGTTGCTTAATGGTGCAAAGCCAATTAGACAAGATAAATATGAGGAATGGGGAGAGCAATATGGCTCATCTTTAGATAAATGCTTAATGAATGGACGTTTTACAGTTGAAAGCTGGGATCCGAATGTTCAAATGACCTTTGTTAAAAACGAAAAATATTGGGATGCTGAAAACACAAAGCTACAAAAAGTTGAAAGGAAAATTATTCAAGACCCTGCTACTGCTGCGCAAGCATTACTTAGTGGAGAAATTGATTATGTTGCAACAAATGACCCTGACTGGAAAAAACTTATTATTGAAGACGGAAGATTTGAAACAATAGTTGCACCTGATAATGCACCTGAATTCTTAGGATTTAATGTACAAAACAAATATTTTAAAAATCCAAAGATAAGATTAGCATTCTCATTGGCTTTTGATAGGGAGAAATATCTTGAAGATTTAAGAGAAGGGGAAGGAGAGCCTCTTTATTCATTGATGCTGGGAGTTACTAATGTAGGAGATAAATTATATAGTGAAAGAGTTAATGGCAAAAATGAAGTTTTAAAAGACCTTCAAAAACAATATCCAGATCTAAAAGCTCTTTTAATAGAAGGACTTAAAGAAGAAGGATTAGACCCAGATCCAGCGAAAATGAATATTAGTTATGTAACTAGAGGTACAACTGAATATTCTAAGAAATCTGCAGAATGGTTATTACAACAGTGGAAAGAAAAGCTAGGTGTTGAAATAAAAATTGATATGATAGAGTGGAATGTTATGTGGGATAGAGTAGATGCAGGAGACTATGATATATGTACTGCAGGTTGGGGACCATATTACAACGACCCTAACGGTTTATTAGAATTATATGAGCCTGTTAATGGATATTTCAATAGTAAAAAATCAGGTTGGACTGGTCCGGATGCAGAGAAATTCAGTGAAATATTAGAAAAGGCATCTAATTCACCAGATAACCAAGAAAGGGCAGAGTTGTTTGTAGAAGCAGAGAAACTTCTTGTAGGTACAGGTGTAATCGCTCCTACTTATTGTAAATCATCAACTTATTTTGTAGCTAAATATGTAAAAGGATTTTATGTTAACCCACATGCTGGATTAGACTATAGTCTAATATATATCTCCGGAAAATAGAACATTCCTGATTTTATGTTAATAACCCCTTAATTGAATAGAGCAAGACATAGGCTAATTATAAACTATGTCTTGCTCTAAATCACTAATAATTACTCATAAATAAGGAGGAGTAAGAAATTTGATTATTAAAAATGGAAATATTCATGTAGGCAATGGCACTGTTTTAGATGACCATGATATCTTAATAGAAAATGGAATTATAAAAGAAATAGGTAAAAATATTATAGTAGAAAATAAAAAGATAATTGATGCAAGAGATAAGGAGGTTTTTCCGGGATTTATTGATCCAGTAAGCAGCTTTGGGTGTATGGATATTTCTTTTAGCATAAAGGACCATAATGAAGTTTCAAACCCTATAACTCCAGAGTCTAAAATAAAATATTCATTTAACCATAGGGAAATTGATTTAGAGGAGCTATATAAAGTAGGTATAACAACTATAGGAGCATCCCCTGGAAATACAAATATTATAGGAGGTCAAATGGCTGCATATAGGACTTGGGGCAAAAATTCAAGTACTATGTTAATAAGAGAACCTGTTGGTATGAAAGGCTCTATTGTTAACAATGTTAAAGATTACTATGGTAAGAAAAATATATGCCCGATGACAAGAATGGGAGTATTTTCAAAGCTAGAAGAGTTTTTAAATAATAGATCAGAAGCCAACAAGGAAATAGTAGATGATATTTTAGGGGGCAGATTACCTTTATTTATTACGGCCAATAAATCAGCTGAGATAAATTCTCTTATCCATTTTATTAAAGGGTTTGAAAGTATAAAGCTTAATATTGTAGGTGCTTATCAAGCAGATAGATGTATTGATGACATAAAAGATGCAGGAGCTTCTATTATAGTTGGAGAGCAGATATATCTTACAGAGAGAAGATATAATGAAACAGATTTATATAAGATTGCGGAGCTTCAAAAGGAAGGAAATTTAATAAGTTTTACACTTACTAGTACTTATGGGACAGGAGGTAAGGTAAAGTACCTTTGGAATGCCATAGAGTTTTATAAAGTGGGGGTTGATAAGGAAGAAATTATCAAAATGATGACATTAAATCCTGCTAAGATGCTAGGTATAGATCATGTACTGGGAAGTATTGAAGAAGGAAAGTTTGCAGATATAGTCATATATAATAAGAATCCCATTGAATTCTATGATTCAAGAGTTGCTAATACAATAGTTCATGGTGAGCTTGTTTATGGTGAGGAGGGATTCCATTGTTAGTAATAAAAAATGCAAGAATTTTTACAATGGCTGATAGAATAATAGAAAAAGGATATATAATCGTTGATGATGGCAAAATTCTTAAGATTGATAAACATAATGAAGTATTGTTAGACTATATTGTTTCAAGTCGTAAGGAAGTGGAAGTATTTGATGCTGATGGTATGGTAGTACTTCCGGGATTTATAGATTGTCATTCACATATAGGTGGTATGAATTTTAGTGAAGCAACTGCCGTTGATGATTTAAATGAGATGACTAACAATATAACTGCTAGTATGGAAGCAATATATGGTATTGATCCAGATTCTCAGGATTTTAGATATGCTTATGAAAATGGTATAACTACATTGGGAATTACACCAGGTAGTGGAAATGTTATATGTGGATTAGTTTTTGCTTCTAAGACCTATGGTGATAATATATTTGAAATGACGATTAAAAACCCTGTTGCTTTAAAAGTTGCTTTAGGCGGAAATCCTAAGAGAACTTATGGAGATAGAAATCAAGCGCCATCTAGTAGAATGGCTATTCCTAGTATAATATTGGATTTATTTAATAAAGCTGAGAAATATCTAAGTCATAAGGAAGAGGCTGAATTGGGCAAGAAAGAAATGCCTAAATACGATAAGGATTTAGAGGCCATTATACCAGTGCTAAAGAAAGAACTCCCATTGAAGATACATTGTACTCAATTTGATATGATGACTGCAATAGAAGTGGCAAAGAAGCTTGGTTTTGAATTTTCTCTTGATCATGCATGGGGAGCTAGTGATTATATTGAGGAAATAGTAGAGTCTAAATGCTCAATAGTTTTTGGACCTATTGGTTCTATTAAAAGCTTTGGAGAAGGCAGAATAGTTGATATAGAAAGTGTAGTTGAATTGGATAATAGAGGTGTATTAACTGCTCTGACTTCAGACGCTCCAATAATTAGTATAGATAGCTTGATTCATCATGCTGGGGAAGCTGTTAGAGAAGGATTAGAGGTGGAAAGAACTCTAAGAATGATAACAATAAATGCTGCAAAGGTATTAGGCATAGATAATAGAGTGGGTTCCTTAGAGGAAGGAAAGGATGCTGATATCTTGATATTTGAAGGAATACCGGCATACAATACTAATGCAAAATTAATAAAAACCATTATAGATGGTAAAGTTGTATATTCTTCTAATACATAGGAGATTAATTAAGAGTTTCATAAGAATCCAATATAATAGAGGTGTGAAGTGGTTTATATAATAGTTGCTTTTTCAATTATAGCGGGAATAGACAAGATACTAAATAATAGATTTGGACTGGGAGAAAAGTTTGATGAGGGATTTAAAGCTTTGGGGGAATTGGCTTTAACTATAATTGGTATTTATAGCTTATCACCAGTTATAGCGAAATATTTTATGTTTATACTAAATCCTTTAGCCAATCTGATCAATGCTGATCCTTCAGTTTTTCTCAGTAGTATTCTGGCTGTAGATTTAGGGGGATATACAACGAGTATTGAAATAGCAAAGTCTGAAGTTATCGGTAAGCTTAATGGACTTATACTAGCTTCTATGTTAGGCGCTACGATTTCATTTACTATTCCAGTTGCAGTAGGACTTGTATCTAAGAAAGATTTTAAATTTTTTGCTAAAGGAATTTTAGCAGGTATTACTACTTTGCCCCTCGGGATGGTTGTAGGCGGAGCTATGATGAATATAGGATTTATGGATATTGTTTTTAATCTAATACCTGTTCTTATATTCTCGATTATAATAATTTTGGGATTACTCAAATCTCCAAATAATATGGTTAAAATCTTCAATATAATAGGTAAAATTATAATGGGGATTAGTACCATTGGTTTGATTATAAGTATTATTAGTTTTATGTTTGGATATGAATTAGTTCCTGGTATGATACCTCTGGAGGAAGGGGTTATACTTGTGATTAAAATTGGCATTATATTGTCTGGGGCTTATCCTATGTTTTATTTTTTATCAAGAAAGTTGCACCGATATCTATCTAAAATAGGTAAAAAATTTGAACTAGATCAATATTCTATATTAGGGATATTTACTTCTCTAGCTAATTGTATTCCAATGCTAGGAATTTATGATAAAATGAATGAAAAAGGAAAGGTATTAAATGCTGCTTTTATTGTATCTGGTGCATTTACTTTTGGGGGACAGCTGGGATATATATCATCAGTTTCACCTGAGACAATTAATCCATTTATAGTTAGTAAGTTAATAGGAGGAATTAGTGCTATTTTTATAGCAATATTATTAGTAAGATTAGAAAAGTCTAAGGAGGTCAAGTATGACAATTAATGAAAGAGTTAGTAAGTTAAGACATTTGATGAAGGATAGAGGAATTACTGCCTATATCGTAAATACAGCTGATCCACATCAATCTGAATATGTAGCTGATTACTACAAAGGAAGAGTATGGATATCAGGGTTTACAGGTTCAGCTGGTACTGTAGTCATCACTCAAGAGGAAGCAATTCTCTGGACTGATGGTAGATATTTCATTCAAGCTGAGAATGAATTATCTGGTAGTGAATATAAGTTATTTAAAATGAGAATCCCTGGATTTCCAACTTATACTGAATGGTTAAAAGAGAAATTGAATGATGGAGATTCTTTAGGTTTTGACGGAAAAACATTTCCAGAGTCTTCTGTCGAAAACTTGGAAAAAGAATTTAAAGAAAAGAAGATAAAGTTTGTTGATGAATTTGATCTAGTAGGGGAGATTTGGGAAGATAGACCTAGACTTTCTAAAGAAGAGGCTTTTTTACATGATATAAAATATACTGGAAAAACTAGCAGAGAGAAAATAGAAGAAGTTAGGATAGAGATGAAAAAGTATTGTGCAGATTATTTCCTGTTAGGTAGCCTAGATGATATAGCTTGGCTTTATAATATAAGAGGTAAAGATGTAGAGAATAATCCTGTAATTATATCCTATGGACTGATTTCAATGGACAAGGCATATCTATTTACAGATAAAGATAAGATAAATGAAGAAGTAGAAATCTTTTTAAATCAAAATGGAGTGGAAGTAGCAGAATATGAAGAAGTGGCGGATTATGTGAATGCTATAGATAAGAATTCCAAGGTGTTTTTAGATAAAAATAAGATTAACAGATGGCTTTACAAATCTATTCCATCGGAATGTAAAATAATTAGTGAAACTAATATAACCACTAAACTTAAAGGGATTAAAAACCCTACAGAAATTGAAAACCAAAGTAATGCCTATATTAAAGATGGAGTTGCTTTGGTAAAATTCTTTCATTGGCTTGATAAGAATGTAGGAAATATTCCAGTTACTGAAATGTCAGCACAGGATAAATTATTAGAATTTAGGAAAGAGCAAGAAGGCTTTATTGAACCAAGTTTTGGTACTATCTCGGCATATAGAGAAAATGCAGCTATGATGCATTATTCAGCTAGTGAAAATTCTAATGCAGAGATAAAGAAAGAAGGATTATATCTAGTTGATTCTGGTGGTCAATACTATGATGGAACAACTGATATTACTAGAACCATGGTTATGGGTCCTATAACTGATGAAGAGAAAAGGGACTTTACTTTAACATTAAAAGCTCATATCAATTTGGGCAATGCTAGATTTCTTTATGGTGCAACAGGTCATAGCCTCGATGTCTTGGCAAGATATCCATTGTGGCAGGAAGGTATAGACTATAAATGCGGTACTGGACATGGTGTTGGATTTTTACTTAATGTACATGAGGGACCTCATGGTTTTGCCATGGTAGCAAATACTGTAGTACTTGAAGCAGGAATGATAGTAACTATAGAACCAGGTGTATATAAAGAGGGTAGTCATGGGGTAAGAATAGAAAATGTGGCAGTAGTACAAGAAGACATTTTAACAGATTCAGGTCAATTTATGAAATTTGAAACAATATCCTTTGTTCCAATAGATTTAGAAGGAATAGATGTAGGGTTATTAACTGAAAATGAAAGAACATGGCTAAATGAATATCATAAAGATGTATTTAGTAAACTTTCGTCCTATTTGAATGATGAAGAAAGAGCTTGGTTAAAGGAAGAAACCAGAAGTATATAAAAAAAGCAAGGGGTTC
>NZ_NPMN01000021.1 GCF_002266425.1 Tissierella sp. P1
GAATGGAGCAGATATTGGAAACTCATTTAATGAAATAAGATAAAAATCTTCTTATCTAAAGATAAGGAGATTTTTTTATGGAATAATTATTAGTGATATACAGAAATATTATCCTTATTTACTTATTTACTCGTTATAGAAATAATCTATAACCACAACCATTGGTATAATTATTCTCAATTTGATTTGAGCTCATAAATACAATAAAATTATATGGTGATTTAGAAGAGTAGTATTATATAGGTGCACGAGGAGAGTTGATTATGCATGACATTAAAGTTGAAAATATTATGTTTTCATATGACAAGGAACCTATCCTTGAAAATATAAATATGAAAATAGAGGCTGGAGATTTTGTCTGTCTGTTAGGTCAATCAGGTTGTGGTAAAAGCACCTTCCTTAGATTGATGGCAGGATTATCAGAACCAGATTCAGGTACTATTTTTGTTGGAGACAATCCATTGCAAGGAGCAAGTCTAGATAGAGGTGTGGTTTTTCAGGATTATAGTCTGTTTCCATGGTTAACTACAGGAAAGAATATTGTACTTTCTTTGCAGCAAAAATTTAAGAATGAGAGTAAAAAGGACTTAAAAAAACGTGCTCTATATTATCTAAAAAAGGTAGGATTGGAGGAATCCACATTTGATAAATATCCAAATGAACTTTCTGGAGGTATGCGTCAACGTTCTGCTATATGCCGATCTTTTGCCTTAGATCCTCCTATTTTACTTATGGACGAGCCATTTGGTGCATTAGATGCTGTTACGCGTGCTAAATTGCAGGACATGGTATTAGATCTTTGGCGGAAGGACAAAGAAAACAGAAAGACTATCTTATTTGTTACCCATGATGTTGATGAGGCCTTGCTTTTATCTACAAAAATATTTGTTTTCGGTTCAAGTCCTAGCAAAATTATTTATACACATTCTTTTAAAGACGAAGAAAAGGTTGACCGAGATTCTTTGTTTAAAAATGAGGAAGCTTTAGAATTGCGAAATAAGCTTATCCATATTATAAATAGAGATATCGAAGAAAAATTAATTGAGGAGAGATAATAAGATGAGACAGAAAAAAATACGTTTTATTACATTGACACTTGTTATTTTTATATTAGCGGGAGTTATGGTTGGTTGTAGCAGTAAAGAAACAGATGAAATAAAAGATGATGTTCAAGTAACGGGAACACCTGAGAAACCTGATAAAAAAGAGCTACATAAAATAAATGTTGCATATAATCCGGGAACAGGAAATATTTTAGGATTTATTGCTATTGATAAAGGTATTGCGACAGAGGAAGGTATTGAAATTGAGCTTGTTCCATTTTCTAATTCAACAGATGCACTGACAGCTCTACAATCAAAAAAGATTGATGTAGCTGTTTCTTTTGGAACTGCTGCACCTCTTACATATGTTACAAATGGTGCAGATTTTACCGTCTTTGGTGGATATTTGTCTGGTGGTATGCCTGTTTACGCTGTATCTGATTTAGAGTATAAAGGATTAGAATCGTTTGTTGGTAAAAAAGTTGCTACGGCAAGAATGTATACTCCTGATATCGTATGGCGTGGTGCATGATGGAAGCAGGATACGACCTTGAAAAAGATGTAACAATACTAGAATTTAAAAAGCCAAGTGAAGTTCTAGAAGCTGTTAAATCAGGTAATGCAGATATTGGTATTGGTACGAACTCAACATATCTACAATCACTTGAGGCAGGTCTTAAGACAATTGCTTGGAGTAATGATTTCTGGGATCCAGTGCATGTTTGTTGTCGACCGGTTGCAAATACAACATGGATCAATGAGAATAGAGATGCTGTAAAAGCATTTTTACGTTCATATATACGTGCAGAAAAAGTATTAAGTGAAGATCCAGAGTACGCAGTTCAGCTAAATATGAAATACCTTGAACTTGACGAGGAAAATGCAAGAACAATGCTTCTTGAAACGAATCAAATTTTTGATACAGATCCTAAGAGTGATGGAGTTCGTTATATGTGGGATCGTTTGATTGATATGAAATACATTGATCCAGCTGATATAGATGTAAATGATCATATTAATATTAAAATATACAAAGAAGCTTTAGATGAACTTACAGCTGAAAATCCAGGAGATTCTTTCTATAAAGAACTTCAAGAAAAATTTATAAATTATAATTCAGAAGCATTAAATTAGTTTCGGAGAGATTTAGAAATGTATTTACTATAGTAGGTGAGCATAAATGTTAAAAGACAATAAAAATATTAAAAATTATATAGGAACTATCATAATTCTGATTGTAGCATTTTTAGTTTATTTATGTGCTACTGATGTTTTTAAAGTGCTTGATCCAGTGCTGTTTCCAGGCTTTTCAAAAATTGGACCTAAATTCTATGACTCAATGCCTAAGCTGTGGAAAAGTCTTATTAGCTCTTTAAAGCTTTTGATACCAGGATATTTTGGTGCTGCATTTTCTGGTATCTTACTAGGAATTTTAATAGGTACTAATCCGAGATTAAATAAAACTTTGAGACCGATTATATTTGCTCTTAATCCAATTCCACCATCTATGATGACGCCTTATCTTATTGCGATTATGCCTACTTTTTATTTATCATCTGTGGCAGTTATCTTTATAGGATGCTTTTGGCCCTTTCTAAATGGCACTATAAATGGAATTGTTTTGATTGATCAAAAATACTTGGATAATTCTAAGGTTCTGGAACTAAAAGGTTTTAAAAAATTACTAAATGTAATTTTGCCTGCTGCTGCTCCATCTATTTTAGCTGGTGCAGGTACAGCACTAAACTTTGCATTTATTTTACTCGCCATAGCTGAAATGTTTGCAACAAATTCTGGACTTGGATATTTTATTCAGTATTATGCCGATTTTTCGGATTATGCTAGAGTAATTGCTGGGCTATTATTTATGGGATGTTTTATTGTAATCGTTATGCTTTCCTTTGAAAAATTAAAGAAGAAGATATTATTTTGGACTCTTAACGAAAATAAATAAAAATATGAAAACAGCCACAGTTAATTTATTCTACTGTGGCTGCTTTTAAAGAAAGGAGCTTATGTATGAAAAAAGTCAGAATTGGCTGTGGAGCAGGATGCTCCTATGATAGATTGGAACCAGCAATAGAGCTGGTGGAAAAAGGAAATATTGATTACATTGTATTTGAATGCCTTGCAGAAAGGACAATTGCAAATAATCAACAACAAAAACTAAAGGACCCATCAAAAGGATATACTCCTATGCTTGAATCAAGGATGAGGGGTATTTTAAAGCAAGCAAAGGAAAAGGGTGTAAAAATAGTAACTAATATGGGTGCAGCAAATCCTAATGCAGCAGTTGAACATATCATAAAAATCGCAGAAGAGTTGAATATTAATAATATTAAAATAGCTATGGTTTCTGGAGATAATATAACTAATGATTTAGACAAATATAAGGATGCAGTTATGTGGCAAAGTACCAAGACATTAGGTGAACTTGATGCCAAGATAATATCAGCAAATGTATATCTAGGAGCTGAGTCGATAAAAGAAGCTCTTGACAATGGAGCTGATATCGTAGTTACAGGGCGGGTTGCAGATGTAGCACTATTCGTAGGACCTATGATGCATGAATTTGGCTGGACGGAAAATGATTTGTATGAAATAGGTCAAGCAACTTTATTAGGACACCTCTTAGAATGTGGTGGACAAATTACAGGAGGATATTTTGCAGATCCTGGATATAAAGATGTGGAGAATCTACATATTTTGGGTCATCCAATTGCTGAAATAGATGAAAATGGAGATTTTATCGTTACAAAGGTAAAGGGTTCAGGGGGGGAAGTATCTCTTCGAACTTGTAAAGAACAACTATTATACGAAATTACAGATCCATCCTGCTATATTACTCCTAATGCTATAGTTGATTTCACAAATGTTTTCTTCAAGGAGATGGAAAAGGATGTTGTACTTGTAACAGGAGCCATGTCTAGGGGAGTACCTAATACCTATAAGGTAAATGTTGGATATTGTGATTGTTATATTGGGGAGGGGGAGGTAAGCTTCGGAGGATTAAATTCTCTTCCTCGTGCAAAAATGTGTGCTGATATAATTGAAAAACGCTTGAAAATTGTGGGAGCTAATATAGATGAGTACAGAACTGATTATATAGGCTACAATTCCTTATATAAAACAAATATTTCAGATAGTTTCGGATCTAAGGAACATAGTGAAATAAGGCTTAGGATAAGTGGTAGAACAAAGACCTTTGAGGATGCAATGCTTATAGCCCAAGAGTTAGACTATCTTTATACAAATGGACCTGCAGGTTCTTCAGGAGTCGAATCTAGAGTGAGGCAGGTATTATCCGTTGGTGCAATTATTATTCCTAAAGAAGATATAATTACTGAAACTATCTATTGGGAGGTATAGACATGAAGCTTAAAGAAATAGCTCACACTAGAACTGGAGATAAAGGCAATATGTCAAATATTGCTGTTATTCCATATGACGAAAAAGATTACCCTATGCTTAAAGAATTTTTAACTGCAAAAAGAGTAGAAGAATTTTTTTCTGAAATTTGTTTTGGTGGAGTAAGAAGGTATGAACTTGATAATATTTGTGCATTTAATTTTGTACTCGAAGAATCTTTGGGTGGAGGGGTTACAAGAAGTCTTGCTGTAGATAAGCATGGAAAATCTCTTGGAATGGCCCTTCTGGAAATGGAAATAGAAAAGTAATAAATAAGTTAAATCATTACTTAGTTTTAATTTTACTAAAAAATCTCCTTACCTATGGATAAGGAGATTTTTGGAATTTATTTTGCTTTATTGAATCCATTATAATGAATTTTATCATAAGGTAAAGTCTCAGTATCATGAGGCTTTTTTTCTTCATCTGGATAGCCTAGTGCAATCATAGTTTCTACATTATATTTCTCGGGGATATTTAAAAGTTTTTTTACATAATCTTCTACATTTTGATCATCTTCAGTCAATCTATTTCTTACTTGTATCCAGCATGAGCCAAGTCCTAAAGATTCTGATGTTAGCTGTATCACAGTAGCAATAATAGAAGCATCTTCTATCCAAGTATCTGTAATATTAGGATCTACTAAAACTACAATTGCTAATTCTGCATTTGATATAGGGTGCGAAGCTCCACCCCTAGAAGCACCTAACTTATCAAGGATTTCTTTATTATTTACGACAACTAATTCCCAAGGTTTTTTATTTTTCCCGGAAGGAGAAGTTAAAGCACCTTGCAATATTTTATCTAAGATTTCTTTCTCTAGTTCTTGATTCTTATATTTTCTAATGCTTCTTCTATTCATCAATAAATCTAACATAATAGCCCTCCTTATTTTTGCTTTCATAAATATATTATAGCATGATGAATTTAAAAATGGTAATATAGAGTAGAAGTAAAATGAATAGTGACTAGATAAAAAATAAAAGTCGATTAAGTTATTATAATTAATTTACAATCGAGGGTATAAATTAATAAAAATTATTAATGGAGGTGTAGACATGAAGTATTCAATAGAAGGAGATTATCCAATACTTAGATGTATATTAAATAGAGGAGAGACTATTAAAACCAGTGCAGGATCAATGTCATGGATGACAGATGGTTTTGATGTAGAGGTAACATCAGGTGTATAATGAAAGGTATAGCTAGAATGTTTTCAGGTGAAAGTATGTTTTTGAATTTTTATACAGCGAAAACTGATAATCAAGAAATTGTATTTGCTTCATCATTACCAGGAACAATAAAAAACATAAAGATGGAAGGTCAAACCTTAATTGGACAGAAATCTGCCTATCTTGCATCAGAAACAGGTGTTGAATTTCAAACCGTATTTACCAAGAAATTTTCATCAGGATTATTAGGTGGAGAAGGTTTTATATTACAAAAATTCTCTGGACATGGGGAGTTATTTTTAGAGGCTGATGGTTCATTGATTGAATATAATTTAAGATCAGGAGAAACAATGCTAGTAGACCAAGGACATGTATTTTTATTCGAGGAAAGTGTAAGATATGAAATAGAAACGATTAAAGGAGCCAAAAATATCTTATTTGGCGGTGAAGGTTTATTCCTTGTAAGATTGATAGGTCCTGGTAAAATAATTCTTCAATCTATGCCTATATCAAATCTAGCTGCAAGGATAATACCCTTTGTACCTTCAAAGGGATAAAAAAGAAAATCTAGAAAAGGATGGATTAATCCATCTTTTTTTAAATTTCCAACTATTATCTCTATAACAAAATAAAAACTGTATTTATTATTTATATATTATAATAAAAAAACTTAGATGAATTAGTACAAAATGATTTTTCATAGGAAAAGACTAGGATAATGGAAATTCTGAACATAAGAAATATCTGATTAAAAAGATAAGGGGTTTTTGTCCATTCTTTGATAAATTAAGGTACAAATTGATGTAGAAATATAAATATGTTATTATAAGATTAATATTAAATTGTTTAATTAGTAGGAAATATTTGAAGGACGAAAAAGTATGCAATAAGGAGGATCTTATGAAATATTTATTTATATGTTATCCAAAATGCAGTACCTGTAAAAAGGCTAAAAAATGGTTAGATGAAAATAATATAGAGCATGAAGAAAGAAATATCAAGGAGAACAGTCCCACTGAAAATGAGTTAAGAGAGTGGATATTTAAAAGTAAATATCCTATTAAGAAATTTTTTAATACAAGTGGCAATCTCTATAAGGAACTAGGCTTAAAGGATAAGCTGTTGGATATGTCCGAGGATGAAAAGATTATACTTTTAGCAACAGATGGCATGCTTGTTAAAAGACCTATTGTTATATGCGAAGATGATGTTTTGGTTGGATTTAAGGAAGATGAATGGAAGAGCGTCTTAGTATGATAATGATTAAGAATAATTTAATATAAGGAGAATTTATATGGAGTTCAAGAGATGCCTATGGGCAACAAAAGATTCAGACATTGAATATCACGATAAAGAATGGGGTAAACCAGTTCATGATGATAATCTATTGTTTGAAATGATTATTTTAGAAGGTATGCAAGCAGGATTAAGTTGGACTACAGTTCTGAACAAAAGAGAATCAATGCGTATAGCCTTCGATGGTTTCAATCCTAAAATAATTGCTGAATATAGTATAGAGAAAAAGGAGCAGCTATTGCTCAACCCAGGTATTATTCGTAATAAGGCTAAGATAAATGCCTAGTAAGTAATGCACAAGCATTTTTGCGTATTCAAGAAGAGTATGGTTCCTTTGATAGTTATATTTGGAGATTCATCAATAATCGTCCAATAACAAATACATGGACAGAATTATCCCAAGTACCTACGACAACAGAGCTTTCTGATGCTATAAGTAAAGATTTATATGCTCATGGATTTAAATTTGTAGGATCAACAATTTGCTATGCTTTCATGCAAGCCATAGGTATGGTTAATGATCATATGATATGGTGTGAGCAATATTCCAAATGTTAATTTTATCATTAAAATATTATTAATTTAAGGTTTCCAGGAGGCAAAGTGAATGAAATTCAGATTTCAGTATGATTGCTCAAATATAGAGTGGGAAAATGTAGTTGAGATATTGAAAACAGTTGGAATGGCTAATTATGATAGAGATATTCATAAGAAGGCTTTTGAAAATAGCTATAGAGTTGTATTCGTCTTTGATGAAGAGAAGTTAATTGGATTTGGCCGTACAATTTCCGATGGAGTCTATCAAGCTGCAATTTATGATATAGCAGTATCCCTTGAATATCAAGGAAAAAGTATAGGAAGAATTATTATGAATAAGATTTTAGAAGGAGTTTCCAATTGCAATTGTATTTTATATGCTTCACCTGGGAAAGAATCTTTTTACGAAAAATTCAATTTTAAGAAAATGAAGACGGGAATGGCACTGTTTAATAATGCTCATAAGATGAAAGAAAAGGGCTTCATAGAATGACCTTATTAGAATAGGATATGTAATACTTAAATATATGTAATAATAGATATAAGAATAATAATGGAGATGATAATATGAATGATTATAAATGTACAGTATGTGGTTATACCTATAGATCTGAAAGAGGAGATAAGTTACATGATATAGTGCCTAATACTGCTTTTGAAGATTTGCCAGAGGATTGGAAATGTCCTACTTGCAATCAACCTAAAATGGCTTTTGAAGAAATAAAATAGGCTATATATGATTAAGGAAGAAGGGAGAAAAAATGAAAATAAGAAAAGGCATATTTAATATAAAAATGGTTGTTATTCTAATGATACTATTGATATTGGGAGCTGTAGATAATAGGTCATTAGCTGCAAGCACTATTAAATTAATAATAGACGGGAGAGATATATCTTCTTCAGCAGCTCCAGCAGTGAGAAACGGCAGAACTTTAGTGCCTGTACGTTTTATATCAGAAGAATTAGGGGCAAAGGTTACTTGGAACAATGATGATAAGACTGTTAAAATTGAAAAAGATAATAAAACAATAGTTTTGAGGATAGATAGTTATTTAGTACAATATATGGATGGAGATGAAAGATATTTTTTATCGGATACTCCCCCTATAATAATAAATGGTAGCACCTATGCACCACTACGCTTGGTAGGTACTGCCTTAGGTGTTGGTATCGAATGGGATGGTACTAACAGTGCTGTCAAAGTAAATTCTAAAATCAAATCCAGTTTTCAGACTTTTTTTCAAGAAAAGATTTCGACAGTTAATTCAGACAAGCTGTCAAGGGAAAAATGGATTTACAAATTAAAGCATCTAATAGTATACCTAAAAATGGTGTAGAAATAAAATATTTGCTATTAGATCCTAAAACTGCTAAGGGAAAGGTTATAGCTAGAGGAAGTAATTTGACAGGAAAATATACATGGTTACCAAGTTTAGATGATAATGGAAAGAAGATTCTTGTAGCTGCTATTTATGATAATAAAGGGAATTTTCTTTCAGGTGATTCTATAATTGTAAATATTGATACATTACCTAGTGTATCCTTAAATGGAGTAAAAAATGGACAAGTGATAGATGGCAATATATCTTTATCCGCTAGTATTAATTTTTTAGCATCTTATGTGAAATATGAAATAATTAATTTGAATAAAAATAAAACCAATTTAACAACGGAGTTAGATCCATGGGGACCGTATAATTGGTCACCTATGGTAGATGAAAGTGGAAATTATTCAATTAAAGTCATTGCGTATGATGAGAATAATAAAGGTTATTCTAGCGAATACATTAATGTTAAAGTCGAAGTTCCATATAAATTAGGATTCTCAGGGGTTACAAAGGATATGACCATAAATAAACCAGTTAATCTATCTGCCACTAGGAATTTTAATGTTACTGAAACAGAATATATCCTAAGAGATCCAAATACTGGGGTAGAAGAAGTCCTTAAAAAGCAAGGTTATGGAAGTTATAAATGGTTTCCAGGTCCAGAGTATTCAGGTACTAAGGAACTTCTAGTTAGAGTAAAAGATACTTTAGGAATAATTCATCAGACACAAGGTATTACGGTTAAATTATCTGGAAAGCCTAATTTAATTCTAGAGGGCGTGGGACCAAAACAAGTAATTACATCAGAAGTAAAATTAAAAGCATTGAGTAATGTTGGAATAGCTAGTGTGGATTATATCTTAATAAACCCAGCTAAAGGAACAAAAAAGGTCTTAGGATCTGGGCAAAATCCTTCTGTAGAATATAAATTTGTACCTACTAAAGAAATTCTAGGTTATAGTCATATTAAAGCCATAGGTGTGTATAATGGTAAAGCTATTGAGAGCGAAGAAATTCCAATCAAAATTTACTTGGGAAAAGTTTATGGACCAAAACCAATTATTGCTAAAGATAAGTTTTTAGGAGTGGCATCTAATTTAGCAAAAGAATCTTGGAAGAATACAGGAATGTCTGCTTCGTTACAAACAGCACAAGCTATACTAGAAACAGGATGGGGACAATCTGTACCTGTAGATAAGTATACTGGTAAATCTTCTAATAATCTCTTTGGAATTAAAGGAAAAGGAACAGCGGGATCTGTTATATCCAATACATGGGAAGAATATAACGGAACTAAATTTAGAATTGATGCTGAATTTAGAGCTTATAACAATATCAATGAAAGTTGGGCAAACCATAAAGAGTTGCTTCTCAAAGCTGAGAGATATGGTATTTTTAGAGAAGTGATGCATAATAGTACTCAAGGAGCTTGGGCATTGAGAAGGGCAGGATATGCAACAGATTCTGGGTATCCTATAAAGTTAATGAATATAATAAAACAATATAAATTAGATGAATTAGATAAGATAGGTATATAGAAGGATGGATTACTCCATCCTTTTTATATGCAAAAAATATAGGAAAAAAGAAGGAATTTTTAAATTTATATAGAATAGATTAAATAGGCTTAATAAAATGGGGTAAGGGGGAGAAGAATTTGTCTCAGGATTATAATAAACCTTGGAAGAGTCCAGAGTCTAAGAATAATGATAATGTAATGACTATTGGAGAATGGATAGGGATACTAATTATACTTGCTGTTCCCATCCTAAATATATTAATGTATGTTTTATGGGCATTTAGCAGTGGAACAAATAAAAACTTACAAAATTTTTGCAGGGCAACTTTAATAATAGCTGCTATTACAATTGCATTTGGTATGTTAATTGGTGGATGTTCATATATCTAAAAGATAAAAATAGATAGAAAGGAAGGAAAATAAAATGAAAAAGGTATTAATTGTTGTCGATATGCAAAATGATTTTATAGATGGGGCATTAGGTACAAAAGAGGCAGTTAATATTGTCCCAAATGTAATTCAAAAAATAAAGAAATTTAAAGGTAAGGTAATATATACAAAGGATACTCACAACAAGGATTATTTATCTACTCAAGAAGGAAAAAAATTGCCTGTAGAGCATTGTATAGAGGGTACACCTGGATGGGAATTACATAAAAATATTCAAGAATTAATCGAAGATGCTCAGACTAATATTTATAATAAAGATACCTTTGGTTCAAAGGAACTAGTCCAAGAACTAATAGAAATAGATAAAAAAGAGAAAATAGAAGGAATAGAACTAATAGGTCTTTGTACTGACATTTGTGTAATTTCCAATGCACTTCTAATCAAGGCATTTCTACCAGAGGTGAAAATATCAGTAGATGCAAAGTGCTGTGCAGGAGTGACTCCCGAAAGCCACCAAAATGCCTTAAATGCAATGAAGATGTGTCAAATTGAGATTACAGATTGAAAGGATGGATTACTCCATCCTTTCTAATATAACCTTAGTAGCCTTTTCAGGTATTCCAATAAGTTCCACTATTATTTCTCCAGTATATTCTTTAGATTCTAATAATCCTTTTTTAATTAGGTGGAAGGTAATAGTCTTATTTGATTTGACAGAAATGCCAAGGATTTTTCCTGTATCTCCATCTAGCCCTGAAGGAATATCAACTGAAAGAATATTATTTGAATAATGATTGATTAAAGAAATTACCTCTCTATAAATACCTTCAATATCTCTAGTTAGTCCAATTCCGAATATTGAATCTATAGTTAAATCATTTTTTACTAAGGATTTTTTAAGAATTTCTAGCTCTTTTTCTCCAGTTATATGAATAAATTTTAGTTCCATGTTTTTAAGTATATTTAAATTAATGTTAAAATCCTTGGTTCCCTTGTCTAAATTACCAACAATAAATAAATCCACATTTTTTCTATTTATTATAAGATGACGAGCTATAGCCAGACCATCTCCACCGTTATTCCCAACTCCGCATATTAGGGTAATACTGTTCATCCTATCTAAATCAATATTATCTATTACTCTGAGAGCAGCATTCTCCATTAGAACTATGCTGGGAATTCCAATTTTCTCTATGGCGTAGGAGTCCATAGCCTTCATTTCTTCACAACTAATTGTAAGCATAAGAAACACGCTCCTTTCAAGATTATTATATATCTTATGGGAAAGAGTATCAATAATATATAATTGATATAGCATATTCTATTTTCTATTGATATATAATTTATAAGGCGTCAAGGTATGATATCAACAACTAGGATCATAGAGAATGTACATTGACAATATTTTGTAATATTGGTAATATTTAATCAACTATAGACTTTAGGGAGGGATTAGATGTATATTTTTCCAGAGAATCTTTATACAGATGTAAGATTAGAAGATACTTCTATCAGTGAAATTACCTACCAAAATGGGGAGCTAAGACAAAATCTAAGAAGAAATCATAAAGGGGGATTCATTAGAATATTTGATGGACAAAGGTGGTACTACAGTTCAACTACAGATACAGATAATATTCAGGAAGAAATAAATAAACTTGCACTTATGGCTAAGGAAAATAAAAAAATTAATGAAAATCCTGTAGTTGAAAAATTTGAGATTAATACGGGAGAATTTCTACAATTTAAAGAAAATGATATATTAAATATAAGCCAAGAGGAAAAACTTAATCTTTTGAAGTCATATTTTTCAATTATAAAGGATATACAAGAAATAAAAATGTGGAGGGCAATATATATTGACCATAAGACTACAAAACAGTTTTTTTCAAGCAAAGGTGCGGATTTAAAATTTGATTATCAGACATGTGCTGTTGCATTCAGATATTCTCTAAATGTAGATGGCAAGACTCTAGATAGTAGCTATGATAAGACTACTATAGATTTTAATGAACTTAAAGCATTGCATGAGAAACTTAAAGATAAGATAGATAAAGATATTATTTATACTAAAGATGCTAAGCCTATTAATCCAGGTAAATACACTGTTATATTCTCACCTATTGCAACAGGAGTATTCACTCATGAAAGCTTTGGACATAAATCTGAAGCAGATTTTATGGTTGGAGATGAAACCATGATGAAAGAATGGACTATTGGTAAAAAAGTAGGAGTAGATAATCTATCTATAGTTGATAGGGGAGATATTCCAGGAAGTGGATTTGTTCCTTTTGATGATGAAGGTACTAAGCATAATACAACTTATTTAATTAAAGATGGAATTCTTTCAGGCAGGCTTCATAGCAGTGTAACAGCTGAATCTCTTAAAGAGAATACAACAGGTAATGCAAGAGCATTGAATTTTGAGTTTGAACCTATAGTGAGAATGACTACCACTTATATTGAAGCTGGAGATAAAACTAAAGAAGAACTTATCTCAGAGGTAGAAGAAGGTATATTAGTTGAAGATATAAAACATGGTTCAGGTATGTCTACATTTACCATGGCACCTAGTATCGCTTATATGATAAGAGACGGAAAGATTGCAGAGCCTGTAAATGTTGCAGTTATTAGTGGAAATGTAATGGAGACCTTATATGAAATAGATGGCATCTCAAAAGAAATAGAAATTCTTTCTTTCTCATTGGGAGGTTGCGGAAAATTTGAACAATGGCCACTTCCAGTAGGTATGGGAGGTCCTTATATTAGAGTAAAAAATATTACAGTACAGTGAGGAGGGATTTCTATGATTAAAGAAAAATATATTAAGAATTTAAAGGAAATAAGTATAAATATTCTTCAATCAAATATAAAATCTGTAAGGAAAAAAGATATTACTAAAACAGGATTTAGAGTATATGAAAATGGATTTGTTGGTATCGCAGGAGCTGTGGGAAAGGTAGATGAACTTGAGCTGGAAAAAAGAGCAATTGAGAATTTAAGGCTTGAAATACCTTACCCTTACGAGCCATCCACTAATCTTGTGAAAAAAGTAGACTATAGAAAAGAAACATTGTCCCATGAGGAATTTGTAAAAGAAGTAGAAGAGTTACTTGAAATATTAAAGAAAGAATTTCCAGACTTCATTTTTTCAAATAATATCTATATCAAAGATTTTGAAACTAAATTGATAAATAATAAGGGAATTGATTTAACTCATGTAGATAGAGTAGTTGTGGCATCAATTGTAATAAAAGAAAAGAATTCGGTGAATGTATTTGATGCTCTTTCAACCTATATAGATAGGGAATATAGCAGAGATAAGATTTTAAACAATATAAGGGAAATGCTAACAGCTTATAAAAACAAGATTGAGCTACCTTCTAAAGGAAAACAGCCTGTAGTCTTTATAGCAGATGATGGACTTACTTTGATGAAGATAGTAGAGGAAATGAACGGATATAAGGTGGGCACAGGTGCTTCATTGTTTAAGGATTTCATAGGAGAGAAAAAATTCAGCGATAAATTTACATTATATCAAAGTGCAGAGGAAGAAGAGTTATCTGGAGTTGAGTTTTTTGATGCAGAGGGTGTAGTAAATCCTGACTATAAATATACTTTAATTGAAAATGGAAGAATAATAACCCCATATACAGATAAAAAAACTGCATCACAATTTAACTTACCGCTTACAGGAAGTGCATCGGCAGAATATGATAAGGTTCCCTCTTTGGCACCTAGAAATCTTGTTGTAAAATCTAGCGATAAAACTTTAAAGGAATTACTAAATGGACAGCAGGGGATAGCAGTTCTAATAGCTTCCGGTGGAGATTTTACCCAAGAAGGAGTATTTGGGACACCTGTTCAATTAGCATTCTTAACTGATGGGGAAAAACTATTAGGACGACTTCCTGAACTTACTATATCAGGTGAACTATATTCAATGTTTGGTGATGATTTTGTCGGAAAGTCTCAAGATAAAGGATTATTAGGACAAAAGGCTATAGTGTTTAACTTAGATGTAGATTATATCTAAAAGAATGTAAAACTAATATTGATGTAATAAAGTCTATTCTTTATAATAAGGGATAGGCTTTATTTATTTGCTTTAGAAACAGTATAGATTTCATAATATTTCATTTTCTATAAAAGTTCTATAGACTTCTTAAAATCAACTAGTGTTCAAATTTAACCTATATTCTTTTCCTGCCGATATATAATTTATAGGATAGGAGAAGGGGGTTGACCATATGAGAATAACAGGGAGTCAATTTAAATTTAACAATTTTATGCAAGATAACAAACGAAATATAGGATTTAAACCTTGGAATAGTAAGACAATTATATCGGGACAAAATATATTTGGATTTAATATAAAACAGAATAAGGATAAAAAAGTAGATAATGGTGGAAATATAGGAGATATGATGAGTAAGAAGATTAGAGATGATATAATTGCAGATAAAATTGCTAAAAAGATTGCAAGAGGTGAAAATATTACAGCAGAAGAAAGAGCGATGCTTATGGAAATGGCACCTGATAAGCTTGAAAAGGCGATGCAAGCAAGTAAAAGGCGAAAAGAAATAGAGAGCAGAATAAAAACTGCTAAAACTAAAAAGGAAGCTAGGGAAATAATATTACAGGCTAGGGTAGAAGCAAAGATTGCCTTTGACAAAATTGATAAAGTCTACGGTGAATACTTTATGGAAGCAGTAAATAAGATTGAAGAAGATTATAGTAAAAAGAATATAAAAGACAATGATGATATTACCAAATTGGGCACAGATAAAGAAAAGACTAAAGGGATTGATATTAAACTATAGGAGATAAAGAAAATATATAAGTAAAACGAAGAACCTCTTCACTCACCACTATAGTACAGGACTCATATTATATATGGAATAATAAAAAAATGGTGGTGAGAAGATGAGTGAAAATGGATGTTTAACTCTAGGGATGAAGCTCCAGATTTTACTGCAATGTCAACCTTTGGCCCTATAAAATTATCTAACTATGCAGATAAATGGATAGTGCTATTTTCTCATCCAGGAGATTTTACTCCTGTGTGAACCACAGAATTTATTGCTTTTGCAAGGCAATATGATTCTTTCGTGGAGAGAAATACGCAGCTTCTAGGAATTAGCTTAGATGGAAATCCATCACATCTTGCATGGGTTTATAATATTTATCAAAATACGGGAATTCAGATTCCTTTTCCAATAATAGCAGATAAAGATATGAGTATCTCTAAAATGTATGGAATGATTGCTCCAAGTGTAAGCACAAACACTACAGTAAGAAATGTATTTATAATAGATGATAAACAGATTATCAGAGCAATACTCGTATACCCATTGACCAATGGAAGATATATACCTGAGATAATAAGGCTTTTAATAGCTTTACAGACAACTGATATGTATGGAGTAGCAACTCCAGCAGATTGGCTTCCGGGACAGCCAGTAGTAGTACCAGCACCTACAACCTATGAAGAACTTCTTAGAAGGGTAAGTGGCGAAGAAGGATATTATTGTGTTGATTGGTATTTGTGTTTTAAGAACATATATTAGATAAATGAATAATAGTCTAATAGTTGTATATTATACAAAACTATTAGACTATTATTATCTCTCCATCATAAGGTTTCATCATAGATTTTAGAGTATCTAAATTTCTAAAATTTATATCTAGCCAATATTCTTCCATTTCCTTAGGTAAAATTACAGGCATTCTATGGTGGATTTTTTTCATATCCTCATTAGCATCTGTAGTTATTATTGTAAAAGATTCTTGTTCTTGACCATTTTTATCTCTAAAAATATTATATAAGCCAGCTAAGGAAAAGATATTTTCTTCTTTAACGGAGATTCTTCTTTTAATCTTCTTTCCATCTAAATTTTCCCATTCAAAGAAACTAGTTGCAGGGACTAGGCATCTCTTGTTATAAAAGGAATTTCTAAACAATGGTTTGATATCTGCTGTTTCAGCTCTTGCATTTATTATAGGTTTTTTAGTAAACTCAGGCATAAATCCCCATTTCATCATTGATAATTGAATATTATCTTTATTTATTACAATAGGAACTGTATTTGTGGGGAATATTTCATCTGGTAATTTAAATTCCTCCATGCTTTTTATAGCTTTATATCTTTCTATTAATACATCTATACTAACATCTAAAGAAAATCTACCGCACATAACATCACCTAACTTTTCTATTTTATAATGTTATCTTATATTATACCCATAAAATTAATGAAGATATAGAATAAAAGAAGGATATAATGAAAAAGAATATATTGTAGCCTATTAAAGAAAATTGATATTGACGTAGCTGCTATAATAGAGATAAACTAGATAAAAATACAATGAAAATATATTGAGAAAATAATAAGGAGGAATATAGTGGCTGAAGTAAAATATGAAATAAAAGAAAACTTAGGAATATTATCAGAATCAGCAAAAGGCTGGACAAAGGAAATCAATTTAGTATCATGGAACGATTATCCTGCAAAATATGATATAAGGGAATGGGACCCTGATCATCTAAAGATGGGAAAGGGAGTCACTTTTTCCGCAGAAGAGCTAAAGAAGCTTAGAGACATATTAAATAAATTAGATTTATAACTAAAATATAATTGTATAAAAAGGATGGATTTAATTCCATCCTTTTTATTTACTAAAATACTAATATATGAGAATTTTGGGTATAGGAATATCATAGAATAATCTTGTAGGGAGGAGAGATTAAATGGATTTAAAGAAAGAATCTTTAGCATTACATAGGGATAATAGAGGTAAACTAGAAATCAAAAGTAAAGTTCAAATAAAAGATTATAGAGATTTAAGTATTACATATTCCCCGGGAGTGGCAGCGCCATGTACTGAAATAAAGGGGAATTTAGAATTAGTATATGAATATACTAATAAAGGGAATATGGTGGCAGTAGTGACTGATGGTTCTGCTGTATTAGGGTTAGGAAATATAGGGGCCCAAGCAGGATTACCTGTAATGGAAGGAAAGGCTATTTTGTTTAAGACCTTTGCAGATATAGATGCAATTCCTATATGTTTGAAAAGCCAAGAGATTGAAGATATTATCTCTACGGTAAAAAATATATCTCCTACCTTTGGTGGAATAAATTTAGAAGATATCTCTGCTCCTAGATGTTTCGAAATAGAAGAAAGGCTTAAAAAAGAACTAGATATACCAGTATTTCATGATGACCAACATGGCACGGCAGTTGTAGTTTTAGCCGCTGTAATAAATTCTTTAAAAATAGTAGATAAAAAGAAGGATAATATATCCATCGTAATAAATGGAGCTGGCGCTGCTGGGATTAGCATAGCTAAGCTGCTAATGGAGGATGGATTCAAAGACATAATTATATGTAATAGAAAAGGTATATTGGAATATGATGATTCTTCTTTAGACAGATATAAAAAAGAAATAGCTAAAATAACTAATCCTAAAAAGGTGAAAGGAGGCTTGAAAAAAGCTTTAAGGAATGCTGATATTTTCATTGGAGTGTCAACCTCAAATATATTAGTGAAAGAGGATATTGAAAATATGAATAAGGACCCAATAATACTTGCTATGGCAAATCCTAATCCTGAAATAATGCCAGAAGATGCAAAAATAGCTGGTGCAAGAATCATAGGTACAGGGAGATCTGATTATCCAAATCAAGTAAACAATGTTCTAGCTTTCCCTGGGATATTTAAAGGTGCATTAAGTGTACGTGCAAGAGATATTAATGAAGAAATGAAGTTAGCGGCAGCTTATGCTATTTCTAGTGCCATTAAAGAAGAAGAGTTAAATGAAGAAAATATTCTTCCAAATATTTTCGATAAAACAGTCGTAGATAAAATTGCCAAAGCTGTTTCTAAGGCAGCTAAAGAAACAGGTATGGCTAGAATATAGATTTTATTATAAGGGGGATTTTATGAGTTATATTGTAAAAGAGGTAGAGAATTTTTTTAAAGTTATTAAGCTAAAGGAATTTAGAAAGACAGAGGGGGTTGCTTTCGATGTAATGGGAAAATCTATGGTTCCAAAGGTTGATGCCATAGATAGGGTATTACATAGGAGAGGAGCCATTTCACCTGGAACAGTTGGAGAAGTAGCAAGACCTTGGTATATGCATCCACATCAAGAAGATAACTTATTTGTACTTCATGGAAAAAGGTATGTAGAGTTATATACGAAAGAGCATGGAAGGATAGAAAAGTTTATAATTACTCCAGATTATATAGAACACAATGGTGAACTTATAGTGGAAGGCGGTGGATTAATTACTTGGACAACAAATGTATTTCATAGGATAATAAGTGGAGAAGATGGATCAGCCTCCATAAACTTAGCAACTCATCTTGAAGGATTTGATATAAGAACAAACTTTAACATTTATGATTTGAATGAAGATACTGGGGAGTATCGATTAATTAGGGAAGGATATAAAGATCAAAAATAGAAAAAATAAAGAATGAGTCATGAAAAATGACTCATTTAATTTTGTCTATTTCTTTTTCTATCTATAATAAATCCAGAGAAGGTATTACCTATAACCATTGACAATAGAAGCATTGCTGAAATAATTCTAGCCAAGTCTGCAAATCCAGTGTTTTCAGGACTGTAAAAGGTAAACATATATACAATCAGTATTATTCCAATATATGATGGCAAATATAATATTAATTTGTTCATAGTAAATTTTGTAGCAACATAGCTATAGAGAACACCCATTGTCATGGATACTAGTAGAATCATAATAAGTTTATTCATCTAATATTATCTCCATTTCCTAGTAATTAATATATTTAAATATTTTTATATTCTCTTTTTAATATTCCCATAAACAGAGTATCTGTATACTTTCCATCTGTAAAGAAATTTTCCCTTATTCTGCCTTCCTCCTTAAACCCACATTTCTCATAGCAGCGAATAGCTCTTTCATTATAAGCTCTTACTTCTAAATCTAATTTATGAAGGTTTAGCCTATTAAATGCAAATTCTTGTATCAATTTAATAGCTTCAGTTCCATAACCTTTACTTAAATTATCCTTAGTACCTATTACAATACCTAAAGTACCGATTCTATTAATCCAGTCGATTTTTATTAAGTCAATCTGTCCAATATATTCTTCAGTTTCTTTTTCTGCTATAATAAAACCTTTGATATTAGAATTACCTTGTAACATAGAATTTAAGAAACTTTCAGTTTCATTTAAAGTGTGTGGATATAGAAATATATTACTTAAATATTTTGTGATTTCAATATCATTCACCCATTTTCTTATACAAGTTAAATCTTCTTTTCTATACTCTCTTAACATAATTCTCTCACCGATTAATCTAGCCAATATACCCACTCCTTATATTTTTTATCGTATATTATATCACAAAAGAGCATGATGATAATATAAAATTTCTTGCATAAATTCAGTAATTATTATAGGATAATATAAAATAATCCTTGAGGTGAAGAAATGGAATTACTAAAACAAAGAATAGTTAAAGATGGCACACTTAGAGAGGGTAATGTTATAAAGGTAGATAGCTTTCTCAATCATCAAATAGATATAGATTTATTAAATGAAATAGGCAAGGAATTTAAAGCCAGATTTGCATCGGAAAAAATAGATAAAATACTTACTATAGAAGCATCAGGTATAGCAGTAGCCGTTATTGCAGCCCAACATTTTAGAGTACCTGTAGTCTTTGCAAAGAAAACAGAGTCAAAGAACTTAGATGAGAATACATATGAAAGTTCTGTATATTCATATACAAAAGATAAAACTTACACTATAAGAGTATCTAAAAGATATTTAAATGAAGGAGAAAATATATTGATAATAGATGATTTTCTCGCTAATGGAAAGGCTGCTGAAGGTTTAATAGATATAATAGATAGAGCAAAATGTAATACTGTAGGTGTAGGCATTGTAATAGAAAAGGGATTTCAAAAAGGTGGAGATAAGATAAGAAAGCAGGGAATAAAGCTAGAATCCTTAGCTATTGTTGAATCAATAAATAATGGAGAGATAGTTTTCAGATAATAATGATACTTCAAAAAAGATCAGCCTAAAGGAAAAGTTAGGCAGATCTTTTTTATTTCAATAATTAGTAGGACACAATTCCTACTTTTTTTTAAATATGATATAATTTATAAGAAATTTATATCTTTTTAGGACAGATGTCCTTCATTATAATATGAACTTTATTATATACTTTAAGGAGTGGGACTTTTGCATATAATTGAAATTATTGAGTCTAATAGGGCTATAAAAAAGATGTTAAGAGATTGTCCATATGAAATCTTAAGTAGATGGGAATTCAAGGAATATTCTAAGGGACAGATAATCTGTTATCAGGATATGCAATATGAATACTTTTATATTATAGTTAAAGGTTATGCTAATATATCTCTAACTGCAGAAAATGGTAAGAAGTATTCTCAAGCTATTTATAAAAAAGGAGATTATTTTGGAGAGTTAGAAATTTTTGATAATAAACCCTATATTTGTTCTATTGAGGCTTTAACTGATATTCAAGTAATTTGTATAAGCAGAGAACATTTTTTAAAATGGATTGATAAAGATAGACATTTTTCTCTGCATATAACTAGAACATTATGTGACAGCTTTTATAAGCTATCAAGATTAGCAGGAGAAAATACGTTGTACTCCTTAAAATATAGAATATGTAATTACCTGCTATATAGATTAGATTCAGGAGTTAAATCTAGTGTTGGGATAGAAATTGAAGTAGATAAAGAGCAGCTAAGTGAACGGTTTGCAGTTACATCTAGGAGTATAAATAGGGTACTTCAACAGCTAAAAGAAAGTAAGATTATAGATGTATCAAGTAATTCTATTAATATTATTGATATAGAAGGGCTAAAGAAAGAAGAAATTTTAAGTAGAAAAGAATAACTATGTTAGTAAAATCGAAGGAAGTCGATTTTATATAATAAAATTAATGAGGGGGAGTTTTCCTTGAAAAAGAAATTTATAATTCTACTAGCAGTAATGCTAATGGTATCTGGAGCATTAATTGGATGCAAGAAAACTGATGATTCAGGTGCGAAGGATGTACCAGCTGCTAATGATACGCCAGCTGTTGATAATGCAACAAAAGTGGGATTAGTATTAGCAGGTGGTTTAGGTGACCGTTCATTCTATGATTCATCCCATGAAGGTGTAGAACAAGCTAAAAAAGATTTAGGCATTGAATACAAAGTATATGAATGTAGAAATGATGCATCATTATTAAATGATCAATTAGTACAAGCTTCACAATATGCTTCCATCGTAGCAGTAGTGGGACATGAGTTCTATGATGCTGTGCAAGAAATTGCAGGGGAGTTTCCAGAGGTTTCTTATATATATGTAGATAATGAAATTGAAGGAATTGACAATCTAATCACTGTATCTTATGCAGAAAATGAAGGATCATTTTTAGCAGGTGCTTTAGCAGCTATGCTTACAACAGAAACTTCTATAGAAGGTATAGATGAGAATAAATTAGTAGGTATGGTTGGAGGAAGGGATATTCCTGTAATCAGAAATTTCCAAGCTGGCTATGAAGCTGGTGTAAAGTATATTGATCCAGAGGTAGAAGTTAAGACTTTATTTGCTGAAGACTTTGAAGACCCAGCAAAAGGTAAAGAAAATGCAACAACTCTTTATTCAATGGGAGCAGATATCGTATTTCAAGTAGCAGGAAAAACTGGTGAAGGTGTGTTTGAAGCTGCTAAAGAAATGGGAAAATATGCCATAGGAGTAGATACTGATCAACGCCATATAAATCCTGATGTTATAGTTGCTTCTATGGTTAAAAAGGTAGGAAAATCAATTTATGAAACCATAGAAAATATACAAAATGATAAGATAGAAAAAGGTAAGGTAGTTTATTATGGTTTATCCCAAGATGGTGTAGAAATGGGATATGGTACAGACGATATGGTTCAATTTGCAACAGAGGATATGAAGGCAAAGCTTGAAGATATTAAAGCTAAAATCATCAGTGGAGAAATTAAAGTACCGACAGGTAAATAATGTAAAATGGAGAAGTGGCTATCTACTTCTCCATTTTACAATAGTTATATAAGATAGAGAGGTGACAATTTAAGTGGATGAAAAACTTTTAAGGTTAAGAAATGTATCGAAGCAATTTCCAGGAGTATTAGCCAATGATAATATAAATCTTGACATAAGAAAAGGGGAAATTCATGCTATTATTGGAGAAAATGGTGCTGGAAAGTCCACATTGATGAACATATTATATGGACTTCATCAACCAACTACAGGAGAAATTTATTTCAATGGTAATGCTGTAAAGTTAACTAGTCCTTTAGATGCAATAGGACTAGGAATTGGTATGGTACATCAGCATTTTATGTTGGTACCCTCATTCACTGTGGCAGAAAATATAGTATTAGGTATAGAGCTAGAAAGAGTAAAGTGTTTGTAAATAAGGAAAAAGCAATCGAAGTTACAAGAGAATTATCTAAGACTTATGGTCTAATGGTTGACCCCATGCTTAAGGTAGAGTCCTTATCTGTTGGAATTCAGCAGAGGGTTGAGATATTGAAAGCACTTTATAAGGGAGCAGATATATTAATTTTAGATGAACCTACAGCAGTTTTAACCCCACAAGAAACAGAGGAATTATTTAAGGTTATAAGAAAATTAGTAGATGAACTAGGCAAGACAATAATAATAATTACCCATAAACTTCAAGAGGTGTTATCCATATCTAATAGGGTAAGTGTTATGCGACAAGGAAAGATGATAGGCACTGTAGATACTAAAGATGCCAATGAACAAATATTAGCAGAGATGATGGTAGGTAGAGAGATATTATTTGATAAATTAGATAAAAAACATATTGAAAAGAAAGAAGTATTGATAGCAGAGGGATTAAGAGCTAGAGACAACAGAGGTCTTTTAGCTGTAAAAGATATTAATCTTAGCTTGAAATCTGGTGAAATACTTGGAATAGCAGGAATAGAAGGAAATGGGCAATCTGAACTAGTGGAAGTATTGACTGGACTTAGAGAGAAAGATTGTGGACAAATTTTTATCAACGGAATAGAGTATTCAGATAAATCTCCTAGAGATATAAGAAATCTAGGAATTGCTCATGTACCTGAAGATAGATTGGCTATGGGAATGTCTAAGGACGCAACTATTTCAGAAAACATACTTATGGGGAACCAGTATAAAGAACCTTATGCAGTCAAAGGATTACATTTAAATAAATCAAAGATTAGAGAAAAAAGTAAAGAATTAATAAAGAAATTTGATATAAGAACTCCTTCAGAGGAAATTTTTGCAGGGAATTTATCTGGGGGAAATATGCAAAAAATGATTATTGCTAGAGAATTTTCTTTTAATACTCCTGTATTAATTATATCCCAACCTACAAGAGGAGTAGATATTGGAGCAATTGAATTTATTCATAGCCAGATAATTGAAAAGAGGAATGAAGGTTGTGCTATTTTATTGATTTCAGCAGAGTTAGATGAAATATTTAGATTGTCAGATAGGATTATGACCATTTATGAGGGAAGTATTACTGGTGAATTCAATGAGGGAGAGGTATCAAAGCAAGAAATAGGCCTTTATATGACGGGAAAAAATATGAGTAGCTCGAGAGAAGGTGTATAGGATGAAAAAGATATTTGGAAAAGAAAACTTAGAATATATAACTTCACTTTTTATATCTATATTTGCTTCATTATTAATAGGTGCTTTAATTATGATAGCAAATGGAAGAAGTCCCTTAGTGGGTTATAGTGCTTTATTACAAGGAGCATTTGGTTCAAAGTATAATATAGCCACAACCTTTGCTAAAACGGTTCCATTAATATTGACTGGATTGGCAACTGCCATATCCTTTAGGTCGGGCATATCAAACATTGGTGGGGAGGGGCAACTTTATTTAGGTGCATTTGCTGCAGCTTATGTGGGTATAACCTTTACCAAGCTTCCAGGGCCTATTGGCATAATCTTAGCAATTCTTGCAGGAGCTGTTGTAGGAGGAATTTATGCATTTTTTCCTGCTCTATTAAAGGTAAAGTATAAGGTGGACGAGGTTATTACCACAATAATGTTAAATACAGTGGCTACATTATTTACTGCATATTTGGTTAATTATCCATTTGCTGCATCCCAAGGTAAAATGGGAGGGACAGAAATCATAGCAGAGCAATTTCAACTATCTCGATTAGTGAAACTATCTAAATTAAATACCAGTATATTTTATATGGGTATCATCGCCATAGTTATCTATTATTTAATGGAGAAAACTTCCTTTGGATATGATTCCAAAATGGTGGGACAAAACAGCTTATTTGGAAGATATGGAGGAATAAAAGATAAGAAACAAATGGTAATAGCCATGGTAATATCAGGAGGGCTATGTGGCATTGCTGGAGTATTTGAGGTTGTTGGAGTTCACTATAGGTTTTTACAGCATATATCTCCAGGATATGCATTTGATGGTATGCTAATAGCTCTAATAGTAAGAAACAATCCTATAGGAGTAATATTAATGTCCATATTCTTTGGCGGTTTAAAAACAGGTTCCATTTCTATGGAGAATGCTACAGGAATACCATCAGAATTAGTTCTAGTGATTCAATCTATAATAATTCTATTTATTGCTGGAGAATCAGGATTCAAAAATATCTATAAAAATTGGAGATTGAAGAAAGTTGCTCGGAGGAAGGTAGGTGAAGAAAATGTTTAAGGAACTTTTCAATCTAGCATTAGTGCAACATACTATAAGAACTGCTACACCACTTATTCTAGCTGCATTAGGAGGATTACTTACTCAACAAGCAGGAATACTTAATATAGGTATGGAGGGGATGATTCTCCTAGGAGCATTTTTTGGTGTAGTAGGAAGTTATTTCTTTGGTAGTGCCTTTGCTGGAGTAGCTTTAGCAGCCTTTATAGGTCTATTGATAGGCTTGATATTTGCATTATTTGTTATAGATCTAAAATCAGATGAATTTGTAATAGGTATAGCTATCAATATTTTCGCAGGAGGACTAACAGTATTTTTATTAAGAAGCATATTTGGAGTTAAAGGAGCTTTTTCTTCACCAGATATAATACCTTTACCAAGATTGAGCTTTCCATTTATAGCAAATATTCCCTTATTAAATACTATATTTAACAATCATACTATATTTATTTATATTAGCTGGATTTTTGTAATACTGACTTATATATATCTATATAAGACTCCACAAGGTATCTGGTTACGTGCCTCTGGAGAATATCCAAAAGCACTGGAGACAGCTGGAATTAGTCCAAGAAAAATGAAATATATTAGCTCAATGGCTTGTGGAATATTATGTGGCTTAGCTGGTGCTCACCTTTCTTTAGGATATTTAACCCTATTTACAGAAAATATGAGTGCGAATAGAGGGTTTATCGCCTTAGCGGCAATAATATTTGGTAAGGCTAATCCAATAGGCACTTTTTTTGCAGCTTTATTATTTGGTTTTTTTGATGCTTTAGGTACTAGATTACAAGTAATAGGAATTCCTTCTCAATTTACTCAAATGATTCCTTATTTAGCAACTATATTTGCATTAGTTATTGTAACTAGGAGACAAATGGCGAAAATGAAGAAAGATAGTGAAGGGGTAAAGAGTATTGAAAGCTAAAAAATATGACGTAGTTGTTATAGGTGGAGGAATAGGAGGATATTATAGTGCTAGAGCTTTGAAAAGAGAAGGAAAGACTGTGGCTATAATAGAGAAGGATTCATTTGGAGGTACTGCTCTCAGATGGGGAGCATTACCTGTAAAAAAGGTATTGGACTCATTTAAAGGTATAAAAAAACATAACCATACTGAGGTAAAGAAAACTAGGGAATATCTTATAAGAAAATGGGACGAAGATTTAAGGAGATTAGAGAGTAAAATAAAAGATAATCTATTGGAAGATAAGATCGACATATACTATGGAGACGGTGAATTTCTAGACTCAGAAACCTTTAAATTGAAAGAGGATGTAATAGAAACTGAATATTTTATCATTGCTACAGGAAGTGAACCTGCTAGTATAAAAGATATTGTAATTGATGGGACAAATATAATAACTCACAGAGAGGCTATAGATTTAAGAAATATGCCTAAGAGTATAACTGTCTTAGGTGGAAATGTGGAAGGCATAGAATTTGCAGCTTTATATGCTGAAATGGGAGTAGAGGTTACCATCATAGAAAAAGAAAACAATATTCTATTTGAGAACGATGTAGATTTGGTGTATCCCATAGAAGAACATCTTAAGTCAAGAGGTGTAAGGATACTGAAAGGAACAGGTGCTAAAAATGCAGAAGTAGATGAGACAGGTGTAAAAGTATTACTTGATGATGGAAGAATAATTTCAAGTGAAAAGGCATTAGTCACATTTATGAGAAAAGCAAATTTTCCGAGAGGGATAGAGAATACCAATATTAAGATCAGTGAAAATAGAATTATAGTGAATGAGAATTTATTAACTGATGAAAAAAATATTTTTGCTATAGGTGATATTAATGGGATTTTAGGAATGGCTCATGTAGCTATTCAACAGGGTTTAAAAGTAGCAGATTATATTTTAAAAAACATCCCAGTAAATATATCATATGAAATTTTGCCTAGAGCAGTATTCACATTACCAGAAATGGCTGGAGTAGGCAGACAGGAGTGGGAACTAAAAAGAGGTAATATTCCATATAAACTAGGAACTTACTCATTTAAAGATAGCTGGAGAGGTTGGGCAAGAAACATAGAAGAAGGCTTTGTGAAAATCATACTAGATGAAAATAACAAAATTTTAGGCATATGGATGGTAGGCGAAAATGTATCTGAATACATTGGATTAATGGGATATTTGATAAAAGAAGAAAAAACAGCAGAGGAAATATTATCTAATTTAGTCATTCATCCTAGTTTGACAGAATCCATATTAGAAGCTTTGCTCCAATCAAAAGATAAGAAGGTGATAAAATGAAGCAACCTCATATATTATGCGAAGATAAGGATATATCAGAATATGTAATACTGCCGGGAGATCCAGCGAGGGTGCTGAAGGTTGGGGAATTTTTAGACTCATATGAGGAAATAGCCTATAATAGAGAATTTAGAACTATAAGGGGATATTATAAGGGTGTACCTATAACTGTTACTTCTACTGGAATAGGTGGGCCATCTGCTGCAATCGCTATAGAAGAGCTAATATCTTGTGGGGCAAAGTATCTTATTAGAATTGGCTCAGCAGGAGCAGTTCAATCAAATATCAAACTAGGAGATTTGGTTATTTGCTCCGCGGCAGTGAGAGAAGATGGAACTACGAACATGTATATTTCGCCAAACTATCCAGCGGTGTCAGATATTAAACTTACGAATTTAATTATAAATACATGTGAAGAATTAAAATATAATTATCATTATGGCCTAGTTAGATCCCATGATTCCTTCTATATTGATGAAGAAGATGAAATAATGGAAAAGTGGAGTAGCAGAAATATATTGGCATCAGATATGGAAACGGCATCTTTATTTGTAGTAGGACAACTTAGAGGTGTAAAAACTGCTAGTATATTAAATAATGTAGTGGAATATAAATCAAATATAAAAGAAGGAATCGTAGATTATGCTATGGAAGGTGTAGGACCAATAGAAGGAGAAAAAAGAGAGATTATTTTAGCATTAGAATCCCTTGTAAAAGTTCACAATCAAAAATAAGAATTATGAAAAATTGATATAAAAATCTTCTTATGAAACATAAGAAGATTTTTTAATTCATATATTTGAGAAATAAAAATTTTGCTAGTATGAGTAAGATAGGATTGTCAAAAAAGTAATTAGCTTATAATGCCAAAAACAGGGTATCACTATATTACTGTAATATATAAAAGGGGGACTTTGTATGAGTATTGGGAAACTAATCAATGAATATGGAAAAGAATTTTCTCCATATATGAGAGGATTGGTAAATCATTTACCTATGGCACAGTTAGCTCTATATCAAATGACTAAAGATTTAGAAAAGGTAAAATCCTATACTGAATCATATGTGAAAATAGTTAATATTGATCCAATCAAAACAGAATATTCACAGTGTAATTCCTTTGAAGAATGTCTTGGGAAAAGAGAACTATATGAATCCTGTTTAGAACTTGTAAAGAAAGAAATACAAGAGAAGAACATAAATGAGGTTATAAGATATGTACTTAACACCTATTCTTTAGGTATGTCATCTGGTCTTTTTCATGCATTAATTAGAGTAGCTTATGCAGTAGAAGGGTTAAAGATTGAAGAAGATTTAGTTGATGAGGTTGCCAGATCTCTAGCTTATTATATTACTACTTATAGAGAGGCAGACTTATTTAGAAGGAAAATCAGCGGTTTAAAAATTATGGAAGAAATGAATGTCATAATGAATAATTCACATATAAGAGAGTTATTAGAATTTAAAAACACAATGGGGCAAAAGATAAGGGCACTCTACGATGATGAGGAGTATCTAAAATTAGGCTTCATTATTGATGGGAAGGAAGAGGAAAAAGTAAGAGGTTTGCTTCATATACTATTACCATCCTTCATTAAATCTGGAAGCATAGTTATATTACATTGTATAACAGGTTTACATGCTCTAATAGTACTTAAAGAATACTATGATGATTTTGAGAATGCCCTAGATATTCTAACTACTTGTATCATTACTCATTTGTTAACACAAGATGATTTGTCGTTCATTAGCAAAAAAGATAGGATTATAGATTTTTCATGGAATAATATAATTAGCATGGGAAGAGAATCAACAGATGTTCATACTCTAAAACTAACTTATAGTTGTAGTCAGCTTTCTAAGCTATATGATATGATTGAATTGAAAAAAGCAGCGAAAAAAAGAATTCTAATGACTTAATAAATAAGTAACAAAAACGGTGCCTGGCACCGTTTTTGTTACTTATTCTTTATAAAATGTCGATATTTATATTCTTACTTGATGGTATACTTTCTTACCTTTTCTAATCATTATTTTTCCATCTTTGAAATCATGTAAGGTAACTTGCTTGTCTATGGAGTCTACTTTTACATCATCAATGGTGATACCACCTTGCTCTACAAGCCTTCTTCCTTCACCGTTAGATTTAGTAAGTTCTAGTTCCTTCAATAGGTCAAGTATTCCAATGCCTTTTTCAAATATAGCCTTATCCATTTCTGTAAATGGAATGGATCCTTCTTCCATTCCTCCTGCAAATAATGCTCGAGCTGCTTGTTGAGCTTTACTAGCTTCTTCTTCTCCATGAATCATTTTAGTTACTTCAAATGCCAATACTTCCTTAGCTTTATTGATCTCTGATCCTTCTAAAGCTCCCAGCCTTCTTACTTCATCCATTGGTAAGAAAGTAAGAAGTGCCAAGAATTTTTCCACATCTCTATCATCTACATTTCTCATGTATTGATATAACTCATATGGTGGTGTTTTCTCTGGATCAAGCCAGATAGTACCAGCCTCAGTTTTACCCATTTTTATTCCAGCTGCTGTAGTTAACAACTTAAATGTCATGGAATATACTTTATCTTGCTCTAATTTCCTAACTAATTCATATCCTCCAAGCATATTAGACCACTGGTCACTTCCGCCTAATTGCAGCTTGCATTTGTAGTTTCTGTATAGATGTAAAAAGTCATAGGATTGCATAAGCATATATCCAAATTCAAAGAAAGTTAGACCCTGCTCCATTCTATTTTTATAACAATCAAATGTAAGCATTCTATTAACTGAGAAGTGAACACCTATTTCTCTCATAAAATTAACAAAGTTTAGATCTAATAACCAATCTGCATTGTTTACTATTATAGCCTTTCCTTCACTAAAATCAAGGAAATGACCTAATTGTTCTCTAAATCTGCTTGCGTTGTAGTCGATGATTTCCTTAGTCATTACCTTTCTCATATCAGCTTTACCTGAAGGATCACCTATCATCGTTGTTCCTCCACCAAGTAGGGCTATAGGTTTATGGCCATGTTTCTGCATATGCATCATAACCATGATTTGTAGGAAATGTCCTAAAGTTAAGCTATCGGCGGTAGCATCGAATCCAATATAGAATGGAACAGATTCTTTGCCTAGTAGTTCTCTTAAATCTTCTTCATAAGTAGCTTGATCTATATATCCTCTTTCTTTTAGGACATCAAATACATTTTGCATAAATATCCCTCCTAAATTAATAATTATCATTTCCCGCAGTTTCGCAACTCAAATTCATTTACTCGCTACGCTCATATGAATTTGGTTCTCATTGCGTTTGACCTACATCAACTCACTATCGTTCGTTGTGTTAGGTCATAAAAAGGGCTTCATCTCATCTAAAGGACGAGAGGAAACCCGTGGTACCACCTTAATTCGCATAAAGCCTCAACCACGTAACGTGTGGGAAACGCAATAAAATATTGAAACTCCAGAACTGTAATTCACTAACTTAAGGATATAGACTTCTCACCAATAGTCTATTCTCTGTGGATTTACCTTTAATTAGCTACTAGAATCTTTCATAGTTTATTATATAATTTTACTATATATTAATATAATATAAGAATAATGTCAAGAGGTGAAAAGAGTCCAGAAAGATTCTGGACTTAAATTTTAGCTAATCATTTAGATGATTTTATTCTTCCACTTTAAGTTCTACGCTATTTTCCCATAGTCCATGAATATTACAATAGGATGACGCATATAATGTACCTGATTTTTCAGCTTTAAATCTAAGAGAAACATTTGGCTCAGTGAGTAATCCACTTTCTCCGTGAGAAGTAAAATTACAAGAACCAATTTCAATTGGGAATTTATGTCCTTCTGGTTGGAAATATACCTTTATCCAAGATATGTAATGCTCGAATGTATTAGGATGTGCTATTTCTTCTCCAACAAGAACTTTAACATCTACTAAGTCACCTTTTTTAACTGTTTCAGGTACATGAATTACGGGTACGTGTTTTTCACCTTTCCAATCTCCGCTTTGATATAAGCTACTTAAATTTTTCATATATAAATCCCTCCATATTAATTATTGTTTTACATTCAATAGTTGTTATACCCAAATATCGAAAAAAATAATCAATATTATTAACTAAATAATTATGATATAGAGTATAATAGAGTTAGATATTCTTTAAGGAGAGATGATATGGGAAACATTGAATTGATAGCCACTGCAACTTTTGGTTTGGAGGCTGTAGTTAAGAGAGAACTAATGAATTTAGGATATAATGATTTAAAAGTGGAGAACGGTAAGGTCACATTTACAGGGACAGAAAAGGATATACCAAAGACTAATTTATGGCTTAGGACAGCAGATAGAGTTCTTTTAAAAATGGGTGAATTTAAAGCTCTAACCTTTGATGAGTTATTCCAGCAAACAAAAAAGCTTCCATGGGAAGAGTGGATAACAGAAGATGGAAATTTTGTTGTGGAAGGCAAAAGTATAGACTCGAAATTATTTAGTATATCTGATTGCCAGAGAATAGTGGAGAAAGCAGTAGTAGAAAAGCTAAAAACTAAATATAATGTAGAGTGGTTTGAGAAGACTGGACCAAAGTATACTATAGAGGTTTCTCTATTAAAAGATATAGCGACTTTGACGATAGATACTTCAGGAGAAGGACTTCATAAGAGAGGATATAGGGATAGACAAGGTGATGCACCTATAAAAGAAACTTTGGCTGCAGCTATGATATTGCTTAGCTATTGGAATAAAGACAGAGTATTATTTGACCCATTTTGTGGATCAGGTACTATTCCAATAGAAGCGGCTATGATAGGTAGAAATATGGCTCCTGGTCTTGATAGGAGTTTTGCAGCAGAAGAATGGCCTAGGGTTAATAGTGAATATTGGCGTGATGCTAAAAAAGAAGCTTTTCAAGCTATAGACAATAAAACTAAATTACACATATTAGGATGCGATATAGATAGAAAATCAATTCTTCGTGCAAGAGATAATGCTGCTAATTTTGGATTAGAAGATGACATTGCATTTTTCATAAAGGATTTTAGAGATGCAGAATTGAAAAATGAATATGGTGTAGTTATTACTAATCCACCTTATGGTGAACGTATAAGTGAAAAGAGAGAGGTTGAAAGACTTCATAAAGATTTGGGTATTAAATTTAAAGAACTAGATACTTGGTCAGTTTATGTAATTACATCTAACGAAAATTTTGAAAAAGACTATGGAAAAACAGCAGATAGAAAAAGAAAACTATATAATGGAAGGATTAAAGTAGATTATTACCAATATTTTGGACCAAAACCCACGATAATTAACGAAGAACAATTAGTAAAGAACAATGAAAAGATAAAGGATTAAAGAACAAAAATTAATATATTATTTTAACAACTTTATATGTTTTAGTGTTTTTCAATCGTTAATTGTAAATTGTGCATTGTTGAAACATTGTAACTGTTAATTGTTAGTTGAACATTAAACAAATGGAGGGATAAAAATGACAATTTATACTAAAACAGGGGATAAGGGAACGACTAGCCTCTTTGATAACAAGAGGGTTTCAAAGGATGATATAAGAGTGGAGAGCTATGGAACAGTTGATGAACTAGGATCATTTATGGGATTAGCCAAGAACTATGTTGATGATGAGGAAATGTATGAGAAAATTCAAAACATACAAAACAAGTTATTTACTGTAGCTACAAATTTAGCTACAGAGGATAGCACAAAGGTTAAATATCATATAGTAGAGAAAGATATAGACGATCTAGAGAAGATAATAGACCTTTATATGGGCAGACTCAATAATCCTACAGGATTTATTATACCAGGCTCTGGTAAGAAATCAGCACATCTTCATGTGGCTAGGACTATATGTAGAAGAGCAGAAAGAAGAATTATTACCTTATCGAAAATTGCAGAAATAGATCCACTAGTTATGAAATATGTAAATAGGCTGTCAGATGCGTTATATGCAATGGCAAGGTATTCCGAAGATAAAGAAGTAACTGTTAGGTACTAAAGTATTAAATTGCAAAAATATGTAGAATTAATTTATTAAATGGTATAAAATAAATACAAGAATTAGTTTACAAAATATTTAACATCATTAAATATTCTATATGGGTGATAAGCATGCTAAGAAAAGAAGATTTGAATTATGTAGAAAAGAAAATAGAAGAATACGGTATGCTAAACTACCACGTACTTGAGGGGATGGCAGATTGGGTTCGTGTTGTGGATAAAGAGGGGACTATTATATATGCAAATAAGACGATGAAAGAAGCTTTAGGACATAATATTGTAGGTATGAAATGCTATAAATCCCATGGTAAGGAAATGCCATGTAGCTTCTGTATTACAGATAGGAGTATAAATACTGGTGAAATTGTGCAGAAAGAGGAGAAAATAAACGGAAGATATTTTTCTGTGAAATCTTCTCCTGTTACTAATTCAGATGGTAAAGTATTTGCAGCTGTAGAAGTTTTTAGAGATGTAACGAGAGAAAGAAAATTGGAGTTAGAATTAATTGAGAAAAATAAGAAAATGAGTAAGGATCTCGGATTTGCTAAGAGGATTCAAGAGAGAATCCTACCCAATAAAGAAATATTAGGAAACATAAGTATCGATTATATTTATAGACCTTCTGAAATGTTAAGCGGAGATATGTTTGATGTTTTTTATATTGATGATGAAAATATAGGAATATATATATCAGATGTTTCAGGTCATGGTGTGGCAGCAGCTATGATGACTATGTTTATTAGGCAGACCATGAGATCTATAAAAGATGATATATCGGGCCCATCGGCTGCATTATCAGAATTATATCGAAGATTTAGTACATTAAATTTAGATGTAGATAAGTATTTTACAATATTTTATGGTGTTTTTAATAAATCAACGTATGAATTTAAATATTCTAATGCTGGACACAATGCAATACCTATTAAGTATAATAAAGATAATATGGAGATGCTAGAGATAAAGGGATATCCTATGACTTTGCTATTTGATGAAATATTCTATGAGGAAAAGGTTATTAAATTAAGTAAAGGTGATAAGATATTATTTTATACAGATGGAATTACAGAAGCGAAGGATAAATCAGGAGAAGAGTTTGGCATAGAAAGTGTAATGCAAATTATAAACAATCACGAAGAAAATATTTTAAACGAGATAAACAACAATATTGTAACTCATAGCTGGGGTGAGCAGCATGATGATTTCGCTTTAGTATTAATGGAAGTTATTAAATAAAATAGACTGAATTCTTCAGTCTATTTTTATGGTATAATATATCTGAAATAGGAATTGATTCCCAATAAAGAGTTTGATATAATATTAACAAAAGGGGGCTGATGCTTTGAGCTGGAGCAATTTGTTATTTAAGAAAGAGGGAAATATTGGAATTTTATCTATCAACAGACCAGATGCACTGAATGCGCTAAATTCAATAGTATTAGATGAATTAAATGAAGCTATGGATGTAATTAATAATGACGAAGATGTCCATGTAATTATATTAACTGGAGAAGGAAGAGCTTTTGTAGCTGGAGCAGATATAGGAGAAATGAAGAATATGAATCCTATAGAAGCTAGGGCTTTTGCTGAAAAGGGATTATCATTATTTAGAAAGATAGAACTTTTAGAAAAGCCAGTTATAGCTGCCGTAAATGGTTTTGCTTTAGGTGGTGGATGTGAACTTTCTATGAGTTGTGATATTAGGATAGCATCAGAAAAGGCTAAGTTTGGACAACCAGAAGTTGGTCTTGGTATAACTCCAGGATTTGCAGGTACTCAAAGATTATCCAGGCTTGTGGGAATAGGTAGAGCAAAGGAACTTATTTTTACTTGTGATATAATTAGTGCGGAAGAAGCATATAGAATTGGTTTAGTTAATAAAGTTGTATCAGGCCAAGAACTAATGACTTCTGCTATTGAAATGGCAAATAAAATATTGTCAAAGAGCCAGTTAGCTATAAGATATGCGAATACTGCTATAAATAGAGGCATAGAAACGGATTTAGATACTGGAATGGCTATTGAAAAAGATTTATTCGGTTTATGTTTTGCAACGGAAGATCAAAAAGAAGGGATGGGAGCGTTTTTAGAAAAACGTACACCTAACTATAAATTAAAATAATTTGGAGGTGCATCATGAAAAAATAGGTATACTAGGTAGAGGAACTATGGCTTGTGGCATAGTACAGATTTTTGCACAGAAGGATTATGATGTAATTATGTGGGTTAGATCTATTGACGAGGCTAATCCGAGGGGGAGCATTAAATCTATAGAAAAAGGTTTAAGTAGACTTGTTGAGAAAGAAAAGATTACGAAAGAACTTATGGATAATACATTAAATAATATTTCCATAACTACATCCTATGAAGATTTAAAGGACTGTGATTTAGTTATTGAAGCTATAGCTGAAGACATGGATTTAAAGAAAGAGATATTTGGTAAGTTAGATAAATTATGCAAAGAAGATTCAATTCTTGCTACAAATACTTCTTCATTATCTATTACTGAAATCGCTAATTCAACTAATAGACCAGATAAGGTTATTGGAATGCACTTCTTTAATCCAGTACCAATGATGAAATTAGTAGAAGTTATAAAGGGAATTGCTACTTCAGAAGAAACTAAAAATACAATAGTAGAATTATCACAAGGGTTAGGAAAAACTCCAGTAGAAGTAGAAGAAGCTCCAGGATTTGTAGTAAATAGAATACTTATACCAATGATAAATGAAGCAGTTGGAATTCTTGCAGATGGAGTAGCTAGTGCATCAGATATAGATGAAGCTATGAAATTAGGTGCAAATCATCCAATGGGACCTTTGGCATTAGGAGATTTAGTAGGTCTTGATGTTTGCTTAGCTATTATGGATGTTTTATATGAAGAATTTGGTGATTCAAAATATAGAGCTCATCCTCTACTAAGAAAGATGGTTAGAGGTGGTTTATTAGGTAGAAAGACTAAAAAAGGATTCTTTGAATATTAAGATTAATTATAGTGAAAGACCCTTCAATATTATACAGAAGGGTCTTTCACTATAATTAATAGGAAAGTTTAATTTCATTAGTAGGTAAAATTTGGCTTAGATGGGTTTCAAAAAAGGATTCTCTAATTTATTTATGATTTGATGGAAGCCTTTTTTATATAAATTTGAAATTTAAAATTAACAATTAAAAATTATCTTTTTGGTTACAATATATTAGAAAGATTTTACTCAAGAAGGGTGGTTTCCCATGAGAACTTTTTCTAAGGTTTTTATTGTATCGTTCATTTGTTTTTTGATTGCAATATTTATTGGCTCTTATTCTTATGTAAAAGAAAAGGATATAAAACTTGAAAGTGAGCAAAGTTATCCTATAGCAGAAAAAATGGATATAGGTAAGACAATTGTTAAAAAGCTGGAAATAGCACCAAAGGAACCAGAGATATATTCTAACTTGAAGGAAGCTATAGAAAAGAGTAATAGAGTGAATTTTATAGTGTTAGGCATGGAGGATGTAAGGACGGATACAATTATATTTGCCTCCTTTTGCCTGATACAAAAAAGGTTAGTTTAGTGAATATACCAAGGGACACCTATATCCATAGAAAAGGATATAATACAGCAGAGCAAAGAAAAATCAACAGTATATATGGAGACCACGGAGTAGAAGGAGTTAAAAAAACTATATCTCATATATTAGAGGATATACCAATTCATCATTATGTTATGCTAGACTATAAGGGTGTAGAAAAAATTGTAGATGGATTGGGAGGGATTGAAGTAGATGTGCCATTTCATATGAAATATAAGGATCCTACAGCCAAGCCTCCATTGCATATAGATATTTCGCCTGGGAAGCAGACATTAGATGGAAAAAAATCGATAGAATTTCTAAGGTATAGAAAAGGGAACAATAATAAGGGAGGATATATTGATGGTGATTTAGGTAGAATAAAGGCACAGCAAGGATTTATACAATCTTTTATAGGAAAAGCATCAGATAATATTTTAACAGTCCTTACAAAGGGATTTAGCCATGTTAAAACAGATCTTAACTTAGTGGATACACTTTCCTATGGCAGGAAAACAATCGGAATTACCAATGAAGATTTTGAAACACTTACATTGCCGGGTAAAGCAGAATTTAGAAAAATACAGAAAAAAGTATTATCTTATTTTATTTATGATAAAAAGGAAACCACAAAATTACTTGAAAAAATATATAATGTAAAAAGCCCGAACCCTTAAATTTATAGGGAGGGGCTTTTTATATATTTCATTAATATTTCAAATCTAAAAATCAACAATCGCAATCCGAAATTTCTACTAGCCTATACTGCTGCTTTTTCTTTATCTTTATCTTGTGCTATTATTGAATCACCTATGAGGTAAACATTTCCAGCACCCATAGTGAGAATAATATCATTTTCCTTAACATGACTTAATAGATAAGCTTCCACCTCATCAAAAGTCCCTAGATAAACAGTATCTGAACCTTTGTCAGATATGGCATTTGCTAAATCCCTTGAGTGGATTGATCCATCATCTTTCTCCCTTGCGGCATAAATATCTGTAATTATGACTTTATCAGCATCAATGAAGGCCTCCGCAAAGCTATTTAATAAAATCTTTGTTCTAGTATAGGTATGAGGTTGAAATACACAGTAAATATTACCGACAGCAGAGTTTTTCAATGCATTTAAAGTGACTCTAATCTCAGTAGGATGATGTGCATAATCATCAATAATTTTAATACCATTATAATATCCTTTTAACTCCTGTCTTCTATGAACTCCTGTATAGATGGAAATATTTTTCTGAATATCCTCCATTGGAATACCATAAATATGAGCAGCAGCAATGCTAGCCAGGGAGTTATATATATTATGTTTACCAATGACACTTAACTTAATAGGATATAATCCTTCATCCTTAACTTTTAGAGTATAAGAAGGAAAACCTTCCTCAGAAAAACTAATATTCTCTGCAGTATAATCTGCATCTTTATCTATTCCAAAGGTAATTACTTTAGCCTTTGTATTATCCATTATTTTTTTATAGCTTGCATCATCTATGTTAATTAATAAATAGCTATCTTCATTGAGATTCTTACCATATTCAACGAAGGTACTTAAAACATGATCCATATTTTTAAAGAAGTCTAAATGATCAGCATCAACATTTAATATAATAGCCATTGTAGGAAAATACTTTAATATATTTCCTTTATATTCGCAGGCTTCAGTAAGAATATACTCTTTAGATCCTAATTTTACATTGCCTCCTATTTCATCTAATTGTCCACCTAAAAGAATGGTAGGGTTTAGTGTGGAACGATTTAATATAGTAGATAACATACTAGTAGTAGTAGTTTTCCCATGAGTGCCAGATACTGCAATTGAGTTTTTATAGTTTTTCATTAAGGCACCTAAGAAGGTAGCCCTATCTATTACAGGTACTCCAAGAGAATGTGCTTTTACAAGTTCTTCATTATCTTTTGATATAGCATCTGTGTATATTATTAGATCGGCACCATTTACATTACTTTCCTTATGACTTATGTAAATATTGGCTCCTAAATTTTTTAATCTTTCAATTATTAAACTGTCCTTTGCGTCAGAACCAGTCACAATATATCCTTCAGACAATAAAATTTCAGCTAAACCACTCATAGATATGCCGCCAATTCCAATAAAGTGAACCCTAGGATATTTATTATCAGTTATGCAAAATTCAAACATAAGCTTTCCTCCTAAATAAAAAAATTACTTTCTATATTTATTATTGCCATCTTATATATTAATATTATTTTATTCTAATAGTATTAAATTGTCACTGATAGATTATATCATAATAAAAAAAAAATTAAAGATAAATCTTGAGATTATGTAAAGTTTATAACATATTAGTATAAAAAAGTAAAAAAAGTTCCTATTTAAATATTATAGGTAGTTTTTTGGAACTAATTGAATTCAAGTTCTTTTATAAAGTGAAAAATAAATTAGAATTTTCCCATAAATTAATAAAAAAATAAAAAAAATTTTTAAAAAAGAAGGATTTTTAAAACTTTTATAGAATATAGAGAATATTCAATAGTTTTTGTGACTTAAATAAAGGGGGCTAAAACGTAATGAAGATTACAGATGTGAGATTAAGAAAAATATCAGAAGAGGGGAAAATGAAAGCAATAGTATCCGTTACTTTTGATGAGGAATTTGTAGTCCATGATATCAAAATAATCGAAGGTCAAAATGGATTATTTGTTGCTATGCCAAGTAGAAAAATGGCAGATGGTGAGTTCAGGGATATAGCTCATCCTATTAATGCTGAAACTAGGCAAAAGATTCAGGAAGCAATTTTTAGAGAATATGAAAAGAGTTTAGCTACAGAATAAAAAAGAGCCGCAGGGCTCTTTTTTATAACGAATAGGAAAGATTATTTTTATTTTTGGTATTAAGAATCTGACTTAAATGATTTTTAAGCAGATTTCTAAAATCTTTGATTTTGTACAAGTCGCTTATGCAGTGACCAAAAAAGGCTTCCTTATAATGCTTCGTATAGAAGCCTTTCTTATAACCATATGAAAGCTCTCTTTAATGGTAAAAATAAATAAGTTTTACAAAAACTTACTGAGCTTATTAATACTTCAATGAGAAACTTTTATATATATGTCAAGGAAATTATATAAATTTTATAGATTTTAGTGTAGACTTATATAAGAAATGGGTTAAAATATTACTTGATAGATAATTTAAATCGAGGTGTAAAAAAATGAATATTTCTATTATATTAGCAGCGGGTGAAGGCACAAGAATGAAATCAAAGCTTTCTAAGGTATTACATAAGGTTTGTGGAAAACCTATATTAGAATATGTAATAAAGGCTAGTAGAGGTGCAGGTACAGAAAAAAATGTAGTTGTTGTAGGTCATGGTGGTGATATGGTTAAAGAATATTTTAAGGATGATCCTATAGTATTTAAGGACCAGCCTATTGGCGAAGATGTTCCCTATGGCACTGGTTTTGCTTTAATGCAAGCAGTAGATCATATAGAAGATAATAGTACTGTAATCATTCTTTATGGGGACACACCACTTATTACGGAGTTGACTATAAATAAGTTAATTAACTATCACAAAGAAAATGAGTTTCAGGCAACAGTACTTACTGCTATTTTAGATAATCCTACAGGATATGGTAGAATCATTAGGGAGGATGCTGGGATATACTTAAAATAGTAGAAGAAAAAGATGCCTTAGATGAAGAAAAGAAAGTAAAAGAGATCAACTCTGGTATATATTGTTTTAATGGTAAACTGTTAAAGGATGCTTTAAGTAAAATTGATAACAATAATGCTCAGAATGAATACTATGCTACAGATGTTATAGGTATATTAAAGAAAGAAGGATATAGGGTTGGAGCTTATGTTATTGAAGATTCCATTGAAATACATGGTGTCAATTCAAGAATTCAATTGGCGTTTACTGAGGAAATAATGAGAAAAAGGATAAATGAATATCATATGGTAAATGGGGTCACTATAATAAATCCTGAGAACACATATATTGAAGATGGAGTTCAAATTGGAAGAGACACAGTTATTTATCCTGGAGTAAGTTTAGAAGGAAATACTGAAATAGGTGAAGACTGCATCATTAGGAACAATTCCAGGATTATAAATAGTATAATCAATAATGAAGTTAGTATTGAATCTTCAACTATAGAGGATAGTATTGTTGGAGAAAATACACATATAGGGCCTCATGCTCATCTTAGACCTAATAGCAATATTGGTAAGAATGTAAAAATTGGCAATTTCGTTGAAGTTAAAAATTCAACTCTCAAGGATAATACAAAAGCCAGTCATTTATCTTATATAGGAGATGCAGATGTTGGCTATAATGTAAATATCGGATGTGGTGTTGTATTTGTAAATTATAATGGTAAGGAAAAGTTTAGGACAACAGTAGGAGATAATGCTTTTATAGGTAGTAATGCTAATTTAGTTGCTCCAGTTAATGTAGAACCATGGGGATTTGTAGCAGCAGGATCTACTATAACTAAAGAAGTGCCAGAAGGAGCTTTGTCTATTGCTAGAGCAGAGCAAAAAAATATAGATGGTTGGATAAGAAAAAAAAGGATATAAAAAATAATAAATAAACTTAGGAGGAATATATAAAAATGAATTTATGTATGGGCGGAATGAAAGTTTTTTCAGGTAATGCAAACAGAGAGCTAGCAGAAAAAATCTGTAAAGAACTGGGCATACCACTTGGAACATGTGATGTTAGTCAATTTAGTGATGGAGAAATAAATGTAAACATCAGTGAGACTGTTAGAGGGATAGATGTTTTTATAGTACAGCCAACTTGTACTCCTGTGAATGATAACTTAATGGAAACTTTAATACTTATAGATGCGGTAAAAAGAGCATCTGCAGGTAGGGTAAATGCTGTAATTCCATATTATGGATATGCTAGACAAGATAGAAAGACTAAGGCTAGAGAACCAATAACAGCAAAGCTAGTAGCAAATTTATTTACTACAGCTGGTGCAGACAGAGTAATAAGCATGGATTTACATGCTGCACAGATTCAAGGATATTTTGATATTCCAGTTGATCACCTTTCAGGCGTATCCATACTAGCAGAATATTTTAAGGATATTGTGGATGAAGAAACAGTTGTAGTTTCTCCTGACTTAGGTGGTGTAACTAGAGCTAGGGCTTTTGCTAATTTATTAGATCTTCCAATAGCTATAATAGAAAAAAGAAGACCTAAAGCAAATGTTTCAGAGGTTATGAATGTTATAGGAGATATCAATGGTAAGAATGTTATATTAATTGATGATATTATTGATACGGCAGGAACTATAGCTAAGGCAGCCAGTGTACTTAAAAACTTTGGAGCAAAGAAGGTTTATGGTTGTGCTACTCATGGTGTATTATCAGGTCCAGCTATAGAAAGAATAAGAGATTCTGAATTAGAGAAATTTATTATTACAGATACAATACCTATTCCAGGAGAAAAGAGGATTGAAAAAATCGAAGTGGTATCTGTTGCACCATTATTTGCTGAAGCTATAAGAAGAATTCATGATAATGAATCTGTAAGCAAATTATTTGAATAGAATAAACAGGAGATGATTTTTTGTTTGTTGTAGTAGGTTTAGGAAATCCTGGAAAGGAATATACTAATACAAGACATAACATAGGGTTTGATACAATAGATTTATTAGCAGAGAGGAATAATATTAAAATTAATAAAATAAAATTTAAATCAGTTTATGGAGAAGGAATAATTGGTAGTGAAAAGGTTCTTCTTGTAAAGCCACAAACTTATATGAATAATAGTGGAATTACTGTTAGAGATATATATAATTTTTATAAAGTTCCTATTGATAATATTATAGTTATAGTTGATGATATTGATATTGATTTTGCTGCAGTAAGAATAAAGAGAAGGGGAAGTGCTGGATCTCATAATGGATTAAAATCTATAATATACCTACTTCAAAGAGATGATTTTCCTAGGGTCAAAATAGGCATTGGGAAGAAACATGAAAATCAAGATTTAGCAAATTTCGTTTTAAGTAGATTTCCAAAAGAAGAAAGGGAAGTTATTGAAATATCTATTTTAACTGGAGCCGAATCAGTAGAAGCAATTATAAAACATGGTATAGAGCAAGCAATGAATGAATTCAATACTAAAGGAAATAGAGCCCAGGATTAGACCTGGGCTATGGTCTTTTCCGAAGGAGTGAAGGTATGCTGAATTTTTTAGTAGATCCGCTAAATAACTTAGATGTTTATAATAAGCTGAAGACAGATATAGAAAAGAAGAATAGTCCTATAGCTACTTATGGTATTATTGATGAAAGTATAGGACATATTCTCTATGCCCTAATGGAGCATACTAAAAGGCAAACACTATTGGTAACTTACAATGAGGTAAGAAGTAGAAAGATTTATGAAGATATAAGAAATTTAGGAAATAATAATGTATTTCTGCTTCCAAAAAGGGAATTAGTTTTCTATGAAGTAGATGCCTTCAGCTATGAAAGTACCAATGAAAGGCTTGGGATTGTATCTAGACTTGTAAAAGGTGAAGATTTATTATTAGTTACCTCTATAGAAGCTATATTTCATAAGCTTATGTCTAGAGATGTTTTGAAGTCCTATTCTCAGGAGCTGAGATTAGGAGAAGAAATAAACTTAGATGATTTAATTAAGCTGTTGACAGATGGTGGATATGAAAGAGTAAATATGGTGGAAGGTATAGGACAGTTTAGCCTAAGGGGGGGAATTATGGATTTCTTTCCGCCATATAGCGGGAACCCTATTAGAATTGAATTGTTTGATGAGGAAATTGATTCTATAAGAACCTTTGATATTACTAATCAAAGATCTATTGAAGTCCTCGATTATACCTTCATATTTCCAGTAAAAGAAACTTTGATATTAGATGAATATAGGGAGAATATAATTAACAATTTAGATAAAGATTTAATTAAATCTTTATCTAAGTCAAAGATTAGTGTAATAGAAAAGGAAAACTTAGAAAGTAAGTTTAATAAGTATAAGGAGCATTTAACTGAAAAGTTATTTATATCTAATATGGATATGATAATTCCTTATATACCAAAAGAATATCTGTCATCTATAATTAGTTATTTAAAAGAAGACGCAATAATTTATATAGACGAGCCTAAAAGAATAGAAGAAAGTGTAAAAAGTGCTGGAAGTGATTTTAATCTAAAGTTTACAGACCTCTATGAAGTTGGAGAGGTCTTACCTTCACATGCCAATATTCTTTATAGTTATAATGAACTATTAGAAGAAATAAAGAAAAGAACATGTATCACAAATAGTGCACTTTTAAGTGGAGATAATAGTTTTAAACCTAAAGTAATTCATAATTTCTCAGTGAAAGGAATGCAATCTTATCATAATAAGATGGATATTTTAAAAGAGGATATAGATCATTTTAAATATAGAGGATATAAAATCATTATACTTTCAGGAACAGAAGAAAGAGGTAGAAGGCTTTATAAAACATTATTGGAACTGGGTATAGAATCAAACTTTATGATAGATAAAAATGCTGAGATTAAGTCCTCACAAGTTTTTATTACACCTGGTAGTATTCATGGAGGATTCCAATATCCAGCTTTAAAGCTTATTGTTATTAGTGATAAAGAAATATTTGGTGCGGGAAAGAAAAAGACAGGGAAATTGAGGAAAAAAGATCCTAGCAAATCTATTAGCTTTTCTGATTTGAATGTTGGCGATTATGTAGTACATGAAAACCATGGGATAGGCAGATATGAAGGTGTAGAGCAGTTAAATATACAAGGAATAAAGAAAGATTATCTTACTATAAGATATAAAGGCGAAGATAAGCTATATGTACCTATAGATCAAATGCATTTAATCCAGAAGTATATCGGATCGGATAGCATAAAACCAAAAGTGAATAAATTATCTAGTTCAGAATGGGCTAGGACTAAGGAAAAAGCTAAGAAGGCTGTAGAAGATATGGCTCATGATTTATTAGAGTTATATGCAAAGAGAGAAAGTTATAGGGGATTTGTTTTTTCTAAAGATGGTGAATGGCAACGACAATTTGAAGATTTATTCCCTTATGAAGAGACAGAAGGACAGTCTAGGAGTATTATAGAAATCAAGAAGGATATGGAAAGACCAAAACCAATGGATAGACTTCTTTGTGGTGATGTTGGATATGGGAAAACGGAAGTGGCTTTAAGAGCAGCATTTAAAGCTGTCATGGATGGAAAACAAGTAGCTTTTCTAGTACCTACTACTATTCTTGCACAACAGCATTATAATACAATAATGGAGAGATTTGCCAATTTTCCCGTTAAAATAGCTACCCTTAGCAGGTTCAGGACTAAAGCAGAACAAAAACTTGCAATTGATAGCATTAGAAGAGGTGTTGTTGATATTGTAGTAGGTACTCATAGATTATTATCTAAAGATGTTTCTTTTAGTGATTTAGGTTTATTAATAATAGATGAAGAACAGAGATTTGGCGTAAAGCATAAAGAGGCGCTTAAAAAATTTAAAGAAACAGTGGATGTACTTACTCTTACAGCTACACCTATACCTAGGACATTACATATGTCCTTGTCAGGCATTAGAGATATGTCTGTTATTGAAGATCCTCCAGAGGAAAGGTATCCCGTACAAACCTATGTTGTTGAATTTAATGAACAAATGATTAGAGATGCGATACTAAAGGAAGTTGGTCGTGGAGGACAGGTTTATTTTGTGTATAATAGGGTTGAGACTATAGATAAGATTACTTCTATGCTTAGAAAATTAGTACCAGAAGCAAAATTCTCCATAGGGCATGGTCAAATGAGTGAGCGAGAATTAGAGAAGGTAATGGTCGACTTTTTAGAAAAAGAAGTGGACGTTCTAGTATGTACTACTATTATTGAAACAGGATTAGATATTCCAAATGTAAATACTATAATAATCCATGATGCTGATAAGATGGGACTATCTCAATTATACCAACTTAGAGGAAGGGTAGGAAGGTCTAACAGGATAGCCTATGGATATTTTACCTATGAGAAAAATAAAGTGTTATCAGAGGTAGCAGAAAAAAGACTTAGAGCTATAAAGGAATTTACAGAATTTGGTTCAGGTTTCAAAATAGCTATGAGAGACTTGGAAATAAGAGGTGCAGGAAATCTTCTAGGTTTAGAACAGCATGGTCATATTGAGGCCATAGGATATGATTTATATGTAAAGTTCTTAAATGAGGCTATTAGAAGACTGAAGGGTGAGAAAGTCGAAGAACATATAGATACTACAGTTGATATAAAAGTAGATGGGTATATTAAGTCTAGGTATATTGAAGATGAAGAACAGAAGATAGAAGTGTACAAAAAAATTGCTTCTATTTCTAATATGGATGACTATAGGGAATTACTGGATGAGCTAATTGATAGATTTGGAGATTTACCTAAGGAAGTTGAAAATCTGATGGATATTTCTTACATTAGATATTTAGGAAGTAAAAATAATATTAGAAATATAATCCAAATAGATAAAGAGGTTATCTTAGAGTTTAGTTCTACAGAAAATATATCAGTTGAGCTGTTGCACCTCTTATCTACTGAATATGGAAGAAGATTATCATTTGATTTATCTACTGAACCATCCTTTAAATTCAGGTCAAAGGATAAAATTTTAGATGAGCTAAAATCTTTGGTTGAAAAAATTAATGGTTTTAATCATGGAAAAAATAATATATAATAGATAATGGATGCAGATTTAATAAATAGACTTAGAAAGGATGTTAGTATTGAACAAAACGAGAAGTAAAAGATTTTTAATAATAGGATTATTATTAGCACTTATTTTAACTGTAAGTGGATGTAATAGTAAAGAAGAAGGTCTTGTTGCAAGAGTAGATGGAGAAGGAATCACAGTAGAAGAATTTGAAAGTGATTTTCAAGTATTTAAAAGGATATATGAGCAACAGCTTGGTGAAGATGCTATGACTCAGGTTGGAGAAGATGGTAGGACCTTAGGGGAAAGCCTTAAAGAAAATATAATTGAAAAATTAATAATGGAAAGACTTGTGGCAAAAGAAGCCAAGGATATGGATATAGAAGTTACTTCAGAGGAAATTCAGAAGCAAATGGAAGAATATATTACCCTTATGGAAGGACAAGAAAAGTTTGATGAATTTTTAAAAAGCAATCAGTTATCAAAAGAATTTTTTGAAGAAAATCTAAGAAAAGAGTTACTATTTAATAAACATAGAGAAGCTTTTATAGATAGTACTTCTATAGATGAAAAAGAAGCTAAAAAGTATTTTGATGATAATAAAGAAAATTTAGTTGTAGTAAAAGCATCTCATATTTTAGTTAAGACTGAAGATGAGGGTAAGAAAGTATTAGAGAAACTTAAAGCAGGAGAAGATTTTGGGAAACTCGCAGAAGAGGTATCTATTGATAAGGCATCTGCTTTAGAAGGTGGAAGTCTAAACTACTTTGGTAAGGGAGATATGATTGCTGAATTTGAAGAAGCTGCTTTTGCTTTAAATCCTGGAGAAACCAGTGATTTAGTTCATACTGAAGTAGGTTATCATATTATTCATGTTGAAGATAAAAAGGATACTTATGAAGCATTAAAGGATGATATAATTGGATTATTAAAAGATAATAAATATCTAGAAAAAATTCAAAAATTGAGAGATAATGCTAAGATTAAGATTTATTTAGATATTAAAACTAAATAATAAAAGAGATATTAATATCAAAGGACCTGACATTATGTCAGGTCTATATTTTTAACTTTAAGTTAATTAATGTAAATACTTTAACCTAATCTTACAAAGATGTATAAAAATTTCCTTTTAGTTAAATAATAATCTCACTACACAATTATTGTTATAGGAGGTTAACTAATGAAGGCTACAGGAATTGTTAGAAGAATAGATGAATTAGGTAGAGTTGTAATTCCGAAAGAAATAAGAAGAACCTTGAGAATCAGAGAAGGAGATCCTCTAGAGATATTCACCGATAGAGAAGGTCAGGTTATACTTAAGAAATATTCTCCTATTGGAGAATTAAATGAGTTTGCTCAAGAGTATTGTGATTCTCTTCATGAAAGTACAAATCATACGGCTATGATATCAGATAGGGATTTTATAATAGCTATATCTGGAGGCTCTAAAAGAGAATACTTAGAGAAAAGAATTAGCCCAGAGTTAGAGAAGTTAACAGAAAACAGAAGTACTTATTCAACTAATGATGATAATAAACCTATGAAAATAACATATGAGGACCCTAATCAGGATAAGTACACATCACAAGTTATTGCACCTATAATTATGCAAGGTGATCCTATTGGCTCTGTGATATTAATATCGAAAGAATCAAATGCAGTTATGGGTGAACTAGAAATAAAGTTGACAGAAACAGCAGCAGGATTTTTATCTAAGCAAATGGAAAATTAGTAGACCTACCCATAGGGGTAGGTTTATTTTTTATATCGAATAGAAAAATTTTACTTTAAATGAATTTCAAAAAAGGCTATCTTAATAACAGTTGATAGAAGCCTTTTTTACTTGTGTTATTTTATTAAATTAAATGATATAATATAAAAGATTATGTTTTAGGGGGAAATTTCATGACTAAGAAAAATAACTTCTTGAGGGGAGCGGCTATTTTAAGTATAGCTGGAGTAATTGTAAAGATTTTAGGTGCAGTTTATAGAATACCATTATCAAATATAATAAAGTCAGAGGGTATGGGATATTATCAAACAGCCTATCCTTTGTACACACTATTGCTTACTATATCTACAGCAGGATTCCCTATAGCCATAGCTAAATTAGTATCAGAGAAAAGAGCAGTAGGAGATTTTAAGGCCGCATATAAGGTTTTTAAGGTAACCCTCTTAGGATTAACAATAGGAGGATTATTGACTTCTTTATTCTTGTTTTTTAGAGCAGAAAGTATAGTAGATAGACTTGGAAATAAAAATGCCTATTATGCCTTAATTGCACTAGTACCAGCTTTATTTTTCGTACCAATTATGTCGGCTTTCAGAGGATTTTTTCAAGGAAGACAACTAATGGTACCAACGGCCTTATCTCAAATAGTTGAGCAGTTATTTAGAGTAGGGGCAGGATTAACATTAACATATTTGTTATTAGATAAAGGAATTCCCATGGCAGCAGGTGGAGCATCATTTGGAGGATCTGCAGGAGCTATAGCAGGAGCTGCTACTATGGCACTTATTTATTTTTATGGAAGAAAAGAAATTAAAAAAGAATTAAAGAGCAGCATAGATACTGATGAGTATGAGATAAATCAAATTATAAAGGACCTTCTTATAATAGCTATTCCAATTACAATAGGTGCTTCTATTGTGCCTATTATGGATTATATAGATTTAGAACTAGTACTTACAAGACTTCAAATTATCGGATATACAGAGGCAGAAGCAAATGGTTTATATGGAAACTTAAAGGGAATGGCACAGACATTAATCAATCTACCTCAAGTATTTTCTATAGCCATATCAATGAGCTTAGTACCTGCTGTATCTGATGCAAATGCCAGAAAAAATAAGAAGGAGATGGAATCTACCATTGCTTCAGGGATAAGGATTACTCTATTAATAGGATTGCCATGTACATTAGGATTATTTGTACTAGCAAGACCTATAATAGAATTGTTATATTATAAGAATGATGTGGCAACTATAATTAATGTTAGTAATTCTTTATCTATTTTAGCTTTTAGTGTAATATTTCTGACAATGGTTCAAGCACTATCTGCTATATTACAAGGTCTAGGCAGGCCTGGTGTACCAGCAATTAATTTATTTGTTGGAGCAGTGGTTAAAATCTTTCTTTCATATACTTTAACTGTTATACCGAGCATAAATATTTATGGTGCAGCTATCTCTACTGTTGTGGCTTTTGGGATTGCAGCTATTTTAGATTTAATTAGTGTAGTAAAATATGCTAAGATAAGATTAAATATTAAGGATATATTCATTAAGCCATTTATTGCATCATTAGGAATGGCAATAGCAGCATTTATCTCTTATATGGGATTAATTAATATTGTAGCTAAAATAAATGTTGCAAATGAAATGATAACCAGACTAGAGAAACTTTCTACACTAGGTGCAGTCTTAGTTGGTGTTATAGTTTATGTGGTACTCTTAGTTCTAACAGGTTCTATTACTGAAGAGGACTGGAGTTTATTACCTAAAGGTGATAAAATAGGAAAAAAATTAGAAAAATTTAAATTAATTAAATAGTTAAGGCATATACAAAGGAGAAGAGTTATGGGTAAAATATATATAATAGGCTTAGGGCCTGGAAGCATTGACTCTCTTACGTTAGGAGCAGTAGATAGAATAAATGCAGGAGATAAAAATTTTTTAAGAACAGAAAAACATCCTACTGTTAAATATTTTGTAGATAAAAATATTCCTTATCAATCATATGATTTTTTATATGATACTAAAGATAGTTTTGGACAGGTATATGAGAGGATAGCTGAAGATTTAATTGAAGAATCCAAGAAAAATTCAAGTATAAATTACTTGGTACCTGGGAATCCTTTAGTTGCAGAGAAAACTGTAGAGCTTTTAATGGAGAGAGAGGTAGATATAGAAGTAATATCTGGCATGAGCTTTATTGAACCTATGATTGAGTTAGTAGGAAGGGATCCAATCAATGGTCTTAAAATAGTAGATGGTGCAGAATTTAATGGATTAATAGTAGATATTAATGTAGACATGATAATCACACAAGTGTATAATTATAGAATAATATCTGAAGTTAAGATTATACTATCAGAGATTTATGGTGATGAGTATAAAGTCTATTTAGTCAATAGTGCTGGAGTGAAGGAAAAAGAGAAAAAGCATCTTGTACCTATCTATGAATTGGATAGATTTGAAGAAGTTGGGCCTCTAACTAGTATATTCGTCCCAAAAATAGACAAAAAGCATAAGAAAGTATTTGATTTCAATGATTTATTGGGTATAATGAAAATATTGAGATCTGAAAATGGCTGCCCTTGGGATATGGAGCAAACTCATGAATCTATACGCCAATCGGTAATTGAAGAAGCTTATGAAGTAGTTGATGCAATTGATAAAAATGATATTGATGGACTTATGGAAGAATTAGGTGATTTACTGCTTCAAGTTATATTTCATTCGCAAATTGCATTTGAAGAAGGGGAGTTTAGTCTATATGATGTAACATCATCACTTGCAAATAAATTAATTTATAGACATCCACACGTTTTTTCTCAAAAAAGTGTGGAAAACTCTGAAGAAGTAGTATATAATTGGAATATGCTAAAATATGCTAAAAGGGATATCCATAGTTTCACAGATAAACTAAAAGATATACCAAAGCTACCAGCTCTCATGACCAGTTTTAAAATTCAAGAAAAGGCAGCAGAAATTGGATTTGATTGGGACAATATAGATGGACCATTAAATAAAGTAATTGAAGAGTATCAAGAGGTCTTAGAAGCTATGGAAAAATTTGGAGGGGGTGATGAAAGAACAGAGGAGGAGTTAGGAGATTTACTTTTTGCAATAGTTAATCTTTCTAGATTTTTAAAAGTAAATCCAGAAGTGGCTTTAAATAGAACTATAAATAAGTTTATTAAGCGATTTGAATTTATGGAGGAAAAACTAGGAGAACTTGGCAAAAAATTCGAAGAAATGACCTTAGATGAAATGGATGAATTATGGAATCAAGCAAAAATACATAAAATCCATTAAAATGCTAACAATTATATAATAAAAGAAGGATTTTTTAAATTTATATAGAATTACTAATTAAACAATAAAACTATGAGGAGGAAATTATTATGAACAAAGCTGAATTAGTGGCGAGTATAGCAGAGAAAAGTAACTTAACTAAAAAGGATGCAGAAGGTGCATTAAACGCATTTATGAAAGCAGTAGAAGAAACATTAGCAAAAGGAGAAAAAGTACAACTTGTTGGTTTTGGTACTTTTGAAGTAAGAGAAAGAAAAGCTAGAGAAGGTAGAAACCCTAGAAATCCAGAAGAAGTAATTAAAATAGCAGCTTCAAAAGCACCAGTATTTAAAGCAGGAAAGGCTTTAAAAGAAATAGTAAATAAATAATAAAATCAGGTCTCTGACCTGATTTTTTATCAGGAGGATTAATATGAGAATTGATAAATTTCTAAAGAATGCAAGAATTATAAAAAGAAGAACTATAGCCAAGGAAGCATGTGAACAGGTAGAGTATCCATAAATGAAAAACAGGCTAAACCTGGAGATGAAGTTAAGGTTGGTGATATAATTAATATTACCTTTGGGAATGAATCTATGAAGATTCAAGTTTTAGATATATCAGATAATGTAAGAAAAGATAATGCATTAGAATTATATAAGAAGATAGGATAAAGACTTTGTAATAAAAGTCTTTTTTTTTCATAAATATTAGTAGTCAAGAAAATGGAGGGGATAAGAATGACTGAAAACAAAATTAAATTTAGAAATCAAAATATAGTAATTGAAGATAGGGATAGGATGACAGTAACAGGTGTAGAGCAGGTGGAAAGTTTTAATGATAATACGATCGTATTAACAACTGTAAAGGGAGGAATGACCATAAAGGGAGAGGGTCTAAATATATCTAAACTAAATTTGGATGATGGCAGTGTGAAAATAGAGGGAAAAATTAATGGAGTAAACTATATGACTAAGGATGCAACACCAAAGAATATAATGGGTAAGATATTCAAATAAATCTATTTAAGGAGAAGAAAATGGATACTTCATTAATATTAGAAATACATATGTTCTTTACTGCTATTTACGGAGGATTGATAGCTGGGTTTATTTATGATATATATAGGACAATCAGGTATTTTTCTAAGCCTAGTAAATTTATTACTTACCTAGGTGATCTTTTACTTTGGACAGTAATTGCTTCCGTATCTTTTTATGTTCTTATAAAAATTAACTGGGGAGAGATTAGGGGATATATTATACTTGGATTTATTTTAGGTATTTTTGTATATTACAAGATATTTAGTAAGTTTATTTATACAATTTGTATTAAGATAGGAGGAGTCATAAAAAAAACTACAATGGGAATTATATCTTTAATCTTATATCCTTTTAAATTTTTGAAAAGTAAGTCGTCTCCAGTTCTAAAAAAAATAAAAAAAGTTCCGATAGAAATCATAAGACAAACAAAAAAATATAAAAAAATAATTTCTACAAAAAAATAGAGGATTTTTTAAATTTTTGTAGAATAGTATATATAGGTGGTGATAGTGTGAAAAAAAATCGAAAGAAGAAAAAAATAAAACTAATGCATATAGCAGTTTGGTTTTTATTTATATATGTGGGAGTTATATTTTGGAATCAAAGGAATTTGATGAAGAATTTAGAATTTAAAAAACAAGAGATTGCATCTGAAGTTCAAGCTTTAGAAAAAGATATAGAGAATTTAAATAAAGAAATTGAAAATAGTGATAGCTTGCAATTTGTGGAAAAGGTAGCAAGAGACGATTTAGGAATGGTAAAACCAAGGGAAATAATTTATATTGATAAAAATAAAAAGAAAAATCCTTTCTTAAGTGTTATAAAGAACCAGAACTAATTGACATTGAAAGATTTCTAATATATACTAAACTAAGAAAATTATTTTTAAGGAGGAATCATTAATTTATGCCGGTATCCGTAGGAGAAGTAGTTGATGGCACTGTAACAGGGATAACAAACTTTGGAGCCTTTATTCAACTACCAGAAGGGAAAAGTGGACTTGTTCATATTTCAGAGATATCACAAGATTACGTGGAAAAAGTAAGTGATCATTTAAAAAAAGATCAAAAAGTTAAGGTTAAGATTCTGTCAATTTCAAATGAAGGCAAAATTAGCCTTTCCATAAGACAAGCAAAGCCTAAAACTACAAAGCCAGTTGAGATTGAGTGGAATAAACCAGATGACAAACAAAAGTATATGTCTTTCGAAGACAAGATTAGTAAATTTTTGAAAGATAGTAATGAGAAACAAGATCAATTAAAAACAAGAGATAATAGAAGAAGTAGTATTAAACAAAAGAAAATGAGTGGAATAGATTCATAAAACCGGTTAAATCCGGTTTTTTTATTTTTTGATTTGCTCTTTACTACAATAAAACTACAAAATTATACATTTAATATAAAAGCAGGTGCTTACAGTTATAAACATTGAAAATACAATACTTAGGAGTTAAAGTAAATAATATTAAGATTTACTTAGGAAACTTAAGGTTATAGGATATAGCCATGTTTTATGTCTGAAATTTCTTAAAAGTACATACTGTGATTTGACAAATTATTAATACTTATTTTGCTAGTATTGAATTAAATACAAATAACGGGAGTGATTTTTATGATGAGGACTGATTCTTTAACTGCTAAAAGATCTTGGTACGATTTAGGACTTAGGATGGATAAAGGTATAATCATAACAATGATTATGGGATTTTTTCTAGCTCGAGCAAATATACTTAATAAGCTTACTCCTTTTGGATTTGCATTTTTATCTGCTTATATAATAATGAAGAGCTTGAATATTCACATATTACTATCAGTGCTAGTTGGAACCTTAACGATACAGGGAGCAAAAGGAGTAAGTTATATATTGGCTTACCTTTTGATTTATATCTTTTTTGCTCTGTTAAAGGAAGAAAAATCCTATTCCTTATTAAAAGCATCCTTGGTGGCAGCTTTAATATTTACTAGTTGCAGAGTTCTTGGGGTTGTATTAGGGAATACAATTTTTATTTATGATCTATTTTTAGCCTTGTTTGAAGGAATAATTGTCTTTACTATGACCTATATTTTTTCTTTTAGTCTTCCTATAGAAAGAACTGGTGGAGCAATTTTAAATAATGAAAAAACAATTTGTTCCTTTATAACATTGGCACTAGCATTAGCAGGAATTAAAAATACTATGATATTAGGCATTGCAATCAAAAACTTAGTTAGTATAGTCATAATATTATATTTATCCTATAGCTATGGAGCATTTTTTGGCGGAACTACAGGAATAATTCTGGGTATGGTAGCCTATATATCCCATCCAGAAATGCCTTTTATTATAGGAATATTTGGAATTGCAGGATTATTATCAGGCATATTTAAAGACCTAGGAAGTTTTGGGTCAGCATTAGGATTTTTACTTGGAAATGGAATTATTTCTTTTTATATAAACGGATTAGGAACGTCTTTTCTTAATTTTAAGGAAATAATAATAGCAACATTATTCTTTTTAATGAGTGTAGATAAAATAGGCATAAAAGTATCAGAGATATTTAATATGGATTTAGAGTTTAAGAAAGATTATGCTCAGAAGAGAGATGAAATTGTAGTTAAAAAGCTGAATAGAATGATTGAATTATTTAATAACTTAAGTGCTACATTTAAAGAATCTGCAGAGGAAAGAGAGTTTCACTCTACAGGAGAGGTATATAGCATGGTGGACGGCATAGCGAATTGTATATGTACAGGCTGTTCCAAATATGAAAGTTGTTGGGAGAGAAATTATTACAGTACTTATCAGAATTTTTTTAACCTAGTAGCCCTTGCAGAAATAAAAAGTACTGACAATGAAGCTGTTGATTCAGAAACAAGGAAGTTTTGTATCAGACATGGAGAAATAATAGAGGCTGTAGATAGAGCTGTAGAAAGACTTAAACTAAACCATAACTGGGAATTGAAATTAAGGGAAAACAGGATTTTATTATCAGAGCAATTAGATGGGGTTGGTAAGGTAATACAAAATATAACTACAGATATTTATACAAATCCTACATTTAATAAAGAAATAGAAGAGAATTTATATAAAGACTTAAAAAATAATAGGATAGATATTAAAGATGTATCTGTAGTACAAATAGGAGAAGAAGATTTCGAGATATTTATAGATTTAAATACACCAGTAAGAAATGATAATAAATTAAAAGCGATGATATCTCAAAGCTTGGATTTTCCAGTGATAAGTGATTCTAGTTTTAATAGTATATCTAACAGAAGGCAAAGGTTTAAACTTTTAAGATCTAATAGATTTAGTGCTATGACTAAAATGGCAGTTTTGTCTAATTCAGAGAATAAAATATCGGGAGATAGCTTTACTTTTGGAGAAATTGAAAACACTCATTATTCAGCATTAAGTGATGGAATGGGTATTGGAAGAAGAGCCAATGAAGAAAGTAAAGTGGCGATTTCCCTTTTAGAAAGGTTGATGGAAGCAAATGTAGATAAAGATATAATACTGAAGACAATAAATTCTGTTCTAAGAGCAAAATCTAACGAAGAAATGTTTGCCACTTTAGATATTTCTTTTATAGACTTGTATCTAGGTAAATTACAGATGATAAAAACAGGGGCACCTGCAACTTTTATAAAAAAGAAGGATAGAGTTGAAATAATTAATTCTGGGACTTTACCTGTAGGGATATTAAAAGATATTGATTTCAATCTTTATGAGGAGTATGTTGAAGATGGAGATATTATTATTATGATGTCAGATGGAGTATTAGATGCAAATAGAGATATAGAGAATGCAGAAGCTTGGATGAAAGATATCATAATAAATATAAATAGTATCAATCCTCAGACTATAGCCAATGAAATATTAAAAAGAGCTCAATTGACGGCATCTAACACTAGAGATGATATGACAGTTTTAGTAACAAAAGTTTGGAAAAACGTATAAAATAGTAAATATAAAATAGTAGGTAATATCTTTGGTTTATAAAATAAGGTTGCAAAGAATAAATATTATTCATGCAACCTTAAATTCTGTTGACAATTAGGTTATAATAAAGGTATAGTTCATATTAAGTTCTATAATTAAGGGTGGTTATTTTGAAAAATAAAGTATTATTTACTATTAGGGAGTATAATTTGATTGAAGAAAATGATAATATAGTGGTGGGAGTTTCTGGGGGACCAGATTCTATGGCCCTGCTATATGTTTTACTGGAGATTAGAAGTTTAATTAACTTTAATATACATGTTGCTCATGTAAATCATGGTGTAAGAGGTGAGGATGCTAGATCAGATCAACTATTTGTTGAAAAGATTGCCAAAAAACTTAATTTACCTTATTATACTAAGAATGTAAATATGATTGAGTATGGGAAAGAAGAAGGAATATCAGCTGAAGAAGCTGGAAGAGAATTACGATATGGATTTTTCAGAGAAATCCTTTCCGAATCAGGCGGTGGAAAGATAGCCGTAGCTCATAATATGAATGATCAAGCAGAAACTTTATTTATGAGGTTTTTGAGAGGAACAGGAATTGATGGATTAAAGGGTATGGATTTTATAACTCAAGATATAATTAGACCAATACTGGGTATAGATAGAAAGGAAATTGAAGCATATATAGATAATAATAAGATAGAAACCGTATTGGACAAAACAAATTTAGAACCTATTTATAGTAGAAATAAGATTAGATTAGAGTTGATGCCTTATATAGAAGAAAATTTCAATCCTAATATAGTAAATACTCTTTGGAGGATGTCTAGAATTTCTTCTATGGATAGTAGGTTTTTAGAAGAATTTTCTGAGGGAAGATATAATATTATAGTGAAAAGTCAGGATAAACATAGTATAATTTTAGATGGTGAGAAATTATTACAGGAGCATAGAAGTATTCAGCAAAGGGTTATAAGGCATTCTATATTAAAAATCAATGGTTCTTTACAGGGAATTACAGAAACTCAAATATCTTCAGTTATAAATCTTTTTATGAACTCCGATACAGGAAAAGAAGTTCATTTGTCAAATAATATAGTTGGTAAGATTAGTTATGGGGATTTGATAATTAAAAACGATATTGAAAAAGAGGTAAAGAAATATCTATATAGGTTAAAATTTCCAGGGTTTAATGATCTTGAGGATATAGGGTATTCATTTAATATTGAAATTCTTCCTATGAATGATGGTTTTACTATGAATAAGGGTACAAATATTAAATATTTTGATTTTGATATGATTAGAGGGAGCTTAGCTGTAAGAAATAGATTAGATGGAGACAGATTGATGCCATTTGGTATGAGAGGTACAAAAAAGCTTAAAGATTATTTTATTGACGAAAAAGTTCCGAAGGAAATAAGAGATAAGATTCCTTTAATAGTAGATGATGAAAATATTTTATGGGTAGTAGGATATAGGATTAATGATTTATATAAAATTACTAAGAAAACAAAAAGAATTTTATCTATATCTTATAATCTATAGGAAAGTTCTTACTCTATAATTTATGTTAATATGAACTTGACCTACATAGATTCCCAAAAGGCAACCTTATAATGTTTCGATAGAAGCCTTTTTAATAATTAATTAACAATACATAAGAAGGAGGATTATAATGGAAAATATAATCAAGAGCGTATTAGTAACAGAAGATGAAATTGAAGAGAAGGTAAAAGAACTAGGAAAACAAATTATGGAGGACTATAAGGGTAAAGATTTAATTTTGGTAGGGATATTGAAGGGTGCTGTTATTTTCATGTCAGATTTAGCTAGAAATATAAAGATGCCAATAGGTATGGATTTTATGGCTGTGTCAAGCTATGGAAGATCATCAACTTCTACTGGTGAAGTTAGAATAATAAAGGATTTAGATTTTAGTGTAGAGAATAAGGATGTACTAATTGTAGAGGACATAATAGATACTGGCTATACATTAGCTTATTTAACAGACAATTTAAAGAAAAGAGGAGCTGCATCTGTTAAAGTTTGTACTCTTTTGGATAAACCAGAGAGAAGAAAAGTTGATGTATCTGTAGATTATTTAGGCTTTGCTATTCCAGATGAATTTGTAGTAGGATATGGACTAGATTATTCTGAAATAGGGAGAAATCTACCTTATGTAGCAGCACTTAAGGAAGAAGTATATAGTTAGGCCAAGGTTGAAAAAACTATATAATGATGGTATAATAAAAAGATATTATCTACTCATAAGAGGAGGGAGGACTTGTATTGAGAAGATTTTTCAAAGGTATTAGTGTGTACCTACTAATAGTAATTGTAATAATGTTTCTAGTAACAACGTTTGGAAATGATGTAGAACAGGTCAAGAAAATCGACGTAACTGAATTGGTAGGACATTTGCATAATGGTAGAGTTGAAAGTATCAAGATAATAGGTAAAGAAGTACAAGGTAAACTAAAGGATAATACCCAGTTTACCACCATATTACCTGATGAAATGAGATATACGTTTTATTCCGATTATTTAAAGGACTTAGTAGATAGTAAACAAATTACCCTAAGTTCTGAGTTAGAACCTACAACTCCTTGGTTTGTAAGTGCGATTCCAACTATATTAATGCTTCTTGTTTTTGCAGTATTTTGGTTTGTATTTATGCAGGCAGTCTCAGGGTGGTGGAGGAAAAGTAATGTCCTTTGGAAAATCCAGAGCTAGGATGGTCAAGGAAGAAGATGGAAAAATAATTACATTTTCTGATGTAGCAGGATTGGAAGAAGAAAAAGAAGAACTAAAAGAAATAGTAGATTTCTTAAGAACGCCTAGAAAATATATTGAAATTGGTGCTAGAATTCCAACTGGAGTATTATTAGTTGGACCTCCTGGAACAGGTAAGACCTATTTATCTAAAGCTGTAGCAGGTGAAGCGGGAGTGCCTTTCTTTACTATATCAGGTTCTGATTTTGTAGAGATGTTTGTAGGTGTTGGTGCCAGTCGTGTTAGAGATTTATTTGAGCAGGCAAAGAAAAATGCTCCTTGTATAGTGTTTATTGATGAGATTGATGCTGTAGGTAGAAGAAGAGGAGCAGGACTTGGTGGAGGTCATGATGAAAGGGAGCAAACACTAAACCAACTATTAGTTGAGATGGATGGATTTGCGACTAATGAAGGAATAATTGTAATGGCAGCAACTAATAGAGCTGATATACTTGACCCAGCACTTCTTCGTCCAGGTAGATTTGATAGAACAATTTATGTAGGATTACCTGATGTAAGAGGTAGGGAGGAAATATTAAAGGTTCATACAAAGAACAAACCATTAGATAGTGATGTAGACTTACAAGTAGTTGCTAAGAGAACAGTAGGATTTACTCCTGCAGACTTAGAGAACTTAGTAAATGAGGCAGCATTACTTACAGCAAGGTTTGGGCTAAGAACTATACCTATGCATTTGATAGAAGAAGCATCTATAAAAGTTCAAGCAGGACCTGAAAAGAAATCTAAAGTTGTTAGTGAAAAAGAAAGAAAACTTACAGCTTATCATGAAGCAGGTCATGCGCTTACCTCTAGGCTTACTCCTGATACGGACCCAGTTCATATGGTAACGATTATACCAAGAGGAATGGCTGGAGGGTTTACTGCCTATATACCAGAAGAAGACAGAAGCTTTTTAACGAAAAAACAAATGGAAGGAAGACTTGTAACTCTTCTTGGCGGTAGGGTAGCAGAGGCTTTAGTTCTAGGAGATATAAGTACAGGTGCTCAAAATGATATTGAAAGAGCTACTAAGATTGCTAGATCTATGGTTACTCATTATGGTATGAGTGATAAACTTGGACCTATGACTTACGGTACTGATGATGAAGAGGTATTTGTAGGGAGAGACTTTGGTAGAACTAGAAATTATAGTGAAGATGTGGCAGCTGCCATAGACAAAGAAATGAGACAACTAATTGATACTGCATATAATAAAGCAGAACAATTATTAAAAGATAATATTCATAAACTTCATAAAGTAGCAGAAACTTTACTAGAAAAAGAAACCATAGATGGTAAGGAATTCGAAGAGCTATTTGTTGGGGCATAAAAATTGGGCAATCCTCAGTTAGGAGGAGCCCATTTTTTATATACAAATTTACTAAATATTAATTTGTGACAAAATTTATACAATTTTCTGAAAAACACTTTACACCTTTAACAGAATGCTATATAATGTTATTAGATAATTTTAAATAATAGAGCAATACTGCTTTATTTGTAGCAAAATGGTATCCCCAGTTTGCGAAGCAAATAAAACCCAGTATTAATGGTTTGCCATTTCCATTAATACTGGGTTTTTTATTTTTGTGAAAGGAGGGTAGTAGATTAATTACTGATAGGAGAAAAGAGGAGGTATATTAATGTCAAAACCAAAAAAACTGAAATTGTTTCATAAAATTTTCATCGGTTTATTTTTAGGTATTATGGCAGGAGCTATATTATCAGCAATAGGTAAAGATGAGCCTTTTGTCACTTATTTGGTACCGTGGCTGGGACTTTTAGGAGATATTTTCTTGAGGCTTATTCGTATGATAGTTGTTCCCTTAGTGCTTTTCTCAATAATTAGCGGAGTTGCAAATTTAAGTGAAATTAGAAAACTTAGATCAGTTGGTATAAAAACACTATTTTTCTTTATGTTAACAGGTTTTTTATCCATAGGAACTGATGTTGTAATGGCTAATATATTTAAACCAGGTGCTGGACTAAATATTACAGAGTTGAATGCTGGTGAAGTTGTTATTAGAGAACTTCCAACAGTATTCGAATCAATATTAGGATTATTCCCTGCGAACATTTTTGAATCATTAGCACAAGGTGAGATGCTTCATATAATTTCATTTGGTATTTTCTGTGGTGCGGGGTTATTACTAATGGGTGAAAGGGGAAGACCTATTATTGATTTGGTAGATAGATGTTCTGAAATGATGTATAAAGTAGTTGATATTGTTATAGAGTTTACTCCAATTGGAGTATTTGGACTTATGGCAAAAGCAGTTACAGCATTTGGTGTAGGAATATTTGGCCCTGTATTTAAGTTTATATTAGTTGATTATGGTGCAAATATATTTACAATTGCAGTGTATTATTCATTAATACTATATTTTATAGGAAAGGTAGATCCTATTAAGTTCTTTAAAAAAGCATTTCAGTCTTGGGCCATAGCATTTAGTACGTGTAGTAGTGCTGCTGCTCTGCCAGTGGCCATGAAGATAGGTACTAATGAAATGGGAATTCCAAAGGAGACTGCAAGTTTTGTTTTACCTCTAGGTGCGACTGCAAATATGAACGGAACTGGTATATATTTTGGAGTTGTTGTAATGTTTGCTGCTCAGCTTTATGGCATAGATATTTCTTTGAGTCAACAGATAATGTTAGTTTTAACAGCCACAATGCTGGCTATCGGGTGTGCTGCTGCACCTCAGACGGGGCTTATTATTTCAATAGCATTATTAACCAATCTAGGAATTCCATTAGATGGTATAGCATTAATAGCTGGAGTTTATAGAATTGTTGATCAAATTCATACTTCTACTAACTCTGTTGGTGATTTAGTAGTGGCGGTTTCTGTAGCATCACTAGAAAAAGACTTGAATAGAGAAATATTTAAATATGGAGGCATTCTCACGGCAAAAGAAGTTAGTTAGAAATAAATATTAACTGTATATCTTAAGAAGGGGGAATTACAATGAGTTCAAACAAGGCACCAAAGAACTGTGTATTTTATAGAAATCAAAATTGGATTTATCCTAGGATTGAAAAGGGAGAAGGAATATATTTAATTGGGGAAGATGGAAAAAAATATATAGATGGATGTTCTGGGTCTGCAGTAGCGAATATAGGTCATGGCAATAAGGAGATTGCTGAGTTTGCAAAGGAACATATTGAAAGAATTGCTTTTACTCACTTATCTAGATGGACAGTTGACTCAATTGAAAAATGTGCAGAAAGAATTGTGTCTTGGTGTCCCAAGGGATTAAATCATGTATATTTTGTATCTGGTGGTTCTGAAGCAACAGAAACTGCAATGAAGATGGCAAGGCAATATTATGTTGAAAGAGATGGGAACAAATCGAGTAAGTGGAAGATTATATCCAAATGGAATTCTTATCATGGTGCGACATTAGGATCTCTATCAATGACAGGAACCATAGGAAGAAGAAAAATTTATGATCCTTTGTTAACTAATTTCCCTAAGATCAGCCAATTCTATCATTATAGAAACCCTTGGGGAGCAAAAACTTTAGAAGAAACCAGTATACTTGCTGCCAAAGAATTGGAAATAGAAATTCAGCGTCATGGATCAGATAATATTGCTGCATTTATTTCTGAGCCAGTAGTAGGATCGGCAGCACCGGGTTCCTATCCTGAAAAAATCTATTTTGATATGGTAAGAGAAATCTGTGATAAATATGACATTCTATTTATAATGGATGAGGTCATGGCAGTCTCAGGTAGAACAGGAAAGAAAATGGCATCAAATCATTTCGATGTTAAGCCAGACATCATAGTAGTTGCCAAAGGTTTAAGTAGTGGATATACTCCAATAGGTGCAGCAGTATGTAGTTCTGAAGTCTTTGAAACAATTATGGTTAGAGGTTCAGGTAATTTTATTCATGGTCATACTTACGCAGGTAATCCATTGTCCTGTGGAATTGCTGATAAGGTAATGGAAATCATTGAAAGAGATAATTTTATTGAAAATTGTGCTGTACAAGGAAATTATCTAATGAAGAAATTAGAAGATTTATATAATTATCCTATAGTAGGAGACATTAGAGGAAAAGGTCTTATGATAGGTGTTGAGTTTGTTAAAGACCAAGAAACAAAAGAGCCATTTGATGTATCCGGCAATGTGAGAGGTAAAATTACTAATAATTGTTTAAAGGAAGGTTTAGTTCCATATCCAGGTGGAGGATCAGTTGATGGAGTAAGAGGTGATCATATATTGTTAGCTCCTCCAATAAATATAACTAAGGAAGAAATAGATTTACTATATGAAAAATTAGAAAATGCAATAAAAAAGACATCTGAGGAATTGCAGGGGGTAATAGTATGACCTATAGAAAGGAAAAGTTAATAATAACTATAGCACTAACAGGAAATGTTCCAACTAAAGAAATGAATCCATATACGCCTATAACTGTAGATGAGATAGTGGAAGATATTATTAAATGCAGACAAGCGGGAGCATCTGTAGCTCATATTCATGTAAGAGATGAAAAAGGAGAACCTACTTGTGATAAAAATTTATATAATGAAGTATTAAATAAATTGAAGGAAAGAGATTGTAATATTATAACTCAATTATCTACTGGTGCAAGGGGTGGAGGCAATACTGCTGAGTGGCGTGGGCAAATGTTGGATCTAAATGCTGAAATGGCAAGCTTATCTACTGGATCATCTAATTTTGCTTCACAAGTAAATGCTAATTCCTTTGAGCTAATAAAAGAATTAGCGGCTAAAATGTATGCTAATAATATAAAGCCAGAGATAGAAGCTTTTGATTTAGGTATGATCGATAATGCAGCATTGTTATTAAAGGAAGGAGTACTTAAGGAACCATTGCAATTTAACCTAGTAATGAATGTAAGAGGATCAGTAAAGGGCACCCCTAGGAATCTTTTGCATATGATTGAGTCTCTACCAGAAGGCTCCACATTTACAGTATCAGGAATTGGATATAGTCAAATACCTATGCTGACTATGTCCATATTGTTAGGAGGACATACACGAACAGGACTTGAAGATACAATATTATATGATAGAGGATTATTAGCAACTAATCAAATGCTAGTAGAGAGGGTAGTACGAATAGCAAAGGAACTAGGGAGAGAAATTGCAACTCCAGATGAAGCAAGGAAAACATTGGGTATACAATAATGAAGAGAAGGCTGCGCATTTTAGTGCAGCCTTCTAAATAAATATATAGAAAGGATGTATCTAATGAGAGAAGTAAAAGATTTTGGTCAAGAAACTGTATATTTTGTTCATTATTCTAAACTTCCAGATGATATTTCTGCCACCTATGTACATAAAGTAGTAGGGGTTGGGTTTTTAATTAACACAGAAACAGGAATTATAGAAGATATCATGGTAACATTAATTTCTGACTTGTGTAAGGAATTTTTAGCATATTTAATAGTTGGACATAATATTGATAAAGATGGTGTAGATGAAATTGTTGACAAGATTGATAAACGTTTTTTTGGATATTCTCAAAAAGCAATTATGGTATGTGTTAAAGGAGTACATGCTAGATATTTACAATGGAAGCAAACAAATAAAAAAGTTTATTAAATAAAAAATATTTTGCTAACGATTTGAAGTTTAATACTAATGAAAGATAAATATCATTAGTATTATTTTCTATGCATTTCTTTTATGCATTTCTGAAGGAATCTATACATACTCATATATAAAAATGCAATATTCCATTCATTTTTAAAATATATTGAAATATATGTTGCAAAATTCTACTACTTATTACTATAATAGACTATGAAGATAACTTTTGAGGAAATTTACAAAATCACCATAATAAGGAGGTAAATGAGTTGTTTGATGATAATAAGATTGAAGAAGTTAAAGCATCAGTTGAGCAATGGGATAAAGAGGTAGTTCAGAAGTCTTTATCAAGATTTCCTGAAAGGAAACAGAAGTTTACTACAGGTTCCAATATTGAAGTAGATAGACTATATACTCCTATAGACATAGAAGATATGGATTATAATGAGGATCTAGGACTTCCGGGAGAATACCCATTTACAAGAGGCGTTCAATCTACGATGTATAGAGGTAGACTTTGGACTATGAGACAATATGCAGGGTTTGCATCTGCTGAAGAATCAAATCAGAGATATAAATATTTGCTAGAACAAGGCCAAACTGGATTAAGTGTTGCTTTCGATTTGCCTACACAAATAGGATATGATTCAGATGATGGATTATCTGAAGGTGAAGTTGGTAAAGTTGGGGTAGCTATAGATTCATTAAAGGATATGGAGGTATTGTTTGATGGCATACCTTTAGACAAAGTCAGTACTTCTATGACTATAAATGCACCAGCATCTGTTTTGTTAGCAATGTATATTGCTGTTGCAGAAAAGCAAGGTGTTTCAAAGGAGAAATTAAGAGGAACAATACAAAATGATATTTTGAAAGAATACATAGCAAGAGGAACTTATATATTCCCACCAGAACCATCTATGAGATTAATTACTAATATTTTTGAATATTGTTCAAAGGAAGTTCCAGCTTGGAACACAATAAGTATTAGTGGATATCATATAAGAGAAGCAGGTTCTACTGCATCACAAGAAGTTGCATTTACATTAGCAGATGGTATAGCATATGTTGAAGCAGCTATTGATGCTGGGCTTGACGTAGATGATTTTGCACCAAGATTATCCTTCTTCTTTAATGCTCACAATGATTTACTAGAGGAAGTAGCTAAATATAGGGCAGCTAGAAGACTTTGGGCGAAAATAATGAAGGAAAGATTTAACGCAAAAAATCCAAAATCAATGCAACTTAAATTCCATACTCAAACAGCAGGATCTACACTAACGGCTCAACAACCTGATAATAACATAATAAGAGTTACTATTCAAACATTAGCGGCAGTTCTTGGTGGAACTCAATCACTTCATACAAATTCAAGGGATGAGGCTTTGGCACTACCTACGGAGGACTCCGTTAGAATAGCACTTAGAACTCAGCAAATTGTAGCTCATGAATCTGGAGTAACTGAGACAATAGATCCATTAGCCGGCTCCTACTATATAGAGAATTTAACTAATAAGATTGAAGAAGAAGCAACTAAATATATAGAAACAATAGATGAATTAGGTGGAGCACCTAAGGCTATAGAAAAAGGATATATTCAAAAAGAGATTCAAAATGCGGCGTATAGATATCAAATGGAAGTAGAATCTCTTGATAGAATAGTTGTAGGAGTAAACAAATTCCAAATTGAAGAAACGGACAAGAAGGAATTGTTAAAAGTAGATAGGACGGTTGAAATAAATCAAAGAGAGAAACTAAAAACTTTAAGATCAGAAAGAAATAATGAAGAAGTAGAAAGAGCATTAAGTACACTAAAGGAAAAGGCTAATACGGAAGAAAACTTAATGCCATTTATATTGAATGCTGTAAAAGCATACGCAACCCTTGGAGAAATTTGTAATGTTTTACGCCAAGTATTCGGTGAATATCAGCAATCAGTAATATTATAATAATGAGTAATGCACAATTCACAATTAAAACAACGACCACAGGCTGCTGAGAAGGGACCTACAGCTAGACCCACAACAATTGTGAATTGTGAACTGAATAAATCGGGAGGTATATAAAAATATGGATAGACCAATCAGAGTTTTAGTAGCTAAGCCTGGACTTGATGGACATGATAGAGGTGCAAAGGTAATTGCAAGATCATTAAGAGATGCAGGTATGGAAGTTATATACACAGGGCTAAGACAGACACCTGAACAAATAGTAGCTGCTGCTGTTCAAGAGGATGTTGATGTAGTAGCTATGAGTATATTGTCAGGAGCTCATAATCACTTATTTCCAAAGGTAGTTAATTTATTAAGAGAAGAGGGAGTAGATGATATGCTTGTAATTGGAGGAGGAGTTATCCCAGAAGATGATATTCCTTATCTAATAGAATCAGGTATAGAGGCTATTTTTACTCCAGGTACACCAACAAAGGATGTAATAGAGTTTATTACAAATAACCTTAAAAGAAAATAGGTGGTGTCTTATTTGAATATAAGCGAACGTTTATTACAAGGTAGTAAGAGAGCATGTGGAAGACTTATTACTATGTTGGAAAACAATGAAAAGGAAGCAATAGATATATTAAAGAAACTATATAAGGAATCAGGTAAGGCCTATGTGATCGGAATAACAGGACCTCCTGGAGCTGGTAAATCTACTTTAACTGATAAGTTGACTAAGGAACTTAGAAAACAAGGTAAAAAGGTAGGTATAATAGCTGTGGACCCTACCAGTCCCTTTAGCGGCGGGGCTATATTAGGGGATAGAATTAGAATGAGTGATCTTGCCCTAGATAAAGATGTATTTATAAGAAGCATGGGTACCGTGGTTCTTTAGGAGGTATGTCAAAAGCTACTTGGGGTGCTATAAAGGTACTAGATATTTTTGGTTGTGATTACATTTTCATAGAAACAGTGGGAGTTGGACAATCAGAAGTAGATATAGTAAAGACTGCAGATACTGTACTTATGGTTATGGTTCCCAATTTAGGTGATGATATTCAAGCTATAAAAGCAGGAATAATGGAGATAGCAGATGTGTTTGCAATTAATAAATCTGACTTAGATGGTGCAGATAAAACTAAGGTAGAAATAGAGATGAATTTAGACTTAAATGAATATAGTGATTATAGACCACCAGTGATTAAAGTATCAGCAGGACAAAATAAAGATATAGATATTCTTCTAGAAAAGATTTTAGAGCACAGAGAATATCTAGAAAAAAATAATGAGCTAGAAAAGATAAGAATAAGAAATAATAAATTAGAAATTTTGAAGATGGTTGAAGAAGATTTAATGAAATTGATATTAGATAAGGCAGTTAAGGAAGATCTAATTGAAAACCTAGCAAGGGAAGTTACTTTAAGAGAAACAGATCCTTATACTGCCAGAGATGAGATAATAAAATTAATTAACAATTAATAAAGAACAATTAACAGTTAATTGACTATTGCTTAAACATTGTTAATCGTTAATTATTAATTGATAATTGAAGAAAGGGAGGTAATCAAATGGTTGGTAAGGTTGATCATATAGGTATTGCTGTAAAAAATTTAGATGAAACATTAAAATTTTATGAAGATATCCTAGGTATGAAATGTGTAGATAAGGAAGTAGTTGAAGAGCAAAAAGTTAAGGTGGCTTTTTTGCCTATAGGAGATACGGAAGTAGAATTACTTGAATCTACTGAAGAAGATGGTCCCATAGCTAAGTTTATCGAGAAAAAGGGTGAAGGAATCCAACATATTGCTTATAGAGTAGATGATATTGAAAAGGCTATAGAAGAACTAAAGGAAAAAGGAATTAAGATGATTGATGAGAAACCAAGATATGGTGCTGGCGGTGCAAAAATTGCCTTTTTACATCCAAAGTCAACATTTGGAGTGCTTATAGAGCTTTGTCAAAGGGATTAAGTACTTAACAAAAAAAGGAGGGTAAATATGAAGGAAAAAATTGAAAGGCTTCTAGAAACTGCTAAGAAAATTGAGCTTGGTGGTGGGGAGCAAAGAATTGAAAAGCATCATAAGTCAGGAAAGCTTACTGCAAGAGAGAGAATTAACCTTCTATTTGATGAAGGTAGTTTTGTAGAAGTTGACAAGTTTGTAGAACATAGATGTACAAACTTTGATATGGCAAAGGTAGAGGCTCCTGCAGATGGGGTAGTTACTGGTTATGGTACAGTAGATGGAAGACTTGTATTTACTTATGCCCAAGACTTTACGGTAGTAGGTGGATCTTTAGGTGAGATGCATGCTGCTAAGATTTGTAAGGTACAAGATATGGCATTGAAAATGGGAGCACCAATTGTAGGATTTAATGATTCGGGTGGAGCTAGAATCCAAGAGGGGGTAGATGCTTTATCAGGATATGGAAAGATATTCTATAGAAATACTATTGCATCTGGAGTTATACCTCAAATTTCAGTTATAATGGGGCCTTCAGCAGGTGGTGCAGTTTATTCGCCAGCTTTAACAGACTTTATATTTATGGTAGATAAGACTAGTATGATGTTTATTACTGGACCTCAAGTAATTAAATCTGTAACAGGTGAAGAGGTTACACAGGAAGAACTGGGCGGTGCAAATACTCACAACAAAATATCTGGAGTTGCACATTTTGTGGACAAAACAGAAGCTGAATGTATTGAAAGAATTAAAGAGTTATTATCTTTCCTACCTTCAAATAATTTAGAACAAGCACCAATCTATGCTATAGAAGATGAAATAAATAGAGTAGAAGAAAAATTAAATGAAATAGTTCCTGTTAATCCTAATAAACCCTATGATATGAAAGAAATTATAAAACTTTTAGCTGACAGTGGAGATTTCTTTGAAATTCAGCCATATTATGCACAAAATATAATAACTGGATATATTAGATTAAACGGCAAGACCATAGGAGTTATTGCTAATCAACCTAAGATATTAGCTGGATGTTTAGATATCAACGCATCAGATAAGGCAGGAAGATTTATTAGGACTTGTGATGCTTTTAATATTCCACTACTTAATTTAGTAGATGTTCCAGGATTCTTACCGGGTACTGAGCAAGAATATGGTGGAATCATTAGACATGGTGCTAAAATGCTATATGCCTATAGTGAAGCAACTGTACCAAAGGTTACTTTAATAGTTAGAAAAGCTTATGGCGGAGCTTACCTTGCAATGTGTTCTAAGGATTTAGGAGCAGATCAAGTATTTGCATGGCCAAATGCTGAGATAGCAGTTATGGGACCTGATGGTGCTGCAAATATCATATTTAAAAAGGATATTGAGAACTCTGATAATCCAATAGAAACTAGACAAGAAAAGATTGCCGAATACAGAGATACTGTAGCTAATCCATATATTGCAGCTCAAAGGGGATTCGTAGATGATATATTAGTTCCAAGCATTACAAGACCTAGATTAATTTCTGCTTTTGATATGTTAGAGTCTAAGAGAGAAAATAGACCTGCAAAAAAACATGGCAATATGCCAGTATAAAGAGGTGAAATAATTGGGTGATATTATTAGTTTTGGAGATAGTTTAATAATCACGGTATTTAGTATGGTAGTAGTGTTTGTAGGTTTAATAGTACTGGCAATGTTTATATCTGTGCTGAAGAGTATAGGTGGGAAAAATAAAGCTGAAGATACTAAGAAACCAGAAACACCGATTAAAGCTAAAGAGCCAGTGAAGGAGAAGAGACAAGAAGCTACTACAAATGATGAGGAATTGGTAGCGGTTATTGCTGCGGCTATAGCGGCAAGTTTAGGAGTTAGTGCACCAGAGGTAAATATAAAAAGTATTAGAAGAATACCTCAAAATTCTCCTGCTTGGGCAACAGCTGGCAGACAAGAACAGATATACGGTAAACTATAATAGAAGCTTCATTGGAAGTATAACTAAGGAAGCTTTTATTGGCTATTGCATAAGCGACTTGCACAAAATCAAAGATTTGGGTAATCTGCTTAAAACTCATTGACGGAAAATTCCTAGATATAAATAAAAAAGTAGAATTTTCCTATTCGTTATAATAAAAATTTCTAAGGAGGCATAGCAATGAGAAAGTTTATAATAAGTGTTAACGGTAATTCTTATGAAGTAGAAGTTGAAGAGATAGCAGGGGGAGAGTCAAAAAGACCAGCAGCTCCAGTGGCGCCAGCACCAGTAGCGGCACCAGCACCAAAAGCTACGCCAGCACCAGCTCCGAAGGAAGAGAAAAAGGAAGTAGTAGTATCAGATGGACAAGAAGTAGTAGAAGCTCCGATGCCAGGTAATATTTGGAAGATAGAAGTAAAAGAAGGAGATAAGGTTAAGGCTGGAGATATTTTATTAATCCTAGAAGCTATGAAGATGGAAAATGAAATACTAGCTCCTAGAGATGGGGTTGTTGCTAGTATCAATACTACACAAGGGGCTACTGTTAACACAGGTGATAGATTAGTAGTATTAGACTAATTCCACTAAGAAAGGAAGGTAAATTTCATGAACTTAGGAGATATATTGCTGGATTTTTTCCAGAGCACAGGAATTGCTGCCTTAACTTGGGGACAGGCTTTAATGATCTTGGTATCCTGTGTATTGCTATATTTAGCAATCGCTAAAGGATTTGAACCACTGTTACTTATTCCAATTGCATTTGGTATGCTGTTAGCTAACCTACCTGAAGCAGGTCTAATGGCACCGCCAGTTGTACAAATAGTTCCAGACCCAGTAACTGGAGAGTTAGTCTCCAAAACTGTGGAAAATGGAGGACTTTTATATTACTTATACCAAGGTGTTAAACTAGGTATATATCCACCGCTTATATTCTTAGGTGTAGGAGCTATGACAGATTTTGGACCACTTATTGCAAACCCAAAAAGTATATTACTTGGAGCAGCAGCGCAATTTGGTATTTTTGTTACTTTCGTAGGTGCAATTTTATTAGGGTTTACAGGCCCAGAAGCAGCTAGTATTGGTATCATTGGTGGTGCAGATGGACCAACAGCATTATATTTAACATCTAAGCTAGCACCACATTTATTAGGGCCAATAGCAGTTGCGGCTTATTCATATATGGCTTTAGTTCCTATTATTCAGCCACCAATTATGAAGGCTTTGACTACTAAAGCTGAAAGAGAAGTAGTAATGGATCAGCTAAGACCAGTATCAAAAAAGGAGAAGGTAATTTTTCCTATTATGGTTACAATAATAGTTTCTTTACTATTGCCATCAGCAGCATCTTTAGTAGGTATGCTAATGTTGGGTAATTTATTTAGAGAATCTTTACTAACTGATAGATTGTCAAAAACAGCACAAAATGAATTGATAAACATAGTTACAATATTTTTAGGAACAACAGTAGGAGCTACAGCTAATGCTGAGACATTCTTAAAATTGGAGACTTTAAAAATAATAGGGTTAGGACTTATAGCGTTTTGTATAGGTACAGCAGCAGGAGTATTATTTGGTAAAATTATGTATAAGGTTTCAGGTGGTAAGGTTAATCCACTTATAGGATCTGCTGGAGTATCAGCGGTGCCAATGGCAGCTAGAGTATCTCAAAAAGTTGGGCAGGAAGCTAATCCAAGAAACTTCTTGTTGATGCATGCTATGGGACCAAACGTAGCAGGAGTAATAGGTTCAGCTATAGCGGCAGGTCTGCTATTGAATTTCTTCGGAGGCTAAAGACAATTCACAATGCACAATGCATAGTGCACAATTATTAAAAGATGATAAATTATGGATTACAATAGAAAAAACATCTATTGTAATCCTATTTATTATTTGTTATCAATATTTTGTATATGTGTATTATTTAAGGTTTTATCTTTTAATTGTGAATTGTGAACTGTGAATTGTTAATTGAATAAAGGGGTGAAATTATGTATCAAGGTTATATAACTGATGTTCAAGGTATTAAAGTAGGCCATGTACAGTCAGAGGAAGGCATGACTGGATGTACTGTGATTATATGTGAGCAAGGGGCAACAGGTGGAGTAGATGTAAGGGGATCGGCTCCGGGGACTAGAGAGACAGATTTATTTAAGGCAGAAAAGATGGTAGATAAGGTTCATGCTATAGTTTTATCCGGTGGGTCTGCATTTGGTTTGGAGGCTGCATCTGGTGTTATGAAATATCTAGAAGAACAAAATATTGGACTTGACGTGGGAGTGACTAAAGTTCCCATAGTGGCTTCTGCTGTTATATTTGATTTAAATATCGGAAATTATAAGATTAGACCTGATTTTAATATGGGATATAAGGCTGCTGAAATTGCAACCTCTTATGAAAATAGGCAAGGGAATATAGGATGTGGCATGGGAGCTACAATAGGAAAGATTCTAGGACCACAGGGGGCTATGAAATCGGGACTAGGTTCAGCAACTGTAAAAGTAGGGGATTTGATGGTATCAGCTATAGTTTCTGTAAATAGTTTTGGTGATATATATGATTTTAGATTGAATAGGCAAATTGCAGGAGTATATGATTATAAAAATAATAGCCTATTAAACACTGTAGAAATTATGAAAGATATGAATAAAGATTTAGGATTTAATGTACAGAATACAACTATAGGTGTAATAGGAACAAATGCAATTCTAACTAAGGCAGAAGCAAATAAAATTTCTGAAATGGCTCATAATGGTTATGCAAGATCTATAGATCCAATACATACCATGTTAGATGGCGATACTATATTTACTATGGCCACTAATGAAATAAAGGCAGACATTAGCCTTATAGGAACATTAGCAGCTGAAGTTATGAGTAAGGCTATAATAAATGGAGTATTGTTTGCAGAAGGTAGTCACGGATTAAATGCATATAGAGATATTAAAAGTTGAGAATTGATAATCAATAATGAACAATTTCGCAGTCTCGCAACTCCAATCTATTTACTTGCTGCCTCTATCTACCCCGTAGGGTATAATTCAGTGGTGTCCGATAGGACCTACGCTCCGTTTGACCTACCATCAATTTATGGAAATTCACCATAAATCGGGTTAGGTCATAAAAATAATATTGCATTAATATAAAAATAGAATTATAATGTTTTTGTCAGAAGGCCAACATCAACTAGAGTTGGACTGAATGGATTTTAAAGTTGAATATTTTATCGACTGGTATCCAAAAATAAAAGGAACTAGAGCGGGAGGGATTTTAATGGTAAAAGAAAAAGGATTTAATGTAAGAAAGATGGCCATTATTGGAGTGTTAGGTGCTATTTCGGCAGTATTAGGTATGACTCCATTAGGCTTTATACCTGTAGGGCCTACAAGGGCAACAATAATGCATATACCTGTTATTATTGGGGCAGTAATGGAAGGTCCGATAGTGGGTGGATTTGTAGGTTTGATATTTGGATTATTTAGTATTTTTCAAGCTCTAACTAATCCAACACCAGTATCATTTGTATTTTTAAATCCATTGGTTTCAGTATTACCAAGAGTATTAATAGGAATAGTGTCATACTATGTATATAATGCTCTAAGTAATTTAGGTAAGAATAAGACTATGGCAATATTATATTTGATGTGGGTAGGAATAATAGGATATTTATCTTATGGAATATATATAAATATTATAAATTCACAGAGCATGTGGATGACTTTAATGAATATGGTTCTTATAATATTGACTTTAGTAATAGCTTATTTTACTCAGATTAAGTTTAAGGATAAAGCATTAGATGTTGTAATAGCTTCTGCTATAGGAACATTAACCAATACTATGGGAGTTCTTTCCATGATATATTTGTTTTATGCTGAAAGATTTGTAGAAGCTATAGGGGGAGATGTTTCCACTGCAAGAAAAATTATTTTTGGGATAGGTATAACTAATGGTATACCTGAGGCTATTATAGGGATTATAATAGTGACTTCTGTAGTAGGAGCTTTAAAGAGTAAGGGATAAGAAACGGGGTGTGAAATTATTGTTATTAGTAATAGATGTTGGTAACACTAATGTAGTATTCGGAGTATATAAAGATAAACAATTATTATACGATTGGAGGATTGCAACAGAAAAGGATAGGACATCTGATGAATATGGACTTTTATTTGAGCAAATTTTTAGATATCATGGATTAGACCCAAAAGAAGTAAAAGATGTTATTATTTCTTCTGTAGTACCACCATTGATGCATACTTTACCAGCTATGAGTATAAAATACTTTGGTATAGATCCTATTGTAGTAGGTCCTGGAGTTAAAACTGGAATGAATATAAAATATGATAACCCAAGAGAAGTAGGCTGATAGAATAGTAAATGCCGTAGCTGCTTATGAGAAATATGGTGGTCCTTTAATAATCGTAGATTTTGGTACGGCGATTACATTTTGTGCAGTATCTAAAGAAGGAGATTATCTAGGAGGTGCTATTACTCCAGGAATTAAAATTTCTTCTGAAGCATTATTTATGAGAACAGCAAAACTTCCTAAGGTAGAAATCGCAAAGCCAGATAGAGTAATAGCAAAGAATACAATAAATAGTATTCAGTCAGGATTAGTATTTGGATATATAGGAATGGTTGACTATATAATAGAAAAGATGATTAAGGAAATGGGAGAAAATGAAAGAACAGTAAATATCATAGCAACTGGAGGATTTTCAAACCTTATCGCAGCAGAAAGTAAATATATTAAGAAGATAGATAAATTACTGACTTTAGAAGGCTTGAGGATAGTATTTGAAAGAAATAAGTAAGTAGCTAAATAGCTACTTACTTTTCTAATATTCGAGGTGAATGTATGAGAATAGGAAATGTAAAATTGGAGAATAATGTATTCTTAGCTCCTATGGCAGGAGTCACAGACTTAGCCTTTAGAATACTATGTAAGGAAATGGGAGCAGGATTAGTAGTTTCTGAGATGGTTAGTAGCAAGGGTATATATTATAAGGATCCTGGAACTAAGACTTTATTACAAGTAAATCCTAAAGAAAGACCGATAGCAATTCAAATATTTGGATCTGATCCAGAAATAATGGCAAATATTGTAGAAGAATATTTAAATCCTAGAGAAGATATAGATATTATAGATATAAATATGGGCTGTCCTGCACCTAAGATAGTTAAAAATGGCGATGGTAGTGCTTTAATGAAAGATATTATATTAGCTAGAAAAATATTAAGAGAGGTGGTGAAGGTGTCCAATAAGCCGTCACCCTAAAGATACGAATGGGATGGGATCATGATAATATTAATGGGGTAGATTTAGCAAAGATAGCAGAGGAAGAAGGAATTTCTGCATTAACTGTTCATGCAAGAACTCGAGATATGTTTTATTCTGGAGAAGCTGATTGGAATTTTATCAAGAAAGTTAAAGAAAGTGTTACTATACCTGTCATAGGAAATGGCGATATTTTTGAACCAGAGGATGGAGTTAGAATGTTTGAGTTTACTAATTGTGATGCTATAGCCATAGGCAGAGGTTCTCAAGGAAATCCATGGATATTTAAAAGGATAATTAATTTGATGACAGGAAAAGAAGATATATTACCTTCCCCTGAAGAAATTGTTCGTATGTGTATAAAACATTTAAATCTTGTTTGTTCTATAAAAGGCGAGGGAGTTGGAGTAAGAGAAATGAGAAAACATACTGCTTGGTATTTAAAAGGGTTGAGGAATTCAAATGAGGTAAAAAATCTTATATATACAATTGATAATAAAGAAGAGATGGAAAGGATATTGCTTGAGTATATTGGTCTTTATTCATAGCAATATGTAATGAATATAATACCTTTCTCATATAATAGAGTTAAAATTAGAGAGGAGGGTTATTATAGGACTTTTATATATATTAGATAGTGAGAAATATTTAGAGCACTATAAAGAAGGATTTATAAAATATATTCCAGAGTTTATTTTACCTAGAATTAAGCCTAAAATAATAGATAATATTATGGGAGAAAATGATATAATAGGTAGGATGGCTGGAATAAATTTAAAATCCATTGATTTTGATGATGAATATAAACTTAAAGAATATTTAGATGCTATAATGAAACTTAAGGATGAAGATTGTACAAAATTATTTATTGAAGGATATGAGAAGTTAAATAAGGAAACTATATATCATATTCAAGAATTTACAAATATGAAAATACTAGATGGAGAAGAAACTAGAATAAATAATCTTTCTTTAGTAATGAAAGATATATGTAATTTAATGAAAGAGGATATAGCTGAAAAGGAGATTTTAGTTATATGTGATGACAAAGAAAAAACAAAACGCACAATCAAAGAAATTTCAAAGGATGTTAGGTTTGTAACTGCCATAGGCTGTGAAGAACATAATGATGAAATTTATGAATATATTTTGGAGGAAACAGGACTATCTCTATTTTATCCAGTGAATATTGATAGAATCTTAGAAAATTATAGTATGATAATTAACTTAATGGATGATTTGAGTCTAGATTTTTCTAAGGTGAGGAGAAATTGTATAGTCTTTGACTTTGGGCAGGGTAACTCCTTGCATAATAATAAAAGACCTCCTTTTATCCAAGATTTTGCATTTAATTTAAATGATCTAGGCATTAATAAAAATAGATTGATGCAAAATAGGGTTCTTTCTAATTTATTTGAGGCTTTAGTAGAGGATAGAAAAAAAGATATAAAATATTTATATTCAGAAGGAAACTACTATTCAATAAAAGATTATGTAAATTTGTTTATAAAAGTCAAAGGAAAGTTCTAAGTACTTGACATTATGGTTCTACTTGATTATAATATCTTGCATACAAGTAGGAAATGTACTTTATTTCTATTAATGTTAATAGTTTTGTATAGATAAATAATATTATAAGTAAGTTTAAAAAGCACTAATATTTATTAGTTAAAGGAGAGAGTGAAATGCCAGAAAGAGATGTATTCTTAACAGAAGATGGATTAAAAAGGCTAGAAGATGAATTAGATGATCTAAAGACTGTTAGAAGAAAGGAAATTGCTGAAAAGATAAAGCAAGCTTTAAGCTTTGGAGATATAAGTGAAAATTCAGAATATGACCAAGCGAAAAATGATCAAGCTCAATTGGAAGAAAGAATTGCAAAATTAGAGATGATGCTGAGAAATGCAAAAATAATAGATGAAGATGATATTACAACTGATGTTGTAGGTATTGGTTCTAAAGTTTTAGTAAAAGATTTAGAATATGATGAAGAAATGGAATTTATTATAGTAGGGTCCGCAGAGGCTGATCCCTATAATGGTAAAATATCAAATGAGTCTCCTGTAGGGTCTGCACTTTTAGGACATATGTCTAATGACATTGTGGAAGTAGTAGTTCCAGACGGGAAAATAGAATATCAAATACTAACTATTACTAGATAAAAAGTATTAACAAACTAAGGAGGTAGAGTAATGGGAGAAACGGAATTAAACTTAAATGAAATGCTGATGATGAGAAGGGAAAAGCTTAAAGAATTAATTCAAAAGGGCAAGAATCCTTTCCTAGTTGAAAAATTTGATTATACACATCATAGCTCTACTATTAAGGACAAATTCGAAGAGTTAGACGGGAAGAAGGTAGCAGTTGCAGGAAGAGTTATGTCTAGACGTGGACATGGAAAGGTTAGTTTTATAGATTTACAAGATAGCGAAGGACGTATTCAAATCTTTGCAAAACAAGATGTATTAGGTGAAGAAGCTTACAAAGATTTAAGTCTTTTAGATCTTGGAGATATTATAGGAGTAAATGGAGAAGTATTTAAAACAAACGCTGGTGAGATATCTATAAGGGCTGAAGAAATAATTATAATGAGCAAATCCTTACAAATCCTACCAGAAAAATTCCATGGACTAAAAGATCAAGACTTAAGATATAGACAAAGATATGTAGATTTAATAGTAAATCCTGAGGTTAAAGAAACCTTTATTATTAGAACAAAGATTATTAAGGCAGTAAGAGAATATTTAGATGAAAAAGGATTTTTGGAAGTAGAGACTCCAATTTTAAGTCCAATAGCAGGCGGAGCAAATGCAAGACCTTTTGCTACACATCATAATGCATTAGATATCGACATGTACTTAAGAATAGCAAATGAACTATACCTAAAAAGACTTATAGTTGGTGGGTTTGAAAAAGTTTATGAAATGGGTAGAATGTTCAGAAATGAAGGTATGAGTCCAAAACATAATCCTGAGTTTACGAATATAGAGCTTTATCAGGCATATGTTGATTATGAAGAAATGATGAGATTAACCGAAAACCTTTTTGCTTATGTAGCAGAGAAGGCTTTAGGAACGACTAAAATAAATTACCAAGGTACTGAAATAGAATTATCTCCGCCATGGAGAAGATTAGATATGGAAGATGCAGTAAAAGAATTTACTGGTGTAGACTTCTCTACAATTAATACTGATGAAGAAGCTATTGCTATTGCTAAGGCAAAGGGACTTGAGGTTAAACCTGGTATGACTAGAGGTCATATAATATCAGAGATGTTTGAAGAATTTTGTGAAGCACATTTAATTCAGCCTACGTTTATTACAGGACATCCAGTAGAGATATCACCTCTTGCTAAGAGAAATCCAGAAGATCCGAGAAAGACCAATAGGTTTGAAGCATTTATCAATACTTGGGAGCTAGCTAATGCTTTCTCAGAGTTAAATGATCCAATTGATCAAAGACAAAGATTTGAAGATCAAGTTAAACAAAAGGATCTAGGAGATGATGAAGCACATCCTATGGATACAGATTTCCTAAATGCAATAGAGGTAGGGCTTCCACCTACAGGAGGGCTTGGTATTGGTATAGATAGAATGATAATACTACTTACAGATCAACCAAGCATTAGAGATATATTGTTATTTCCAACCATGAAGCCTTTGGACGAATAGTCCATAAGATAGGAGCGTCGTAGGACAACTATGAAATTTTTAGATGAATAATAAGTCATTGAACTATGTGGCAGGATAAAAAATTCCTGCCTTATTTTTTTAACTATATCTGAGCATATTATATGAATCTCTTGCCTTAAATAAGGAGGAATACAAATGAAGAAGATTTTGCATATTATATCTCAATATCCTGGAAAGACAGGAAGTGGAACATATTTACAGGCATTAATATCTGAGGGAAAGAAAAAAGGACATATTCAAGGCCTTGTTTCAGGAATACATAATGGAGATATTATTAATTTGAAAAATATAGACAACTTCTATCCCGTAACCTTTAATACAAAAGAGATTCCATTCCCAATAGTAGGCATGAGTGATATCATGCCTTATGAAAGTACTAAGTATTGTGATTTAACTGAGGATATGTTAAATAGATGGAAAGAAGGTTTTATAAAAGCAATAACTAATGCTATAGAGAATTTAAAGCCTGATATTATATTATCTCATCATCTATGGCTATCTACCTCTTTAGTAAAGGAAATTGCTGAGGATATTAAGGTAATAGGTATATGCCATGGTACAGATATTAGACAACTTGAAAAATGCCCTCAATATAGAAAAGAAGTATTAAATGGTTGTAGAAAGCTTGATTTGATCTTATCCTTAAGCGAAGAACAAAGACAGCTCATTAACAAGGTATATGGTATTTCTAATGACAAAATAATAGTTATGGGAGGAGGGTATAAAGGAGATATATTCTTCCCTCCATTAAATAAAGTATATGATGAAAATATAAAAATAGTATATGCAGGTAAATTAAGTTACGCTAAAGGTGTAGTATCCTTACTTAAGGTATTTAAGAATATAAGTGAAAAATATAATATTAAACTTTTGTTAGTGGGATCAGGTACAGGAGAAGAAGAGCGGTATATTAAAGAGTTAGGATTTAGGCTGAAGGGAAATATAAATTTTCTAGGTGAATTGAGCCAAGAAGATTTAGGGAGAATTTTTAGAGAGGCGGACATATTTGTATTACCTTCCTTCTATGAAGGTCTATCTCTAGTCACAATAGAAGCTTTAGCTAGTGGATTGTTAATAGTTGTAACGGAAATTCCGGGGTTAATATCTAACTTAGGGAATATTATTAATAATAGTGGAGCAATAGAATATGTTGGATTACCTAGAATGATTCAAGTGGATAAACCATTAGAAGAAGAGTTACCATTATTTGAACATAGACTTCAAATTGCAATTGAAAAGCAAATTCAAAAGATATATAGAGGATATATTATAGATTATAGCATTGAAAAAGAGATAAAGAAAATGTCTTGGGATAGTATATTTGATAGAATAGAAAAATATTTTTAGTCCTTATTTATATAAAGCCTTTATTATAACTTATAAGAAAATATTACTTGCTTTAATATGAACTTAACCCAAATGTAGTTCAAAAAAAGGTTTCTTTAATTCATTAACACTTTGATAGAAGCTTTTTTATTTTCTAACACCAATCAATGAATAAAACATGGCTCAAAGTAAAAACTACCATTAAATAGAACAAATGGGAGGTATATTATGCAAATAAATTTGAGTCAAAAAGAAAGAATGATTTTAGAGGATGGAAAACATCAAGAAGATGTCTGTGTTAAAAAATATCAAAGCTTTGCCAATCAAGCAAAAGATCCTAATCTAAAGCAATTACTAAATAAATTAGCTTCAGAGGAGCAACATCACTATAATATTATTAATGAGTTGTTGCAAGGCAAGAAGCCAAACTTAACACATAGTGATCAAAGCATGAGTAATGACCAGACCCCTGCTATATTTACCGCTAATAATATGTCTTTTAACAATCCTGAAGATGCTTTACTTTGTAGTGACCTATTAGCCACTGAAAAATATGTATCTGGATTTTATGATATTGGAGTGTTTGAGTCTGCAAATAAGGAGGTAAGGGAAGCATTACAGCATATTCAAAAGGAAGAACAAAGACATGGTGAAGAGCTTTTCAATTATATGCATACCCATGGAATGTATAACGTTAAATAAGAAAATAAATAGTTTATATAAGGATGTAAGGTGAGCTGTGCTCGCCTTTATTCATTTATTTTGAAAAACTTGAAAACTTTTTTAAAATAAGTATTGACTTTGG
>NZ_NPMN01000022.1 GCF_002266425.1 Tissierella sp. P1
TATAATAGCAAGTGGAGCATATACAGTAAACAGAGGAACTAAGACGGCAGATTTTGCAGTATTAAGATTAACTAATATGCCAGCAGCATTAGTAGAGTTGGCATTTATAACTAATAACCAAGATGCTGCTATACTAATAGGCAGACAAAATGATTTAGCAGTAGCAGTATCTAAGGGAATATTAAATTACCTTGGAATACCATATCAAGGCGGTGGTTCAACAATTTACAGAGTACAAGTAGGAGCATTCTCAGTAAAAGCAAATGCAGATAATTTGGCAAATGAACTTAGGGGAAAAGGATATAATCCAATCGTAGTTACAGTAGGAGGATTATATAAAGTACAAGTAGGAGCATTTAGTATTAGATCAAATGCTGAAGCCTTAGCGAATGAACTTAAAGCTAAAGGATATGGCGCAATGATAGTAACAGCTTAACAAGAAGGCTAGGGGAAACCTTAGCCTTTTTAGAAACTATAAAAAAACTATAAAAATAAAGGAGAGAACAAATAATGGAATATGCAGGAATAGCGATAATACCCCTATTAATAGGAATATTAGAGGTATTAAAGAAAGTAGGATTAAAAGAAAAATATGTACCTGCAATCTCGGTGTCATTAGGAATAGTCATAGGAATTGGACTATTTGGAAACGGAGACACAAAAGCAGGGTTAGTGCAAGGTATATTCATAGGGCTTAGTGCTGTAGGATTATATAGTGGTACTAAGAATGCATTTGAAAAATAGTTATTGAGACTCTAGAGTAAAATCTAGGGTCTTTTTTATTTTGTAGTAACACTTTTGCTAGTCCACAATATACTAATATTGGAAAAGAAATTTTTCCAATACAAAATAAGGAAGGCGAAAGCAATGGATTACGAACAAATGGCTAGCAGAAAACCAACATGTAACGGTCCAATTATGATAGGTGCAACATGCGTAGCCCAAATAGATGGAAGATTTTTCTTGCTTATAGAAATAGAAATAGAGGTTATGGGTTTTGAAAGAGAAGAAGTAATCATATTTCAAATAACAGCAGCACAAGCAGCAGCACTAATAGCAGCAGGAGTTATGCGTTGTCAAATAGTTAATACAATTCCTACTCCAGGTCCAGGACAGGAAGTAAATCTTATTTGTGTATTTGTAGTAGGTCAAAATGCATTCCTAGTGTTTAATGTTGAAAATGCAACTGATCGCCTAGTTCTAGTTAGAGTGCCTTTATGTACTATCATTTAATATAATAAATAATTACACCTATAGAACGATTAGACCAGGATTAATTTTCTGGTCTTTTTATTGAAGAATTTATTATAGATTTAAAATAGTAAAGAGACCCTATGAAAAGGTCTCTTTATATATTAGAACGTGCTTTTTCTAAAAAGGAGTGAAGTGATAAGCATTTAATAAGGCATGTCTAATGCCTAATACTATTATATTCAATTAATTAAATTGTGTTAAATAAATATTTCAGAACGAAAGCTAATTTTGCAAGTGAGCTGCAGAAGAAAACAGATTTTGCATTTTTGAGTTATTATATATTTAAGTTATTGCTTTGTTTATGAACACGATATGTCAGCTCCAAGAGGCGTAGTTCCTACAGGTACAGTAGCTAGTAGATTCATCAATTACAGAAACATTATTACTAACTCTACATTATTAATATTGAAAATTCTTTAATTAACTTAATTGAACAACAGTCAAAGAACGATTCATATAACCTAGAATAGGAAAAGTCGTACTAATACTTGCTCCCACTTCATCTCCTGCTGTTAAGGAAGCTTGAACGATAAACGATGAACTGCTTCTGTTTGATATCTTAAAAAAAGTAGTGGTATCACCAAAAATAGGTGTGCCATTGACAGTAATAATAGCATTTAGATATGGTTGATCTGGATCCGGATCAACAGTGGCTTCAGCATTAATAGATATTGTTATTTGAAAAATTCCGCTTTCTCCCACCACTAATTCATTGCCTGATAGGCTAACCGTGATATTTGATAAAGGTCCAACCACACTGAATGGTACTGGTGTGAATGTTGCCCCAGGTACTTCTACACTAGCTCCTCTTAAAGATCCAAAAGCCAAAACAACTTCTCCAGTTGAACCTGTTGCACCAGTTGGACCAGTGACTCCCGTTGGTCCTGTTGGCCCAGTAGGTCCAGTAAGTCCAGTGGCTCCAATTGATCCAGTAGGCCCAGTAGGTCCAGTGGCTCCAGTAGGACTAGTAGGTCCAGTAGCTCCAGTAGGTCCAGTGGTTCCAGTAGGTCCTGTTGGTCCAGTAGGACCAGTTGCCCCGGTAATATTAGGAAAACAAACTGCCTTTTTATTAGCGGTATGTTAAACCGCTTCGGATTGAGTGTTGATTTCTATGTATTCCATTATCCGGCGTAGTTCGTCAGCGAATTTAAACTTCACACTGATGTTACCGTTCTCATGTACCTTGATATGGTCTACAAGCTCAACTAAAACCTCTCTTGTCAGTTTGTCGATATTTTCAAACTTCTTGAAAACTACTAAGCAAGGGCTTTCAGCGGTAATGCCGTTTTGTAATTCCTCACGCTCTGCATGGAGGTTTTTCAAAACTTCGCCTAAAGCGGCTATTTGCCGTTCGTAATCTTCGCTCATATGGCGGTAATCGCTATGGGTGATTTCTCCGTCTTTCCAATCCTGATAAATGGATTGCTTATAACGCATGATTTTGGAGCGTTCCTTTTCTTTTGCGTCTATCAATGCTTCAATCCGTATGGACTGGCTTTTTTGAAGCGGAGCCGTGCTGATATATTCCAAAGTATTTGCATAGTGTACTGCAAGATATACCTGTTGCTGAATGGCATACAGGACAGCCGCTTCCAGCCGGTTATGCTTCACGGAATGTTTGGTGCAGGCTGTTTTTGACTGGTCTTTGTAGGTGCGGCAGAAATAGTACACCGTGCCTTTTACTTGACTGCGGCTCATAGCCTTACCGCAATCGGCACAACGGAGAAAGCCACTGAACAGATAGAGTTTCTTTTTCTGCGGAGCGGTGCGGGTGTCACGCTTTAGCAACTCCTGCACTTTTTCAAAGATAGGCCGTTCTATGATTGGCTCATGGGTATTCTCCACAATGTACCATTCATTTTCGGGAACCTGTTCCTGCGTATGTATCTTATAGCTTTTCACACGCTGGCGGCCTTGTACCATGTCCCCTACATAAAGGCGGTTTTTCAAAATGTCGCTTACAGTCTTTGAACTCCATAACGGCCTTTCGGAACCGCTCGGATTTTGATAGTTTAAGCCCTTGCTTTTCTTATACTCGGACGGACACAAAATGCCACGGTCATTGAGATTGTGTACAATAGCATTTTTGCTCATACCGTCCAGAAACCACTCATAAATGTTTTTTACAATCTCGGCGGCTTCTTCATCAACTATTAAGGCGTTTTTGTCCTTTGGGTTTTTCTTGTAACCATAAGCGGCAAACCCACCGATAAACTCACCATTGCGCCGCTTCATATCAAAAACCTGCCGTATCTTCTTTGAAGTCTGATAGCAGAAGTTGTCGTTGATAACATTGGTAATCGGCACAATGAGATTGGAAATACTGTCCGGGTTCAAGTAACTGTCAATACCCTCTGTCAAGCTGATAAACCGTACATTCATCTGTACAAACAGATTTTCAATCAAGCTCCCTGCGTCCGTATAGTTACGGGAGAGGCGAGAGAGGTCTTTGACGATAACACAGTTTACTTTTTTTGCGTATATGTCAGAAAGTAATCTTTGAAAGCTGTCCCGGTTGGTGTCTGTTCCGGTGTACCCATCATCTACATACGGCGGTTGGGTACTTTCAAACTCGTCTATGTGCTGTTGGTAGTAATCATCAAGCAATGCTTTTTGGTTGGTAACGCTGTTGCTGTCATCCTTTCCACGGTTTATGTCCTCTTTGGATAAGCGGATATATTGAGCGAGTTTCCAGCGGATAATTTGAGGTGCGGATGTTTTTTCCTCAAAGCCCCTGTTTTTTGTTCGTGCCATGTGTCCTCCTTCCTATCACATTACACTTATATTATACCATTTCAGCGTAATGCGAACAATGTTGTCGCGGCCTGTAAACTGGCTTTACAGGCCGCTTTTCTTGCGTTTAAGGAAGTCGGCAAACACATCTTGCAATGGGGGAGCGTTCTCTGGAAATTCCAGTTTTACACCCATATCGCCCACACGAAAACAATAGGGATTTTTAACTGCCGCAATGACTTTCGCCGCACGTTGTTCCTGCGGCACAGTCGTATCAAAGGTGAAGCCGCTAACATCAACTAAATCCTCTTTGTTCACCGCTTCTATGTCTACGTTTGCCAACTCTGAAATTGGAATACGTTTCTTCAATCACAATCGCCCCCTCCTTTCCATGTATATGAAATGCTCTGATTGTCCTATGAGAAAACACAAACAGCCACCATTTTTATCAGCAAAAGTGATGGCTGTTAATCTTTCCTCATACTTCGGGCCAAGTTGGCCCGAAGTCAATAAGGGCTGTTCTGATAGTGGGTTTCCGCTTCCTCTATGCCGCAAGTATCGAAAACATAGTGAAGCTCTGAAACCACACGCTTTATATCGTCCGGGCTGAAATCACAGTTTTCCATAGCCCGAATGACATAGCCACGGCAAGCGCCGTTGCTCCATTGCTGATATAGCAATGACTGTAATTCCTTATCCATAGTAAAACTCCATTTATCAATCGGGAGTATGCCGCGCCGTTATAGGTCGGCTTGTCATAAGACAGAAAGAAGCGACACGGCACTCCCTATATATAAAAGACGATAACCCGGACGGGCGGCGGCAACCGCCCTCATGGGAATTTCACCCCGCCCCATGCTGATGGCGCGACGGTCAATACTGTGACGCGTTCAAACCGTAAGTATCATTGTACCAATCAAAAGATTATCGCCGGGCAGATTGCCATATCTGCTCTGTCACAGTTGGTAGGAATCGCTTACGCTCCGTTTGGTCTTTCCCCCTTTCAACGGGCGGTCTTGGCGTACCCTGCGGCTTGGCTCCCTTTTTGATTGAACGTATCCGGGTTATCGGTATTCAGTTGTCAAAGAACGGCAGACGGAGAAAAACTCCTTCTAATAGCCATGTGATTTGAAGCTCAAATTCGGAACTGGAAATCAAGACTTTTTTAAAAATTCCTCCATGCTTTTCAATCCTTTCTCAATAGCAACTCTGACTGCTTTTTCATTTACACCCTCTGCTCGTGCAATATCGGATTTACTCATGCCGAGTATGTAATGGGCATAAATTCGTTTTCCCTGCTTGTCCGGCAAGGAAGCGATTGCAGAGTGCAGTTGTTCGGCAGTAATTTTACGCTCGTAAATCTCGCAAGGAGAAAGGGATACAAAAAGAATATCCTTTTCAATCCCGTCGTCAGCGTCCAGCGAATAGTGGGCCTTGTTATAGAAGCGGCGGCGAATGTAGTTTTTCTCCAAACGTTCCGCTTCCAACAAAGCGTCCTTGATTACATCGGGTATTTCAACAAAGAAGTCGGAATTATAAAACGGGTAAAAATCCCGCAGATTGATTTTAGCATAGGGCGTTCCTCCATTTCGATTTTTTAGGGAATAGTGAATCGAAACGGAGCGGGAGGGGAACGACAGCGGGGTCGGACTTCGGGCCAAGTTGGCCCGAAGTGACAAAGCTTGTCCCATACGTTGTCAGTGAAAAAAGGGTACAAAAAAACACCTTTACGCAAATTAGGGCGAAAGGTGTCGAACAAAAAATGGGCGCAATAGCAGCCCACAAGTTGATATAATATTTTTAAACTATGTAAATGAAATTTTTCTCCTATATTAAACCGTCACAATATGGCGGCGTTTCTCTCAGAGAAAAAAACGCTTTGGGGCACATAAAAACCTCCTTATCCCAAAGCCGCCAGATTAAGAAGAATTACAGATATACTCTTTCCGGTATTTAAAACGGAAAATGACGGCTTTGTATGTCTGTTAAATTTACCAGCAATCGTATAGCAGAAAATTGGTATATGAAAAGAGCCGATAATCAAGAGATGTGTACTCATTGATTATCGGCTCTGCGTCTTTGCGTCTGGCTCTTTGATAACTGACATATTCAGTTGTCGCACATTGATTAGGGATTCTTGTTTGCATTTGGGACAGTATAGGGGGAAGTTTTCGAGTTTCGTATCTTCTCTAATTTTCAGTCTTGTTTTATTACCACATATAGGACATAGTAACCATTGAACTTCAATCATTATCACCCCCTACATCATTTCATCAGTTACTATTTTTCTGCTCTAATAATTACCGTTCCACAATTTTGATACAAAACCTCAACAGGTTTAAAACCGGCATTTTTCATAAGCTCAAATTGATGTTCCAATGTCAGTGGAATATCAATATGTATAAACATATCTTCGGGTATATTATTTTGCTTGCGCCTATATTCGTATCCCTCAAGACAAAGCGCTTCCTCTTCATCGCAACAGGCAATATAGTCACATTCTATATAATATCCACCAGCTTTTATCGTCTGATAAAGTTTATTATAAATCAGTTGCTTTTTTTCATATTTAAAATGATGAAGTGTTTCAAAAGACATAGCAGCGTCAAACTTATTTTCCTCAAACGGGTATTCAAAATAGTCCGCATTGATTATTTCAATGTTTTTATCACCATAGTTTTCTCGTAACTTGTCAAGCATAGATTCAGACAAATCAATACCTGTAACCCTGACTTCGGGAAATCTCTTATACATTGATTCAAGCTCCAAACCTGTGCCACAACCAATATCAAGTAATGTTTTCAAACCATCATCAAAGAAATCTGCAATATGAGCGTATTCCTCGCCCCAGTTTTTTAAATGAACATTATTATATTCACTAATCCTATTAGCGAAAAAATTCGCCATTTCTTCCACAGGAACATTCTTTACCCCATCAAGCCAATCTTTTAATTCGCTTAAATATTTTTTGGTTTCCTCTTGAGTTCGGATTTTACTTTTTAGCATAACGATTTTGTCCTTTCATAAAAGCTGTTAATAATGAATTGATTATTTGATTTGCGTTGGGTTAGATAATAGGAGTATCACTTATGTTCTTTGTCCTCTATTACTAAAGCAAATCGGTGAAAAGCATTTTTAATAAGCGTAATTACTTCCTCATATGGCAAGTCAATATCGTCTGATACAATTTGAGTTGCAATACCATGTGAATAAAGCCACACATCCCTAAATAAATTTCGTGCGTTTTCCAGACTAAGGCCCGTTATTTCCTTTGCATTTAGAATTGAAAGTTGGTTCCAATCAGCATCAAGAATATCTTTAATACTTTTCCCCGCACAAGCTTTGTTCATAAAAAGGGTATTAAATATATTCTTTTCTTGTCTGGCAAATTCAATGTAAGCAATTCCTTGCATTAGGAGGCGGTTATCATTACTCATTCGGGCTTCCATGAAAGTGTTATAATATATATTGAGTTGAGTAATGACATCTTGTTTTAGTGCTTCCATATTTTCATAAACGCGGAATAAAGGTTTGGTTGAGCAGTTCAATGCGGAAGCAATACTTCTTGCGTTTATCCCCTCCATGCCCTGTTCGCGTACTATAGAAATAGCAGCCCTCAAAATTGCTTCCTTATTAGTTAATGGCTTTGGCGGCATATAAAGTCCTCCTAAATGAATATTTATCATTGAAAAAATTGCTTTTTAATAATGAATATTAATAGAAACAGATGTTGCGCAACATCTGTTTCTATTATATCAAAACCACACAAAATGTCAAGGAGTTGGCCTAACAAGCTTAACAAAACTGGTTAAGCAGTTCTTGTGTAACTCTCATTAACGGAGGTTATGCTAACCGGCAAGCAGGGCAAGTGTATTGACACTTGCACATTTTTGAAATTTTCCCTGACGGGAAAACTCAAAAATTGCTTGTTGGGGAGTGCCTTCCCCAAACCCTGCGACTTCGGGCCAACTTGGCCCGAAGTCGGTGCGTTGCACCTCATGTTGCGTCATGTTCGCTATCTCTCCATTTCCTTATTTTTCTGCGCGTCCGTCAGGCCGAGCAGATGGTCTATATTGCTTTTCACAGTTACAATTTCCTGCATAGCCTTTTTGGTTTCCCGGTACTCCCGGTAAGCCTTTTTCTTGTCAGCCGATAACCGCTGAAACTCCGCTTTCAGCGTATCCATTTTGGGAAGCTTCGCCCCGGACAGCAAACGCCGGAATGTGTCCTGTGCCGCCCGATAGACGGCAATATCCGCTTCATGCTCTGCAAGATATTTTTTGCTGTACTTCGCCGCCTTGTACCTCTCAAACACAGGCCGGGCTTTCGCATAATCTACCACAGCCGCCTTTAATTCTGCATTGATACGCAGAGATGCTTCGGTGGTTTTTATGCTGTCTGAAAGCGTATGGAAACGGTCGGTAAGCTCTGCGGCCTTTTGCTCTAAATCCGCATATTCCATCAGGCTGTTTTCCTGCAAATACTGTAACGCCGCCGCCATCTGCTTGAGGTTGAATACCTTTGCCCAGCGTTCGTAGGCCAGGCTTTTCCGGCTTTCATACGGGATTGAATATCCACAATCAGATTGACCTTGCGTTTCTCCTGCGGAGCGGCTTTTCCATCAATCGCCGCTTGTATATCCTCCTGCCCGTAGCCCTTGCCAAGCGTAGAAGCATGGAGCCGGGTAAAACGTTCCTGCCCCTCTGCCCGAAAGCTGATTGTGCCGCCGCGCCCGTGTTTGATTTCATAGCCAGCCGCCGCCATTGCCTGTAAAAAGGTGTCCATATCCGGCGGCTTCATTGCAAGGCAAATATCAATCTGCACCTTTAATTTCTCTTGAAAGGTGGGCTGCTTGTGACCGCCCACCCATTCCCCGTAGTGTTTGAATTTACCCTTGCTGTGGCGTTTGGGATTGGTGATAACAGACAGTCCGTTTTCAAGACATATCCGGTCAGAGAGCCGCCGCACCGCACGGGCTGAACCGATAAAATCCCGGAACTTCCGGGTGCAGTCCAGCGAAGTAGAATTGTAGTAAATATGGCAATGAGGGTGGGGACGGTCAGCATGGGAAACCACGAAAAAGGCGTGTCGGCCTTTCGTCCAACGCATGGCAAGGTCATAGCTGATTTTAAGAGCGGTTTCCGGGTCGGTTTCGCCGGGCAGGAACGACTGCCGGATTTGGTAATACAGCACATCATTTTCCCGTTTTTGCTCCCGCCCGGTGATAGCTTTGTACTTTGCTTTGGAGAGTAAAAATTCCGCGTCAGCCGTGGCCGGGTCACATTCATAGGAAAGAATTAAATCGCCGTTTCGGGTCTTATCTGGATTTTTTCCGTAGTCAAAACCGTCTTTTAAGGTTTCCATAATGGTCATGCCGCTTCCCGTGTGACGGGTCATAAGGCGGGTGGTTGCCATGTGCGTTTCCTCCTTTCCTCAAAAAAACAACTTCGGGCCAAGTTGACCCGAAGTTGCCCGGCAGTTCTGTTATGCTGCTGTTAGCTTACGATGAAAAAGCGAAGCGAATTGTTCAGGCTGTGCAGTCCGTCAATGAGGTATTCCGCAATGGCGGGAATCCCAAGGGGAGAAACTAAAAACGACAGTAACAGGAACACACCGAAGCCCAGTTTTTCACCGCTTATCAGCAGGGCGATACTGATAAGAACGCCTATCCCGGAAACTACCTGTAAGAAAGCGGCGGCATAGCAGAACACAAATTCAATCATGGGTGTTACTATCGTCAGCAGAACCACAAACGGCGCGGCGATAATCTTAAATATTAGCTTGATAAACTTCATAAAAATTCTCCTTTCATTGAGTGGCTTTCTTGTTGTATCCTACCTATATTTTACCATTTTGAGCAGGGCGCAACAATGTTGTCGAGGCCGCACCGATCTTGTCCCGGGACTTCGGGACAAGTTGGCCCGAAGTCAGCTTGTTTACGTAAGGAAAATGCTGTATAATTAAATATAAATAAATTTTACCACTTTTGAAAATTTGGTGCATATTGCTGCTTTTGCGATGAAAAGGACGGATAAATAGTGAAGGAGAAAAACAATTATGAATATTGATGGAACATTGTATCAGTCGATGCTCGAAAACCAAAATTGTTTAAAAATTAGCAGTAAGATTGAATTCCCTGTATTTGATAATTTTAATGGGGAAAAAGACTTACAGTCTACGCGTGAACAATATCGAAAGAGAATTGAACCGTGGCTTAGTGCGGCGCTACAAACTGAACATTTATCAATGTTAATCGGGACTGGACTTACGATAGCCATCTGTTCTTCTGCTAATGTCAAGTCATCTTCTATGGCAAAGGCAGAGTTTGGTGATGACTTTTCTTCTAAAATAAACTCTTATGCTGAAAATGCCGCAAAGCAAATGGGAAGAGGTAATTATAATATTGAAGATCAGATACGAACCGCTTTATCCTTGCTTCATGGCTACGAAATAGATAATAATGATAAAGCAGCAAAGAAGCTTGGTGCTGAAATTGATATTGTTCTTACTGATTTTAGTAATAGTATTTTAGAAGCAGAAAAAAGGTTTATGACAGCACTAGAATCTTCAGATACTACTCAATCAGCTAAATCAGAATTCGCACTATTTTTACTTAAGTCATTTATTACATCTTTCAGTAGTAGGACTGCGACCAGAGAGCGAACGCATATTTTTACAACCAATTATGATCGTTTTATAGAACTTGCTTGTGATTATTCAGGTATTAAAATTTTGGATCGCTTTTGGGGAAAAATTGTTCCCCGTTTTCAAGAAAGTCCAGCTACAATTGATTATTATTATCGGACACCAGATGCCAAAAATGAATTTCGCTATGCAGAAGGTGTTGTTCGTTATAGTAAAATTCATGGTTCTGTAGATTGGGTTAATAAAAATAATACAATTTATAAGGATTGCCTTCGATTCGGAGCTGAAAAAGTTGAATTACCCAAAGATAAAACTTATCGTGACCATTTAATGATTTATCCCAATTCCATGAAATCAGTTGAAACAGCCTTATATCCATATTCAGAACTCTTTCGTGATTTTAGCAGTGCCATATGTCGGCCAAATTCAACATTGGTGACATATGGATACGGATTTGGTGATACCCATATAAATAAAATCATCAAAGAAATGCTTAGTACTCCCTCTACGCATTTAATCATTATTTCTTATGGAATAGACGAACGTCTTGTTGGATTTTTAAGACAAATTAATCTTGCTCAAATAACATTACTCTGTGGTAGCGAGTTTGGTAGTATTGAAAATTTGGTACAATTTTATTTACCGAAAGCAGCTATTGACACAATAACTGAATCGGCAAGTAAACTCGTTGATGCTCGTAAAGGATATTTAGACAGAACGGAGGTTAGTGCGGAGGTGGAAAATGAACTTTAATAATTATTCAGATAAATGTATCGGAATAGTAGATTCGGTTTCTCCTTCTGAAATCAAAGGTTTCTTATTGGATACTGCACCAACAAATGTTTCCATTACTGAGGGTAATATATCTTTATTCCCAAGAATAAATAGTTTTTTAACCATCCCTAATGAGACGGGGTGCTTAGTTGGTATGATTTCGTGGATAGGATATAATCATTTAAATGTAAATAGTGAGGTCAATCTTCCCCGGGGGGCAAGAATTATTTCGTTAAATATACTTGGTCATATCACAGCTACATTAAATGGCCTTGAATTTGAACGAGGAGCATTTACCTTACCTACTGTAGGTGACCCTATTCTTCTTCCTGACCCGGAGCAACTGGATACTATCATTGAAAACCATGATGCAGAATCCATCACAATTGGAACGTCACCATTAGCTGGTAATAGGGATGTTCGTATTTCTGTTAATGAACTTTTTGGGAGACATCTTGCTGTGCTCGGAAATACAGGAAGTGGGAAATCCTGTACGGTTTCTGGATTAATAAGGTGGTCAATAGAATCAAGTGAAAAAACTGGTCAAAAATCTCCAAATGCTCGATTTATTATCCTTGACCCTAATGGAGAATATAAACATTCATTTGATAATTTAAATGTTGATGTAACACATTGTTCTGTAAAGGATTTGGATAAATCCAGTTCTTCTCAACTACGGATTCCTGCATGGATGTGGACAAGTTCTGAATGGGCTAGTGTATTTCAAGCAAGTGATAAAACACAAAAGCCTTTATTGCGTGAAGCTCTTAGAGATTTAAAAGCAGCAAACCAAGATTGTACTAAATTCAGCAAAGAAACTGTAACTGGAGATCGTATTAAAATTTTTATTTATAAATTGGAATGTTTTCTGCGTGAATCCATCGTTTCTCAATCTCATTTATCTAATGAAAGAACAAAATTCGGTAAAGAACTTAAGGCTAGAGTTGAAGCACTTAGGCTCGAAATTCTAAAGCTTGATGAAACGAACGATTATAAAACAGATTTAGTAAATTTCTGTGACACTACTGATGCTACAATTCAACAATATCAAGGTACATATAACGGAAATCTGTACTATAATATTTTCCCAGCGCAAGATGTTCAAACTATTCTTAGTAATACTATAAGTATCTCTGGTGCTTTTGGAAAAGTAAGCGAAAACTTAACATGTAATGAAGATGATCCTATAGAATTCCCCATTGACAACCTTGCCCCCTATATCGCTGCACTTGCAAATGATACCCAAGTGGCACAATATATTGATTTTATGACTATAAGAATTAAGAGTATTCTTCGTAATTCTGTACTGTCGCCTGTCATTGGAAACAATCCACAAATCACTTTGTTAGACTGGGTAAATTTATTCTTGGGTGAATCAAAAGAAAAGAAGGCAAAAATTTGTATTATTGATTTATCCCTATTACCATCAAACATAGTTCATTTAATGGTTTCGGTCATTGCAAGGCTAATTTTTGAAGCATTACAGAGATACCGAAAACACTATGAAAAGGAACTTCCAACACTATTAATTATGGAAGAGGCTCATAACTTTATAAAAAAGTATTCTGACAATAATGATAATTCGTCAGAAAAACTATGTACACAAGTATTTGAGAAGATAGCGCGTGAAGGTAGAAAATTTGGTTTGGGACTTGTTGTTTCCTCGCAACGTCCTTCCGAATTATCCCCGACAGTTTTATCACAGTGTAATTCTTTTATCTTGCATAGAATTGTAAATGATCGTGATCAAGATATGGTCAGGAGAATGGTTCCAGATAATATGGGAAATATTTTATCAGAACTTCCCGCTTTACCAACCAAAAAAGCCATTATTTTAGGTTCTGCCGTTTCAATTCCTACTGTGGTAGATATTAAAGATATCCCTTCACAAAACCGGCCTAAATCGGACACTCCAGATTTTTGGAAAGTTTGGACATATGCCGAAGAACGTTCTCTGGATTGGAAACCTATTGTTGACACTTGGCAAGGCTAATTACCTGCTAAAGTAAAAGCGGGGAGCGGCGGCATTGTGCCAACGCTCCCCGCTTTCCTTATAGCTCCATTATCGCAGTAAGCTGTTTGAGTACCTCTAAAACCCGCCCCCATAACTCGGTATAATCTTTTTGCAGGGCGGCAATTTCGGACGGATACACACCGTAGGTATTGGCATGAATGGCAACCTGATTCAGATTGTTGGCACATCTGCGTTGCAGGGAAACCAACTCCCGAACAGGTGCAAGGTCAACATTCAGCACATAGCCGTTGAGTGCCATTTTACGAATATAGGCGCTTAAATTCTGCGTTCCGGCCTGCGCCATACGTTCCCCAATGGCGGCGTATTCTTCCTCACTCACCCAAACATAAAGGGGAACGCCCCGCCTGCGTTTGGGGCGATTCACCGTTCTTCCCTTTCCCTGCTCCTGCGTTTTGCTGGCGGCTCCTTTACCCGGTCTTTCGGTTTTTCCTCCGGCATGGCCTGCACAACAGGCAGAGGGGCATTGTTCGGAATCCCATCAATCATGTTGTAATTCTGTTCCGTGGAAAGCTCTGCATTTTTTAAATAGTTGTCCTTTCCCATTCTAAAAAACCTCCTTTTTGTGACTTCGGGCCAAGTTGCCCGAAGTGATTACCGTTCTTTCTCTGTGCCTTTTTCGGGAGCAGGACGGGCGGCGTTGTCCTGTGCCGCCTGTTTTGCTCCCTCTGCCAGCCGAGCGGCAATGGATTTACTTTCTCCCGGTTCCCGCAGGGGGGCTTTTCTATCGGGATTGCCGGGAACCGCTCGAAGCTCATAGTCGGCCATCTGTTTTTCTGTCAGGGGCACGTCATAGACAAGATAACCCCATGCCAGAAAACGACCCTGTTCCACACTTTCCCGCTTATCAAAACTCACAAGATATAACGGGCCGTTCTCTGTTTTGGGTAATGTACCAATATCCACAGGTCGTTGAGTAGAATAATATCGGTAAGCTGATTTTTCAGATACGCCGTAATCCTGCTGATATTCGGTCACACGGTTCTCATAATCCCATGTGGCAGCGGCTTTATCTGTGGCATAGTGTCCCCAATAGTAATCGCGCCTGCCGCTTGCGTCCTCGGTAAACTGCCATGTGGCAAAGGGCTGTATCGCCTGTGGGTTTTCTCCAAGGGCAAAGCCACGGTCATTCTCAAAGGCAATGGCTCGTTTGATTTCATATCCTTTTACCTTATCGCTCATTTTTCCCTCCGTTTTCATACATGGAAATGTCACGCTGTTACCCTCAAAAAGCGGGGGCAGGAAGCGTAGATACCTTTTCCTTGAAACCGGGGCCGGAAAGCCCCGGAAATCAAGGCTTTTTTAGGCGAACTTCGTGACACCTTACCCCTTGTTTCTGCGCCTGTGCCGCTGCTGGCGGCGGCGGTCTGCTTCGCGTTTTCCTTTCCGGCGGCAGGTTTCGGAACAATAGGTCTGACTGGTAACAGGAAGATAGGCCGCCCCGCAGACCGGGCAGGTCTTACGGGAGAGCACCGCTGGGGAACCGTCTAAATCAGCTTCCAGCACTGGTTCAAGCGGAAGCACGGCCTTTTGAAAATATTTGCAGTATGTGCCCGCCCAGCATTTATCCAGCATATAGCAGCCGCCGTAATCAAGGGGCAGACAGCCGTATTCCGGGTCATAGTTGGCACATATCCCTGTTACCAGCCTGCGGATTGCGGCGCGTTCCCGGCGGGTCAGTTCCCGGAGTTCGGCACTCATAGGTCTGACTTCGGGCCAAGTTGGCCCGAAGTTCCCTCCCTTTGCGGCACAATCAGATCCCGGTAGCAAACGCCCAAGCAGACAGAGCCGTTCCAATAGCTGCAATCCCGGCAGGGAGAGTCTTTTGGCGGCTTGCGTACCGGAGCCGGACGGCAGGGGCGGGGCTTTTCTTTCATCATTTTTTCGTATGGGCTGCCTGTAAAATTCATACTTCCTCGTCCTCTCCGGTATCTGAATTCTCCCCATCTACTTCCCACGGCGGGGTATCGTCCTCCTGCTCGTCGTAGGGGTCGGCTTCGTATTCGTCAAATTCGTCCTCTGCCAAAGCGGCCTGTTCCTGCTTCGGGCGGTAAATCTTAAAGTAATATCCGGCCCCGCCGCCAATCAAAACAACCGCCAGCACCAGCAGGAGCATTGTAGTATTGCTTTTTTGCTCCGGCTCCGTAGAGGTTTCTAAAGAAATTTCAGAGCTTATATCCGTTTCAGAATCGCTTTCCGGTTCGGGAGTGGTAACGGTGGCGGTTTCATTTTCCTCGGTATCCTCGGATTTCTCCGCAAGAGCCAGCAGGTCTTTTTCGGTTACAGCGTTCAGAAAATATACATTGTCCGTTTCCCGCTGAAGGTCAATGACAAGATAGAATACATTTTCGTCCGGGGTGGTAATGGCGTAAAACTGCTTTCCGTCCTCGTCCGTGGCGGTATTGACTACGGTTCCTGTTCCGGCGGGGGTAAAGGGATTGGGGTCGCTGGTTGTTTCAGAAGTCTCCGGAGCTTCTGTTACCTCTGGGGTTTCCTCACCGCCGCTGGCATAGGCCACGGTGCTAAAGGAAAAAGCCATTAAAAAAACGGCGCACAGCACCGCCGTCATACGAATTTTCTTCATTCTTCGATTTCCTCCTTTTCAGTTTGGGCGGCTACTGTGGACTTCGGGCCAAGTTGGCCCGAAGTGGCACCGCCTGCCTTAGCCGCTTTCAGCAGGTCGGCAAGGTCGGTCAGAGAAATATCCATGCCGCGCACCGCGTCCACGATTTCCAGATTTTCAAGCTCGGTTTTCTGCTTTTCCAGCTCCCGCAGCTTTGTTTGAAACTCATTGATTTTATCCTTAGTTTTCTGTATGTCCTTGCTGACACGTTCAATTTTTACGTTCAAAAGTTACCTCCTTTTCGTTATGGCAAACGCCCATAGCCTAAAAAATGATTTTGCCAGTAGCTTGTATTGATAGAAGTGTACTGTATGGGGGAACCGCAATGGATCATCATACCGTTTCCAACGTAAATTCCCACATGGCTTGCGCCGGAAGTGTCGTAGGTGCCTTGAAAGAAAATCAGGTCGCCGGGCTGTGCTTCGTCCGGTGGGATATGGGAACAGGAATTGTAAAGCCCTGTTGCGGTGGTTCGCCCCACGCTTCCCACACCCGACTGATTGATGACCCAGCACACAAAGCCCGAACAATCAAATGAAGTGGAGGGAGAAGAACCGCCCCAAACATAGGGGTAGCCTAAATATTTCTCCGCTTCCGCAATCATAGCCGCAAATTCCGGGTCGGCCAGAGCTTGTGGCGGTATGTCGTAATCGGTGTATTCCCCGGCATGGGCGTAAATATTGCCCTCGAACAGATAAGGGCGGTTGCCTTTGGTCTTTTGGTAAATGGTATAGCGTTCCGTCTGCTCCGGGTCGAGATTGGAAAGAGCCACGGCTCCCAATGACTTATTCTTCAAAGACACATTGAGGATATAGTAATCATAGGGAACCTCGTAGGTGTCGGTATGGGTTTCGCTGTTCTCGTCCGTCCAAGTGTCGGTTTCAGTGCGGTAGCGTACCTCCACCGTTTCCGTGATGGTCAGGATATATTGCTGTTCGAACAGGGCTTGCAGTTCTGCCTGTACCTGTGCCGGGGTGTAGCCGCCGTATTTGGCAGTCAGGTAGGAAGCCAGCTCAAAGGGGTCATGCCCGATTTCGTCCGCGGAATAGCAGTATTCGTCATAGTTTGGATAATCGCTTTCTATCCTGGAGAGCCGTTCGCGCAAATCCTTTTCCAGTGCGGTATAGCTTTCTTCCACGGCTTCAATATCGCTGTCCGACGAACCGTAGGAAGTGCCGCCCACAACGCTAATCAGGCCGTTGCCAATGATGGTGATTCCCGCCATGCAGGATTGTAGAACCACGATCAGCAGGAACGGCACCAGACCAAGCAGTAAAATCTTTGGATTGCGCTTTACAAAGGCCGCAACCGTTCGGGCTACTTTTTCTGTGAACCGCACCGCTTTTTTGCCCTGCTTTGCCGCTTCCTTCGCCTGTTTTCGGTACTGCTTTTTTAGCTGTTGCTTTTGCCAGAACCGGGAAACCGGATTGCTTTGCAAGCCCGGATTGTCCTGCACAAGCTGGCGGTAGGCGTAATCGGCTCTTGCGCTGATATGTCTGTTTTCCCACTTGCGAACCTGCCGGGCAGGCCGGGTGCGGATACGGTGCTTGATAAAGCGTGTACCGCCCCAGACGAGGTGTTCCCCGGCAAGCTCGGTTTTGTGGGCGGCTTCCGTTCCCACGTTTTCACGCTCCACCTGATGAATTTTCCCATGCACATACCGCCATGACTGATACCCGGCGGCATGGCTGACTTTTTTAATCGGGCCGGGCTTTTTCTGCGGTTTCTGATTCGCTAATTTCTCATGGGCGGTATTCAGCTTTTCGCCGCTCTTTTCCATACGGAGCTTTGATTTCTCCATGCGCTTACCGTTCTGCGCCGCCTTTTTGTCCGTAGAGCCAGAATTTGAATCAGCTCCAGCAGTTTCACCGCCGGGCGAGGTGTCCGTTTTTTCATTACCGGGCGGCGGCTCTCCGTCACGCCGTAGACGTTCCGAGGGGCGGGGCTTCTTGCTGTCCTGCCGGAGCTTTCCCGACTTCGGGCCAAGTTGGCCCGAAGTGGCAGGGTCAGAACGATTACCCACAGGCGGTGAAGCTCCCGACGGGTCGGAGGTTTGCGGCGGTGTTATCCCGGAAGTTTCCTTTTTGGGAGTCGCCCGCTTTTTTGACTTCGAGCCAAGTTGGCCCGAAGTTCCCGCCTGCCCTTTTGGCATAAACCGCAATCGGCCCGACCTGCCCATATCACGCATTTTGGGCCTCCCTTATATCCTCCGGGCGGGTCGTTAGCAGATTGTAGATTTCGCCACGGGGAAAACGATCTACAAAGGGAATGGTGGTATTGCCGAAGAACAAAAGACCCTCCCCGGAATTGCTGTGGGCGATATACGAAAGCTGATGTTCTGATATGCCAAGCTGTTTGGCGAGAATCGCCCGGTCGCCCTGCGCCTGTGACAGCAGTATCATAAAGTCGCTGTTTTCCAAGATATTTTCGATTTCGCGGCTGGCTAAAAGGTCTTTCACATTCTGTGTAAGTGCACTCGGCACACAGCCCTTTTTACGAAGCATTTTCCACACACGGACAAAGTAGCTGGCAGAAAGTGCGTCCTGCAACAAAATATGAAATTCGTCATAGTAACACCAGGTCGCAAGGCTTCTTAAAAAGTTCTCGTCTACCGCCTGTGTCACCAGCTCGTTTGTGATGTGCATGGCAATTTTTCTTAGGTTTTCGCCCATGCTTTTCAGTACGATACAGGTAATGCGATTATCGGTCTGCACGTTGGTAGGGTGGTTGAACATATTAAGGGAGCCGGTGCAGTAAAGCTCCAAGGCGGTTGCAATCCGTCTGGCTTCCGGTTCCGGCTGCTGGCACAGGGTTTCATACAAATCTTGCAGAAGCGGCATTTTTCCGTCCCCGATACCAAGGGCAAGCTCCCGGTACACCAGCCGCACACAACGGTCAATGACCGTTTTTTCAATGGGCTGTAACCCCTCCTTGCCACCGATAATCAGCTCACATAAGGACAATAAAAAATCCGCTTTCATTGAAAGCGGGCTGTCCTCTCCGGTTAAGTTCAGTTTTAAATCCATTGGGTTGATGTGATGGGGGCTGTTTGGCGATATTTCTATGACCTCCCCGCCAAGCCGCCGGACTAACGGGGCGTATTCGCCCATTGGGTCTACCACGATAATGCGGTCTTTGGTAGCAAGGAATACGTTGATTAGCTCACGCTTTGCGGCGAAGCTCTTGCCGGAGCCGGTGGAGCCAAGATACAAACCATTGGCGGATTTCAGCTTTTTGCGGTCTGCCATAATGACGTTATGGGAAAGGGCGTTCATGCCATAATACAATGCCTGACCGCCCATGCGAAGCTCCTGCGTCATAAAGGGAACAAATATTGCCGTTGAGCTTGTTGTCATGCCCCTCTGTATTTCAATGCCATTCCAGCCAAGGGGCAGACTGCTCATAAAGCCCTGTTCCTGCTGAAAGTCCAGCCGTTTGAGAAAGCAGTTGTATTTCTGCGTAATGCCCGATACCGTGAAAATATCGTTTTCCAACTGCTGGCGGGTGGGGGCCGTATTCACCACAAGGAATGTGAGAAGAAACATTCGCTCGTTGCGGCTCTGTAAATCTGCCAAGAGTGCCGCCGCGTCCTTGCTGTAAGTGAGCAAATCCGGGGGAAGAATATCAATGTCATATCCGGCCCGGGCGGCTTTTTTCTGCTCGTCCATCTTCATACGGTCTATGTCGGTCAGCTTTGCCTTGACTGTTTTCACCGCTTTTGTCTGGTCTACGGTCTGGATATGCAGGGTGATGGTCATTTCCGCGTCCACCTCTAAAAGCTCCGCTAACAGCTTGTCGGAAAGCTCGGAAGCCATAATCTGCATATACAAAGCCGCGCCCCATGTAGTCCCTACACGAAAGGCGCGGCTTTGGCGAAAATCAAAGGACGTAGGAGCGATAAAATCCTTTGTTCCCATGCCTGTTTGGGGTATCATATCCCAACCGAAAATAAATTTTTCCTTTCCTCCGGGGTGTAGTTGGCTGTGTAGCACCTCCAAGCGTTCCCGCCCGGAAAGGGTTACCGACTGTACGCCCAGCTTCTTGAAGTTCCCCACAATATCCGCTTCGATACGCTCCAAGCGGGGCCGGGCCGCCGCAATCCCGTCTGCCCCGATCCCGAACGTGATGTATTTGGAGCGGACAATGCCGTTGTTGCTTTTGGCAATCTGGTTTTCCAGCATGGCGGTAAATTCGCCCCGGATACTGTTGAAATCGTCGTCCTGCGGGGAAATGTTTACGCTGTAACGGTTCTCCGGGCGGGAGCGGTGGTTGATAAAGGAAAGCTGAAAGGGCAAGGCACTGTCAAAATAATTGAGAAAGCCGCAGTATCCATCAAAAATGGTGCTTTGGTCGTCACTGGAAGCCACAGCGTAGTTAATATCCTCGTAGGAAAGGGTCTTTGTATAGTAGCCCTCCCGCACCTTGCAGATACCGTCTTTCAGCATTTCCTTGTAGGGAATGGTCTGCTGTGCCGACTGCGGCCCGCGCTTTTTAGGCTTTCCGCTTTTTGCGGGAACGGGCGGGCGTTTTGTTTTTTGTGCCATTGGGTGAAACCTCCTTTCCGGGGTTGCTTAGGTAGGAATAGAAATTCTGTGTCTTATAGGGGCGTGTGCGGGGCCATAGGAATTTGGAGCGGACAATATTACGCACCACCTTTTCCAGCGGCTGTCCGTCACGCTCATACATGGCAATGAGAAAGCAAGGGAGCATAAGGGCAATCATTAAGAGCATAGCCCCGGTATTGCCAATGGCGGTACGGGTAAAAAGATAAGCCGGAATACCGACTACCGCCGCCGCTCCGAAACATAAAAGCTGGCGTTTGGTGAGATTGAAAGCCACTTTGGTTTTTATTTTTGATAAATCATTTGGTACGCTTACATAGGCCAATGAAAAATCCTCCTTTCTGACTTCGGGCCAAGTTGACCCGAAGTTGATTATCGTTCTGCATTGTGGATAGGAACCGTCTGCCGTGCCGGGGTCTTTTCCAGTCCGGCCTGCCGTACCCGCCAATAGTCCGGGTTGTGTTCTCGAAGTGACTTATTGATGTTTTCCTCAAAAGCAGCCTTGTCTTTTATACGGTCTGGAACCGTCCACAATTTTTTATCCAAAAGCTCCCGCAGGGCAACATCTTCCTGCGTATCTTCCTCAAAACAGAGAAAACCACTGTGACGAAAGCCGCACTTGATAGCGGCAGGAGAAAGCACCGCCGCCATATCCTTTGCAACCATTGTTCCGCCATGACTGGCGGTACTCACAAGAAATACGCCGGGGCAGAGAACATCACAGGTCTGCACCTTGCCCCACGGCGATTGTTCCGGCTGTTGGTAAAGCATAGAATCCTCCTTTCCGGCACTTCGGGCCAAGTTGGCCCGAAGTTACCTTTCTGCATTTTTGGCCTTACCGGACTTTGCCGGAGCAGGCCGGGCGGCGTTTTCCTGTGCCGCCTGTTTCGCGCCCTCCGCAAGCTGTTTCGGGATAGACTGCTTTTCGGGGGAAGCAATGGTAGCGGCGCGGGTCTGCAACTTTTCAAGCTCCGCATGATAAGCCGCTGTTACGGCTTCGGTCAGCTCGGCGCGAAACTCCTTTGTGATAGGGCGGGACGTATCCCGGTAGCCGGTTTTGCTGGTCTTATCCGGCTTGCTCGGCATACCTACAAAAATGCCCTTGTCATTCTGCAAAATCTTAAAATCGTCAATTACAAAGCAGTCATTCAGCTTCAAACTGGCAAAGCCTACAAGGTTGCCCTTTGGCGGGGTGAGCCGGGCGGTAACGTCCAGCTTCAGCGGCAGAGCCGCCTGTCCGGGTTGCTGTTCCGCTTCCTGCGGAACCGTTGTTTTTTCATTGCTCATAATAAAAAAATTCTCCTTTCTCACTTCGGGACAAATTGGCCCGAAGTTGTCAGTGCGCTCCAAAAATGGATTTCGCAAGGCTTCCCGTCTTGAACATGGTGAAGCACAATAGAACCGTATAGCCGATTACTGTCCATATGGCTCCAATGGGGGCGCCGCCTACGGCGATACTCTGCACCAGCTTTGCGTAGATTCCCACACATACCAAAATCAGCAAGCCTTGAAAGCCCACGGCGCACAGGGATTTCAAATAGTTCTGGCCCATGCCTCCGATTTCCCGGTTGACCAAGGTTGCCATTGGCACAGGGGCTAAACTGGTGAGTAAATAAATTTCAATCATTCTGCCGTACACAATGACAAATACGACAATGTTGATTGCTACGACAATAATCTTTATTAGAAAAGATTGCATCCACAGGCCAAGCAGAGGGCCGATTTCCATTGTCATGAGCTGGGCTTCCAATCTGTCCAGCATATCGGGGCTTACCCCTGTATTTCCTGCAATCACGCCCCCTGCACTGTTAATGACGCTCTGCGATACATCAAATACCGCCATCACGATATTGAACGTGTTGGAAAGAAGCAGTACCGCGACAAAGGTTTTAAATATCCACTTGAAAAAAATCCATGTGTCAATGTCGTGCAGGTTGTTCCGGTCAATGAGCATTTGAATCAGCTCATAGCACATGACAAAGGTAAGCACCAGTCCGGCAATCGGCAAAACAACCGTTTCGGAAAGCTGCCGTATAAGGGAGAACACGCCGGGGTTCCAGTTCCCCGGCGTGGTTCCCACCTGTGTTGCAATCTCTCCGATCTGGTCGTTCACGTTCTCGAAAAGGCCGCTTAAATTGCCCATGATACCATCAACTAGCAGGCCTTTTATCCATTCGTTAATCCAGTCGGTGAGAAAATCCATACCGGCCTACCTTAAAACAAGCTGGAAAGCATAGGTACAAGCGTTGTTCCCAGCAGGATAACGCCGCCCCCGGCCATAAGCTGTTTAATGCCTTGCGATTTCGCGCCCGGATTATCGGAGCCATACCCTTCCAAAAGGTTGATAACGCCCCATACGGCAAGGCCAGCGCCAAGAGCTACAACAAGGGTCTGTAAGGTACTAACTGCACTCGTAAAAAATCCCATAATCTATTTACCTCCATGTTTTCATATTGTTTTTGGGTACAAAAAAACCGCCATTTTCGGCGGCTGCCACTTCGGGTCAAGTTGGCCCGAAGTTATGCAAATGCTTCCGGGTCGTCCACATCATCATAGTTGAGAATGTCCTCGTTCTCGTCTATGGCGGCGGCTTCCCCGTCGGCACTTACTTCATAAACGGTATACTGCTCATTGGGATTGAGCTTTTTCATGCAGCGGTTTACCAGCTTTGAAGCGTCAAAAGCGTTGCGTTTATCAGCTTCGGCGGTATACCTGTAATTGGGGTGCTGTTTTAAATCGTATTTGGGGGAAAGGAATGGACGCAGGCCGCGAAGCTGTAAAATACACTTGTTGCCCGGCATAGTGGTCAATTCGTCCATTGTCATAAGCTCCTTGCCAAGCCGTTGCAAGTTCTGTCCGTAGCTTTCCGACTGGCCCCGCGTCCGGCTTTCCGTCTGCATGGAAATGGTTTCTTTCCCCAAAACCTCCGAAAGTTCCTTGATGGTGGAATGTTCCCGACCACCAAGAAAAATCACGCTGTCCATATTTCCCATAATGGTTTCAGCGTGGTCTTTGTATAAGGCTTTGAGTTGGCTTTGCGCCTGCAAAAACAGGCATAAGGATATTTCGCGGGAACGGATAACGGCAACCAGCTTTTCCAGTTGCGGAACCTGTCCCGTATTGGCGGCTTCGTCCCATAATACCCTTACATGATGGGGGAGCCTGCCGCCATACTTGCTGTCGGCCCGTTCGCATAAAAGGTTGAACATCTGCGAAAAAGCAAGGGCAACAATAAAGTTATAGGTCGTATTGGTGTCACTGATGATGAAAAAAGTGGCGGTTTTCTTATCGCCCATGCGGTCAAGTTCCATTTCGTCATAGCTCATAATCTCCCGGAGCTGTCCAATATCAAAGGGAGCAAGTCTGGCTCCGCAGGAAATCAGGATACTTTTCGACGTTTTCCCGCTGGCGAGCTTGAATTTCTTGTACTGGCGTACCGCAAAATGATTGGGGTTGCGCTTCTCCAAGCCAAGGAACATATAGTCCACGGCATTTTTGAAATTTTCATCATCTTCCGTGTTTCCATGCTGTTCAGCATATCCACTAGGGTATTGATATGCCGTTCTTCCTCCGGCCCCTCAAAGACAATATAGCCGATTAAAGCACAATAAAGCAAGGTTTCTGCTTTCGTCCAGAATGGATCGCCCTCTTTACCGTCGCCCTTTGTGTTCTCAATCAGAGCGTTTACAAACTTCAAAATATCGCTTTCCGTCTTTAAGTAGGCCAGCGGGTTATAGTGCATGGATTTTGAAAAATCTATGCTGTTAAATACCTTGATTTTGTAGCCCTGCTTTTTCAGAAAAGAGCCGACCTGCTCTAAAATGCCGCCCTTTGGGTCAACCACCACATAGGACGAATGAGCCTGCAAAAGCTGTGGGGTCAGCCAAAACCTTGTTTTTCCGCTTCCGCTGGAGCCTATGATACAACAGTTAAGGTTTCGGGCGTTGGCGGGATTTGCTGGTCGGGTGTTCATGGTAAGAAGCTCTGTCCCGGTAAGTATTACGTTGTTGCTGAATTTTGGGTCGATAAAGGGCTTGATGTCCTTTGCTGTTCCCCACCGAGCCGAGCCATATTCCACATCCCTCCGAAACTTTTTTGCGTTTTTTACCTTATACCATACCACCAGCCGGAGTATGACAGCACCGGCAAGGCCAATGAGCCAGTCGGACAGCACAAAGCCCGGCGCAAAGGAAGCAAATGCCGGGCTTATGGTTTTTATCATGCCAACCAGCTTATTTCCGAAGTCTGTACCTGCCGCAAGGCGGTAGGCTGTGCCGAGCTTTAGAAAGAACCACAGCACGAACAGATAGGGAATATTGGGAATCACATATTTACGGATTTTATCGTTCATTCCGCGTCACCTCCCGTTTTCGTTCCTTTTGGCGCGGTTTGGTACGCTCCCTGTCGGCAAAGTTTTTCAGTTGTTTCAGAATAGAGGGGCGGCGACTCTTGCTCCGGTTCATCACCAGCTTTGTGTATTCGCCAAAACAGGCGGTTATCGCGTCTGCCTGCCCGGCTTTGAAGAATAACAAATATTTGTCCGGCCCGGTTTTGTGAAAAGCATAATCTACATTGTATTTCCGGGCCACACGGTCAAACAGCTTCGTATCCCCGGACAAATCAAGGCTGTTGGTCGAAACGCCGTGGTTCATCAGCTTTTTTACGCTCTGTCTGCCCTGCGGGGTCTGCCGTTTCTGATGGCTCTTTTGTATCTGCCGGAGTGCTGCCGCCAACACCTTTGCCAGCGTCCGGCCCGTCAGCTTTGTGGCATTGACGGATAGAGCAATCGTCCGGCGTTCAATATCTTCCTGCATGAAATTCCTCCTTTCCTGCCAGATAGGACAATCGTATAGGCAGGAGGACTTCGGGCCAAGTTGGCCCGAAGTGTGTTACCTCTCCGCATTGACAGGGCGGGGGCGTTCTGCGGCGGGAGCGTCCTTTTGCGCCTGCGCGATTTTTTCATTGTGGGTCGCAAGAGCTTCCCGGATAGAGGGCTTTTTCTCTGCCGCCCGTTCCTCCAACCGTGCCAGCGTATTCAAAGATTTTTCTACATGGCCTTTTATACTGGAAAAATGGGAACGCTCCGCACGGAATGGAGCGGATATGACCGCCGCCAGCCTGCCGGGCTGTGTTACTTCCTGTACGGCTTCTCTGCCAAGCATGGCCCGGCCCATGTTTTTCAAATGCCGCCCGGCCTGATGGTATTCGGTGCTGATAGCTTCAATTTTAGCAATGGCCTTATCATCATACTGGATATCCTTTGTAAGCATATCCCGCATGGCTTCTAAGGTAGGGCGCATCTGAAAGAAACGGGCCACGTTATCCAGTGCGGAAATGCCGGTTTCCTTAAAAGCGGCAACGGCGTTCCTGCAACCGTCTATGACGTTTTGCTTTAGCTCCGCTAATTTTTCCCGCAAATCCAATATCTGCCCCTGCATAACAATGACCGCCTTTTGCAAAGCGGTCTTAACCGGGTGGTTTTGTTCCTGCGCCGTTTTCAATTCCTGCCGCATGGCAGCAAGCTCCTTTACAGCGGCGTCAAGCTGTTTTTCCATTGCGCCAACCTGATTCAGAACCGAAAGAAAATCCTTTGTGGACGGGGAATTGTTTTCCTTTAATATCGCCAAAAGCTCTTTAACGTGTTCGTTTTCCAGAATCGGTTCGGTAGTGGTTTTCGTTTTTGCCATAGTTTTTTTAACCTCCTTTCTCACTTCGGGACAAGTTGGCCCGAAGTGGCTTTACCGTTCCTCACAGGCCGGAGCAGTGCGGCCTTTTTGAGGAACGGGTGCATTGTCAATCATCTGCTGATACTGTTTGAGGGTGTCACGAATCGAGAGCTTTTCCGGTTCGGGATAAGCGAAAATCCGGTGTTCCTCCGGCAAATCATCCCTGCCGCTGTAAAGCTCGGTAAAGCTGTCACCTGTCCGCACCACATAGCCGCCCTCGGTAAATCGTCCGTCCTCGTCCAAGTTCATGTCCCGCCCATAGGCTTCATAATCAATGTAATTTTCCAAATGCTCCGGGATTTCCAGCGTACACATTTCTTCGATATAGAAGCGGCCCAAATCTTCCTCGTCCTCAATTCCGGCATAAAACTCAAAGCAATCCAGATTTTGAGTGAGGTTAATTAGGTCTTTTGCACTATTGTATTCCCCGAAGTCCACGGCGGCGGCAAACTTTTCCGCTTCCCATTCCGGCATATCGTCCAGCAGGGAAGCCAGATAGTTTAGCTCGTCAATGCTTTCATATTCGCCCAAGCAATCACGCAGGCCGAGTACGTCGGTTTCATAATTGGTAATGAAAATTTCCTCATACCGCACACCGTCCACATGGATACGCTTCAAAAGAGCCTGCACTTCCTCGGTGGTGGCGGGGAGCTTTAAAGGCTCCCCGTCCAAATATCCCTCGTTATACCGTCCAAGATTGGTAACAAAGGCTTCAAGCATGGTCTTTTTCCTGCCCCTGCGTTTTCACGGTCAGAATCCCGTCCAGCGTGGTTGCCGTAATGTTCAGCCGTCCGGCAACGGCAATATCGTTCTTTACGTCCTCGTCAATATCGCTTCCGCATACGACAAGTACATGGGCGCGGCGCAGGAGATCCCGGCTCATATCAATGCCGCTTTTATGTTCCTCCGGGATTGCGTCATTGAGAAAAAGCGGGAGATACAGGGTCGGGCAAACCGGGGAAAAACCGGCTTCATAGACTGCCCGGCAATATTGCGTCGCCTGTTTGGTGTCCGTATCGTGATTGCCGCACCACGCGGCAGTAATGTATGCTAAAGGTCGTTTCATTGTTTAAGCACCTCCGTTCTTGTTGCGCTGAATGTGTCAACCTATCCCCCCGCCCTTTCCACGCTTGGAAAGGGAGCAGCTCAAAGGAATATATATCCCCGTCGCTTGACTGCCTTAAAGCATAACCGGGAGAAATCCGTCAAGAGTGCGAAGCACCGCCTACGGCGGCAGGCTCTTGACCGATTTTCCCGGTTATGCTACCTGATATATGGCGACGGGGAATATATTATATCCTTAGAGCTTTGGGGTGCGGGGCAAAGCCCCGCATACACTGACTTCGGGCCAACTTGACCCGAAGTGCTTATTTTTCCTGTTCGGCTTTCTTTTGAGGAGCCGAAACCTCTTTCAGTTTTGCCTTGTTTTCCTCAAGCAGCTTCATAATGGTATCCTTCATTTCGCGGGGTGTTTTCTCCTTGCCGAAATACTGGGAAAGTTCTTGACTTGAAATAATCACTTTGTCTGCCTCCTTTTTTTCTTCTAACATGATTCCGTCAATCACATCGGGGTTTAACAGCTTCTTTTGGTCAAGGTCACGCATACGCTGTGCCTGTGAGAGCGAGGGAGCCGACTGCTGGCCCTCAATAGCGATAGCAATATACCGCTGATTTTTTGGCTTGATAAACGCAAGCTCCACCGCGGGAGTGAACGCGATTTTCTTTTCGTCCACCATTTTCATTAGGTCGGGAACCAGCTCATTGAGCTTGATATACCGCTGAACCTGCTTGACCGTCATTTTGTTGCGCTCGGCTACGACCTCATTGGAACGCTGTCCGTTGCCGGTTCGCGCACCCTGCCGCTTGATGGCTTCCAACTGCATTTGCAGGGCTTTGGCCCGTTCGCTGGGTAGGATATTTTCACGCTGATTGGTGTTGTCCTCTACCATCTGCGTGATGGCCTGCTCGTCCGTCATGTTGCGGATAATACAGGGCATATCCGTAAATCCGGCTAATTCGCTGGCTTTCTGGCGGCGGTGGCCGGATACGATTTCATAGCCGCCATCTTCGCGGGGGCGCACAATGGCAGGCTGGGTAACGCCCTTGTCCTTAACGCTTTCCACCATAGCCGCCATTTCTTCATCATTACGAACCTGAAACGGGTGGTCTTTGAAAGCAAAAAGCTCGGAAAGATTGAGATAAACAATCTGTTCCTGTTCGCCGGGGCGGGGTGCTTCCCTCGGTTCGGGTGGCAGTTCCGGGGCAGGGGGCGGCGTTTCTTGCTGTGCCTGTTCCGTAGCTTGCGGGGAATCAGAAGCCCCGCCGCCAATTTCTGCGGCTTGTTTCGGTTTATCCGGTTTTACAGCCTTTGGGGCTTTTTCCTGTTTGGTAGGGCGAGTAGGCTTTTTGTCCGCTTTTTCAGTGGTTTTTTGTGAGCGGGATTTGGGCTTGCTGTCAGCCGTTTTCGGCTCGTTTTCCTTTCCCTTATCCATACCAGGTTTCTCTGGCTCTGCCTTTTTTTCGGTATGTGCTGATTTTTCCACGTCCTTTTTTTCGGGGGCGGTCTGCTCCGCTTCCTTTACCGCCGCCTGTTTCCCGGAAACAATCTCATTGATTTTGTCAAAGGAAACCACCACATCACCGGGGGCGGGAATGTCAATGGGGTAGGTACTTCCGGCCTGTCCTTATCAGATTCATGTAGGGCGACTCCGTCCTCATGGGGAAGTGCCGCTGTTTCTTCGGCAGTCTTTTCCGGGGCAGGAGCTTCGCCGCTAATCTCCGGCATGGGTTTGGGAGTGCTTTTTTCTTCTGTTGTTGCTTCCTGTGCGGGAGCGGTTTTTACTTCCTCCGGCTTGTTTGGCTCATTTTTTGCCATGCGTTTTTCCTCCTTGTCTGTTTTATGGCATGAAAAAAGGGGCTTGATTTTTAGGTCAAGCCCCAACGGGATATTCGCAATCCCTCCTTTCGACTTCGGGCCAACTTGCCCCGAAGTTCCGCTATCCAGATACAAAAATACCGCCTATCTTGTCCAATTGGGCGGTATCCTGTGTAATGTGATAGCTCATATTTTATTTTGGTATCTCCTTATCCCGCATAGAATAAGGGTTTTTGCAGTTTTCCTTAAATCACGGGGTCAGTAGGTGCTGTAGGCCCAGTGGGTCCCGTTGGTCCAGTAGATCCTGTTGGACATTTTATAATACACTCACATTCAAAGTTACAACGATCGTGATCCCATATGCAAGGATCATATCTTGATTTATTCCAATTATTATAAGACATATATGACATATCAAATCTCCCTTCCACATTTTCAATTCCAGCGATTTTTTGGACACTTTGATATAAACTATAATATAAGGTGTAAGTGTCTAAAAAACTGTAAAAATAGAAACAGTATTTAGTGCTTTACTTTATGGCAATTTATAAAACAATTTGTCACTATTATATATTATGAAAAACAATATAAAAGGTTTACAATTTAGGTACAAGTACAAATTATTCTGAGACCTTATTTTGACTCTAGATTAAATAGTAAAGAGACCCTAGGAAGGTCTCTTTATAGATAAGGAAGGCACATTTATAGATATATATATCTATAGGTATATAGATATGTGCTTAATACTATTGTATTAATTCAATTAAATTATGTGATATAAAAGATGAGGGAGAATATAACAATTGATACTAAAATAGATTTCAAAACAACATTTTTTTATTTAAAAAATTTTTCCAAAAAAGAAGGACTTTTAATTCAAATATAGAACTATATAAGTAAAATCTAATGTAAAGGGTGATAAATAATGGTAGAGAGCCTATTATTTATAGCTAGAGATTTATTACGTTCTTTAGACATTATGGAATTTACAGAAGATGAAAAAGATTATATAGCTTATGTAGCATCAAGAGTTATGGCTGTTTTGTCAATTGAGTTAGAGAAAGGCATAATGATAGAATAGGATCTTATTGGTCCTATTTTTTTGATTTTTTCTAGAGTATCAAGAGTGTTAAAAAAATGACCTCTTGCTTACCATGCAAGTGATTAATCTATATAACATATAACCTATGGGTACAGAAGAGCTGGCTCATTGGGAGATAATTGGAACCTTAGTATGGAAATTAGTAAAGGATGCGCCAGTACATCAAATAAAAGGAACACCATTTGAAGCTCATTATGTAAATCATGGTAAAAGTCCATTTCCTCATAATGCTGGAGGTCAAGCTTGGACAGCCGGATATATTCAGTCAAAGGATGATCCGATAGCAGATTTACATGAGGATATGGCAGCGGAAGAAAAGGCAAGAGCCACCTATGAATGGTTAATCAGAGTCAGTGATGACCCAGGAGTGACCGATACATTAAGATTTTTGAGGGAAAGAGAAGTAGTTCATTTCCAAAGATTTGGAGAAACGTTAAGAATAGTACAGGAATATATAGATAGTAAAAAATACTATTAAGTTAATATAGGAAAAAGTTAAAGGCTCATATCTATTGCAGATATGAGCCTTTTTGTGACAAGATTTTGACGAGAAAAAGATATTTTAGATCATACGTTAGTTATTTGCCATAAGTTATATCTATATTATATAATAAGACTATAGACGAGCTGGAGGGTGAAAAATGAAAGATGATAATTATCTAACCAACATGAATTATGTAGATGCCATAATGATAGTAGATAGACATGGAAAAATTGTATATTCTGTGAGATATAATCCTAGATTTGATAGTAGTGGTTGTGAGGATGATCTTGAGAATATATTAAATAGAAATTTTTTGGAAGTATATTCTGGTATTAACCCTAAAGATAGTACTATGATTAGATGTATTAATGAAGGAAAGCCGATTTATTTATCAGAGCAGGTATTTAGCGATTATAAGGGAAGGATTATAAATACTCAAAACCTTACAATACCAATAATAAAAAGTGGAAAGATTCTTGGTGCAATAGAACTATCTAAAGATATAACGAAGATTGAAGAGCAGATAAAAAGTAAAGTCTATTCCTTTAAAACAGATTCCGTTAAATACAAAAGAATACAAGGACCTATATATACTTTTGAAGATATAATTACATCAAATAAAGAAATGTTACATAATATAGAAAAGGCAAAAATAATATCAGATAATACATCCTCAGTTATAGTTTATGGAGAGACAGGAACAGGTAAGGAGCTATACGTTCAATCAATTCACAATTATAGCAGTAGAAGAAATAAACCATTCATAGTACAGAACTGCGCCGCACTTCCTGAAAATCTATTTGAATCTATATTATTTGGTTCAGTTAAAGGAGCCTTTACTGGTGCTATAGATAAGCCAGGTTTATTTGAAGAAGCTCATGGAGGAACTTTATTCTTAGATGAAGTAAATTCCATGCCTCTAAATTTACAAGCGAAATTACTTAGGGTATTACAGGATGGTAGGGTTCGTAGAGTAGGAGGTAGTCAAGAAAAGGAAGTAGACGTAAGAATAATTGCAGCAATGAATATAGAGCCAGTCAAGGCTATGGAATTAGGACAAATTAGGGAGGACTTATTTTACAGGTTATGTGGAATAAGTTTAAAACTACTGTCACTCAGGGAACGAAAAGAAGATATAATGGTATATGTTGAATATTTTATAAATCTTTACAATGAGAAATATAGCAAGGGGATAATCGGTATATCTAATGAAGTAATGAAATTGTTTCTTGACTACAATTGGCCCGGAAATGTAAGAGAACTTCAGCATGTAATAGAATCCTCAATTCATTTTGTAGGAAATAATGAAGAAATAAAATTAGATCATCTTCCAGTATATTTAAACGATAAGATTAATAAAGAGAATGATGATTTTATTGAGGATAATTTTGATATAAGTTGTACCACATCTTTAGATGAAATGCTTGAAGGAATAGAAAAACAAATGATAAATAAAGCTTTAGAAAGTACAGGAGGTAATATAACTAGAGCTGCTTCATTATTAAAGATAACTAGACAAAGATTACACTATAAACTTGATAAATATGGAATAGATTTTAATTGATGTTAAAAAAATAGCAAAAAAATTTTCACTGGGTGACAGATTTCTGTCACCTTTATTATATTTTATCATCCTTAAACAACTAAAATAGCACTTTAATGACTGGCATAGCTTTTGCATTAACATGATGGTGTAAAGAGAGTAAGAAAAAGGAGGTTAAGATATGGAATTAATTCTAAGAAAGATTAAAGTAAATGATATAGTATTTGGTCTGGCTACCAAAATAGATAATGGAGTATTAACTATATCAAAGGACGAAATCCAAGACTTGTTATTAGAAGATGAAAGAATATTAGAAGTGCAAATAGATATAGCGAGACCTGGGGAGTCCATCAGAATAATTCCCGTTAAGGATGTTATAGAGCCTAGAGCAAAGTTAAATGGTGATGTTTTTCCTGGGATAAATGGAGCAATAGAGGATGTTGGCAGAGGGATTACTTATGCATTAAAGAATTGTGCTGTAATCACAACGGGGCCTATAGTGGGATTTCAGGAAGGAATAATTGATATGAAGGGTCCCTTAACTAAATATACACCATTTTCTCAGTTAAATAATCTTGTCCTTAATATAAAGAAGAAAATCGGAGTAAGTCAACATGAACATGAAGAGGCGGTAAGAGTAGGTGGAGTAAAAGTAGCACATTATATTGGAAGACATGCCTTAGAGTATAAGAATTATGAAGAAGAGATTTATAATTGGAATAGCTTATCAGTTAAGCTAAAAGAGTACCCAGAACTACCAAAAGTAGCATATGTTTATCAATGTGTAGGTCAAGGACTTTTACATGACACCTATTTTTATGGAAAAGATGTTAAGACTATGGTTCCAACAGCAGTTAATCCCCTAGAGGTATTTGATGGTGCATTAGTTAGCGGTAACTGTGTATCAGCAGGGTCTAAAACTACAACATACCATCATCAAAATAATGCTATTATTAATGAATGTTTTAAAAGGCATGGGAAAGAAATAAATTTCATAGGTGTAGTCCTAAGTCCTATGACTACATATCTAGCAGATAAATATAGAAATGCAGTGATTACGTCTAGAATGGTGGAAATGCTTGGAGCTGATGGAGTTATTCAATCACAAGAGGGTTTTGGTAATCCAACAACTGATTTAATGATGATATGTAAGAGACTTGAAAACAAAGGAATAAAGACAGTCCTTATTAGCAATGAAGATGCTGGAGTAGATGGTAAATCTGAATCCTTACCAGATGGTACTATAGAGGCTAATGCCATGGTTTCAACTGGAAATAGCAATGCAACAATTAAAATACCACCGATGGATGTGATATTAGGAGATTTCGATGCGTTAGAACATATTACAGGAGGTTTCCAAGGTTCAAGGCAAGGGGATGGGTCTCTAATCATAGAAGTTCACGGTATATTAGGTAGTCATAATTTACAAGGTTTTAGTCACTTATCAGCAGTGACAATTTAGGAGGTGAGAGGATGAAAAAAATATTATTCTACACTAATCAATTTTTTGGACAAATTGGAGGAGAAGAGAAGGCAGGTATACTACCCAAAATAGAAAGAAGTATGATAGGTTCAGCAAATTTGTTCAAGGATTTAGAGGGTGAAATTATTGCTACAATAATTTGTGGAGACAATTATTATGCAGAAAATATGGAGGAAACGAGAAAATTCATATCTAAACATATAGAGGAGCTTAATCCTGACTTAGTTGTAGCAGGCCCTGCATTTAACGCAGGAAGATTTGGTATAGCTTGTGGAGATATATGTAGTTTTGTTAATGAAAAATATGGAATCAACACTATAACTGGAATGTATATAGAAAACCCAGCAGTTGAGATATATAAGAGCAATACCTATATTGTAGAAACTGGTAATTCTGCTGCTACAATGAGAAAGGCAATTTTCAAAATGGCAAAATTGGCTAATAAATTGTTAAAAAATGAAGATATTGGATTACCTAATGAAGAAGGATATATTCCGAAGGGAATTAGAATCAATGTATTTAAAGAAAAAAATGGCGCAGAAAGAGCGCTTGATATGTTAATTAAAAAGCTAAAGGGAGAAGAATTTAAAACTGAAATTCCAATACCAATATATAATACAATTACTCCAGCAGAGCCAATATTTGATATAAAGAAGGCAAAGATTGCCTTATTAACAACTAGTGGATTAGTGCCTATGAAAAATCCTGATCATTTGCCAGCCGCTACTGCAAAATTTTATAAAAAATATCCAATAGATAGTATAGAAAGATTTGAAGAAGGAGAATTTGAATCAGTTCACGCAGGATTTGATCCAGTATATGCAAATCATAACCCAAATAGGTTGTTACCACTGGACTTATTTAAACAATTGGAAAAGAATGGAGAAATAGGAAATTTACATGAACATTACTTCGTAACTACAGGAAATTCTACCTCGGTAGCAGATGCTACAAAAATGGGAAAAGAAATAGCGCAGGAATTATTGGATGTAGGGGTAGATGGAGTTATAATGACATCAACCTGAGGTACATGTACACGTTGCGGTGCAACCATAGTAAAAGAAGTAGAGAATATAGGTATTCCGGCATCACATATATGTACAGTAACGCCAATTTCAAAGACAGTCGGAGCAGTAAGGATAGTTCCAGCAGTAGCAATACCTTATCCAGTAGGTAATCCCAATGAAACTGAAGAAAAGGAAAAGGAAATCAGAAAAAAAATAGTGCAACATGCTATAGACCTATTGCAAGAAAAATTCTAAGGGGGAGTAGAAATGAAAGTTGCAGTACTTGGTTCAGGAAATGGTGGTTGTGCCGTTGCCTTTGATTGGGCAAAAGCAGGACACGAAGTATACTTATACGATTTTGAACAATTTTCTTTTAATATTGATGCCATAAATGATAAAGGTGGTATTTCTAGTTCGGGAATGTTAGAAGGATTTCAAAAATTATCATATGTAGGTCATGATTTAGAGAAAGCTTTGAAAGGGGCACAGCTAATATTTATTGTAGGACCAGCCTATAGTACAGAACCTTTTGGAAAAGCTGTAAAACCTTATTTAGAAAAGGGTCAAACTTTTATAGTATGTCCTAGTTCTTGTGGCGGTAGTATTGTATTTAAAAATGCATTAGGATTAAGTCTAGATAATGAAGATTATTTAATAGCTGAAACAAGCACTTTGCCTTATGCTGTAAGAATTAATGGACCTGCAAGTATTAATATATTTTTGAAGTTAAAAGATGGTGTATTTCTCGCAGCTCTGCCTAGTAAGTATACTTCTAAGGTTCATGAATTAATAAAAGAAGTTTATCCAGCGTTAATTCCTGCAAATAATGTACTGCAAACAACATTGCAAAATGCCAATCCAGTTATCCATCCATCTGTAACATTACTAAATGCAGCGTTAATAGAGAGAACTAAAGGTGATTTTTATTTTTACGAAGATGGGGTAACCACAGCTGTAGGAAGATTAATGAAGGAAGTAGATAAAGAGAGAATAGCAATAGGTCATAGACTTGGATTTAGTATTATTGAAGATCCAGTCCTAGGGATGAAACAAGGTTATATGCAGGAAGCAACATATGATAAAGGATATTCAGAAGCTATGGGATTTAAGGGAATAGGAGCACAATCAACCTTAGACCATAGATACTTAAATGAAGATGTTGGCTATGGATTAATATTTATGGCAGAGCTTGGCAAGGAAATTGGGGTAGAGACACCCGTAATGGATTCAGTAATAAAACTTGCATCAATTATTATGGATAGGGATTATCGAGGAGAGAAAAAAAGAACAATAGAAACATTAGGTCTTAATAAGTATAATTTGTCAGATTTACTTGAAATTTTATAGGATTTATAAAAATTAAGGAGGTAATATCATGGATCCAGTTACAAACTTTGGAATTTTATCATTATTACCAGCATTCACAGCATTAATCCTCGCATTTATTACTAGGGAAGCAGTTTTTTCATTATTAATTGGAGTTCTAGTTGGGATATTAGTTACAGGACAAAATATATTATTTGGATTTACAGGTCTAGCTCAATCCGCACTAGGAAATGCAGATTTTATCTGGGTACTAAGTATAGAAGTTTTTGTAGGTATTATGATAGCATTTTTTCAAAAATCAGGTGCCATTGATATTTTTTCAAAATCTATCGAAAAAATGAACGTAAAAGCAAGAGGTGCTCAAATACTAGCTTGGCTACTAGGTATATTTATATTTTTTAGTGATTATTTTAGTCCTCTATATGTAGGTACAGTTATGAGAAATATAACAGATAAAGCAAGAGTATCAAGAGAAAAATTAGCATATATATGTGACTCTACATCAGCACCAGTTTGTACAATTATTCCCTTTTCCTCTTGGGGTGTATATGTAGCAGGGCTATTAGTGGGAATTGGAGCATTTACGGATAAAAATATAGCTATGAATGCAATTGTTAGAATGGTTCCGTTCAATTTTTATGGTATTTTATCCGTAATTATGGTAGGGGTAATAGCAATAGGCATAATTCCTGACTTTGGGCCTATGGGCAAAGCTGAGAAAAGAACAAGAGAAACAGGAAAGGTTATGAATGATAATGCAAGACCATTATTAGGAAAAGAGCTTTCAGAAATTAAGCCTAATGAAGGTATAAAGCCAAATCTTTTTTTAAACTTCTTTGCTCCAGCATTAATTATTATTTCAATTACCTTAGGAACATATATAATTAACGGAAGTGCAAAGACACTTGAGGGATTTGTCGCCGCAGTAGCATTTCAATTTATTACAATGCTAATTCAAAAGATGGGAACTATTCCTGAATTAGTAGAGACAGCTATAGCTGGTATCAAAGGTATAGTATCTGCAGTTATTATTTTAGCATTAGCATATTCACTTAATGCAATAAGTAAAGAACTTGGAACAGCAGACTATGTTATATCAATTGCTAGTTCATGGATGACGCCAGCATTATTGCTAGTATTTACATTCCTCATAGGAGCTTTTATATCCTTTTTCACGGGTACCAGCTGGGGGACATATGCTATTTTAACTCCAATAGTTGTACCATTAGCATTTAATTTGACAGGTGGAAATATAACAACCTTAGTATACGCAACTATAGCTGCAGTAATGGGGGGAGGATGTTTCGGAGATCATTGTTCGCCATTATCAGATACAACAATATTATCATCACTTGCAGCTGGCTCGGATCATATTGACCACGTAAAAACACAAGTGCCCTATGCACTTTCAGTAGCAGGAATATCGGCATTACTTTATTTAGTAATAGGAATTATGTTATAGCAAAATTGAGCTTTGGAGGAATGAATAATGAAAATAGGAATACCAAAAGAAATAAAGCCATATGAATACAGAGTAGCATGTGATCCTAATGGGGTGAAAGAAATAGTAAATAAAGGGCATAAAGTATTAGTTGAAAGAAATGCAGGAATAGGTAGCGGATTTACTGATGAAGATTATAAGGTTCAAGGGGCGGAAATAATAGATACAGCCAGAGAAATATTTGCAGAATCAGATTTAATTTATAAAGTAAAAGAAATTTTTCCAGAAGAGTTTGCATATATGAGAGAAGGTCAAATAATATTTACGTATATTCATTCTAATGCTCATAGAGAACAAACAGATGCCATGATTGACAAAAAAATTATTGGGATAGCCTATGAGGATGTGGATGATAAAGATGGGGAATTTCCTTTATTAAAACCAATGAGTATTATAGCCGGAAAGGGAGGATTTCTAGCAGCATTAAATTTTATGCAGAAAATCTATGGAGGAAATGGAATATTATTGTCGAAAATAGATGGCATAAGAACTCCAGAAATAACCGTTATAGGTGCGGGAAATTCAGGAGTAGGTGCAGCAGAATTAGCATCAGCATTTGGAAACAAAGTTACGGTATTAGATATAGATGTAAATAAGCTAGAAGCAGCAAGAAAAGTATTACCACCAAATGTAGAATTTTTGTATTCTAATAGAAACAATCTAGAGATGTGTCTAAAGAGGACAGATGTATTAATGAATTGTATCCTTTGGCCAAAATGGAGAAAAGATCATTTAGTAAGTAAAGATATGTTAACTATAATGAAAAATAGAGCATTAATAGTAGATGTAGCATGTGATGAAGGTGGAGCTATAGAGACATGTAAATCAACAACTCATGATGACCCAATATATGAAGTAAATGGAATAGTACATTATTGTGTAGATAATATACCATCTGCATTTTCGCAGACGGCAACTCAAATTCTATGTAATGCAACTCTTCCATATTTACTAGAAATAGCAGATAAAGGAGTGGAAAAGGCATTAAAGGATAATAAATATCTTAGAAGAGGTTTATCATTCTATAATGGGAAATTAACTTTGAAAGAGACTGGAAGAAAACAGGAAAGACCATATATAACACCCGAAGAAGCTTTAGGAATATAAATATTGAATATAGAAAGATAAAGCTAGAGACTCATATCTACAAGATATGAGTCTCTTTATAATGTATAGGAAAATGCTAATTCGTTTTCATATGAACTTGGCATAGGTATTACATATAAATCTTTTTTACATAAAATTTTATTGACAAAAATAGTACGATATCATAATATATAAATATACAGATACGGGGTATAGGTTTAATGTTAAAATTGGCAAGGAGGAATTAAAAATGAGTAAAAAAGTAGTTATCGTTGGTGGCGTTGCTGGCGGTGCAACAGCTCTAGCCAGACTTAGAAGACTTGATGAAGATATTCAGATAGTATTGTTTGAAAGAGGAGAATATGTTTCCTTCGCAAACTGCGGTTTGCCGTATTATATAGGAGGAACTATAGAAAATAGGGATTCCTTATTGGTTCAAACGCCACAAAGTATTATGGAAAGATTTAACGTAGATGTAAGAATAAAATCAGAAGTTACGAAGATATTTAAGGAAGATAAAAAAGTATTGGTTAAAGATTTAAAAAATGATAAGACATATGAGGAATACTATGATTATCTTATTTTATCCACAGGATCAACGCCCTTAAAGCCACCAATACCAGGAATCAACTCACCTAACATCTTTAGCCTTTGGAATATACCAGATACAGATACCATAAAATCTTATGTAGATGAAAAAAGTCCAAAGTCTGCTATAGTAGTAGGTGGTGGATTTATAGGTCTTGAAATGGCTGAGAATTTACATGATTTAGGATTAAAGGTTTCCATAGTGGAGATGCTAGATCAAGTAATGGCACCGATAGATTATGAGATGGCACAAATAGTTCATGAGCATTTGAAGTCAAAGGGAGTAGACCTTAGACTAAAAGATGGAGTAAGCAAATTTGAATATAGTAGTGAAGTGACTACTATTACTTTACAATCAGGTGCTGAAATTAAAGGAGATATAGTTATATTATCCATAGGCATTAGACTAATGGAGAATTAGCTAAGGATGCAGGACTAGAGGTAAATCAAAGAGGTGGAATCATTGTAGACAAATATTTAAAGACTTCTGATGACTTTATATATGCTATAGGAGACGTTATTGAAGTTAAAGACTATGTAAACAATGTTCAGACAATGGTACCTTTAGCAGGTCCAGCTAATAAACAAGGCAGAATAGTTGCAAATAATATTTTAGGTTCAGAGGAAGAATATAAAGGAACTCAGGGAACGAGTATTGCTAAGGTTTTTGATTTGACAGTAGCTAATACAGGTACAAATGAAAAAACTTTAAATAGGCTAGGAAAAGAATACAAAAAGGATTATTTTATAGCAATTATTCATTCCAATTCCAATGCAGGATATTATCCTGGAGCTCTACCAATGACCATAAAACTAATATTTGACTTTGATGGTAAAATTCTAGGTTCACAAATAGTAGGATATGAGGGTGTAGATAAGAGAATAGATGTAATAGCTACTGCCATTAGATTTGGAGGAAAAGTTTCTGATTTAACAGAACTAGAACTCGCATATGCACCACCATATTCCTCAGCTAAGGATCCAGTGAATATGGTAGGATTTGCAGCGGAAAATCAGCTATTAGGAAAAGTTGACATTGTTCTTTGGAAGGAATTAGAAGAGCTAGATAAAGAAAATATTATTATCTTAGATGTAAGAGAAAAAGAGGAAATAAATATGGGCTATATTGAAAACTCTATTAATATTCCTTTAGGACAGCTAAGGAATAGACTTGGAGAATTGGATAAAAATAAATCATATATCTTGTATTGTGCTGTAGGCCTTAGAGGATATATAGGTACAAGAATTCTTGCTCAAAACGGATTTATAGCTAAAAATTTAGCAGGGGGTTTTAATACCTATAAGACTATGTTTTGTCAAAATAATAAAGATGATGCTTGTGGTATTAGCAGCAGTGGGCCTGAAGTCTTTAGTGATTCTGGAGTTCAGAAAGTGGAGAAGAAAACTAAAAGATTAGAAGAAATAGATGCCAAGGTAGCTGAAACAGGTGAATTTTTTAAATTAAATGCTTGTGGTTTATCTTGCCCTGGTCCTATTATGCAAGTAAGTGAAAAAATCAAAACTATTGATGAGGGAGATAAATTAGAAGTAATGTCAACAGATCCAGGGTTTATCAATGATATCGCTGCTTGGTATAAGAATACAGGAAATATATTAATAAGAACTGAAGAAGGAGACAAGAAATTTGTTGCTTTAATTGAAAAAGGGAGTAAAATTAAGGGGCAAATTGGCAAAAGTGTACCACAAGTAAAAGATGATAAAAATATTATAGTCTTTAGTGGAGATCTTGATAAAGCTATAGCATCTTTTATTATAGCAAATGGTGCAAGAGCAATGGGCAAAGAAGTTACTATGTTCTTTACATTTTGGGGATTAAATATAATTAAAAAGGACTCCTATATAAAGACAAACAAAGATTTTATGGGTAAAATGTTTGGAATGATGATGCCGAAGAATACCAGAAAACTTGGGCTCTCTAAGATGAATATGGCAGGTATGGGACCTAAGATGATAAGGATGGTAATGAAGGATAAAAATATATCTTCATTAGAGGAATTAATAGAACAAGGAATTAAATCTGGAATTAAAATGGTAGCATGCCAGATGTCAATGGATGTAATGGGAGTAATTAAAGAAGAACTCCTCGATGGAATAGAAATTGGTGGAGTAGCCACAATGCTCAATGCAGCAGATGACTCTAATATGAGCTTGTTTATATAAAAATGGGACTAAAAAGTCTCATTTTTTTATGATTAGGGCTATACAAAATGGGAATATATATGAAGAGAGTTGCATATTCTAGACATTGTTTAGAATATAGTATACAATATAGTATGCAATGTATATAATAAAATTTATAAAGGGGGAATTTTGATGAACGCAATGACAGCGGAAAATTTGAGATCAGCATTTGGTGGTGAATCTCAAGCACATATGAGATATAGAATATGGAGTGATAAGGCTAATAAAGATGGATTCCCAACTGTGGCTAGATTATTTATGGCTACATCAGATGCAGAAGAAGTTCATGCTACACTTCATTTCAAAGCGTTAAAAGATATTTCAGGTGATTTTTTAGTAGCATCTGGAGCAGGATTTGGGCTTAGCACTACTTCAGAGAATCTTCAGGGAGCAATCAATGGAGAGCTGCATGAAGTAAATCAAATGTATCCAGCTTACATAGCAGTGGCAGAGATGCAAGGAGAAAAAACAGCTATATCAGCAATGAGATTTGCTATTGAAGCAGAAAAAGTTCATGCAGAGCTTTTCACTAGAGCTAAAGAAGCGGTAGATGCTGGTAATGACTTAGAAGCAAAAGTTGTGGAACTTTGTCCAGTTTGCGGATATATTACACTAACAGGTGAAGAAGATAAATGTCCACTTTGTAATGCGAAGAAAGAGCTATTTGTAGCATACTAATAAACATAGTATGATGCTAGACACTTTGTGTCTAGCTTTCTACTTTTTATGACCTAACACAGCGAACGCTAGTGAGTTGATGTAGGTCAAACGCACCTACGCTGTCCGTTTTGTCTACAATTCGCTACGCTTATTGGACAAAAAGGCAACGAGAACCAAATTCATATGAGCGTAGCGAGTAAATGAATTTGAGCTTTGAGACTGCGGAGTGCGCATTGTGAATTTATTTAGGAGGTTGTTTTATTATGGTAATCGAAACTATTACACTATCTTTACTACTTGGGAAATTAATGGGTGGAAAGATAAGAAATATCGGTAATTTATATATAAACGGATGGTATTTATTTGTTGTAGCTTTTTCAGTAGAAATCATATCCTTATTAATAGTTTCTAAAACCGGTGGAAATTTAAGTGATATTATAGAGAATAATTTCTTTTATATACATATATTTATCTACTTATTACTAATCATTGGGCTAATAATGAATTTTCATGAGAATGGACTTAGAATAACTTTATTTGGATCTATTTTAAATTTTTTACCTCTTTCACTAAATAGTGGGAGAATGCCTGTTGCAATAAATGCTTTAAAGGTTTCTAAATTATATACTCAGTTATCACTATTAGAAGAGGGAAGAATAATGACTCATACTTTAGCTAATAAAGCTACAAAGTTAACTTTTTTAGGAGATATAATACCAATACCAAAACCATATCCTTTTCCTAAAATAATAAGTATTGGGGATGTTTTGATATCATTAGGACTTTTAATATTAATATTATCTTATATGAGGAAGAAATATGAGTCCCAAGGAAAAACTATAGAATTTTATAGACCCTAATTTCATTAGGGTTTATTTTTTTATGTTTTTGGGAAACTATAAGAAAAGACATAAGGAGGTAATGTTTTGGAACTTAGACTTTTAATTATAGCAGTGATACCTGCTATAATCATAATCGCAGGCATATATTTATCTGATAGACATGATAGAGAGCCTCTAAGGGTTTTACTATTTACCTATATTTTAGGAGCATTAACAGTAATTCCTTCAGTTATAGTTGAAGAGATTTTAATCGCATTTAATATATTTCCTGGCGTATTAGGTGCTTTTTATAATGCTTTCCTAGTTGCAGGATTTACAGAAGAATTTTTTAAAAGACTAGTAGTATTAAAATATCCCTATAAAACAAAGTTTTTTAATGAGAAATTAGACGGTATAGTTTATTGTGTATTTGCAACTATGGGTTTTGCTACTGTAGAAAATATAATTTATGTTGCATATAGATATACTAATAATCCTTTTATTGGGCTATATAGAGGAATATTTTCAGTACCAGCCCATGCTGTTTTTGGTATAACTATGGGATATTATCTATCCTTAGCTAAATTTGACACGAATATAGATAGAAAAAGAATGAATATGAGAAAATCTTTGTATATGCCTATTATTATGCATGGGATGTTTGACTTTATACTGATGGCAGAAATACCTCAGCTTACAATGGTTTTTGTTCCATATGTAATATTTTTGTGGATATTAAATCAAAGAAAATTAGCAAATTTTATGTATGATTCAAAGTCTAGAGTAATAGGTTTAAAGAGAAAAGAATAATAATATTGTATAAAATATTAACAAAGTATAAAATAAAGGTAGAGATATCTCTACCTTTAGAGCAAAAGGACAAGCTATTGATATATTAGGGGGAATACTGTGAGAAAAAAACATAACATAATTATAATATTTTTGATTCTAGCATTTTGCTTACTAGGATTTATGGGAGCAGCGGCTTATATGAAGTTCAAATCTGCAGAAACAAATATAACAAGTGAATACATAGAAGCAGACAAAGAAATAGACGAGGAAAAATCTGTAATTAAAAATTTAGATGATATTACTGAGGTTATTGAGGAGCCCAGGATATCTACTATAAATCTTCTAGCTGTTGGAGATATAATGTTCCACTCACCACAATATAAAGCAGCCTTCAACAAAGAAACTCTAAGCTACGATTTTACTTCTACATTTAGACATATAAAGAAATATGTTGAGAAAGCCAATATAGCATTAGGAAATTTTGAAACTGTTACTGCGGGGGAAGAAATTCCTTTTTCTGGCTTTCCTCGATTTAATACACCAAAGGAATCTCTTTTAGCCTTAAAGGAGACAGGCTTTGATATACTTGCTACGGCCAATAATCATTGCTTAGATCATGGAAAGACAGGATTAATTAGGACTATAGATAATATAAATGAGTATGGAATGAAAAATATAGGGACATATAAAGAACCAAATAATAATATTCTTATAGAGGAGATAGAGAATATAAGAATAGGATTCCTTTCCTATACCTATGGTTTAAATGGTATGGATTCTACTTTAACAGGGGAAGAATTATCATATATGGTAAATAGAATAGATGAAGAGAAAATAAAAAGAGATATTGAAAAGGCAAGATCTTCAGATATTGATTTAATAGTAGTATTTATTCACTGGGGGAATGAATATCAAAGAGAGCCTTCCAGCTATCAGATAGAGTTAGGTGAAAAAATGGTAGAATGGGGTGCAAATATTATATTAGGTAGCCATCCCCATGTAATACAAAGATCTCAAATAATTAATAGGGATGGAAAAGACAATTTTATAATCTATTCTATGGGAAATTTTTTATCAAATCAGAGAAAAGAAACTATGGATAATTCTTATACTGAAGATGGAGTAATGATAAATTTAGAGATAGAAAAAGATTTTTCTTCTCAAGAAACAGTAATTAAAAATATACAGTATATACCGACTTGGGTCTATAAATACAGAGAGAATAATAAATTGTTTTTCGAAATTCTGCCCATTGATGATTATATTAATGGAGAGTTGAATGTGAGTATAGTAGATTCTTTAAAAGGAAGACTCAAGAAGTCATATGATGATACTATGAGCAAGATGATTGAAAATTAACGATTTTCAGAATTGAGTTAAATTTATTATATTCAATTTATTAGTTCAATTAATGGAACAGTTATTATATAATAGGAATAGAAGTGAAAATACGATAAAAGGCGTGGTAAACCTTGGAACTTATTAATAGAATATTTTCAGGCATTAGAATAAGGGACATAATTGATATTATCATTGTGGCAGCTGTTTTTTATAAGATATTTAAATTAATTAGAGAGACTAGGGCGGAACAATTAACTAAAGGTATTTTTGCATTATTTGTATTTGCTAAACTTAGTGGTTTATTACAGCTATATACTATAAATTGGATATTAGAAAATGCCATGACTGTTGGAGTTCTTGCTATTCTAATAGTCTTTCAGCCTGAGCTTAGGCGTGGATTGGAGTATATTGGTAGATCCAGATTTTTTACAAAATCTCTACTAGAAATAAAGGGAGAGAGCTTATCTAAGACTGTAGATGAAATAGTTGAAGCTTGTGCATCTTTATCTAGACAAAAGATTGGAGCATTGATTGTTTTAGAAAGAGAAACAGGATTAAATGAGGTTGCCGATACCGGAACTAAGATTAATGGTATGGTATCCAGTAATCTACTTATCAATATATTTATTCCAAATACACCATTACATGATGGAGCAGTGATTATAAAAGAAGATATGATTAAAGCAGCTGCTTGTTTTTTACCTCTTACAGACAATATGAATATAAGTAAGGAATTAGGTACAAGGCATAGAGCTGCACTAGGTATATCGGAAAGATCTGATAGTTTAGCTATAATAGTTTCAGAAGAAACGGGTTCTATTTCTATAGCTGAAAATGGAACTATAGCAAGACATTTAGATTCTAAGACATTAAAACAAATATTAACAGATATGTATAAGCCAAAGGATTCAACACAAACATTTATGACTAAATGGAGGCGAAAAGATGAGCAAGGAGAAGAGTGATTTAACCCTAAAAATCTTTTCTGTTATTATAGCTATTGTTTTGTGGAGCTATGTTACTAGTGAAAGCGAAGTTAATCCAGATATATCTAAGGAATATAGAAATATTCCGGTAACTTATACCAATAAAACCGCATTAGATAGACAAGACCTAGTAATTATGGAACCAGAGGAAGCAACAGTTTCTGTGAAAGTTACAGGTAAAAAATCTGATATGGCTAAATTTTCACGAGAATTTATAAAAGCTGAGGTAGATTTATCAGGATATAGTGAAGGTCAAGTAAAAGTACCAATAAATATAAGTTTAGACCAATCAAGTAATATAAAAATAGTTGGACGTGAACCAGAGAATGTTCTATTTACGTTTGATAAGATAATAACTAAGACACAATCTGTAACTGTAAAGACCAAGGGCAATCTTGATCCTAATTATGTATTAGGGGATATATTAACAAAAACTCAATCTGTTTTATTGAAGGGACCTAGGTCTTTGGTAAATAAAGTAGCGGATGTAGTAGCAGTTGTAGATATAAGTGGTAGAAAAGAAAATATTAATGTTACAGAGCCTATAAAATTAATAGATGATGAAAAAAATGATGTTAGAGGAGTAGAATATGAACCAAGTGTAGTGGATGTGAGTATCCCAGTGTTTAGGATAGTAACTGTGCCTATTGAACTTAATTTGCAAACAGAGCCACCAGAAAACTATGAAATTACTAGCATTACAATAAATCCAAATAAGATAACACTCAAGGGTGGAAATGATATAGCAAACTTGACATTTATTCAAACTAAGCCGGTGGATATAAATTATCTAATGGAAAATGCAGATGTTCCAGTTGAGTTAGATCTTCCAGAAAATGTTTCTCTATTAAATCCAAATGAGAAGGTAACAATTTCTTTAAAAATAGAAGAAAATTTTACTAAGTCCTTTGAATATACCTTAGATGAAGTGGATATTAGAAATTTAGATGGTGAATTAACTATTGATAAAGACGATCATTCAAAGACTGTACAGGTTTTAGCAAAAGGTAGTAAAGAAGCAATTGAAAATTTAACTAAAGAAGACTTAATACCATATCTAGATTTTAATATGCTTGATGAAGGAATTCATAAAGTATACTTAAATTTTACGGCACCAATAGGAATTACAATTAAAGAAATATCACCACAACCTATTGAATTAAAAATAATTAATCACTAAGGGGGAAAAGTATGGAAAGAAATTTCGTTCTGGCAATTAATCCAGGATCCACCTCTACAAAGGTATCTATATTTGAAAGAGAGCAGGAAATTAAAACTTTCAAAATAGATCATAGAAAAGAGGATTTAGAGAATTATAAAAAAATAGCTGATCAATATGAATATAGGTTAAGATTAATAAAAGATTGGCTAGAAGCAGAAAATATATCAACTGATTCTCTTATAGCAATAGTTGGTAGGGGTGGACTATTAAGATCAATGCCCGGAGGTACCTACTCTGTAACCGACGCAATGATTGAAGATTTAAAAGTTGGGATACAGGGAGAACATGCTTCTAACCTTGGTGGTATGTTAGCTAAGGGACTAGCAGATTTAAAAAATATACCATCTTATATAGTAGACCCAGTGGCAGTAGATGAATTTCACGATATAGCTAGAATATCTGGTCTAAAGGAAATTCCAAGGAAATCTCTAGTTCATGCATTGAATATTAAGGCTGTATCACACAGAAGGGCTAAAGAATTAAATAAGAATTTTGAAGACTTAAATTTAGTGGTAGCTCACTTAGGCGGTGGAATATCTATTGCGGCAGTTGAAAAGGGCAAGATTATAGATGTTAACAATGCAAAGGAAATGGGCCCATTTTCTCCGGATAGAGCAGGTACTCTACCTGTGGGAGATTTAGTTAAATTATGTTATTCAGGAAAATATACATTAAATGAGATGAAGACTATGCTGCAAGGAGAAGGTGGACTTTTCTCATATTTAGATACTATGGATGGACGAGAAGTGGAAGAAAGGATAAAGAATGGCGATAATTATGCAAGGCTTATCTATGATGCAATGGCATATCAAATAGGGAAAGAAATAGGCTCCTATGCAACAGTGCTTTATGGACATATAGATAATATTATATTGACAGGTGGATTATCCTATTCTAACTACTTAGTTGATAGAATAAAAGAGATGATAGACTTTATATCTGAAGTCATAGTATATCCTGGAGAAGATGAAATGGAAGCACTAAACAAAGGTGCACAAAGAGTAATCAATGGAGAAGAAAGAGCAAAAATATATGAAGATGAGGTGAGTATAAGTGGCTAAATCATTTGAAAATCTGTTAGAATTGGCCCAAAAGAGAGGGCCAAAGAAAGTATCAGTAGCCGTTGCACAAGATAAGGATGTTTTATCTGCAGTAAAAAATGCAGCCGAATTAAAGATAGCCGAGCCTATATTAGTGGGAGATAAAGAAAAAATATTGGCTATTGGGAAGGAAATCCACTTTGATTTATCAGGTATAGAAATAATCCATGAAGAAGATGGTGCTACGGCTTGTAGGATAGCAACAGAATTAGTAAGTAGTGGGAAAGCTGATGTTTTGATGAAGGGACTTATAGATACTTCTGTAATAATGAAACAGGTATTAGATAGTGAGATTGGACTTAGGACAGGCAATGTAATATCCCATGTGGCAGTTTTTGATGTTCCAACTTATCATAAGGTTTTTATTGTAACTGATGCAGCTATGAATATAGCTCCTAATCTTGAGCAAAAGAAAGAAATAATTGAAAATGCAGTAGTATTAGCACAATCTTTAGATATAGAAAGACCAAAAGTAGCAGTTTTGGCAGCAAAAGAAAAAGTATCTCCTAAGATGGAAGCTACTGTTCATGCAAAGGAATTAGCTGATATGAACAAAAATGGAGAAATCCTAGGATGCTTAGTAGATGGACCTTTTGCATTAGATAATGCTGTGTCAAAAGAATCAGCAATATTAAAAGGAATTGATAGTGAAGTTGCAGGAGATGCAGACATACTTCTTGCTCCGGATATTGAAGCTGGTAATGTACTATATAAATGTTTATCATTTTTAGCAAATGCAAAATCAGCAGGACTTATTGTGGGCACAAAGGCACCAATAGTACTTACATCAAGAGCTGATAATGAAGAATCAAAATTAAATTCAATTGCTTTAGCAGTGCTTATGGCTTCAAGATAGGAGGGGGAAAATGACTAGATTATTAATTATAAATCCAGGTTCTACATCAACAAAAATAGCAGTTTTTGACGATGAAAAAAGTATATTTGAGGAAACTCTTCGCCATTCAGTAGAGGAAATTTCTGCTTTCAACAAGATTTATGATCAATATGAATTCAGAAAGAATATTATAGTGGAAGCATTGAAGAAGAATGATATTTCCATAGAATCTCTTGATGGAGTAATAGGTAGGGGTGGACTTCTCAAGCCTATAGAAGGGGGTACTTATGAAGTAAATGACAGCATGTTGGAGGATTTAAAGGTTGGATATTTAGGGGAACATGCCTCAAACCTGGGAGGAATCATAGCTTATGAAATAGTTAAGGAAATAAATAAAAAGTCCTTTATAGTAGACCCAGTAGTAGTAGATGAAATGCAAGATGTAGCCAGAGTATCAGGATTGAAAGAAATAGAAAGAAAGAGTATATTTCATGCATTAAATCAAAAAGCAGTAGCAAGAAGACATGCTAATAAACTAGGAAAGAAATATGAAGAATTAAACCTAATAGTTGCTCATTTAGGCGGAGGGATTTCAGTAGGTGCTCATGAAAAAGGCAAGGTAATAGATGTAGCAAATGCATTAGATGGCGAAGGACCATTTTCACCGGAAAGATCAGGTTCTCTTCCAGTAGGAGATTTAGTAAAACTTTGCTATTCAGGAAAATATTCTTTAGATGAAATGAAGAAGATGATAAAAGGAAATGGTGGAATAGTATCTTATCTAAATACTAATGATGCAAGAGAAGTTGGACAAAGAATAAAAGATGGTGATGAATATGCGGAGCTAGTATACAAAGCTATGGCTTATCAGGTAGCAAAGGAAATTGGAACCTGTGCAGCAGTATTAAAAGGAAAGGTTGATGGAATCCTCGTTACAGGTGGTATTGCCTATGATAAGGAGTTCACGTCATGGATAGAGGAAAGAGTTAAATTTATCTGTGATGTAACCGTATATCCGGGAGAAGATGAACTTATGGCATTAGCTGAAGGTGGACTTCGTGTCTTAAGAGGAGAAGAGGAAGCAAAAGTTTATAAATAGGACTTGGTGATTATGCTAAATGATAAGAGGATAAGAATTATAATAGGACACTATGGATCAGGAAAGTCTGAATTTAGTGTGAATTATGCTGTGAAACTAGCACAGCTAGGTAGAAAAGTTGCATTAGCCGATTTAGATATAGTAAATATGTATTTTAGATCTAGAGAGAAAGCACTAGAGATGGAGGGTGTTGGTATAAAAGTAATTGGCAGCCAGATAAATGCACCTGCCATAGAAGTGCCATCAATATCTGCAGAAGTCTATACACCATTACAGGATGAATCCTATGATTTAATATTAGATGTAGGTGGAGATCAAGTAGGAGCAAGGGCCCTAGGGAGATATGTAGACTATTTCCAAGAAGGGAATTATGATATGTTTTTTGTTTTAAATGCAAATCGCCCTGAAACTCAAACTGTAGAAAAGGTGCTAGAATATATGATAAAGATTCAAGATGTATCAAGGGCTAAAATAACAGGAATTGTGAACAATACACATTTATTAAAAAGTACAACTCGTGATGATGTACTAAGAGGTCAAAAATTAGCTTTAGAGGTTCAAGAAAAAACCGGTATAAAGCTAAGATATATATCTGTATTAGAAGATATAATCCCAAGCCTTCCTAAAGACTTAGAAGGCGAAATATTCCCCATAAAGTTATTTATGAGGGATGAATGGATGCTATAACAATAAAGGAGGGTAAAAAGAATGGCTAAAGGAAAGGTAACATTTAAGGAAGACATCTGTAAAGGATGTGCACTATGTACCACTGTTTGTCCTGTAAAAATACTTACAATGGACAAAACTAAAATAAATGCTAAGGGTTATCATCCAGCTACAACAACAGACCCAGAAAAATGCATTGGTTGTGCCAATTGTGCCACAATCTGTCCAGATGTAGTTATTACTGTAGAACGAGTTTAATATATTTTAAGGAGGGTTTTAAAATGGCAAAAGTTCTCATGAAAGGGAATGAGGCTATAGGAGCAGCAGCTATTGCAGCAGGTTGTAAATACTTTTTTGGTTATCCTATAACTCCCCAATCTGAATTACCAGAATATATGTCAAGAGAGTTACCAAAGGTAGGCGGAGTATTTTTACAAGCAGAATCAGAGGTAGCAGCTATAAATATGGTTTATGGTGCAGCAGGAGCAGGTGCAAGAGTTATGACATCTTCATCAAGCCTGGAATGTCATTAAAACAGGAAGGTATATCATATATTGCTGGTGCAGAATTGCCTTGTCTATTAGTTAATATAATGAGAGGTGGACCAGGTCTAGGAAGTATTCAACCTTCACAAACTGATTATTTTCAAGCAACTAGAGGTGGTGGAAATGGAGACTATAGAATGGTTGTATTTGCTCCATCAGATGTTCAGGAACTAGTTGATTTAATAATAGAAGGATTTGATATAGCAGACCAATATAGAAATCCAGTTATGGTTGTTGGTGATGGTATGATTGGACAAATGATGGAACCAGTTGAATTTAAAACTCCAATAAAAAGAGAATTACCAGAGAAAGATTGGGCTACAGTAGGTACAGGTGGTAATAGAAAGCCAAATATAATTAATTCTTTATATATAGCACCAGAAGATCTTGAAGCTCATAATATTAAACTTCAAGCTAAATATCAAAAAATAAAAGAAAATGAAGCAAGAGTTGAATCATATAAAATAGAAGATGCAGATGTAGTTATAGCAGCTTATGGAACTACAGCAAGAATTGCAAAAACAGCAATAGCAAAACTAGAAAAAGAAGGATATAAGGTTGGACTTATTAGACCTATTACTTTATGGCCATATCCATACGATGAATTTAAGAAAATAAATCCAAATTGTAAAGGTGTACTTACAGTTGAAATGAATAATGGACAAATGGTAGATGATGTTAAAATAGCAGTTGAGGGCAAATTCCCAGTATCTTTCTATGGGAGAACTGGTGGAATGGTTCCTACGCCAGATGCAATAATTGAACACGTTAAGAAAATCTCTGGAGGTGAAAGATAATGACTATAGTTTTTGAAAAGACTAAAGGTTTAACAGATGTACAAACCCACTATTGTCCGGGATGTACCCATGGAATCATCCATAGATTAGTAGGAGAAGCATTGGTAGAATTAGGAGTATTGGATAATGCTATAGGAGTTGCACCAGTAGGTTGTTCAGTATTTGCATATAATTATTTTAATTGTGATATGCAACAAGCAGCTCATGGTAGAGCACCAGCAGTAGCTACAGGGATAAAAAGAGTTCATCCAGAGAAATTTGTATTTACTTATCAAGGAGATGGAGACTTAGCTTCCATCGGTACAGCAGAAATAGTTCATGCTGCCCATAGAGGAGAGAAAATCTCTACAATATTTGTTAACAATGCTATATATGGTATGACAGGTGGCCAAATGGCACCTACAACTCTTATAGGACAAAAGGCTACAACAGCTCCATTAGGAAGAACTGAAGAACATAGTGGTAGACCTATAAAGATATCTGAGATGCTAGCTACAATTCACGGTGCAAAATTTGTAGAAAGGGTGGCAGTAAATACGCCTGCAAATATAAGAAAAGCGAAAAAAGCAATAAAGGAATGCTTCCAGTTACAACTTGATGGAAAAGGATTTGGAATAGTAGAAGTATTATCTACATGTCCTACTAACTGGGGATTAACTGCTCCTGAAGCAATGAAATGGTTAGAGGAAAATATGATACCTTATTATCCTCTTGGAAATTTTAGAAGACCAGAGGAGGTTGAATAAAATGGAAGAAAGAATAGTAATAGCTGGCTTTGGCGGACAAGGTGTAATGGCATTAGGTCAACTTTTGACATATTCAGGTATGATAGAAGATAAAAAAGTATCTTGGTTACCATCCTATGGTCCAGAGATGAGAGGAGGAACTGCAAACTGTAATGTTATTATATCATCAGATGCAGTAGGTTCTCCAGTTGTTATAGATTCAACTTCAGCTATTGTAATGAATAGACCGTCTTTAGATAAATTTGAAAATCTAGTAGTACCAGGAGGAAAGCTATTTATAAATACATCTTTAATAGATAGAAAATGTCCAAGAGAAGATATAGAAGTGTATTATATTCCAGCTAATGAAATAGCTAATGAACTTGGAAACTCAAGGGTAGCTAATATGGTAATGCTAGGAGCATTTCTTGAAGCTACAAAAGCAGTAGAAGTGGATTCAGTACTTAACAAAGCATTTACAGCAGTATTTGGAGAGAATAGAGCTCATTTAATGCCAATTAACAAAGAAGCATTAGAAAAAGGGGCAGAATTAGCAAAAGAACAAATGAAAGCTATAATATAATATAGACCAGCCTTTAAAGCTGGTCTATATTATATTATAACATGAAATTTATTTTTCTTCTGCTGTTGAGAAACAATGAGGAGGTCTAGAAGTACCTCCTGTTGTTGGAGGGATCTCCACTTGTCTATTTTGTAAAATTTTAACTGTAAGTTCTATAACCATTTTTTCTTCTATTTTGTGGAAGAATTTTTCCTCAAATGGAAACTCGGAATCATAAGGACGATGACGACCAATGAATTCGTCAAATTCAAAAATTCTTGCACTAATTAATTCACAGAATGGAAGTTCATTGAAATTCTCAACTATAATTTGATTAAATTCGGAGAAGTCTCCTGATAATAATTTATCTTTTTCAGCAAAGTGTTTATGTGGTAAATCACTTACTTTAAAGAATTCAAATTCTGCACTAGAGTTTACCGCAAGTTCTGCCGGTGGTGTAGAGAAAGTAACAGGTGTAGAGCATTCAAAAGGAACATCTATTGTGCAATGGTGTAGTTCTCCGCATACTCCTTCCATATTTGCGCATTTTCCTGTAGAATAGTCAATGTTTTTACGAACAAATCCTTTAATAAATAAAACATTGGTAGGTTGCAGCAAAGTACATTGAGTGATCTTTACTTTTTTCTTTATATTCTTAATTTCAAGGGCTAGTTCTGGCAGCTTAATCAATGCGTTAACATTGAATTGTATAGTTAATTCAGCTAACACTACTGGAATTTTAGCAGTAACGCCGGTTGTTATTCCAGTCGGGGTAACTGGAGTATTAGCACAGCTATCTAAAACATTACTTTTAACATCAACACAAAAATTTTGATGTTTTGAGTTAGTATTACATTCAGGAACTGAAGGTTTGCTATTACATTTTGATTGACCATGGCTACTATCAAAGACTCGTATATTACTAATATTTGTATTTCCTATTGCATTGTACATACTTTGTTTCCTCCTTAATATTATTTAGATGTGATATTTTTATGTCTGTCCATACTACAATATATTCCTAAAATTTAATTAGGTGATAATATTTATTAAAAAGAAAATAAAATCATAAAAAAAATGTCATAAAATAATTTTTGTAAAAATAATCATAATATGGTATAATATTTCTAGTTTCGAAAAGAATAATCGCTGAATTCGCTTTTGAAGCGGGGGAACCAATATTTTGGGGTGAATCCTTTAGAGGACGGGCATAACCCTTTAGCCCGAACCCGACAGCTAACCTCGTAAGCGTATTAAAGGGGGCATGAAATTGTACTGATTTCAGACTATGGTTGCCCATAGTTTTTTTTGTCCCTCCAAATCGGTTGACATAAAAAATGAGAGGAGAGATATAATGATGGGATTGAACTTTAGTATTATTGGTGCTGGAAATGGCGGTATGGCTATGGCTGGTTATTTAGCCATTATGGGATATAAGGTGAACCTATATAATAGAACCTTAGAAAACATAATACCTCTAATAAAAAATCCAATGATATCTTTAACAGGTGAAAAAAAAGGAACAGGGGTATTAAATAGAGTAACAAATATAATGAAGGATGCCATAGAAGGAGCAGATATAATTATGGTAACAGTTCCTGCCATAGGACATTATCAGATGGCAGTAGAGATGGCACCATATTTGAAAGATGGTCAAATAATAGTACTTAACCCTGGGCGTACAGGAGGAGCTTTAGAAGTATATGAGACAATAAGAAAACATAAATGTGATAAAGACGTAATTGTTGCAGAAGCTCAGACTTTTATATATGCTTGTAGAACTACCTCAAGTAATAGTGCACATATTTTCCAAGTAAAAAATGAAGTGACCATAGCTGCCATACCTTCATCTAAGACAAATCATGTTATTAATCTACTAAAATTTGCTTATCCACAATTTATTCAAGCCAAAGATGTTTTAGAAACAAGTATAAATAATTACGGAGCAATTTTCCATCCAGCACCAACACTATTGAATAGCGGTCATATTGAAAGAGGGGCGCCTTTTGAATATTATACAGAAGGAATAACTCCATCTATAGGAGATTTTATAGAAAAGATGGATCAGGAGAGAATGGAAATAGGAAAAGCTCTTCAGATAAATACCTTATCGGCTAAAGATTGGCTATACGAATCCTATGGCGCAAGAGGAAAAAATCTATATGAAACAGTACAGAATAATCCGGCATATAAAGGCCTTCAAGCACCAAAGGGTCTGTCCATTAGATATATATATGAGGATGTGCCATATAGTTTAATACCAATGTCTTCCATAGCTAGAGAACTAGGGATTAAAACACCAGCTATTAACTCAATTATAAATATTTCAGAATTAATTACTGGAAAAGATTTTTATGCGGAGGGTAGAACAATAGAAAGATTAGGTCTTAAAGGTTTATCAGTACATGAAATGCATAAAATTGCACAAATAGGCAAAATAGATAAAAAAGATGAGGAAGGTGTTGCTTAGTGAAAAAGATTATTGCAGGTACTTTAGGTAATTGTGTTCATGTAGCAGGAATAATGAACTATCTAAATTTAGCTGAAAAAGAGAACTATGGCACTGACTTTATTGGAATAGGGAAGTCGGTAGATGAAATAATAATGCTAATTAATGAAAAAAAGCCTAATATAGTGGCTTTATCCTATAGATTAACACCTGAACCACTTCATAAAATTTTAGAGGAATTGAAGGATAAAATAAATAAGAATAGTGTTAAGAATATAATTTGGCTATTTGGAGGGACAGAGCCAACAGCCTTAGTAGCAAAAGAATGGGGAATATTTGATAAAATATTTGATGGTACAGAAGATATCGACGAAGTTATAGCATATTTAAAAGGAAAAAATTATTCTGGAGAAGAGTCCTATCCAAGAGAACTGATATCCAGAATAAAGTCTAAATATCCATATCCAATATTAAGACATCACTTAGGATTGCCTACCATAGAGGAAACTGTAGAAGCTATAGAAAAGGTGGCAGAAGCAAGAGTAATAGATATAATATCAGTTGCACCAGATCAAAATGCCCAAGAATTTTTCTTTGATCAAGAAAATATGGATGAAAGATTAAATGGTGCAGGAGGAGTGCCACTTAGGTCTAAAGAAGATTTTAGGAAGCTTTACAAAGCAGCAGAGAGAGGTAACTTCCCACTATTACGTTCCTATAGCGGAACCAAAAATATAGTTCAATTTGCAGAAGTGCTAAAGGAAAGCATAGATAATGCTTGGTGTGCAGTTCCACTATTTTGGTATAGTGAATTAGATAAGAGAGGACCTAGAACTCTATTAGATGCCATAAGAGAAAATCAGCTAGTGATGAAATGGCATGGAGAAAGAAATATACCTGTGGAAGTAAATGATCCACATCATTGGGGATTAAGAGATGCTCACGATGCTATAGGTGTTGCAGTAGCATATATAGCTGCATATAATGCAAAAAAAATGGGTGTAAAAGATTACATTGCTCAATATATGTTTAATGTACCAGCATCGATTTCACCTGAAATGGATTTGGGAAAGATGCTGGCAAAGATAGAACTAGTAGAAAGCCTTATAGATGAAAATTTCAAAGTATATCGTCAAGCAAGGGCAGGCCTTGCCAGTTTCCCAGCAAACCTATATCAAGCTAAAGGACAATTAGCAGCATCAGCGTATCTAGCCATGTCAATTAAACCTCATATTTATCATGTTGTTGGATTTTGCGAAGCTCATCATGCAGCTAGATCGGAGGATATAATAGAGTCGGCTATGATAGTAAGAGGAATACTCAAAAATGAATTCTTAGGTTCAGTGGATATGACAAAGGATAAAAATGTAGTTGAAAGAAAAAATGCTTTAATAGAAGATGCAAAGATAATAATAGAGAGCATTAAATCATTAAATTTAAACTTAGAAAATCCATTAACAGATCCAGAAACTTTAACAGAAGCGGTGAGAATTGGAATATTAGATGCACCACATTTGCAAGGATCGCAAATAGCTAAGGGACAGTTGAAAACAAGAATGGTCAGTGGTGGATTATATGCTTATGATGAGAAACAAAAGAAGATAATTACAGAAAAAGAAAGAATTAATTTGCTCCTAAAAGAAGCAGGATATTTACAGATATAAAAATTAATAAAGAATGAATAAAGGAACTAAGAATATGGTTTAGTTGTTTTACTATATTAATTAAAATATTCTTATAAATAAGATTCAAAATATGTAGTTATAAATATATTAATTAAATATTTAATACGATAAAAAATACGGAGGGCATTCTCCACAAGAGAGAAGTCTCCGTATTTAATTTATTCTATTGCAAATAAAAATTCACCTTCACAAGCAAGTTCATCTCCAACATAAGCTTTACCCTCGCCAATTCCTATGGAACCTCTGATTCTAGTCAAAACTACTTCCATCTTAAGTGTATCTCCAGGTACTACTTTTCTTTTAAATCTCACTTTGTTTATTCCAGCAAAGTAAGGTGTTTTTCCCTTATGCTTTTCATCAGATAGTAGGATCACAGCTCCTACCTGAGCCATAGACTCGACTATTAAGACACCTGGCATCACAGGCATATTAGGGAAATGACCTTGAAAAAATGGTTCATTTATAGTTACGTTTTTATATCCTATGCCTTTAACGCCTACTTCTTCTATCAAAACTTTATCTATAAAGAGAAAAGGATATCTATGGGGAATAATTCCCTTTATTTCTTCTATATTTAATGATTTATCCATAAAACCCCTCCTTTTTAATCTTTTTTAGGGAAAAATTAATGATTGATTATTTTATTATATTCATATATACTAAGTCTTAAAGTTTTATTCATATCATATTAATAATAATCTAAAGAAAATTAATTTGCAAATATTTTTAAAGGAGGTGGTAGATGGGAATAGTAAGTAGTAAATCACAATTTAATATGGAGGTGGAAAATGAAAAACATTTGTGTAGGAATTTCTGGTGTAGGGAGCTATGTACCTGAAAAAATTGTTACCAATCATGATCTCTCCAAGATTGTAGAAACATCAAATGAATGGATCATAGAAAGAACGGGGATACATGAAAGACGAATAGCAGATGATGATATGGCAACCTCTGATATAGCAACTAAAGCAGCAATAAATGCTTTAGAAGATGCTAGGTTAAGACCAGAAGATATTGATCTTATAATTGTGGCAACAGTAACAGCTGACCATGCTTTTCCATCAACTGCCTGTATAATTCAGAAAAATATAGGAGCAGTAAAAGCGGCGGCATTTGATATAAGTGTAGGATGTTCAGGATTTGTTTATGGATTATCAATAGGAGAAAACTTCATCAAATCAGGGACATATGATAAGGTTTTAGTCATAGGTGCAGAGACACTATCTAGAGTAGTGGACTGGCAAGAGAGAAATACTTGTGTATTGTTTGGAGATGGTGCAGGAGCCTGTGTACTAGAAAAATGTGAGGAAGGATTTGGAATTCTTTCAATTGAGCTAGGCTCTGACGGTTCTAATGGAGAGGTATTAGTTCAGCCAGCAGGAGGCTCTAGATTACCAGCCAGTATGGACACTGTAGAAAATAGACTTCACTTTATAAAAATGGATGGTAAAGAAGTATTTAAATTTGCTGTAAGGGTCATGGAAAGAGCATCTACCAATGCTTTAGAAAAAGCTAATCTTCAATTGGGGGATTTAGATTTTTTAGTTCCACACCAAGCTAATATGAGAATAATAGATGCAGCAGCTAAGAAGTTAAAACTTGAAAAAGATAGAATTTGTGTAAATCTAAATAAATATGGCAATATGTCTTCAGCCTCTATTCCAGTAGCCCTTGATGAAGCAGTTAAGGATAATAAAATTAATAAGGGTGATAATATACTTTTAGTAGCATTTGGAGCAGGTCTTACTTGGGCTTCAATGACTATAAAATGGAGTAGGAGGGAAGATAGATAATGTGGAAGACTAGAATAACAGATATGTTAAATATTAAGTATCCTATAATACAAGGGGGTATGGCCTGGGTAGCAACTCATGAATTAGCTGCAGCTGTATCAGAAGCTGGAGGGTTAGGAATCATAGGATCAGGCAATGCACCAGGAAAAGTAATAAGAGAAGAGATTAGAAAGCTTAAGGAACTGACAGATAAACCATTTGGTGTAAACATTATGTTAATGTCACCTTTTGCTGAGGATATTGTAGGTATAGTATGTGATGAAGGAGTTCCTGTTGTAACTACAGGTGCAGGAAATCCAGGGAAATATATAAAGAATCTAAAAGAGAATAATGTAAAAATCATACCTGTAGTACCTACTGTGTCTTTAGCAGTGAGATTAGAGCGAGAAGGCGTTGATGCCGTAATAGTAGAAGGAACTGAAGCCGGCGGACATATTGGAGAATTGACTACTATGGTTTTAGTACCTCAAATTGTTGATGCAGTTAAGATTCCTGTTATAGCAGCAGGAGGAATAGGTGATGGAAGAGGATTTTTAGCAGCTTTGACTTTAGGAGCAGAAGGAGTGCAGATAGGCACTAGATTTGTATGCTCAACTGAAGCCAAGGTTCATATAAATTATAAAGAGGCTATAGTAAAATCAAAAGATAGGGAGACTTCAGTAACTGGGAGAAGTACTGGCCATCCCGTAAGAGCGTTGAAAAATAAATTTACAAGGGAATTTTTGGAGCTTGAAAAAATAGGTGCTCCTTTAGAAGAACTAGAGTTATTAGGTTCGGGAAGATTAAAACTAGCTGTAGTAGAAGGAGATATACACAAAGGTTCTTTAATGTCTGGGCAGATTGCAGGACTTATTAAAGATATTAAGCCATGCAAAGAAATAATTGAAGATATAGTTTTTTCAGCACAGAAAAGATTAGATTCATTGCATTCACTAAAGGAAGGTGATATCAATGGATAAACTAGCATTTATATTTCCTGGGCAAGGATCACAATATGTTGGAATGGGCAGTGATTTTTACGAGAATTTTGCAGAGTCAAAAAAAGTATTTGATGAAGCAAATGAAGTATTGAATATGGATTTAAAGAGTATATGCTTTAATGGCAGTGAAGAAAATTTAAAAAGAACGGAAAATACTCAGCCGGCCATATTAGCTACAAGTATAGCAATCCTTAAAGCTATACAAGGTAGAGGTATAGATTGTGAATATACAGCAGGACTTAGTTTAGGTGAATATAGTTCATTAGTTAGTAGTGGAAGTATGGAGTTTAGAGATGCTCTTAAAGTTGTAAAAGAGAGAGGTAAATTTATGCAAGAGGCAGTTCCCTTAGGAGTGGGAGGAATGGCTGCAATACTTGGATTAAATAGGGAAAAAATACCTTCTATTTTACAAAAAACTAAGGAATACGGATTAGTTGAAGTAGCAAACTATAATAGTCCGGAACAAATAGTTTTATCAGGAGAATTAAAAGGTCTTGAGATTGCATGTGAAGAAGCAATTAAACTAGGTGCTAAAAAAGCAGTACCATTGTCTGTATCTGCACCATTTCATTCGTCTTTATTAGTTTCAGCAGGAGAAAAATTGAAGAATGAATTATCTAAAGTAGATATAAAAGATGCTCAAAAGAAATTTATCTCTAATGTAGATGCTAAGCTCTTATCGAGCAAAGATGAGATCAAGCCAAAACTAGTAAACCAAGTAAGTAACTCGGTATTATGGCAGCAATCTGTGGAATGTATGATAAATGAAGGTGTAGACACATTTATAGAAATAGGACCGGGCAAATCTCTCTCAGGGTTTGTAAAACGTATTGGCAAAGCTATGGGCAAGGAAGTAAAGGCCTTGAGTGTCAATGACGTGGTTTCTTTTGAAGAAACTATAAACTATATCAAGGGAGGGGAAGAAGATGAGCCTAAATAATAAAGTAGCCTTAATAACTGGAGGATCAAGAGGTATAGGAAAAGAAATCGCCTTAGAGTTAGCAAAAAATGGTGTTAATATAGCAATCACTTATGTTAATAATCTAGAAAAAGCTAAAGGAGTACTAGATGATATAAAATCCTACGGAGTCAAGGCAGTTGCCATAAAGGCAAATGTGTCAGTAGAAGAAGATGTACTACGAATGATAAAGACCATAGAAGAAGAATTGGGCACTATAGACATTTTAGTAAACAATGCAGGAGTTACAAAAGATAATTTAATCATCAGGATGAAAGAAGAAGACTGGGATGAGGTAATGGATGTTAACCTAAAGGGGACATTTCTCTGCACTAAGGCAGTATCAAGAATAATGATGAAGAAAAAATATGGAAAGATAATAAACATTACTTCTGTAGTAGGAATAATAGGAAATGCTGGTCAAGGAAATTACAGTGCGTCCAAGGCTGGAGTCATTGGATTTACTAAATCTATGGCAAGAGAATTAGCAAGTCGTGGTATTAGAGTAAATGCCATAGCACCAGGCTTTATTGAAACAGATATGACAGATGTATTGAAGGACGAAATAAAAGAAGCTATGCTAAAATCCATACCCTTAAATAGCTTTGGAAATCCAAAAGATATTGCAAATTTAGTAGTATTTTTAGCCAGTGAAAGATCAGACTATATAACAGGCCAAGTAATAAACGTAGATGGCGGAATGATTATGACCTAACACAACGAACGACAGTGAGTTGATGTAGGTCAAACGCAATGAGCACCAAATTTGCACGACCATTAGGGAGTGAACAAATTTGAGTTGCGAAACTGCGTCGTAACTTTGAATCTTGAATTTAAATTTAAGGAGGAATATAAAAATGATATTTGAAAAAGTTGTAAATATAATAGCAGAACAATTAGGAGTAGATGATATAGAGAGCATAACTATGGAGACTTCTATTATGAAGGACTTAGAAGCAGATTCCTTAGATGCAGTAGAGATTATGATGGCACTAGAAGACGAATTTGGAATTACTGTGCCTGATGAAGATGCAGAGAAGTTTAAAAACATTGGAGATATAGTAGAATATGTAGAAGGAAAAACTGAATAGTACCTTAATATTGGAGGTAAAAAAATTGAAAAGAGTCGTAATAACGGGATTAGGTGCTATAACACCTATAGGCATAGGGAAGGAAAGTTTCTGGAATTCTCTAATACAAGGAAAATCAGGAGTTGGGCTTATAACTAGATTTGATACAGCAGATTTTGACACAAAGATAGGTGCTGAGGTTAAGGACTTTAGTCCATCTGATTATATGGATAAGAAGGAAGCTAAAAGGATGGATAGATTTACTCAATATGCAGTAGTAGGTGCAAAGCTAGCCTTAGAAGATGGAAAAATAGACTTAGATAAATTAAACTTAGATAAAGTTGGTGTTGTAATCGGAGTTGGTATCGGTGGCATGGAGACTATGGGAACTGAATTTTCAAAGCTAGAAGATAGAGGACCAAGTAGAGTTAGTCCTTTATATATACCAATGATGATATCAAATATGGCACCTGGACAAATATCTATGACCTTTGGATTCAGAGGTCCAACTATGACAATAACCACAGCCTGTGCATCAGGCACCCATGCTATAGGGGAAGCTTTTAGGATGATAAAATCAGGTAATGCGGATATGATAGTAACAGGTGGAGCAGAAGCGTCTATAACACCTATTTCATTAGCAGGTTTTTGTTCAATGAAAGCTCTTTCAACTAGAAATGATGATCCTATAAAGGCATCACGTCCTTTTGATAAGGAGAGAGATGGATTTGTAATGGGAGAAGGAGCAGGTATATTGATTTTAGAAGAGCTAAATCATGCATTAGCTAGGGGAGCAAGTATATATGGTGAAATCGTAGGATATGGTTCTACCTCAGATGCTTTTCATATAACTCAGCCAGATCCAGAGGCAAAGGGAGCATCAAGAGCTATGGAAATGGCACTTAACGAAGCAGAGGCTGATTACCATGATATAGAATATATAAATGCCCATGGTACATCTACGTATTTCAATGACAAACTAGAAACTCTAGCAATAAAAAATGTTTTCAAAGAACATGCAAAGAATATAAATATTAGCTCAACAAAATCAATGACAGGTCATTTACTAGGAGCTGCTGGTGGAATAGAGGCTATAGCCACAATAATGACAATAAAGGAAGGAGTAATCCCTCCAACAATAAACTACGAATATCCAGATGAAGAATGTGACTTAGATTACACACCAAATTTTACAGTAAAAAGAGATATAAACTATGCTCTATCAAATTCATTAGGATTTGGTGGACATAATGCAACGGTATTATTTAAAAAATATATAGATTAATATAAAAGGCTTTGGAGTTTCTTCCAGAGCCTTTGGTTGTATAAAAAAACTTGTCTCTCACAGATACTATGTTATACTAAAATAAGATGATATAATGGAGTGATAATATGGTATTTGATATTCCCAAATATGTAGAGTTAGTCATAGATAGACTCGAAGAAAAGGGTTTTAGTGCGTATATAGTAGGTGGTTCTGTTAGAGATATATTAATAGGAAAAGAACCATCTGATTTTGATATAACTACAGATGCTTTACCAGAGGAAATAGAAGAAGTATTTAGTGATTGTATAACATTGGAGGTAGGAAAAAAATTTGGTACTGTAGTTGTAGTTCAAGAAGAAGGTATCGTAGAAGTAACTACTTTTAGGTCTGATGGAGAATATATAGATGGAAGAAGACCAGAGAAAGTATATTTTTCAAAAAATATTTTGGATGATTTATCTCGTAGAGATTTCACTATCAATGCTATGGCATATAATAAAAAGACGGGAATAATAGATTATTTTAATGGTATGGAAGATTTGGAGAAAAGAAGAATTAAGGCTGTAGGTAATCCTCGAGATAGATTTAGAGAAGATTATTTAAGAATAATGAGAGCCATAAGGTTTGCAGCTCAATTAGAATTTTCCATTGATGAGGAAACTTTTTATGCTTGCAGATTATATAGTCAAGATATTTCTGAAATCAGCATAGAAAGAATTAGAGAAGAATTTTTTAAGGTAATGTTATCTAAGAAACCTTCCTATGGAATTAGATTAATGAAGGATACAGGGATACTTGATATAATATTGCCTGAAATGATAAAAGCAATAGGATTTGATCAGCATAATCCACATCATAATAAGGATGTATTTGAGCATATATTATGTGTATTAGATAAAACATCACCTACTTTACATCTAAGGCTTGCAGCTTTATTTCACGATATAGGAAAACCACATACCTTAACTATAGACGAAAAAGGTATAGGACATTTCTATGGTCATGATAAGCTAGGAGCTAAAATGGCTAAAGAAATATTACAAAGATGGAAGGCTCCAAATGAATTGGTTGAAAAAGTTAGACTACTAATATATAAACATATGACTCAGCATGCTAATCTAAAGGAAAAAGGACTAAAAAAGTTATTATCTATTTTTGGAAAAGATGAGATATTTACTTTATTAGAATTACAGAAGGCTGATAGGTCTTGTTCAAATGAAGAGGCTGATATAAAAGATTTATTAGAAAGAGAAGAAAAAATAAAGGATATTATAGAAAACAAAGAAGTATACGAAAAAAATCAATTAGCAATTAATGGCTATGATGTGATAGAATTAGGGTATAAACAAGGAAAAATAATAGGTGAAATTTTAGATTATTTGTTAGAAAAAGTATTAGAAAAACCTGAGTTAAATGATAAGAAAAAATTGATAGAAATCATAAAAGAAAAATTTAAACTTAATTAATGGTGAAAAGTAAATAGTTTTATGTCAGATTTTTAGGTCTTAAGGCTTTTGACTATTAGTTATTAACTATTAACTATTCACTGAACTTAAAGTTGGGAGTGTTAATTAAAATGGGAAAATTATTTGGTACAGATGGCATTAGAGGAATTGCAAACAAGGATTTAACCCCGGAGATGGCATTTAATGTAGGTAGGGCAGGGGCTTATATATTATCTAAGGGAAGCAAAGGTAAAATAGTAGTAGGTAAAGATACAAGAGCTTCAGGAGATATGCTAGAAGCTGCTATAACAGCAGGAATTTGTTCTATGGGGCTAGATGTAATATCTGTAGGCATCATACCTACTCCAGCTGTAGCATATTTAACTCGAAAATATGAAGCACTAGCAGGTATAGTTATATCTGCATCACATAACCCTGGAGAGTATAATGGAATTAAATTCTTTGACTATCAAGGATTTAAATTGCCAGATGGAGTAGAGGACGAAATAGAAGATATTATATTAAACAAAAAAGAATTAGAGATTAGACCTGTAGGAGATAAGATAGGTAAAGTAATCGCCGAAGAAAATGGTAGCAGGGATTATATAGATTACCTAATTTCCACAGTAAATATAGATTTAAATGGAGTTAAGATAGCAATGGATTGTGGTCATGGTGCATTATATAAAATTGCTCCAGAAATCATTAGAAAACTTGGAGGAGAAGTAATAGTTATAAATACAGATCCAACAGGAATGAATATAAATGACGACTGTGGTTCGACTAATCCAAAGATGATTCAGGAATTGGTATTAAAAGAGAAGGCAGATATTGGCATATCTTTTGACGGAGATGGAGACCGAATAATAGCTGTAGATGAGTTAGGAAATATACTTGATGGAGATCATATATTGTCTATTTGTGGTTCTTATCTCTACAAAAAAGGGAAACTAAAGAATAACACTGTAGTAGGTACAATTATGACCAATATGGGTCTAGATATGTTTCTAAAAGAAAATGATATAAACATTGTGAAAACTGCAGTTGGAGATAGATATATATTAGAAGAAATGGTTCGTTCAGGCTATGTACTAGGAGGAGAGCAATCAGGTCATATAATTTTCTTAGATTATAATACTACAGGTGATGGTTTGGCTACAGGGCTTCATTTGCTTGAGGTAATGAAAGAATCTAAAAAAGCTATGTCCGAACTTAATAATTTGATGACAAATTTCCCACAGGTTCTTGTTAATGCCAAAGTTAAAAATGAATTAAAGTATAAGTATAATGAAAATGAAGAAATAATGAAAGAGATAAAAAAAGTTGAAGAGATTTTTCATGGGCAAGGTAGGGTTGTTATAAGGCCTTCAGGTACAGAACCTTTAGTTAGGGTGATGATTGAAGCGAAGGAAGATATTGGATTATTAAAAATTGCATCTGATTTAGCTAAATTTATTGAAGATAGAATAGGAATTAACTCTTAATAAAATACTTTATGAGGTGATGAGATGAATTACAAAATCGTAGCAGACAGTAGCTGTGATTTAAACGAAGCATTAAAAGAGCAGCTCAACATTAAACTAGTTCCATTTAAAATAGATGTAGATGACAAGAAATTTATAGATGATGAAGAAATGAATACGATGGAACTAATAGATGCAATGAAGAATAGTCCAAATCCAGTTAGAACTTCATGCCCTTCACCAGGAGATTTTGTATCTGAGTATAGAAAGGCCGATAATATATTTGCGGTTACAATATCAGGACAATTAAGTGGCACATATAATTCTGCGGTATTAGCAAAAGATATGATACAGGAAGAAGAACCTGAAAAATTTGTTCATGTTTTTGATTCAAGGTCCGCTAGTATTGGAGAAACTTTAGTAGCGATGAAAATACAAGAACTGATAGAAAAGCAGCTAAATAATTTTGAAATAGTTGAAAAGGTAGAAAGTTATATTAATGGAATGAAAACCTTTTTTATTCTGGAAAGTTTAGATAACTTAATAAAGAATGGAAGAATTTCTAGGACGAAGGGATTAATAGCTAATGTATTAAATTTAAAACCTATAATGGGATCTACTGATAACGGAGAAATAAAGCTTGTTGAAAATGTAAGGGGAACTAAAAAGGCATTTAAAAGATTAATTGAAATAATTGGAGAAACTGGGGAAAAATTTGAAGAGAAGATTCTAGCTATTTCTCATGTTAATGCTTTTGAGAGAGCAGAAGAGTTAAAAAATGAGATCCAAGATAAATACAATTTTAAAGATATTATTCTAGTTAAAACAGCAGGACTTAGTACTGCCTATGCAAACGATGGAGGAATTATTTTAGTTTTTTAAAGACAATAGAAAATCTTTTTTAAGATGAAAAAATATATTGACAAGTACAAATGGCATGTTATAATAATAAAGTAAGTAAAAATTACTTTATTCATGCGGGAGTGGCGGAACTGGCAGACGCGCTAGACTTAGGATCTAGTGTCATTGACGTGGGGGTTCAAGTCCTCTTTCCCGCACCATGTTTAAACCAGTGGATTTGTACCATTGGTTTTTTTACTATGTTTTGTTATATATAATATTGGATATTATTATTTGTTATGTTATAATTTTATGATATAATAGATTAGCTAAAAATGGATAAATAGATAGGGGAGGAAATTGCAAATGAAGGCGATTCTAGAAAAAAAAGAAAACAATAAGGCTACTTTTACTTTTGAAATATCAGAGAGAAATTTCGAAGAAGCATTACAAAAAGCATATTTACAAAATAGAGGGAAATTTAATATTCCAGGATTTAGAAAAGGAAAAGTTCCAAGAAAAATTATTGAAATGAACTATGGAGTAGAAGTTTTCTATGAAGAAGCTATTAATATAATTTTACCAAATGCCTACAATGATGCAGTTGAAGAATTGGGATTAGAGCCAGTAGATCAACCAGAAGTACACATTGAAGAAATTGAAAAAGGTAAACCGATAATTGTTAAAATAGAAGTAGCAGTAAAACCAGAAGTAGTTCTTGGAGATTACAAAAGTATAGAAATTGAAAAAGTAGAGTATAATGTAACAGACGAGCATGTAGAAGATGAACTAAAATCAGTTCAAGAAATGAACGGAAGAATAATTGATGCAGGAGATAGAGTGGTTAAAGTTGGAGATATTTTAACTATCGATTATGCAGGATATGTTGATGGAGCTCAATTTGATGGTGGAACTGCTGAAGGTCAAACTTTAGAAATAGGTTCGGGGAGATTTATTCCAGGTTTTGAAGAACAATTAGTGGGTAAAAATAAGGGTGAAGAAGTAGATGTAGTTGTGACTTTCCCTGAAGAATATCATGCTGAAGATTTAAAAGGTAAAGAAGCTACATTTAAAGTAACAATTCATGAAATAAAGGAGAAAGAATTACCAGAATTGGATGATGAATTTGCAAAAGATGTATCTGAATTTGATACTATAGAAGAATATAAAAATAGTATTAGAGAAAAACTAGAAGAAGAATTTAAAAACAAAGAAGAAGTAGAAAATGAAAATAACTTGATAGAAAAAGTAATAGAGATCTGTGAAGTGGATATACCAGAAGTTATGATAGATTCTCAATTAGAAAATGAATTAGGAGAATTTGATTATAGAATGAGAATGCAAGGTATTAACTTAGAGCAATACCTACAAATAACTAATTCAACAGAAGAAAGCTTAAAAGAGCAGCTAAGACCTATGGCAGAGAAGAGAGTTAGAGGAGACATAATTCTTGAAGCTATTGGCAAGGCTGAGAATATAGAAGTAACAGAAGAAGATATAGATAAAGAATTAGAAAAAATGGCAGATTCTTACAAACAAGAAAATAAAGAACAGTTTATTAAAGATATGAGAAGAGGAGATTTATCCTTCTTAGAGACAGCTATTACAAATCAAAAGGTTATTGAGTTATTAAAGGCAAATGCTAAATTCAAATAATTATTGGAGGGATGTAAAATGGCTTTAGTTCCTATGGTTGTAGAACAAACAAACAGAGGAGAAAGATCCTATGATATTTACTCTAGATTATTAAAAGAAAGAATAGTATTTTTAGGTGATGAAGTTAATGATGTTACTGCAAATTTAGTAGTAGCTCAATTGTTATTTCTTGAATCAGAAGATCCAGATAAAGATATTCAACTTTATATAAATAGTCCAGGTGGCTCAGTAAGTGCAGGGTTTGCTATATTTGATACTATGCAATATATTAAACCAGATGTATCAACTATCTGTATGGGCATGGCAGCTAGTATGGGTGCTTTCTTGCTTGCTGCTGGTACAAAGGGAAAGAGATTTGCATTACCTAATGCTGATATCATGATACATCAACCTTTAGGTGGGGCTAAAGGTCAGGCAGAGGATATTAGAATTCAAGCAGAAAAGATAATTGAGATAAGAGAAAGAATCAATAAAATATTAGCTGAAAGAACTGGTCAGCCGCTAGAAAAGGTATCTAGAGATACGGACAGAGATTATTATATGACAGCTGAAGAAGCTAAGGAATATGGTATAATAGATGCTGTAATATCAAGAAAATAAATTAAGTGAGGTGTCATCGTGGCTAAATATGATGAAAAACAGCTTCGTTGCTCTTTTTGTGGAAAGCCACAGGAACAAGTTAGGAGACTTATTGCTGGACCCAATGTTTATATATGTAATGAATGTATAGAGCTATGTCAGGAAATAATTGAAGAAGAATTTATCGATAACTTCGATTATGAGATACAAGACTTACCTAAGCCTATTGTTATAAAAGAGACTCTAGATGATTATGTTATAAAACAAGAAAGGGCCAAAAGAGCTTTAGCTGTAGCAGTTTATAATCATTACAAGCGAATAAATAAAAAACCAACAAAAAATAATGATATTGAACTTCAAAAGAGTAATATTATTATGTTGGGGCCTACGGGTTCAGGGAAAACTCTGCTTGCTCAAACCTTAGCAAAGATACTGAATGTACCATTTGCTATAGCAGATGCCACTTCTTTAACAGAAGCTGGATATGTGGGTGAAGATGTTGAAAATATAATATTAAAACTTATTCAGGCAGCAGATTATGACATTGAAAGAGCTGAAAAAGGGATAATATATATAGATGAGATAGACAAAGTGGCTAGAAAAACTGAAAACCCGTCTATTACAAGAGATGTAAGCGGTGAAGGTGTGCAGCAAGCATTATTAAAGATTCTTGAGGGAACTGTTGCAAATGTTCCGCCTCAAGGTGGAAGAAAACATCCACATCAAGAGTTCATTCAAGTGGATACAACTAATATATTATTTATAGTTGGAGGAGCTTTTGATGGATTAGATAAGATAATTCAAAATCGTGTAGGTAAAAAATCTATGGGATTTGGAGCAGAAGTATCATCTCAAAAGGATGCAAAAATTGGAGAACTTTTGAAATACTTACAGCCTGAAGATCTTCTCAAATTTGGATTGATTCCAGAATTTGTTGGAAGACTACCTGTTATGGTTACTCTAGAAGAACTAGATGAGGAATCATTAGTTAAAATCCTTACAGAACCAAAAAATGCTCTTATAAAACAATATAAAGAGTTATTTTCAATGGATGGGGTAGATCTTGAGTTTGAAGATGGGGCTCTTCTTTCCATAGCTAAAAAGGCAATCGAAAGAAAAACAGGTGCAAGAGGACTTAGAAGTATAATAGAAGAAACCTTGCTAGATATTATGTATGAGCTCCCTTCAAGAGATGATATAGAGAAATGTGTTATAACAAAAGAAACAATAGAAAACAAGGTAGAGCCTACTTTGGTACTCTCAGATAGAAAAAAGAAAAGTAGGTCTAAGAAAACTAGTAACAAGGAATCTGCATCTTAAAGGCTCACATTTGTGGGCTTTTCCTTGTATTTAGAGATTTAATTACTATTGATGTACATAGGGAGGGATAAACAAGGATGAAACATTATGAAGTACAGAATAGAACCCTACCGCTAATACCTTTGAGAGGAATATCAGTATTTCCTCATATGGTTGTTCATTTTGATGTTGGGAGAGAAAGATCTATTAGTGCCTTAGAAAAGGCAATGTTAGATGATGCTTCTATATTATTATGTACTCAGAAAGACCAAAAGGTTAATGAACCAACTGTAGAGGATTTTTATCATGTAGGTACTGTGGCTAAGGTTAAGCAGATGCTAAAATTACCTGGTGGTAGTATTAGAGTATTAGTCGAAGGTATGAATAGAGGTAGAGTGACTAATATAGTCCAAGAAGAACCATACTTCGTAGCTGATGTGGAGGAATTATCCTATGATGAAGAGGATATAAAAAAAGATATAGATTTAGAAGCAGCTATGAGGCTTGTAATAAATGACTTTGAAGAATATCTTTCTTTTAATGATAGAGTTTCTTCTGATGTTTTAGTTACTATTTCAGATATTGAAGATCCAGGTAGATTGGCAGATGTTATAGCATCTTATATATATTTAAAGATAGAAGATGATCAAAAAATATTAGAAACTTTTGATTTTTATGAAAGATTAGAATTTCTTCATATAATATTACAAGAGGAAATAGAGGTATTAAAAATCGAAGATAAAATAAATCAGAGGGTAAAGAAACAAATAAATAAAGTTCAAAAAGAATATTATCTTAAAGAACAAATTAAAGCGATTCAAAAAGAATTAGGTCAAGACGATGATACTATGGCAGAAGTAGAAGGATATGAGGAGAAGATAGAAAAGATAAAAATGCCTAAGGAAGTAAAAGAAAAGGCAATGAAGGAAGTTGAGAGACTTACAAAACTATCATCTCATTCACCAGAAACAGGAGTAATTAGAACCTATTTAGATTGGATAATAGATTTACCTTGGGATAAAGAGACAAGAGACAAGATAGATATTAAGAAATCAAGAGATATATTAAATGATGAGCACTATGGACTTGTAGATGTAAAGGAAAGGATATTGGAGTTTATAGCTATAAGGAAGTTAACTAATAGTATGAAGGGCCCTATAATTTGTTTAGTGGGACCTCCAGGAGTAGGTAAGACTTCTATTGCAAGATCTATAGCTAAGTCTCTTAATAGAAAGTTTGTTAGAATGTCCTTAGGAGGAGTAAGGGATGAAGCCGAAATAAGAGGACACAGAAGAACTTATATAGGTTCTATGCCAGGAAGTATAATTAATTCCATGAAAAAGGCAGGGACTAAAAATCCAGTGTTCTTATTTGATGAAATAGATAAATTAGGTAGTGATTATAGAGGAGATCCTTCTAGTGCTTTACTTGAGGTACTAGATCCAGAGCAAAATGTTACATTTACAGATCACTATTTAGATGTACCATTTGACCTATCTAAGGTGTTATTTGTAACTACGGCAAATACTACAGCTACTATACCAGCACCACTTTTAGACAGAATGGAAGTAATAAGAATATCTGGTTACACAGAAGAAGAAAAAGTACAAATAGCTATGAATCATTTACTTCCAAAACAGTTAAAAGAACATGGTCTAAAAGAAGATAATCTAATGGTATCAGAATCTGCTATAAGAGGTATAATCAATAATTATACTAGAGAAGCAGGAGTACGAAATTTAGAAAGAAACATAGCTAATGTTTGTAGAAAGGCAGCTAAAAAAATAGTTGAAAAAAATCTAAAAACTGTAAGAATAAATAATGGAAATTTATCAAACTATTTGGGAGTTGAAAAGTATAGATTTGACACTTTAGGAGAAGAAAACCAAATTGGTGTAGCTAATGGTTTGGCTTGGACAGCAGTTGGTGGAGAAACTCTTTCTGTAGAAGTCAATACTATGAAGGGAACTGGGAAAATTCAATTAACTGGAAAGTTAGGAGAAGTTATGAAGGAATCAGCTATGGCAGGAATTAGTTATATCAGAGCCAACTCCAATCTATTGGGAATTGAAGCTGATTTCTATAAAGATATGGATATTCATATTCACGTACCAGAAGGAGCCATACCTAAAGATGGACCATCAGCAGGTATTACTATTGCTACAGCAGTTATTTCAGCACTATCTAATACTCCAATTAGTAGAGAAGTAGCTATGACGGGAGAAATAACGTTAAGAGGTAGAGCTTTACCAGTAGGAGGAATCAAAGAAAAGGTACTGGCAGCAAATAGAATGGGGATAAAGAAAGTATTGCTACCCATTGAAAATGAAAAAGATTTAGAAGAGATTCCAGATAAAATAAGAAAGAAAATGACTTTTGTTCTAGTAAGATCCATGGATGAAGTATTAGAACATGCATTGATAAAGAGGAATGATATAGATGAAAATAATTAAATCTGACTTACATGCTATTGCAGTAGGGCCTAAACAATATCCACAGGATGAGCTTCCAGAAATAGCATTTGCAGGTAGATCTAATGTTGGAAAATCATCTTTTATAAACTCAATGATTGACAGGGCAAATTTAGCTAGAACTTCTGGTAAGCCTGGTAAAACAAGGACAATTAATTTCTATATTATCAACGATAGCTTTAGATTTGTAGACCTTCCAGGCTATGGGTATGCTATAGCGTCTAAAACTGAGAAGGAAAAATGGGGAGAAATAATAGAAAGATATCTTACAGATAGAAAGAATTTAAAAGAGGTAATATTAATTGTAGATATACGACATGAGCCAACAGACCAAGATCTTATGATGTATCAATGGATAAAATCCTTCGGTTATACAGGAATAGTCATAGCAACTAAGGCAGATAAGATATCAAAAGGAAATTGGCAAAAGCATGTAAATATAATAAAGAAGAAACTAGAAATAAAAGATATAAACCTCATTATACCTTATTCATCTGAAAAGAAGATAAATAAAGATAAAGTTTGGGAAGTGTTTCAAGGAATACTACAGCAGTAGATAAGGCCTACTGTTTAATTGAAAAGACAAAGACCAGTAGTTTTTCACTACTGGTCTTTATGTAGAGGACTGCTATATTGTGTCCTTCTTACTATTCTTTTGAAAATTGATCCTTATCAGCACCACAAACTGGACAAACCCAATCTGCTGGTAGATCTTCAAAAGCTGTTCCTGGAGCTATTCCGTTATCTGGATCTCCTTCAGCTGGATCATATACATAACCGCATGGATCACATACCCATCTTTCCATTTACATTCTCCTTTCTATTGTGTAATCATATAGATGATACCCAGAAAAGATAATAATAAACTTAAAAACTTATGTAAGAAAATAATTATTTTAAGCAACTACACAAATAGGTTAGACTGACAAAAATATGGGTAAAATAGAAATATATTAAAAGAACATAATAATATAATTAGATGGAAGTGATGACAGTGGATTTTAAGTATAGCGGAACAGTATGCTCTGACTTAGATATGATAAAAAACTTTGTGGATGATATTTTAAAGAAACTTAATCATATAATAGAAAATAGTGATATAATGTTTGACATAAGGCTAATACTCAATGAATTGGTTATTAATGGCGTTCTACATGGAAATGATTGTGTTACTACAAAATGTGTCAAACTATCATTAGAAGTAGATAAAAATAAGATAATAATTCAAGTGGAAGATGAGGGAAGAGGCATAGATTATGATTTAAAATCCTATGACCCTAGTGATTTAAAATGCTGTGGTAGAGGATTGGTCATTGTTAATGGTCTTTCAGATGAATTTTATATACAGAAGAATAAAGTAACTGCGGTAAAACATATAAATTAGGGGGTGCAATTGTGAAGAAAGTATCAATTGTTTTATTAACAGCTATAGTGATTATTAGCGGACTGATACCTAGCAGAGTTTATGGAGAAAATAATTACGACAAAAAATTAGAAGAAGCAATACTTAAATGCAAGAAACTATTT